>JBJMTX010000001.1:0-68558 GCA_045811485.1 Allosphingosinicella sp.
CACGAGACCGACACCACCCTCATCGACTTCGTCTCCGACCGCCGGGCGCCGACGCCCACCGCCGCGGCCGAGATGGCGGTGCCGGTGCGCGGGGATCTGCTCGGCCAGCTTCGCGAGCTCGGCCACCGGATCGAGCGCTGCGCCCGGCGTTCGCTCGACAGGGCCGCCGAGCAGCTGGGAGTCGCGCTCCGCCGCTGGCCGGAGCGGGAGGCCCTGCTCGCGCCGCAGCGCCAGCGCCTCGACGACCTCGCCGACCGTCTGCCGCGCGCGCTCCGGACCGAGCTCAGCCACGCCCGAGCCGCTCTGTCGCAGACCGCCGGAGCGCTTCGCCCGGGCCTCCTGCGCTCGGCCCACGACCGGGCGTTCGAGCGGCTCGCCGCTTTGTGGCGGGTCGCCGCCCTCGCCCACCCCAACCGGCCGCTCGAGCGCGGCTATGCGCGGGTCGAGGACCGTTCGGGGAGGACCCTGATCTCGGCCGCGGCCGCGCGCGCGGCGGGACGGCTCAGGCTCATCTTCGCCGACGGGGACGTGGAGGCGAGCACGGCCGCCGCCGCCCCGCCGCCCCGCCGCCCATCCGTTATCCGCCCGCCGGGCGAACAGCCGAAACTGCTTTGACGAGGAAGAGAAGCCGATGCTGATGACCAACAAAGGCCGCGAGGCGCGGCTCCACTACATGCCCGGCACGTTCCGGATCCTGACCCCCGGCGATCACGTCCGCTGCGCCGCCACCGGCCAGCCGATCGCGCTCGAGGACCTTCGCTACTGGAGCGTCGCCCGGCAGGAAGCCTATTCGTCGGCCGAGCTGTCGGTGAAGGCGGAAGGGCGGGATTGAATTCCCCCGCGCCAATCCCGGGCAAGCGGAATCGACTGTCGACGGCGACGGCATCTCGAGAGCGCGAGGGCTGATTTCAGCGCTTTTAACGATTGCTATCGCGTCGGTCCTCGACTTCCGTTATTTCACGCAAAGACGCTAAGCAGGCGAAGGACGCAAAGGGTGGGGGATGGCGGACGTCGAGGAGCTTGCACGGCTGGCGATCGGTTGCGGGCTGAAGATCCATCAGCAGCTGGGTCCTGGCTTGCTCGAATCGGTCTATGAGACGATTCTCGCCCGCAAGCTTGGCAGTCATGGGCTGAAGGTCGAACGACAGGTGCCGATTGCCATCGAATATGAAGATCTCGCCTTCGGCGAGGGCTTCCGGGCCGATCTGCTGGTCGACGACCGCCTCATCGTGGAGGTGAAGTCGATCGACCGGCTGATGCCGGTCCACGGGAAGCAATTGCTCACCTACCTCCGGCTCAGCGGCCACACCCTTGGCGTTCTTCTGAACTTCGGTGGGGCCACGTTCCGGGAGGGGATCAGGCGCATCGTCAACAATCATCCCGAAACTGCCTCTTCGCGTCTTCGCGTGAACCGAATACCGCCACCTGAGCCGGCACCCGGGAGGGGATTGAACGCGCGGGAATGAAGGCGATTGGCGAGAAGATCAGGAGATGCGGCGGCCGCGAATGCCGAGCTGGCCGTTGATGCGCATGAAATAATTGCCGAGCGCGCCGCGCTTGATGAGGATCTTCTGCCCCGCCTTGGGGTCCGACAGCCTCAGCGAGGCCTCGGTCGTCTGCCAGACGGCGCCGTCCTCGAGCCTTATCTGCCAGCGGCCGTTGCCGAGCGGGCTCGCGGCCGCGATCGTCGTCTCCAGCTGGCTGGCCCCTTCGCCGCTGTCTCCGCCGAGGAAGGGTATGTCGGGAAGGGTGAAGCCGAACAGCGAACGGCGCGTCTCCTTTATCGCCTGCTGGTCGAGCACGACGAGCGACTGGCTTTCGACCGCCTGGGCGAGCTGGGCGCTGGCGGCATCGTAGCAGGCGAGCCGCGCTTTCTCCTCCGCGATGCTCCGGCAAGCCGCCACCGCATCGATCAGGGCGTTGCTGCTGGCCTCGTGGCGCTTCGGCTTGGCCGACGCGGCCGCCCCGACCAGGCAGGCCAGGGTGACCGTCATTATGAGCTTGCCGCCACGCCTCATCGCCCAATCTCCCGCATCCAGAGGCAAAGCTACGGGCGATGGGGAGGCTCGGCAAGACTGTGACCAAAAAGCGACAGGCGCCCTTAGAATGCGGCTCGGAAGGCGGCGCTGCTTGCGTGCCGTTACGGCCTCATCATAAACACGGTCCGATTGGGTAAGGGGGGAAGCTGCCCCTGCCGAGCCTATCGGACACACTAAGGGGACGGAAATGTCGAAAATCAATTTTAGGGAAACGTTGCTCGCTTCGACGATCATCGCGGGCATGAGCTTCGCGGCACCCGCCTACGCGCAGGACGCCAATGATCCCGCGCCCACGACTCCGCCCCCCGGCGCGACCAGCGCCCCCGCCCCGTCGGACGAAGACACGCCCCCGGCCGGCGTCCAGAGCCAGGACAGCGCCGGCGCGGCCGAAGAGACCAGCTCCGGCGACATCGTCGTCACCGGCACCCTGATCAAGAATCCGAACCTCGTCGCTTCGTCGCCCGTCACCGTCGTCGGCCAGGAGGAGCTCCAGCTCCGCCAGACCAACGTCGCCGAAGAGATCGTCCGCGACCTTCCGGGCGTTGCTCCGAGCATCGGCTCGGCCGTCAACAACGGTAACGGCGGCGCCTCCTACGCCGACCTTCGCGGCCTCGGCAACCACCGCAACCTCGTCCTTCTCGACGGCGTCCGGATCGTCCCGTCCAACTTCATCGGCCGCGTCGACCTCAACAACATCCCGCTCGCGCTGGTCGAGCGGGTCGACACCCTGACCGGCGGCGCCGCCACGACCTACGGCGCCGACGCCGTGTCGGGCGTCATCAACTTCATCACCCGCAGCGATTTCGCCGGGGCCGAAGTCGCCGCCAGCGAGCAGATCACCGGCAAGGGCGACGGCAACATCTTCCGCGTCGACGCCACGGTCGGCGCCAATTTCGACGACGGCCGCGGCAACGCGGTGCTGTCGATCGGCTACCAGGAAGCGGACCCCGTCTACCAGGGCGCCCGCCGCTTCTCGGTCAACAACTACACCTCGACGACCGGCCGTGCCGGCGGTTCGGGCACCACGGTCCCGGCGCGCTTCACCCGTCCGAACCTCGGCCAGAACACCATCGTTCCCGCGACCGGCCTGACCCGCCCCTACGTCGCCGCGACCGATGCCTTCAACTTCAACCCGTACAACATCTTCCAGACGCCGTTTAAGCGCTACAACATCTACGGCGCGGGCCATTACGACATCGCCGACGGGATCGAGCTCTACACCCGCGGCATGTTCTCGAAGAACACGGTCAACACGATCATCGCGCCGTCGGGCATCTTCGGCCAGCTGGCGCTGATCCCGGTCAGCAGCCCGTTCCTTCCGGCCGGCGCCCGCGGCCAGTTCTGCGCGAGCAACGACTTCGACTTCAACACGCCTGGCGTCCAGACGCTGACTCCGGCGCAGTGCGCCGCGGCCGCCCTGGCGACGAGCCCGAGCGATCCGAACTTCCGGGCGTTCCAGACCAACATCGGCCGCCGCCTCGTGGAATCCGGACCGCGTATCTCCATCTTCACGACGCAGATGTTCGACTATCGGGCCGGCCTCCGGATTGGAATCACCGACTCGATCGGCCTCGACGTCTCCGGCGCTTACGGCGAATCCGAGAATTCCCAGTCGCAGAACGGCTACACGTCGATCTCGAGGCTTCGCACGGCCCTGTACACGACCAGCGCGACGACCTGTAACCTCGGCCCGTCGCCGACCGTTCCGAACCCGAACAACCCGAACCTGCCGCCGCTCGCGGGCGCCGGCGCGGGAACGCAGGGCTGCGTCCCCGTGAACATCTTCGGGGCGGCCGGATCGATCGATCCCGCCGCGCTTCCCTACATCACCACGATCGCGTTCACGAAACAGAAGTCCTCGCTGGCTCAGGCCAGGGCGCTGCTGAGCGGCGACTTCGGCGGCGGCTCGCCCTGGGCGGAGGATCCGATCGGCTTCGCGCTCGGCACCGAGTTCCGCGAGTACAAGGCTTCGCAGGAAGCCGATCAGCTCTCGCAGACGGCCGGCGAGCTCGGCGGTGCCGGCGGCGCCACCCTGCCGTTCAGCGGCGGCTACGAGGTGAAGGAGGCCTACGGCGAAATCATCGCGCCGATCGTCCAGGACAAGGCGTTCTTCCAGACCCTGACGCTCGAAGCCGGCCTTCGCTACTCCGACTACAGCGTCGATGCGCCGGGCAACCCGAGCTACAACACCACCACCTACAAGGGTGCAGCGACCTGGGAGCCCTTCAAGGGCCTCAAGTTCCGCGGCAACTACCAGCGGGCGGTCCGGGCGCCGAACATCGGCGAGCTGTTCTCGCCGCTGAACACCGGCCTCACGACCGTGTCGACGGATCCGTGCCGGAAAACCAATCCGACCCACAGCCCTCTCACTGATCCTAACATGCGGGCTCTCTGCCTTTCTCAGGGCGCCAATGCGTCGACCATCAACAACATCATCAACCCCACGGCCGCCCAGGCGAACGCCACCACCGCGGGCAGCCTCGCGCTTCGGCCGGAGAAGTCGGACAGCTACACGCTCGGCGTAGTGTTCCAGCCCGACTTCATTCCGGGCCTGTCGCTCACCGTCGATTACTACCACATCAAGATCAAGGGCGCGATCACCCAGCCGGGACCGGGCGATCTGATCACCGGCTGCTTCGGCGACAATAACGGCTCCGCCGTCACCGCGGCGAGCGTCAACAACCCGATTTGCGGCCTCTTCCGCCGCAACCCGGTGACCGGCGGCCTCGACGGCGATCCGGCGACGACCCAGGGCCTGATCTTCCCGACGTCGAATGCCGGTTTCATCCTCACCGACGGTATCGACTTCGGAGCGAACTACCGGCGCGACCTCGGTTTCGCCAAGCTCAACCTGAGCTTCCAGGGCAACTGGACGAACCGGGCGCAGTTCCAGCCGATCGTGGCGGGCTCGGTGCTTCCGCCGGGCGTCCCGGGTGCGGGCGGTGCGCTGCCGACCTCGCCGGTCCGCGAGTGCATCGGTCTCTACGGCCCGAACTGCGGGTCGCCGGGTTCGGCGGGTCCGAGCTCGTCTCCGGGCTCGATCCAGCCCGAGTGGAGCTGGAACGCGCGCGGCACCCTGAGCTTCGGAGAGATCGACGTGTCGCTGCTGTGGCGCCACATTTCGGCGGTCAACGCCGAGCCGGGCATTACGTTCTACAATTGCGCCAGCGGCAGCAACCCGCCGATCGCGACCGGCGCGCTTGCGGGACAGTGCCTCAACTTCGGGCACATCCCGGCCTACAACTGGTTCGATCTCGCTCTGCGCTTCGGAGTCTCCGAGCATTTCGACCTGACGTTCACCGTCAACAACCTGCTCGACAAGAAGCCGCCGATCGTCGGTTCGACCATCGGTACGACCGCGTACAACAGCGGCAACACCTATCCGTCGACCTACGACACGCTGGGCCGCCGCTTCGCGGTGGGCGGGGTACTGAAGTTCTGACGGGATCAGGGACTGCAAAAATTGGGGGCGGCCTTCGCGGGCCGCCCCTTTTTTGTGCGCCGGCGAAGGCCGGGGTCCGGTCCCGCAATTCTGGGCCCCGGCCTTCGGCGGGGAACGTTCAGGGCTCGAACCCGAAGCGCTCGACCCAGGGCATGAGGATAGGCAGCACCGGCGCCAGCTGTGCCTCGTAGCGCCGCCACCGCCCGCCGCCGTCATACAACCCCTTGCGGACCTGATTGGCGCTCGCGGTGCGGACTCCGCGAGTCTTAGCGGTCCGGTCGAAGGCCCGGAAATCCTCGGTCCACTCCAGCCCCACGAACGCCGCCAAAGCGCGCACGGTCGTCTCGAAATCGGCGACCAGGCGGTCGTAGCGAACCTCGTGGAAGGCCAGCGGCAAGCGCTCCCGTGACAGCTCGATCAGCCGCATCAGCGCGTCGTAATGACGGGCCGCCTCCTCGAGATCGCTGAACGCCCAGGCGCCCGGGCTGGGGGTGAAGTTGATCCTGAAGCAGCTGAGGAGGACGTCGCGCGGGTCGCGCCGCATGATCAGGATCCGGGCCTCGGGAAAGAGACGGGCGATCACCGGGAGCTTGATTCCGTTGAAGGGATTCATGTCGACGAAGATTCGGCCCTCGACGTCGCCCGCCATGGCCCGGACCCTCGCCCAGTAGCGCTCGCGGAGCCGGGCGATCAGCGCCGGATCCAGCGAATCCAGGTTCGGCATGACTCCGTCATTGGGGACCAGCGCCTCGTCGGCGTCGAGCAGGGTGTCGCGCTCCTCGAGCGCCACCACGCCGGCAGCGCTGGCGAGGATGTTCTCGACGAGGGTCGTGCCCGAGCGCGGATAGCCGAGCAGGAAGACATGGGTGGCGGCCGCACCGGGGACTGACGGCGGCGGCTCGGGCTTCGCCATCGGCGGCGCGCTCTCGACCTGGGCGGCGATGGTTTCGATGAACTGGCGATGCGACGGTCGCTCGGCGTTCGGCGCCAGCAAGGGCTCGAACATCGAGCGGAAGTTGCGCTGGGCCTGCACCCAGGCCTCGAACGCTTCGGCCGGCCGGTCCTGGCGATCGAGCGCGTCGCCGAGCAGGGTCAGGCTCCGGGTTCGGTCTTCGGGCTTGAGCGGCGAGGCGAGCAGGGCCTCGAGACGCTCCGCCGCCGCCGCTCCGTCGCGAGCCTCGATCGCCATCGCCGCGACGGCGAAGGTCGCCGATGGTTGAAGCCGATCGAGGGCGAGGGCGCGGGCGGCATAGGCCTCGGCCTTCTCGCGTTCGCCTCGCTTCGCCGCGATATCGGCGAGCTTGCCCAGCGCCGGCGCAAGGCTTGGATCGAGCGCCAGCGCCCTTGCATAGCTGTCGACCGCCGGCCCCTCCTCCCGCATTGCCTCAAGCGTGTAGCCGCGCTCGAGCCAGGCGGCAGCGTGGCGCGGCTCGGCGGCGACGACCTGGTCGAGGACCGCCAGGGCCTCGTCCAGCCGGTCCTCCTTGCGAAGCACCGCGCCGATCGCCCCGCCGATCATGACGTCGCCCGGGGCAAGGGCCAGAGCCCGCTGGAGGAGGCGGTGGGCGCCCTGATAGTCGCCGGCTTCCTCGCGCCGCCAGGCGGCAAGGTTGAGGACGAGCGGATCGACCTGTCCGAGGGTCAGCGCGCCCTCGGCATATTTCGCCGCCCGAGCCACGTCGCCCTCGGCCAGCGCCTGCTCGATCTTCGCCCGGCGCCCGGGATCCAGGCTTTTACCGGCGGGGTTCCGTTTTTTGCTGGGTCGTGACATAATCGGCTGAATCCTTCTTTAGCGGCAGCCGCTTGAGAGGGAAGCAAGGAAGGATCAGACATGCGTCGCCTCGTCACCATCGCCTTCGCCGGCATCTTCGTCGTAACGACGCCCGTGCTCGCCGCGCCACGGGCGAGGGATGCGGCCGAGCCGGTGGCGGGCGACCAGGATCAGATGGTCTGCAAGAAGTTCACCAAGACCGGGACGCTGGCGGGAAGCTACCGGACCTGCAAGACCAAAGGCGAATGGGAGCGCGAGCGGGCGAACATCCGGCAGATGAGCGTGAGCAATTCCTGCGCTACGAGTGGCCAGTCGCCGGCCGTCAATCCCGTTCCCGGCCAGGGCAACACGTGGGACTGCTGACGATGTCCCGTCTCGCCCTCATCGCCCTCGCCTGCCTCGTCGTCGCCCCGGCCAGCGCCGCCCCGCGCCCGCGCGGAGACGCGCCGGAGACCGCGGCGGGCGACCGCGACCAGATCGTCTGCAAGCGATTCCCGAAGACCGGAACCCTGGCCGGCAGCTACCGCACCTGCAAGGCCAAGTGGGAATGGGAGCGCGAACGCCAGAATCTCAGGCAGTTCAACGTCGCCAATTCCTGCCGCACGGCTGGTGAGGGCGCCGGCTGCGAATAGGCGCGGAGCGTTTGTCGAACGGCTTTGAGTCAGATAATCAGCGGGCGTGAAACCGACGGAGATCCAGAATGCGCTGACCGCGGCGAGGGAGGCGCGGCGCGCGGGCCGTCGCGACGAAGCGGAACGGCTGTTCGGCGAAGTGGTCGCCCGGGCGGGCGAGCAGCCCGTCGCCCTGAACGGGCTTGGCCTTCTCGCGCTCGACACGGACGATGGCGAAAAATCCGTCGCCCTGTTCCGGCGCGCGATCGCGGCCGATCCGCATTCCCCAGAATTGTGGATGAACCTCGCCCGGGCGAGGCGCGAGCAAGGCGACGACGGCGGCGAAAGGGAGGCGCTCGAGGGCGCCCTGGCGATCGACCAGCGCCACTTCATGGCCCTCGTCCGGCTGGCTGAGCTGTTCGAGCGGACGGGCGACGAAGCCGGCGCGGCGAACCGCTGGTCGGGGGTCCTCGCCATGGCCGACCTGCTCGACCAGCGCACGCCCGCCATCGAGACGATGCTGGTTCATGCCCGCGAGACCATCGGCCGCTACCAGGCCGGTTTCGCGGCCACGATCGAAGCGGGCCTGGCCGAGGCACGGAAGGACATGGCGGCGGCGGAGCGGCGCCGATTCGATGCCTGCATCGATCATGTCCTCGGCGGCCGCCGCATCTACGCCAATGAATGCGCGGGGATTCACTTCCCCTTCCTGCCCGCCGAGGAGTTCTTCGAGCGGCATCACTTTGCGTGGCTGGAGCAGATCGAAGCCCGCACGGACGTCATTCGCGAAGAGCTCGAGGCTCTGCTGGCCGGCGAGGACCCTGGAATCCTGCCTTATGTAACGATGGAGCCGGGCACCCCCCCCAACAAATGGTCGGCGCTCGACCATAACCTCGCCTGGGGCGCGCTCCATCTGTGGAAGGACGGCCGACGCAACGACGCCGCTTGCGACCGCGCGCCGCGAACGGCGGCAGCAGTCGAAGCCCTTCCGCTGTCGGACCTGCCGGGACGCACGCCGACCGTCTTCTTTTCGCTTCTGCGCCCCGGAACCCATCTCCCGGCCCATACCGGGGTGAGCAACGTCAGGACCATCGTCCACCTGCCGCTGATCGTACCCGACGGCTGCAGCTTCCGGGTCGGCGGCGAGACCCGCGAATGGCGGGTGGGCGAGGCCTTCGCCTTCGACGACACGATCGAGCATGAGGCCTGGAACCGCTCGGACGAGCTCCGCGCGATCCTGATCTTCGACGTCTGGAACCCCTATATCTCGGAGGCCGAGCGGGCCCTGCTGCGTCGCTTCTACGAGGTCGCCAACGCCAGCGCCCACGCCGGCGACGCTTCGGTCAGCCTAGGCTGATCGCGGCGAGCGCGGCGTCGGTGGGCTCCGCCTCGTTGCTCCTCTCATCGATCCAGCGCCGAGCCTGGTCGAGCTCGGGCTCGAGCGGCGCTTCGAGCTCGGCCCGGCGGGCGAGGCGCGCTTCGTTGTCGAACGGCAGCTCGGGGTTCTTGGAGTAGGTAGCGAAGAGCGGGCCGCCGGCGAGCCCTTCCGCTTCGGCGGCGCTCATCCGGACCTGCAGATGGTCGGCGGCGAGCTTCAGCACGCGCGCGGGCTCGGCGAAGAAGGCTTCCGCGTCCAGGCTTCGCGCCTTGGGCATTCGCTCGGCGGCGCTCGCAAAGGCCCGCATCTGCGCCAGCCACAGCGCGGCGGCGCGCTCGGCGTCGGACAGCGCCGAAAGATCGCCGAGATGGGCGGCAAGCTGCGCCGTCACGTTGCGCAGCCAGTCGCGATGGCGTTCGTTGCGCAGGATGGCGAGCAGATAGTCGCGAAGCCCGAGATGAAGGAAGATCGCTCGTGCCTCGGGGTCGACCGCGACGAGATCGCCGAGCAGGAAATTGACCGGAACATTGGCTTTGACGATCGTCGGCAGGGCCTCGTCATAGCGTTTCGACACCATTGCCGTGACCAAAGCGAGCCGCTCGCGGTCCGCATCGAACGCGAGCTGGCGCAGCGCCAGCGGCTCGCGGAGCACCAGATTGGCGTCGGGCCGGTCGAGCGCGCGGGCCAGCAGGGTCGATCCGCAATGGGCGACATGGAAGATCCAGCCGGTCGGCGCAGCCGGCCGTACCCCCTGCATCAGTGCTTCGACGGGCAGCCTCATCACCTGGCTCGCCGCGGGCGAGATCCGGCCGTCGAGGAAGATCGAGCGATGATAGGCCGTCCGATCCATCGGCATGAATACAGCCGCGTCGCCTTCGAAGGAGTGGAGATAATGATCCGGGGAAGCGAAAAGATCGTCGAGCGTGAGCGCCATCCTATGGCTATAGCTCGCACGCTCCCCATCGGCTATCCCGGCGCCTCGTTATGCCCAGAATCCAGCTGCCCGAGCCGGGCCGTCCCCAAGTGCTGATCGAACCGGACGGCGAGCGTTCGATCCTCGACGTCGACCGGTCCGAACTCGTCGAGCTCTACAAGGCGCACGGCGCCCTGCAGCTTCGCGGCTTCGGCGCGGGCGTGCCCGAATTCCGCGATTTCGCGAAGCAATTCTGCTCGACCTCGGTGGTCAACGAAAGCCCGGGCCGTCAGCCGGTCGATCCCGAGAACCACGTCCATACGGTGGATGCGGGCACCGGCCCCTTCTCGCTCCATCCCGAGCTGTCGCGAGAGCCGTGGAAGCCCGACGTGGCCTTCTTCGGCTGCCTTTCGGCACCGAGCCGCGGCGGCGCGACGACGATCTGCGACGGAGTCGAGCTGGTCAAGGCGATGCCCGAAGAGGTGCGGCGCGGCCTCGAGGGACGCCGGCTGCTGCAGGTCAAGCCGACCTGGCCCGAGCTTCTCGAATTCTGGCTTGGAACGCCCGATCCGACCGACGCCCAGCTCGCCGCCCCGCCCGAAGGATGCCCCTACCAGTTCCGCCGGGTCGAGGGCATGGTCGTGCGCTTCTTCAGCCGGCCGGCCCTGCACAAGCCGATGTTCACGGATGAGCCGGCCTTCGGCAACTTCCTGCTCTTCGCCCGCTTCAACCATGATCGCGTGGGCTATCCGCTGCTCGACGACGGCCGCGTGGTGCCCGATCCGTGGCTGTTCGCGATCAAGGAGGCGGGGGACGGGCTCAGCGCCGCCATCGCCTGGCGGCCCGGCGACGTGGTGATGCTCGACAATACGCGCTTCATGCACGGCCGGACCGCCATCGAGGATCCCGGCGAGCGGGTGATCATGACCTTCTTCGGCTATCTCGATTTCGCAATCCCCGATCCCGAGGAGCCGCCCGACCCGATCTGGCGCCGGCAGGACTTCTGTCCGCCGCTTCCGCCGCACCGCCGGGGCTAGAGGAGGGACGAGGGCAGCTCGAACTCCACGCCGGCGTTCGCCGCCACCGATTCCGCCCAGATCGCGACTTTCTCGATCTCGTCGCCATGGACGTCGGCGGCCGAGCGCTGGTCGGCGGCCCGCCGGTCGCGGTCGAACTCGCCGCCGAACTTGGCATGGCGGGCGAAGACTCGCGCGACCGTCTCGCCGACATCCCGCCGCGAAAGCCCGAACAGAAGGTCGAGCGCCGTCAGCGCCTCTTCGGGCCGGGCGAGCAGGGCCTCGCTTTCGAGCGTCCAGACCCGGTCCGGATGCTGCTCCGAAAGCGAGGCGAACAGCCGGTGCTGAGCCAGCCAGCCGACCGCGGCGACCTGGAGGTCGGTCTGAAGCATATGATCCTCGGGCTCGAAGCCGAGCCCTTCGAAAAGGCCGTCCCTGAGCTGCTTCATCGCCAGGTCCCGGACCCAAAGCCGGCCCCACAGGCCCTTGCCGGCGATCGAGCCGAGATAGAGGCGCAAGGGTGCGTAGAGCAGCACGCAGCGCGCCTCCGGACGCAACGCCAGCATCGCCGGGATGAGCGCGTTGACGACGTTGGAGGGCTTGGCCACCACGGCCTCGCCGGCCTCGAACGGCCGGGCGAGAAGCCGGAGCGAGGAATCGAGCACCTCGCCGATCCGCGCCGGAGCGCCGCCGCGGTGGCGCCAGCCGACGAGATCGTTGAGGATGGTCGGCTCCTTCAGGCTCGACGCCGTGCCGTCCTCGTCACAGGCATTGGCGAGCAAGGTCGAGCAGCAATAAGCCGAGTGGAAGACGAAGTGGAGCGGCGACGGGGCAGGCGCGGAGGCAAGCGCGTCCTCGCGCCGAGCCACCACCGGCTCCGCAGCCGAGGGAAGATGCTCGTCGGTGAGGAAGGGCGCCGAGCGCCGAAGCGCTCGATCGGCCCGAACCAGGTGGACGGCGTCGTGCTCGGGATCGTAGCGGTGCGCGAGCCACTCCGGTGCGAGCTGCTGAGGCTGGAGGGGCGGCGTCGCGGCCATGCCTATCCTGTGCAACGCGACGGTCGATCGCGCAAGGCAATGCCGATCTTGCGCGAATGCGCGCGCCGGTGATTCGCCAACTTCTTCTTTTGACGAGGAAATTCTGATATGGGGCGAGTCCCGCTCAGCCCACGGCGTTGACCTTAAACGCGTTCTGAGCGACATTCGCACGGCATGGAGGGACGGATTATGGCTCGGATGCTCTTCTTCGCCGCTTTTCTGATCGGAGCAGCGGCCCCGGCTGTCGCCAAGGCTCCCGACAATGTGAAAGCGCGCAACGATCAGAGCTGGGAGGTCCTTTTCAGCCAATATCCGCCGCGCGCGCTTGCCGCAGGCGAGCAGGGGCAGGTGGGCTACAAGGTGAAGCTCGACCGAGAGGGCTGGGCCACCGAGTGCGCGGTTACGAAATCCAGCGGTCACCCGCTTCTGGACGACGAGACGTGCCGGCTGATCCTCAACCGCGCCACTTTCAAGGGCGTGACGGATTCGCACGGACGCCGGGTCGCCACCGTCACCGAGGGCACGGTCGATTGGCGGCTCCCCACCCAGACGGCCGCGGGGGCCCCGGCGCCCTCCGGACTCCGGATCGTGGATGCGCCGATGCCGGCCTCCGAGAAACGGATTTGCAAGCGCACTCTGAAGACCGGAACGCTCGCGACCTACGAGAGGCAGTGCCTCACCGAGGCGCAATGGCACCGCCAGCGCGAGTCGCAGCGCGACGCGTGGGGCGATCTCCAGGGCACGAAGGGCAGCACCAGCGGCAAATAGCCGTCATTGCGAGCGAAGCGTGGCAATCCAGAGCTGAGCAAGCAGGCCACGGCTGGATTGCCGCGTCGCTTCGCTCCTCGCAATGACGGGGCGACTTAGTCCGCCGCTATCGTCAGCCCGCCATCGCCCTCGTCGACCTTTAGGGTCGCTCCGTCCGGCACCTCGCCCTTGAGGATGAGGTCGGCGAGCGGGTCCTGGAGATATTTCTGGACCGCGCGCTTCAGCGGGCGGGCGCCGTAGACCGGATCGTAGCCGACGCGCCCGAGCCAGGCGCGGGCGGCGTCGGTCAGCTCGAGCTTCACCTTGCGGTCGGCGAGCAGCCTGCCGACCCGGGCGACCTGGATGTCGACGATCGGGCCCATATGCGCCTGGCCGAGGCGGTGGAAGAGGATGATCTCGTCGAGCCGGTTGAGGAATTCGGGCCGGAAATGGGCTCGGACCACCTCCATCACCTGAGGCTCGACATCCTCGACCGTCTGCCCTTCCGACAGGCCGGTCAGATACTGGCTGCCGAGGTTCGAGGTGAGGATGATGATCGTGTTGGTGAAGTCGACCGTCCGGCCCTGGCCGTCGGTCAGGCGGCCGTCGTCGAGCACCTGGAGGAGGACGTTGAAGACGTCGCCATGCGCCTTCTCGACCTCGTCGAACAGGACGACCTGATAGGGCCGGCGGCGGACCGCCTCGGTGAGCAATCCGCCTTCCTCATAGCCGACATAGCCCGGAGGTGCGCCGATCAGCCGGGCGACGCTATGCTTCTCCATGAACTCGGACATGTCGATGCGCACCATCGCGCTGGCGTCGTCGAACAGGAATTCAGCCAGCGACTTGGTCAGCTCGGTCTTGCCGACTCCGGTCGGGCCGAGGAACAGGAAGCTTCCCATCGGCCGGTTCGGATCCTGCAGGCCCGCGCGCGAGCGGCGGATCGCCCGGGCGACGGCCTTGACCGCATCCTCCTGGCCGATGACCCGGCGGCCGATCTCGCCTTCCATGTTGAGCAGCTTCGATCGCTCGCCCTCGAGCATCCGCTCCATCGGGATCCCCGTCCAGCGGGCGACGACCGAGGCGATGTCCTCGCTCGTCACCTCCTCGCGGAGCATCGCGCTCTGCGAGGCGGCCTCGATCTCGGCGAGCTGCTTCTCCAGCGCCGGGATCCGGCCGTATTGGAGCTCGCCCGCCTTGGCGAGGTCGCCGGCGCGCTGCGCCTGCTCGAGCTCGAGCCGGGCCTTGTCGAGATCCTCCTTGATCCTGGCCTCGCCGGCGAGCTTCTCCTTCTCGGCCTTCCACTTCTGGGTGAGCTCGGCCGATTGCTGCTCGAGATTGGCGAGCTCCGCCTCGAGCGCCTTGAGGCGGTCCTGCGACGCGCGATCCTTCTCCTTCTTGAGCGCCTCGCGCTCGATCTTGAGCTGGATGATCCGCCGGTCGAGGGTCTCGATCGCCTCGGGCTTGGATTCGACCTCCATCCTCAGCCGCGAGGCGGCCTCGTCCATCAGGTCGATCGCCTTGTCGGGAAGGAAGCGGTCGGTGATGTAGCGGTTGCTGAGGGTCGCCGCCGAGACCAGCGCGCCGTCGGTGATCCGGACGCCGTGGTGGAGCTCGTATTTCTCCTTGAGGCCGCGAAGGATCGAGATGGTGTCCTCGACCGTCGGCTCGCCGATGAAGACGGGCTGGAAGCGCCGCTGGAGCGCCGGGTCCTTCTCGACATGCTTCCTGTACTCGTCGAGCGTCGTCGCGCCGATGCAGTGGAGCTCGCCGCGGGCCAGCGCGGGCTTGAGCAGGTTGGAGGCGTCCATCGCGCCTTCCGATTTGCCGGCGCCGATCAGCGTATGCATCTCGTCGATGAAGAGGATGATGTCGCCTTCGCCCTGTCGGACCTCGTCGAGCACGCCCTTCAAACGCTCCTCGAACTCGCCGCGATATTTGGCGCCCGCGATCAGGCTGCCCATGTCGAGCGCCATCAACCGCCGGTCCTTGAGGCTGTCGGGGACGTCGCCATTGGCGATTCGCAAGGCGAGGCCCTCGGCGATCGCGGTCTTGCCGACTCCGGGATCGCCGATCAGCACTGGGTTGTTCTTGGTCCGGCGGGCGAGGATCTGGACGGTCCGGCGGATCTCCTCGTCGCGGCCGATCACCGGATCGAGCTTGCCGTCGCGCGCGGCCTGGGTGAGGTCGCGGGCGAATTTCTTGAGCGCGTCGTAGCGGTCCTCGGCCGACTGGGTGTCGGCGGTCCGGCCGCCGCGAAGCTCGTTGATCGCGGCGTTGAGCGCCTCCGCCTTGACCCCCGCGTCGGCGAGCGCCCTTCCGGCGTCGGTGGTCTTCGCAAGCACAAGCGCGAGCAGCATCCGCTCGACGGTGACGTAGGAATCGCCGGCCTTCTGGGCGACCTGCTCGGCCTGGTCGAGCACGCGCAGAGTCTCGGCGTCGAGCGCGGGAGTCGAATTGGCGCCGCCGCCGGTCACCACCGCGATCTTGGCCAGCGCCTCGTCGGTTTCGCGCCGCGCCGCCTCGGCCGAGCCCCCGGCGCGCGAGATCAGCCCCGACGCCATGCCCTGCTCATCCTCGAGCAGCGCCTTCAGCAGATGCACCGGAGCGATCCGCTGATGGTTCATCCGCAATGCGACGGTCTGCGCCGACTGCAGGAACCCGCGCGCCCGATCGGTGAATTTCTCAAGGTTCATCTTAGCCCCTCATTTCCTTCGAGGCCGATATGGTGTTGCTCTTAGGCAACACAAGCCCCCGCGTGGGGCCTCGGCCTAGCGGCAGGGCACACCGATCAAAGTGCACTGTCACCGTATTACTTCCTTAGAACGGTGACAGTCACTTATTGCTGCCGAGCGGGCTGTCACCGTTCCAGGCGCGGGCGGCCTTTCCGGCGCATCCCGCCCGCAATAAGTGCACTGTCACCGATATAGCTTTGTAAATCGGTGACAGTCACCATTTTCGGAAATCATGGGAGCGGTACCCGCTTGACCTCGGTTTCCGATCATGGCAGCCCGGCCAGATGGCGCGCTTGGCCCGCTTCGTCGTTCCCGGAATCCCGCACCACGTGACCCAGCGCGGCAATGGCCGCGCCCAAGTCTTCTTTCGTGACGGTGATTACGCCCGTTACCGCGACTGGCTGGCCGAGGCTTGCCGAAAGCACGGCGTCGAGGCCTGGGCCTGGGTGCTGATGCCCAATCACGTCCATCTCGTCCTCGTGCCCGCCGACTCCGACGGGCTGCGGCGGACGCTGGCGCCGCTCCACCGGCGCTATGCCGGATACATTCACGCGCGAACCGACGGGTCAGGCCATTTCTGGCAAGGCCGCTTCGGCTGCGTGGCGATGGACGAAGCGCATCTCGCCGCCGCGGTCCGCTATATCCTTCTCAACCCGGTGCGGGCGCGGCTGGTCGGGCGAGCGGCCGACTGGCGCTGGTCGAGCCTTCATGCCTGCCTGCGCGGAGAAGAGGACGGGCTGACCGTCCGAGGTCCGATCGAGGCCCGCTACCCGGACCTCGCCGCGATGCTCGAGGCCGGGGAGGACGAAGCGATGAGCGAACGCCTGCGCCGCGCCGAGCGGAGCGGGCGGCCGCTTGGCGATCCGGCCTTCCTCGACCGGCTCGCAGCCGCCACCGGCCGGCGGGTCGAACCCGGCCGGCGCGGCCGAAAGCCGAAGGTCTAAGGTCCGGTGCCGCCGCGCCCGGCCTCTTTCGCGAAATGAGTGCACTGTCACCGTTTCAGCTCCTAAATCGGTGACAGTCACTGTTTCAGTAGACAAATCGGTGACAGTCACCGTTTCAGTAGGCTGAGTTGGTGACAGTGCACTCATTGTGGGGCGCGGGCCGCGGCGCCGGAAATAGTGCACTGTCACGGAATTTGAGGGTTCGGCGCACTTTGGGGGAAGCAGTCGGGCGCGCGCGGAGATGGGGCATTGTCGTCGGATTTGACCGTTCGCCTTCAATGCGTTGCGCCGCCCCACAAGGCGCTATAGGTGCGCACCGACAAGATTCGGAAGGATTCCCGATGCGCCGGTTGCTGCTCCCCTTCGCGCTGTTTTCCGCCTTCGCCGTTTCCGCCTGCGCGACGACCGCTTCGAACCAGGCCGCGACGGTCCCGGGCGACGCCCGGCCCGTCGAGGCCGCCGCGGCAGGCCCGGCGCCGGTCGCCCAGCTCGTCCGCCAGGTCGACATCCCCTACGAGCAATTCACGCTCGACAACGGCCTCAAGGTCATCGTCCACGAGGATCACAAGGCGCCGGTCGTCGCCGTCTCGGTCTGGTACCATGTCGGCTCGAAGGACGAGCCGGCCGGCAAGACCGGCTTCGCGCACCTGTTCGAGCATCTCATGTTCAACGGCTCGGAGAATGCGCCCGGCGATTTCTTCGCGCCGCTTCAGCAGGTGGGCGCGACGGACTTCAACGGAACGACCTGGTTCGACCGCACCAATTATTTCGAGACGGTGCCGACTCCCGCGCTCGAGCTCGCGCTCTTCCTCGAGAGCGACCGGATGGGCCATCTGCTCGGCGCCATCAACCAGGAGAACCTCACCAACCAGATCGGGGTCGTCCAGAACGAGAAGCGCCAGGGCGACAACGAGCCCTACGGCCTCGTCGAGTACAAGCAGCTCGAGGCGCTGTTCCCGAAGGGCCATCCTTATTACCATTCGACGATCGGCTCGATGTCCGATCTGACCGGCGCCAGCATCGAGGACGTCAAGAACTGGTTCCGCTCGCGCTACGGCCCGAACAACGCCGTCCTCGTCGTCGCCGGCGACGTCGACGTTCCGACCGCCAAGCGCCTGGTGAACAAATATTTCGGCGACATTCCGCGCGGGCCCAACGTCACGCCGATGGCCGCCGACGTTCCGACCCTCGCCGCGCCGAAGAGCGAAGTGATGCACGACCGGGTCGCCAACACCCGGCTCTACCGGATGTGGGCGGTTCCCGGCCTGACCAATCCGGACACGGTGCCGCTCGACGTCGCCGCAAGCGTTCTCGGCGGCCTCTCCAGCTCCCGGCTCGACAATGCCCTGGTCCGCGGCGAGAAGATCGCGGTCAACGTCTCGGCCGGAGTCGAGCCGTTCGAGCGGGTCAGCCTGTTCGAGGTGACCGCCGACGTGAAGCCGGGCGTCGACCCGGCGATCGTCGCCAAAAGGCTCGACGAGATCATCGCCGATTTCATCCGCACCGGCCCCACCGCCGACGAAGTCCAGCGGGTCGCCACGCGTGAAGTGGCGGGGCGGATCAACGGGCTCGAATCGGTCGGCGGCTTCGGCGGCAAGGCCGTCGCGCTGGCCGAGGGCGCGCTCTATGCGAACGACGCCGGCTTCTACAAGAAGCAGCTCCAGGCCTATGCCTCCGCGACTCCCGAGCGGGTCCGCGAGGCCGCCCGGAAATGGCTGACCCGCCCGGTCTATTCGCTGACCGTCGCCCCGGGCGAGCGCGAGCCTTATGAGGAGGCCGCCGGCCAGGGATCGCGGGCCGCAATGGCCGGTTCGCACGCGCCGGCCTATTACCGGCCGCCGACCGCCGACGAGCAGCCGCTGGCGCCCAAGCCGGCGCGGCTCGCCGACGACCAGGCGGGCGGTTCGAGCGGCGCCGGCGTCGACCGCTCCAAATTCCCCGAGGTGGGCGAAGTCGCCAATATCGATTTCCCCGACATCCAGCGGGCTCGACTCTCGAACGGGATCGAGCTGGTCTACGCCCAGCGCAGCGCCGTTCCGGTCACCCACGTCGCGGTGAGCTTCGATGCGGGCAATGCCGCCGACCCGAAGGCTGCGCTCGGCACCCAATCGCTGATGCTGACGCTGCTCGACGAAGGCACGGCGACGCGCAACTCGATCCAGATCGCCGAGCAGCAGGAGCGCCTCGGCGCGACGATCGGCGCCGGATCGTCGATGGACCGGACGACCGTCAACCTGTCGGCGCTGACTCCGAACCTGGCGCCGTCGCTCGATCTGCTCGCCGACATCGTCCGCAATCCCGCCTTCGAGCCCGCCGAGGTCGAGCGCCTGCGCGGGCAGCAGCTCGCCCGGATCGCCCAGGAGATGACCCAGCCCCAGAGCCTCGCGCAGCGCACCTTGCCGGGCGCATTGTTCGGGCCGAACCATCCCTACGGCATCCCGTTCACCGGCACCGGCGATCCCAAGGCCGTCGAGAAGGTGAGCCGTGACGATCTGGTCGCCTTCCACGACGCCTGGATCAGGCCCGACAATGCCAAGATCTTCGTCGTCAGCGATCGGCCGCTCGCCGAGGTCCAGCCGCTGATCGAGCGCGCCTTCGGCGACTGGGCCGCCCCGGCGACGCCCAAGGGCACCAAGAACCTCGCCGCCGCGACTCCGGCGCCGAAGGCTCGGATCCTGCTCGTCGACCGGCCGCAATCGCCGCAATCGGTGATCATGGGCGGGCTTCTGCTCCCCTATACGGGGGCTCAGCCGATCGAGCCCCTGATCGTCGGCAACGACGTGCTCGGCGGAAGCTTCCTCTCGCGCCTCAACATGGATCTGAGGGAGACCAAGGGCTGGTCCTACGGGGTCAGCGGCCGGATCAACCGGCTCCTCGGAACCGTGCCCTACATCGTCTCCGCGCCCGTCCAGGCCAACCAGACCGGACCGTCGCTGGCCGCGCTCCAGGCCGACATGCGCGAGTTCCTCACCCAAAAGGGGATCACCTCGGAGGAGCGGGAGCGGACGATCAACAATCGCATCCGCAACCTCGCCGGCAATTTCGAGACTTCGGAAGACGTGCTCTCCGGGCTCGAGACGATCGACCTGCTCGGCTTCCCGGACGATTATTACGAGACGATCGCCGACAAGTACCGGGCGATGACCGCGCCCCAGCTCGACCAGGCGGTGCGGCGGGTGATCGATCCCTCGAAGTTCGTCTGGGTCGTCGTCGGCGACGCCGCCAAGATCCGGCCGCAGCTCGACAAGCTCGGAATGCCGATCGAGGTGGTGACTCCGCGCTAGTCGTCATTGCGAGCGAAGCGAAGCAATCCAGTGCGGCCTCGGAAGCCCCGCTGGATTGCTTCGTCGCTTCGCTCCTCGCAATGACGGGGTTCAGCGAAACACCCGGGTCACATGCCCCATCTTGCGGCCCGGCCGGGCATCGCCCTTGCCGTAGAGGTGAAGGTGGGCCGTCGGCTCGGCGAGGATGGCGGCCCAGCCGTCCGCCTGGCCGCCGATCAGGTTCTGCATCTCCACCCGGGTCCCGGTGAGCCCGGTCGCGCCCAGCGGGAGCCCGCAAATGGCGCGGATGTGATTCTCGAATTGCGAGGTTGCCGCGCCCTCGATCGTCCAGTGCCCGCTATTGTGGACCCGAGGCGCCATCTCGTTGAAGATCGGCCCTTCCGCGGTGGCGAAGAATTCGAGCGCCAGCACGCCGACATAATCGAGCGCCTCGGCAGCGTCGCGGGCGAGCGCTTCCGCCTCCGCCGCCTGGTCGTCGAGCCCGAAGCCCGGGACGAGCGAACGGCGAAGGACTCCGCCCTCATGCTCGTTGGCCGGCGCCGGCCAGGTGACGATCTCGCCGCCGACTGCTCGGCAGAGCAGGATCGAGAATTCCGCCTCGAAGCCGATAAAGGCCTCGAGGATGGACGGGGCGCCGCGAACCGATTCCCAGGCGCCGTCGGCATCCGCGGCGGTCATGATCCGAGCCTGGCCCTTGCCGTCATAGCCGAAGCGCCGGGTCTTCAGGACGGCCGGGGTTCCGACCGCCGCCAGCGCCTCGTCCAGGCCCTGACGGTCGTCCACCTGGCGGAAGGTCGCCGGCCGTCCGCCGAGGCCGGCGATGAAGCTCTTCTCGCTGAGCCGATCCTGAGCCACGGCCAGCGCCTCGGCCGGCGGATGGAGCGGCGCCTCGGCGGCAAGCGCGGCGAGCGGCGCGGCGGCGATGTTCTCGAACTCGTAGGTGGCGACGTCGACCTCGCGTCCGAAGGCGGCGAGGGCGGCTTCATCGTCCCATGCGCCGCGGGTGAAGCGGGCGGCGACCTCGGCCGCGGGCGGCGATTCGTCGGGGGCGTAGACGTGGCATTTGTAGCCGAGCTGCGCCGCCGCCATCGCCAGCATCCGGCCGAGCTGGCCGCCGCCGACGATTCCGATGGTGGAGCCCGGCGGAAGCGTCATTCAGGCGTTTCGGCGACGCCGTCGGTCTGCCGCTGCCGCCAGTCTTCCAGGCGGCTCGCGAGGGCCGGGTCGGACAGGGCCAGGATCGAGGCGGCGAGAAGCCCGGCATTGGTGGCTCCGGCCTGGCCGATCGCCAGGGTGCCGACCGGGACTCCGGCCGGCATCTGGACGATGGAGAGCAGGCTGTCGAGGCCGTCGAGCGCCTTGGAGCGGACGGGAACGCCGAGCACGGGCAGGCGGGTCATCGACGCGGCCATGCCCGGCAGATGGGCGGCCCCGCCGGCGCCGGCGACGATCACCTTGAGGCCGCGATCCGCGGCGCCTCGGGCATATTCGTAGAGGCGCTCGGGGGTGCGGTGGGCGGAGACGATCCTGGTCTCGTAGGAGATCTCGAGCGCGTCGAGAGTCTCGGCGGCGTGGCGCATCGTCTCCCAGTCGGAGCGGCTGCCCATGATGATCCCGACCTCGGCCATGGCCCCACCTTCGAAAGCGGCACCTCTATCGGGGCTGGCGCGGTGAGGCCAGAGCTTCGTTCTTAGTTAACCCGCCCGCGCTAAACGGACCGCATGTCAAAGCATGCTTCAGACTTTGCCGGCATTCCGGTCGAGGGCCAGGACGAGGCCGAGCTCCTCCGCTCGGCGCTGGCCGACGCCCAGCAGCGCATCCGCGAGCTCGAAGGCAAGGCCGAGAGCGACGCCTTGACGCCGCTCCCGACCGAACGCCGCTTCCGCGCCGAGCTGGAGCGGGTCGTCGGCCTCGCCAATCGCCACGGCACCACCGCCGCGATCGTCGACATCGAGCTGACCTCGCTCGCCGCCGTCAACGAGCGCCACGGCCATTTCGCCGCCGACGCCGCGCTCGTCCACGTCGCCCACTTGCTCTGCGGCCTGATCCGCTCGACCGACATCCTCGCCCGCACCGGCGAGGCGCGCTTCGGCCTCATCCTCGACCATCTCGACCACAACAGCGCGATCGACACCGGCGAGCGGCTTGAGCGCTGCATCGCCGGCCATCCCCTGGACCTCGGCCACGTCAAGGTGCCGCTGGCAGCGACGGTGGCGGTGACCGGAATCCTCGCCGGCGACCAGGTGGAGGACATCCTCGCCCGCTGCGAACGCAACCTCGCGCTGGCCCGGGACTAACGCTCGCTCAGATAGTAGCGATCGAGGGCCGCCAGGCCGTCGTCCAGCTCGTAGACGATCGGCTGCCCGGTGGGGATTTCGAGGCCGGTAATCTCGTCGTCCGGAATGTTCGACAGATGCTTGACCAGAGCCCGCAACGAATTGCCGTGGGCGGAGATCAGCACCCGCTGCCCCGCCTTGAGCGCGGGAGCGATCCGCATCTCCCAATAAGGCAGGACGCGCGCGATCGTGTCCTTGAGGCTCTCGGTGCGCGGAACCTCGATGCCCGCATAGCGGCGGTCGGCCGAAAGGTCGTACGGGCTGTCCGGCTCCATCGGCGGCGGCGGCACGTCGAACGAGCGGCGCCAGATATGGACCTGCTCATCGCCATGCTTCGCCGCCGTCTCGGCCTTGTTGAGGCCGGTGAGGCCGCCATAGTGGCGCTCATTAAGCCGCCAGTCCTTCTCGACCGGAAGCCACAGCCGCCCCATCGCCTCGAGCGCGAGGTTCAGCGTCTTGATCGCGCGGGTCTGAAGGCTGGTGAAGCAGAGGTCGAAATCGAGCCCCTTCGCGCCCATCAGCTCGCCCGCCAGCCGAGCCTCCTCGGCGCCCTTCTCGGTCACGTCGACGTCCCACCAGCCGGTGAAACGATTTTCGAGATTCCACGCCGACTGGCCGTGGCGGATGAGGACGAGGGTGGGCATCAGCGCTTTTTGGGGGACAGCTCGTCGATTATCGCGTGGAGCGCGTCGAGGCAGGCTCTGGCGAGCAGCGCGCTTCGCTCGGGCGACCAGCCGCGGCGGGGATCGGGCAGGTCCTCATTATCCTTGAACGGCATCTCCAGGGTCATCGAGACGGCGCCGAAGCGCTCGGCGAGCTGCGAGGTCGACATCGACATGTTGGCCTGGCCGGGCTTCGAGATCTCATAGCCCTGGCGGGTCTGGAAATCGGGCGAGAAGCGGACCAGCTCCTCGCTGAAGCGCTCGAACAGCTTCTGCTGGCCCTCGTTCCAGCTCGGAATGCCCTCGAAGCCGGCGAGGAAGTTGGCGGGAATCGCCTCGTCGCCATGGACGTCCATGGCGAAGTCGACGCCGGTCTCGTCCATCGCGTTGCGGACGCAGAGCACTTCCGGGCTGCGCTCGGCGGTCGGCTCGTGCCACTCGCGGTTGAGGTTGGTTCCGACCGCGTTCGTCCGGAGATGGCCGCGGCGCGAGCCGTCCGGGTTCATGTTGGGGACGATGTGGAAGGTCGCCTTGGCCCTGAGGCGCCGGGCGACGGGGTCCGAATCGTCGAGCAGGCGGTCGAGCGCGCCCTCCATCCACCATTCCGCCATCGTCTCGCCGGGATGCTGGCGGGCATAGAGCCAGACCTGGAGCGGCCCTTCGCCGAGCCGGAAATAGTCCATCTCCTGCCCATCGAGGGTCTGGCCGAGCGAGCGATATTCCACCCCCGGCTGGGCCGCGACCGAGGCGACCAGATCGTGGTGCCGCTCCATCGTATAGGGCGCGAAATAGGCGAACCAGACGCTGTTCGCTTCCGGCGTGACGCTGATCGTGAGAATGCCTTCGTTGTAGCTCGTATCGATCCGCTCCCATTCCTCGCGGTCGTAGGACATGCAGGCGCGGTAATTCTCCCAGCCGAGCGGATAGGCGGCGCCGGCGCAGTTCAGGATCCTGAGCTCGACCGCCTGCCCGGCCGCGCCGGTCAGCCGGAAATAGAACCATTGGTAGAAATCGGACTGGTGGTCGGTGACGATTTCGAGGTCGACGCGGTTGCCCGCGATGGCGACCGGGCGAATGTTGCCGCCATCGAAGGGGCTCGTAATGGAAAGGGTCATTTGACCCTGATAATGCGGCCAGACTCCCCGGGGAAGTCCCGAAACAGAGCCTCGGCGAGCCGCTCGGCGGCGGCGACACGCCCGGCTTCCGGGCTTCCGGTGCGCGCTTCGGAGACGGCCCGGCCCTCCCAGAAGACGGTCCCGTCCGAGCGGCGGCGGATCGCCACTTCGAGCAGGGTGGCAGTGATGTTGGCGGAGGTGCCCGACGGCACCGTCGCCGAGACCCCGCGGCCGATCCGGGCGGCGGTCAACGCCGCGATCGCCTCGCGGCTGCCCTGCTCGAGGTCGATGAGGGCGATCTGCTCCGACTGCGACGTGGCCGGGGCGACGGTCCAGCCCAGCCGGCTCAATTGCTTGCCGACGGCGGCGACGTAGGCGGGGAATTCGGGCCGGTTGGCGTCGGCGCGGTCGAACGGCTCGATCGCGATCTGGGCCCGGGCGACGGGCTCGCCGAGATGGAACCGGCCCACCTCGACGCCGCCCGTCGCCGGCCCCTGGCGGCCGCCGCCGGTGGCGCAGGCCGCGAGCGAGGCGGCGAGAAGGAGCGGCATCCCGCGCAGAAAAGCTGTTTTCATCCCGGCACCTCTTCGTCTAGCGCGCGGATCGTGCAGGCGTTGCGATGATCCGTTCAGCGTTCTTTGCCGCATTCGGGTTCCACGAGGAAGGCGTTAGATGATCGAGCCGGGCAACCGTCCCAACGTGCTGGTGACCGGCGGCGCCGGCTACATAGGCAGCCACGCCGTCCTCGCACTGCTCGATTCGGGCTGGAAGGTGACGGTGATCGACAACCTCACCACCGGCTTCCGCTGGGCCGTCCCCGAAGCCGCTTCGTTCGTCGAAGGCGACATCGCCGACCAAGCGCTTGTCGCCCGGCTGATCGCCGAGCACCGGATCGGCGCCATCATCCATTTCGCCGGCTCGATCGTGGTCCCCGAATCGGTCGAGGATCCGCTCAAATATTATGAGAACAACACGGTGAAGAGCCGCTCGCTCATCGAGAGCGCCGTGAAGGGCGGTGTTCGCCACTTCATCTTCTCCTCGACCGCTGCGACCTACGGCATTCCCGAGCGCGTCCCGATCGTCGAAACTTCCCGGACCCAGCCGATCAACCCCTATGGCTGGTCGAAGCTGATGACCGAGCGGATGCTCGCCGACACCGCCTTCGCCCATCCGATCAACTTCTGCGCGCTTCGCTATTTCAACGTCGCCGGTGCCGATCCCCGCGGGCGGTCGGGCCAATCGACCGCGGGCGCGACCCATCTCATCAAGGTCGCGGTCGAGGCGGCGACCGGCAAGCGCGAGGCCGTCTCGGTCTACGGCACCGACTACGACACGCCCGACGGCACCGGGGTTCGCGACTATATCCACGTCAGCGACCTCGCCGCCGCCCATGTCGACGCGCTCGAGAAGCTGGTCGAGGACCCCGCCTCGAGCCACATCATGAACTGCGGCTACGGCCGCGGCTTTTCGGTGCTCGAAGTCCTCGATGCCGTCGATCGGGTGACCAACCTCAGGATCGAACGTCGGATGGAGGCGCGGCGGGCGGGCGATCCCGACACCCTGGTGGCCGACAACGGCCGGATCCTCGCGACCCTCCCGTGGCGGCCGAAGCTCGATGATCTCGACACGATCGTCGCCCATGCCCTCGCCTGGGAGCGCAAGCTGGCGGAGCGCTCCTAACCCGGATAGGATTCGCTCATGCAGATGAGCGATCCGAAGGCATGACCGTCGCGCAGGCCGAGGCGGTCCTCAGCGAGGCGCTCGATCCGCTTCCGCTGGAGACCTTCTACGACGCGCTGGGCCGCGCCTGCCTCGACGCGCAGGGCGGCCCCGATCACCCGCGCGCGCGCCTCTTCGGCGGCGATCCGATGCAGACGATGCTCGACGCCTTTGCCAGCCACTCGGCCCAGCTCGACTGCCATGGCGTCCGGCCCTCGCTGCCGCCGCCCGGCCCCCGGCAGGTCGAAAGCCCAAGCGCATTCCTCGATCTGATCGGGGCCTATCACGAGCGCGACTATACGGTCCGCGTGCCCGACGTCGTGAACCTCTCGCCGGCGCTCCAGCGGCTCGCGCGCGCGCTCGAGGCGATCCTTCACCAGCCGGTCGACGCCTCTTTGTTCTGGAGCAAGGCCGGCGCCGGAGCGATCGTCCATTACGACAATCGCGACAATCTCGTCCTCCACCTCCACGGCCGAAAGCGCTGGTACATCTCCACCGACCCGCCGGGCTTGCAGAACAATTGGAAGCATGTCGACGAGCCGCCGACGACGCTCGAACGGCATCGCATGGTCGAGGTCGGACCGGGCGATCTCCTCTACATCCCGCGGGGAACTCCGCACACGGTGGAGTCCGACACCGAATCGCTTCATCTCGCCTTGCTCTTCGTCCCGCTCACCCTTCGCGACCTGCTCATCGCCGCGGTCGACCATCTCTCCGATTCCGACCGGACGTTTCGCGAGACCCTGCTCGGCCCGATCCGTTCGGCGAGGCCCGAGGCGCTCGCGGCTCGGCTGGCGGACGGCCTTTCCCGCCTCGGCGCCCGCTCCGCCGGTTTCGCCGGCGAGGCGATGGAGCATCGCTCGTCGAGGATGATCGGAGACCTGCCGGCGCTCCCCTGGCCGCAGGCGGTCGAGCCGCTCTCGGCGGAATCGCGGGTCAGGCATTCGCCGCTGGCGGTCTGCCACCTTCGCCGCGCCGCGGCGACGATCGATTTCAGCCTTCCGGGCTCCCATATCGCCATCCATCCCGGAGTCGAGGAGGAGCTCCGCTTCGTCCGGGACACGGCCGAATTCCGCATCGGCGGCATGCCTGGAAGCGCCTCGATGGACGTCCGCCTCGCCTTGATCGCGCGGCTGGTCGCCGAAGGCCTGCTCGAACCCGTGCCGACCCCGGCGCAAGCTTGACTTGCCCACTCCCTCCCACTAGGGGAACCCCTCGCTTTTTCAGCAGACATTTCGACGAGACAGGCAGGCGTTCCGAGCCATGAAGATCCGCAACTCTCTGAAGTCCCTCAAGTCGCGCCACCGCGACTGCCGCGTGATCCGCCGCCGGGGCCGCACCTACGTCATCAACAAGACGAACCGCCGCTTCAAGGCGCGCCAGGGCTAAGTCGTCATTCCGGCGAAGGCCGGAACCCATGAACACTGCCTGCTGGCGGTGCTCTCGGGCTCTTCGGTTCCTGGGTGCCGGATCAAGTCCGGCATGACGGAGTGCGCGTGATGACCGCTTCGCCATCCGCCGTCATCTTCGACTGCGGCAACGTCCTCTACGGCTGGGACCCCGACAGCTTCCTCGAGCGCCAGCTGCCCGAGGACGAGGCTCGGCTGCGCTTCATCGAGGATATCGACCTGTGGGGCTGGCACGACACGCTCGACGGCGGCCGCCCGTTCGACGAGGCGGCGGCCGAGCTCAGCGAGAAATTCCCCGATTACGCCCAACTCATCTCCGCCTGGGGCGGCCGCTTCGGCGAGACGATCAGCGATCCCGTCCCCGGCGTCCACGCCATCGTCGACGCGCTGGATGAGCGCGGCGTGCCGCTCTACGTCATCACCAATTTCTCGGCCGATTTCTGGAAGCCCTTCCGCGAGCGCGAGGAGGCCTTCTTCCGCCGCTTCCGCGGAATCCTCGTCTCCGGCGAGGAGAAATTGCTCAAGCCGGATCCGGCCATCTACTATCGCGCCCTCGACCGCTTCGGGCTGAAGGCGGAGGAAGCCCTGTTCGTCGACGACCGCGCGATCAACGTCGAGGGCGCCGAGGCCGTCGGCATGCACGGGCACCTGTTCACCGATGCCGAGGGCCTTAGGCAAAGGCTGCGGGCGGAAGGGCTGCTTCCGTCATTGCGAGGAGCGTAGCGACGCGGCAATCTACACGTCTCCACCGCCGCGGCTGGATTGCTTCGCTACGCTCGCAATGACGGCTGCAACCCTTCCCTTCCTCGCGCTTTCATTACGGCGATGAGACAAAGGTGGCCCGCAAAGCTGTGGATCGTCCGGCACGGACAGAGCGCCGGCAATGTCGCGCGCGACGCCGCCGACGCGGCCGGGCTCGGAACGATCGATATCGCGGTTCGCGACGTCGACGTGCCGCTGAGCGATCTCGGCCACAAGCAGGCGGAGGCGCTCGGGCGGTGGTTCGCGGGCTTGGCCGAGGCGGAGCGCCCGGAGGTCGTGCTCGTCTCCCCTTACGTCCGAGCCCAGCAGACGGCGGCCGCGATCTCCGAGGCCGCAGGAGTCGCCGGGGGCGCCAAGGGCCCGCTCAAGGACGAAAGGCTTCGTGAGCGCGAGTTCGGCCTTTGGGACCGGCTGACCACCGCCGGCGTTCGCGAGAAATTCCCCGACCAGGCCGAGCAGCGCAATCTGCTCGGCAAATTCTACCATCGCCCGCCCGGCGGCGAGAGCTGGGCGGACGTCATCCTCCGGCTGAGAAGCGCGCTCGACACGATCAGCCTCCACCATGCCGACCGGCGGGTTCTGATCGTCTGCCACCAGGTGGTGGTCCTGTGCTTCCGCTACATATTGGAGGAGCTGGACGAGGCCCAGATCCTGGCGATCGACAAGGCCGGCGACGTCGTCAATTGCGGGGTCCTCCAATATGAGTTCGAGCCCGACGACGAGAAGCACTGCGTGCCCAAGCTGGTCTGCTACAATTTCGCCGCGCCCCTCATAGAGGAGAATGCGCCGGTCACCTCCGCCCCCGACGCGATGGTCGCCGCGCGGTGAACGAGGTCCAGGCGCTCGACCGGGAGCTGCTCCGGAAATTCCCCCAGCCGCACCATCCCGAGGACGGCGACAAGGAGGATCGCGGCCGTCTGCTCGTCGTCGCCGGAAGCCGCGAGCTGGCGGGAGGCGCTCTGCTTGCCGCGACGGCTGGGCTGAGGGCGGGCGCCGGCAAGCTGCAGATCGCGACGGCGGCGAGCGTCGCGCCCGGCCTCAGCATCGCCGTCCCGGAAGCGCGCGTCGTCGCCTGCGAGGAAACGGAAGAAGGCTGCCTCGCGCCGAGCTCGGTCGCCCCCTTGATCGAATGGGCGGCGGAGGCTCAGGCCGTCGTCATCGGCTGCGGCCTCCAGCACGGCCCGCCGCTCGACGAAATGCTCGATGCCCTGCTCGGCAGCGGAATCGAGACTCCGCTCGTGCTCGACGCCGCCGTCCTCGGCTCGCTCGCGCCGCGGGCGTCGGCCGTGCGCGCCTGGCGGGGCGGCTCGATCCTGCTTCCGCATTCGCGCGAGATGGCGCGGCTGCTCGATTGCGAGCGCGAGGAGGTCGAAGCAGATCCCCTCGCTTCGGCGCGGCGGGCCGCGGAGACCTTCGGCTCGGTCGCCCTGATCAAGGGCGAGTACAGCCATATCGTCGCCCCCGACGGCCGAGCCTTCCGCTTCGAGGGGGGCGGAGTCGGCCTCGCCACGTCGGGATCGGGCGACGTGCTGGCGGGCATCGTCGGCGGCCTCGCCGCGCGCGGCGCCGATCCGCTGACCGCGGCCTTGTGGGGCGTCTATCTCCACGGCGAGGCGGGGCGGCGGCTGGCCGGGACGGTCGGCCGGATCGGCTTCCTTGCCCGGGAGCTGCTCGATCAGGTACCGGGGCTGCTGGAGCCATAGAAGAGCAGGTGTGGATGGGCGGGGATGCGGTCGAGCGCGCTTACGGGCTGCTCCAGCAGGGGCGGGTCGAGGAGGCGCTGGCGATCAGCGCCCCGCTCGCAGGGCAGGCCGACGCCGACCATGACTCGCTCGTCCTTCATTCGACCGCGCTCAACGCCGCTCACCGGCCGGAGGAAGCGCTGGCCGTCAACCGCAAGGCAGCGGCGCGATTCCCCGCCAGCGGCACGGCCTGGCACAATCTGGCGGCGACTCTGGCCGATCTCGGACGCGGCCCGGAGGCTCTGGAGGCGCTCGCCACGGGCTTCGCCGCGGGCCTCGATTCGCCGCTCAGCTATCAGGTGAAGGCCCGGGCTCACGTCGCCTGCGGCGATCCGGCCGGCGCCGAGGCCGCCTATAGCGAGGCGACCGCCCGCGCCCCGGCCTCCGCCGAGATCGCCGTCGAGCAGGCGGATTTGCTGTGGATGGCGAGCGGCGACATGGCGGCGGCTCAGGCCGAGCTCGACCGCGCCTTCCACGCGGGCGCGCCGCCCGCGCCTTTGCTTCTCGCCAAGGCGAAGATGCTGGCCTCGGCCGGCGATGCCGAGGCGGCGTCCGCCTTGCTGCTGCGCGCCGCGGAGCATTTGCCGGACGACCCGCGGCTCGCAATCGGGGGCGCCCAGGCCGCGCTGGAAGCCGGCCGTCTCGGCGACGCCGAGCGACTCGCGGAGCGCGCGCGAGCGCTGGTTCCGGATGAGCTCGCGGCGACCGTCCAGTTCGCCATCGTCCAGCTCGCCGTCGGCCGCGCCGACCTCGCTTTCGGCGCGATGCGCCCGCTGTTCGACCGCCATCCCGAGGACCAGTCTGTTCTCGCCTGGACTGCCACCGCCGCGCGCGCCGCCGGCGACCCGCTCTATCGCCGGCTTTGCGATTATGAGTCGATGGTCGGGGTCTATGAGGTCGATCCCCCGGCCGGCTGGGCGAGCGGCAGGGCCTTCCTCTCCGACCTCGCCGAAGCGCTGCATCGCCACCATGTGATGAAGGAGCATCCGGCCCAGCAGTCGCTCCGCCACGGTACCCAGACCACCTATCGTCTGACCGGATCCCCCGAGCCGGCCATCCGCGCGTTCTTCGGCGCCCTCGACGCGCCGGTTCGGGCGCATCTCGCGAAGCTCGGGGCGGGCGACGATCCGCTCCGGCGGCGCAACATCGGCGATTACAGGATCGTCGGCGCCTGGTCGGTGCGCCTGCGCCCCGGCGGCTTCCATCTCGATCACATGCATCACGAAGGCTGGCTGTCCTCGGCCTTCTACGTCGAGACCCCGGAACGCGCGCTCGAAAGCGAGAGCCGGGAGGGCTGGCTGAGGCTCGGCCATCCGCCTTTCCCGACCGTTCCGGAGCTTCCCGCCGAGCGCTTCGTCCGGCCGCTGCCGGGCCGCCTCGTCCTTTTCCCCTCCTACATGTGGCACGGCACCGTGCCGTTCACGACCGACGAGCGGCGGACGACGATGGCCTTCGACCTGCTTCCGGGGTGAATCAGCGCCCCTCCGCTTTGCGGTGGCGCTCGAGCTCGTCGCCGACCAGCCGGACGATGTGGATGACGTTGGTCGAGCCGGGAGTTCCGAACGGAACCCCGGCGATGATGACGATGCGGTCGCCGCCCTTGGCGACTCCGTGGCGCAGCGCCATTCTCTTGGCCTTGGCGATCATCTCCTCGAAATTGGCGATGTCGCGGGTCCGGACGGCGTGAGCGCCCCACAGGATGCCGAGCTTGCGCGCGGTCTTGAGCGACGGAGTCAGCACCAGCAGGGGCACCGCCGGGCGTTCGCGCGACAGGCGGCGGGCGGTCGAGCCGGAGCTGGTGAAGCAGACGATCGCCGCCGCTCCGACCGTGTCGACCATCGTGTTCGCCGCCTGGGCGATGGCGTCGGCGGTGGTCGGATCGGGCAGCGTTCGGGTGAAATGGACCCGGTCGGAATAGCTGGGGTCGGCCTCGACGCGCGTGGCGATCGAGTTCATCATCGCCACCGCCTCGCAGGGGAATTGCCCCGAAGCGCTCTCCGCCGAGAGCATCACCGCGTCGGCCCCGTCATAGACGGCGGTGGCGACGTCGGAGACCTCGGCCCGGGTCGGGGTCGGCGCGACGATCATCGATTCGAGCATCTGGGTCGCGACCACCACCGGCCGGCCCATCCGCCGCGCGGCCTCGACGATCGTCTTCTGGAGCGGCGGAACCGCCTCGGGCGGAAGCTCGACTCCAAGGTCGCCGCGCGCCACCATCACCGCGTCGGCGAGCTCCAATATGCCGTCGAGCCGCTCGACCGCGGCGGGCTTCTCGATCTTGGCGAGCAGGGCCGCGCGGCCGGCGATCAGCCGCCGGGCCTCGGCGACGTCCTCCGGCCGCTGGACGAAGGAGAGGGCGATCCAGTCGACATGCTGGTCGAGCGCGAAGATGAGGTCGGTGCGATCCTTGTCGGTCAAGGCGGCGAGCGGGAGAACGACGTCGGGGACGTTGACCCCCTTGTTGTTCGAAAGCCGCCCGCCGACCTCGACGATCGTCTCGATCCGGTCCGCCGTCGCGCTCACCACCCGCTGCACCAGCTTGCCGTCGTCGAGCAGAAGCCTTGTGCCCTTCTCGACCCCGCCGAAAATCTCCTTGTGCGGAAGCTCGACCCGCTTCGCCGTGCCCGCCTTGTGCTCGCGGTCGAAGACGAAGGTCTGTCCTTTCTCGAGCTCGACCCCGCCCCCTTCGAACGTCCCCACCCTGAGCTTGGGCCCCTGAAGGTCGGCGAGGATGGTGGTCGGCCGGTCGAGCTCCTTCTCGAGGGTCCGGATCGTCTCGATCAGCTTCAGATGATCCTTGTGGGTGCCGTGGCTCATATTGACCCGGAAGGCGTCGGCCCCCGCCTCGGCGAGCCTCCGGATCATGTCGGGAGTCCGGCTCGCCGGGCCGAGGGTGGCCAGGATCCGCACCTTTCGGCTGCGCGGGACGAACTTGCTTTGGAGCGTTTCGGAATTGGCCATTGAAGCTGCGCATAGCCGCCCGTAAGGCCGCCGCTCAACCCCCGGATGGAAGAAGGATCAAATGGCGGAAGGCAGCATCGCGGCCGACGAACTGAGGCTCCTGATCGAGCGGATCGAACGGCTCGAGGAGGAGAAGAAGGCGATCGCCGACGACGTCAAGGACGTCTACGGCGAGGCCAAGGCGCGCGGCTACGACACCAAGACCATGCGGGCGATCGTCCGGTTGAGGAAGATGGAGACCCACATCCGCCAGGAAGCCGACGCGCTCCTGGAGACCTACCGGGCGGCTTTGGGGCTGGCCTGATCGAATGACCCTCGACAGCGACGGGGGTGACGACTTCGCCTTTCTGAAGGAGGCGGTGGGCAGCCTGTCCGTGCCCGGCGCCTGGCTGCCGCTGCTGCTGGTCGCCCTGTTCCAGCCCGCGACCCACCTCCTGATGCTGTGGACCCTGCCGACCGCGCAAAATCCGGACCATGGTCCCTATGTCGCCGCCTTTGCCGCGATCGTGCTCGTCTATGTCGTGTTCGCCCTGGCGACCTTGCGCATCATGAACTCCAGCCCGCGTCCCGCCTGGAGTCCCGATTGGAGCGCCTGTGTCTATGCGGCGGTAGTGCTCGGCGGGGTCGCCGTCGGGTTGTTCGCGGATTGGGTGGTCGTCCCGTCCACCCTCCTCTCGGCCCTCGCGAACGAGATCGTTTCGACGCTGATCTTCGTGCCCGTCACGCCGTGGATGGTGGCGATCGCCGTCGAGCGGCCACTGGCCTGGCGTCCCGCCCCGTGGTTCAGGCGATTGCGGGCCTGGCTTCCGGCCCTGTTCCTGTGGAACTTCCTGATCCTCGCCCCCGCCGACGCCCTCTACCGGATCGGCTTCGGCGCCTGGCTCGCCCGGGGTGGTCAGAACGACTGGCGGTTCTTCGCCCTCGACGGCATCGTGGCGGCGGCGCGGACCTTTCTCGCCCTCGCTCTCGCCTCGGTCGCGTACAGGCGCGTTGCACGCGTCTAGCCCTCTCGCTATCGCGGGCGCATTCCGGCAATCGAAGAAGAGCCATGGCAGGCCACAGCAAGTTCAAGAACATCATGTATCGCAAGGGCGCCCAGGACAAGAAGCGCTCGGCGATGTTCTCCAAGCTCTCGCGCGAGATCACCGTGGCGGCCAAGATGGGCCTCCCCGATCCCGACGCGAACGCGCGGCTTCGCGCCGCGATCACCACCGCCCGCGCCCAGTCCATGCCCAAGGACAATATCCAGCGGGCGATCGACAAGGCCTCGGGCGGCGAGGCGGAGAATTACGAGGAGCTTCGCTACGAGGGCTTCGGCCCGGGCGGCGTGTCCCTGATCGTCGAGGCGCTGACCGACAACCGCAACCGAACCGCCACCAACATGCGCACCGCTTTCTCGAAGAACGGCGGCAATCTCGGCGCCTCGGGCTCGGTCAGCCACGGCTTCACCCGGCTCGGCCTGGTCTCCTACCCCGCTTCGGCGGGTAGCGCCGACGCCGTCTTCGAAGCCGCGATCGAGGCCGGCGCCGAGGATGTCGAATCGGACGATGACGGCCATCAGATCTGGACCGCCCAGGAGGACCTTCACGGAGTCGCCCGGGCGCTCGAGGACGCGCTCGGCGCGCCCGAAAGCGTCAAGCTCGCCTGGCGCCCGGCCACCCCGGTGGAAGTCGGCGCCGACGATGCCGGCCAGCTCATGAAGCTGATCGACGCGCTCGAGGAGGATGACGACGTCCAGACCGTTTGGGGCAATTACGAAGTCCCAGACGAGGTGATGGAGAAGCTTTGATCATCCTCGGCCTCGACCCCGGCCTGGGCACCACCGGCTGGGGCGTCATCGCGGCCGAGGGCAACCGCCTCAGCCATGTCGCCAACGGCCAGATCCGAACCGATCCGAAGGAGGCGCTGCCCACCCGGCTGCTCGGTCTCCACGCCGAGCTCCTCGCCATCCTCGCCGAGCACCGGCCGCAGACCGCGGCCGTCGAAGAGGTATTCGTCAACGAGAACCCGCAATCGACCCTGAAGCTCGGTCAGGCGCGGGGCGTGATCCTGCTCGCGGCGGCGAGCCTCCCCGTCGGCGAATATGCCGCCCGCCTCGTCAAGAAGGCGGTGGTGGGAACCGGCGGGGCGGAGAAGGCGCAGGTCCACGCCATGGTCCAGCGGCTTCTTCCGGGCGTCAAGATCGCCGGGTCCGACGCCGCCGACGCGCTCGCCGTCGCGATCACCCACGCCCATCACCTCGCCAGCGCCCGCGCTTTGGGGAGCCACGCGGCATGATCGCCAAGCTTCGCGGCCTGCTCGATTCCTTCGCCGCCGATCACGCGGTGATCGACGTGGGCGGCGTCGGCTACCTCGTCTTCGCCTCGACGCGCACCCTCGCCGCGCTCGGCCCCGTCGGCGGCGAGATCGTCCTCCACACGGTGATGCAGGTCAGCCAGGACGATATCAGGCTGATCGGCTTCGCGAGCGGCGACGAGCGCGACTGGTTCCGGCTTCTCATCACGGTCCAGGGCGTCGGTGCCCGCGTCGCCCTCTCCATCCTCTCCGCCCTCACCGCCGACGAGCTCCACCGCGCGGTGGCGAGCGGCGATTCGGCGATGATCGCCCGCTCCCCCGGAGTCGGCCCCAAGCTCGCCCAGCGAATCGTCCACGAATTGAAGGACAAGGTCGGAAGCCTCGCCCTCGGCCCTGCCGCCTCGGCGCCCGCGCCGGGCAGCGCGAGCGCGGACGCCGTCTCGGCTTTGCTCAACCTCGGCTTCCGACCCGGCGAAGCAGCGTCCGCAGTGGCGAAGGCGGAGGCGGAGCTGGGCCCGGAGGCGACCCTCGACGGGCTTGTCCGGACCGCGCTGAAGAAGGCCGCCCGCTAGCGTTCCCCGGCGAAGGCCGGGGCCCAGCCAGAGGTCGAACTGGGTCCCGGCCTTCGCCGGGAAGCTCAGCCCCACGCTTCGCCGAACAGCCTCACGAAATTGCCGCCGAGCACCTTGTCGATCCGCGCCTGCGGCCAGCCGCGGGCCGCGAGGTCGGCTGACAAGGTCGCGTAGCGCGGCGCGTCGTTATAGCCTTCGACGAGGTTGTAGACGTCGGCAGCCTCTCCCGGAGCGGAGATCCCGCGCTTCTGCCGATCCTCGAAGAATTGCCGGTGCTGGGCCTTCATCGCGTCGTCGATCGTGTAGCCGAGGAACGGCCCGTCGGTGCCGATGCCGACATGATCCTCGCCCGCCACCTTCACCGCATGCTCGATGTGACGGATGAGGTCCTCCTTCCCCGGCTGCCCGGAGGCCCGAAGGAAGGGCATCAGGTAGATTCCGGCGACCCCGCCCTTGTCGGCCAGCGCCTTCAGCTCGCGGTCCAAGGTGTTGCGCGGAAGGTCGACGAGGTCGCGGCAGCCGGTATGGGTGATCGCCGGCGGTCGCTTCGCCTCGGCGATTCCCTCCGCGATGGTGCGCTGGCCGGAATGGCTGAAATCGAGCAGAAGCTTGTTGCGCTCGATCTCGGCGATGGCCTGCCGGCCGAAATCGGAGAGACCGGCATTGGCCCGCTCGAGGCAGCCGTCGCCGGCGAGGTTGCGCTTGTTGTAGGTGAGCTGGATGATCCTCACTCCGAGCGCCTTGAAGATCGCCACCCGGGCGACGTCGCCTTCGAGCGGCGTCGTGTCCTGGAAATTGTAGAGGATCGCGACCTTGCCGGCCGCCTTGGCCGAGCGCAGGTCGGCGACGCTCAGCGCCTTGACCAGAAGGGCCGGATTGTCGGCGATCATCCGGTCGCTTTGGGCGATCTGCTCGACGGCGGAGCGGAACCGGTCCGGGCCGTTGCCGACCTCGCCGAGGGTCTGGCTGACGACGTTGATCCAGCCGTTTCTCACCGCCTCGATCAGCCCGGCCGAGGGGACGAATCGGCCGTCCTTCTCGTCGATCCCGTCGACGCCTCCCTGCGCGTCGACCCAGAAGACGCCGGGGGCCGCCCCGGGCGGGCGGGCGGGCGCGGCGAAGGCGGGCAGCGGAAGCGCCGAGGCGGCCGCGGCGGCGAGGAACTGGCGTCGGTCCATGAGAACTCCTCCTTCGAGCCACCCTACGTCATTCCCGCTTTCGCGAGAACGACGAAGAGGGCTAGACGATAGCCCGTGACCGACGCTTCCCGACTGACCACGCCCGAGCGGCGGCCCGAGGATCTCGATGCCGCTCTGCGCCCCAAGACGCTCGACGATTTCGTCGGCCAGAAGGCGGCGCGCGAGAATCTTCGGGTGTTCATCGAGGCGGCGAAGAGCCGCGGCGACGCGCTCGATCACGTCCTCTTCTTCGGCCCGCCGGGGCTCGGCAAGACCACGCTCGCCCAGATCATCGCCCGCGAGCTCGGGGTCGGCTTCCGGGCCACGTCCGGGCCGGTCATCGCCAAGTCGGGCGATCTCGCCGCTTTGCTCACCAATCTCGAGGACGGCGACGTCCTCTTCATCGACGAGATCCACCGGCTCGCGCCCGCGGTGGAGGAGATACTCTATCCGGCGATGGAGGATCGGGCGCTCGACCTGATGATCGGCGAGGGGCCGTCGGCACGCTCGGTGCGGATCGACCTGCCCAAATTCACCCTCGTCGGCGCGACCACCCGCCAGGGCCTGATCACGACGCCGCTTCGGGACCGCTTCGGGATTCCGGTTCGGCTCAATTTCTACTCGGTGGACGAGCTCGAGCAGGTCGTCCGCCGAGCGGCGCGCCTGCTCGGCCTGGCGCTGACCGAGGACGGGGCGAAGGAGATCGCCCGCCGCTCGCGCGGCACTCCGCGGATCGCCGGCCGGCTGCTCCGCCGGGTGCGCGATTTCGCCCAGTCGGCGGGAGGCGAGGTCGATGCCAGGGCCGCCGACGCCGCGCTGACCCGGATGGAGGTCGACGAGCTCGGCCTCGACGCGATGGACCGGCGCTACCTCACGATGATCGCCGACATCTACAAGGGCGGCCCGGTCGGGGTGGAGACGCTCGCCGCCGGCCTTTCCGAGCCACGCGACACGATCGAGGAGGTGATCGAGCCCTTCCTCATCCAATTGGGCCTCGTCGCCCGGACCGCCCGCGGCCGCTGCCTCAACGGCAGGGGCTGGACCCATCTCGGCCTTCCTCAGCCCCGGACCGGGCAGGACGGCCTGTTCGACTGAAGGGGAGGAAAATGACCGTCATCCGTATCATCGCCGCCGCCGCGGCCCTGTGGCTCGCCGCGCCGGCCGGGGCGGCCGAAACGCCCGCCGCCGCGCCCGATTATACGCAGGACTCGGCCTGGCTCTGCCTGCCCGGCCGTGCCGACCCCTGCGGCATGGCGCTCGCCACCACCGCGCTCAACGCCAACGGCTACGGCTCGACCGGGGAGGTGACTGCGAACAAGGACGCGAAGATCGACTGCTTCTACGTCTATCCCACCGTGTCGAGCGACCCGGGCCTGAACAGCGACCTCGATCCGGGCGTTCGCGAGCAGGGCGCGGCTTTGATCCAGCTCGCCCGCTTCGGCACCGTCTGCCGGACCTTCGCGCCGATCTACCGGCAGGTGACCCTCGCCGCCCTTCCCCGCGCCTTCGCCGGAGAGGATATCACCCCGAATTTCGAGCTCGCCTATGGCGACGTGCTCGCCGCCTGGAAGGAGTTCCTCGCCCATCGCAACAAGGATCGGCCGTTCGTCCTCATCGGCCACAGCCAGGGTTCGATCCACCTCCTCAAGCTCCTTCAGGAGGAGATCGAGGGCAAGCCGGTCGCGAAGCGCATGCTGTCCGCGATCCTGCTCGGCTGGCCGGTCGAGGTACCGGAAGGCAAGCTCGTCGGCGGAAGCCTCAAGTCGACTCCTTTGTGCAGCCGGGTCGGCGAGACCGGCTGCGTGATCACCTACATGACGTTCCGGGCCGCGAGCCCGCCGCCCGAGGGCTCGTTCCTCGGCCGGGCCCCGCGCGACGGAATGACCGCCGGCTGCACCAACCCCGCCGCTCTTAGCGGCGGAAGCGCCCCGCTCGATTCCTACTGGTTCAGCCTGCTTCCCCCCGAGAAGGGTGCGCCGCCGCTCACCTGGTCCAGCGCGGGCGCGCCGCCGACTCCGTTCATCCGTACCGAGGGCCTGGTCACCGGCACCTGCATGCACAACGGCAAGGCCGGCTGGCTCGCGGTCAAGGTCAATGCCGATCCCAAGGACGCCCGCACCGACGACATACCGGGCGACGTCTACACCATGGGCCGGCTCAATCCCGGCTGGGGAATGCACCTCGCCGACATGCATGTCGCCCAGGGCGACCTCGTCCGGCTGGTCGAGGCCCAGGCGAAGGCGTTCGGAAAGAAATAGGAGGAAGGGGCCTGCTGTTCCCCGGCGAAGGCCGGGGCCCAGGACCGCGGAAGGGACTGGGTCCCGGCCTTCGCCGGGAAACAACTTAGCTTCAGCGCGTCCACACCGATTACCATTCCAGCCAGGCGTAGACGGCGAGCGCCGTCGCCAGCGCGGCCGCGGTGATCAGCTTGATCGCGTCGCCGGCGGCGATCTCGACGCTCCAGGTCGCGACGTAGACCGCCATTCCGGCCGCCAGCGCGGCGTAGAATCCCGCGGCGAGCGCCTTGCTCCGGTTCCTCAGCGACAGCTCGTCGTTGAGCAATTCACGCATTCGGCCGCGGAGGCGAAGGCCGCCGCCATTGGCGAGGATGAACATCCACAAGGCGATGACGACGATCCACGAGCCGCTGCGCACGCCGGGCTCGACATAATGCGGGTCGCCCCACTGGATCGTCGCGTTGATGAGCAGCACCAGCGCCGCGATCGCCATGATGATCGCCCGGCCCCGTGAGGCCCGCTCGGCGCCTTCTATCGTCACGTCACAAGTCATTGCATGTCTCCAGTTTCAGTCTTCGAGCGAGAAAAGGGATTCGACCGGGCATCGGAGCGCGCGGGCCAGCTTGAGCGCCAGCGCGACCGACGGGACGAAGACTCCGTTCTCGACGGTGTTGATGGTCTTGCGGCTGACCCCGACCAGCTCGGCGAGCGCGGCCTGGGTGAGGTCGCGCTCGGCGCGAAGCGCGCGAAGCCGGTTGGCGAGGCCTTCAGCCATCCCTCAAGGCCCGCTTTTCGAGCATTCCGAAGATGGCGAGGATCGGCATCATTCGCGCGCGTCGGCGCGTCATCCGGTCGGCAAGCTCGTGTTCGCGGTGGTCGGCATGTTCCTGTCCCCTTTTGTGTAACCTTTAGGTGACATGTAACCTTGGGGTTACACGACTGTCAACGCAAAATCGTCACGCCTCGTCCCGGCGGGCGGCTTTGGGGTTGCGGGAGCGATTCCCGGGCCGATACAGCGCTTCGATGGGAGGGGACGGACCGAGGCCGGCGGACGGCGTCATGCGGGGTCGAACGCACCTCTTCCCGCTGCGCGTCTATTTCGAGGACACCGACGTCGCCGGGATCGTCTATTACGCCAATTATCTGCGCTTCATCGAGCGGGCCCGCTCCGACATGCTTCGGCTGGTCGGAATCGACCAGCGCGGCGCGCTCGAAGGCGGCGAGGGCGTCTATGCGGTCGCCGAGCTGTCGGTGAAGTATCGCTCGCCCGCCAGGCTGGGCGACGACCTCGTCGTCGCGACCGACATCGAGGCGGTCCGGGCGGCGAGCGTCCTCATTCATCAACGGGTCATGCGCGGCGATGAACTTCTGGCCGACGCCAGGGTCACGGCCGCCTTCCTCACCCCGGACGGCCGCCCCCGGCGCCAGCCGCCCGCCTGGGTTCAAGCGTTCGGACGGCTGCTAGGAGAAGAATGAGAGTGACCGATCTGGCGATGACGGGAGGGCATATGTCGCCCGTCGCCCTGTTCCTCCAGGCCGACATCGTCGTCAAAGCGGTGATCGTCGGCCTCCTGCTCGCCAGCCTGTGGACCTGGGCGATCATCATCGGCCACGCGCTCAGGCTGGGTCGGGCGACCCGCGGCTCGCAGGCCTTCGAGAAGGAGTTCTGGAAGGCGGACGATATCGACCGCTTCTACGAGACCCGCGGCCAGTCGGACCTTCCGAGCGCGCGCGTGCTCGCCGCCGGGATCGCCGAATGGCGCCGCTCGACGGGCGGCAAGGTGATCGACCGCGAGGGCGCCCGCTCGCGCCTCGCCATGGTCATGCATTCGGCCGTCACCGACGAGGTCGACCGGCTCGCGGTCCGGCTCAACATCCTCGCCACGATCGGCTCGGTGGCGCCGTTCGTCGGCCTGTTCGGGACGGTCTGGGGGATCATGCGAAGCTTCAGCGCCATCGCCGGCGCCAACAATACCAGCCTCGCCGTCGTCGCGCCCGGGATCGCAGAAGCCCTGTTCGCGACGGCTCTCGGTCTGTTCGCCGCCATCCCCGCGGTGATCGCCTACAATCGCATGAGCTTCGGCATCAACCGGCTGGAGGCGCGCCTCCAGCGCTTCGCCGACGGCTTCCACGCGACTCTCAGCCGCGAGCTGGAGCTTGAGGGCTGACCATGGCGATGGGCCCCATCCTCGGCTCCCAGCGCCGGTCGCGGCGCTCGCCGATGGCGGAGATCAACGTCACGCCGATGGTCGACGTGATGCTCGTCCTCCTCATCATCTTCATGGTCACCGCGCCGCTGCTCGTCGCCGGAGTCCCCGTCGACCTGCCCGACAGCAAGGCCGGAGCGCTCGACCAGGAGGCCAAGCCCGTCCAGATCTCCCTCGGCGGCGACGGCCGGATCTTCCTCGACAGCCAGCCCGTGCTGCCCGAGGAGCTCGGCCAGCGCCTCGCCGGCATCGCCGCTTCCTCGCGCGAGCCGGGCGGGCCGCGGATCTTCCTGCGCGCCGACCGCTCGCTCGAATACGGCCGGGTGATGGCGGTGATGGGCGAGATCAACGCCGCGGGCCTCAGGCGGGTCGCGCTGGTCAGCACCCAGGGGGACCGGTGATGGACCGGGCGGAGGCCGCCGGCTTCGGGATCGCCACGATCGGCCATCTCGCCCTGCTTGCGGCGCTTTCGCTCGGCTTCGCCGCGACCCGGATGCCGGTTCCCAGGAGCGACCCGATCGAGGTCTCGTTCGTCGACGAGGTCGGCCTGGAGAGCACCGCCCCGACCCCAACCACCGAAGCCCCAGCCCCGATGCAGGGTCCGGAAGATGCCCCGCCGGCGCCGGTTTCCCCCACTGCGCCCGCCGTCGAACCGGTGCCGGCGCCGAAGGCGATCCAGCCGGCCCCGGCACCGGTCCCAACCGCCGCGAAACCGAAGCCCAATGCCGCTCCGCCCCGGCCCGCTCCGGTCGCGAAGCCGGTTCCGCCCCGGCCGGCTCCGGCCGTTTCCCGGCCGGGCGGCCGGCTCTCCGGTTTGCTCAACGGGGTTTCGGACCGGGATTCGGACAGCCCTCCGGCGGCGACTCCCGCCGCCTCGGCCGGGCCGGCGGTGCAGGCGTCGCTGGTCGCCGAGGTCCGCCGCCAATTGAAGCCGCACTGGAAGGCGCCGACCGGCGCCGACGCCGAGCAGCTCCGCACCGAGGTCGTGATCTCGCTCGGCCCGGACGGCCAGGTCACCGACATCCGGATCGTCGGCACCACCGGCCAGACGGCGAGCAACCGCCCGCAGGTGCCGCTCCACCAGGAGCAGGCGCAGCGCGCCGTCCGGCTCGCCTCGCCCTTCCGCCTCCCCGCCCAATATTACGAGGCGTGGAAGCAGCTCAGAATCACCTTCGACAAGAGGCTTTGACCATGATGAAGCGCCTGTTCCCGCTTCTGCTGTTCGCGTCGGCCGCCCCCGCCGCCGCGCAACTCAGCGTCGACGTCACCGACGAGAGCGGCGACGATCTCGTCATCGCCGTCCCGGTCATGCCGACCCCGCAGACGACCGACACGCCGGCGGGAAGCACCGAGGCGCTCGGCCGGCAGGTCGCCGAGGTCGTCGCCGCCGACCTTCGCGGAAGCGGCCTGTTCCGCCCCGTCGGCCCGGGCGGAGTGCGCGCCGTCCCCTTCGCCGAGGTCACCGCCCCGGCTTATTCCGAATGGAGCGGGGCCGGCGCCGCGGCGCTCGTCCAGGGCTTCGTCCGCGCCAATAATGACGGCCAGCTGACCGTCGGCTGCTATCTCTACGACGTCGCCCTCCAGTCCGAGCTCACCCGCCAGGGCTATGTCGTCGCCCCGCGCGACTGGCGCCGGGCCGCGCACAAATGCGCCGACGCCATCTATTCGCGTCTCTCGGGCGAGAGCCCTTTCTTCGACAGCCGGATCGCCTACATCGCCGAGAGCGGCCCCAAGGACCGGCGGGTGAAAAGGCTCGCGATCATGGATTCGGACGGCGCCAACCACCGCTTCCTGACCAACGGCCAGTCGACCGTGCTGACGCCGCGCTTCTCGCCCGACTACAAGCAGATCGTCTATCTCAGCTACGTCGAGAAGAAGCCGAGGATCTACATCTACGACATCGGCACCGGCCGCCAGCGGGTGGTGACAGAGAGCGCCAACCAGACCTTCGCGCCGCGCTTCTCGCCCGACGGGCGCTGGATCCTCTATGCCATGTCGGTCAACGGCAATACCGACATCTACCGCGTCTCCGCCCAGGGCGGGACGTCGCTTCGACTGACCAATTCGCCCGCCATCGACGTCGGCGGCTCCTATTCGCCCGACGGCTCGAAGATCGTTTTCGAGAGCGACCGCTCGGGCAGCCAGCAGATCTACGTGATGGACGCCGACGGCTCCAACCAGCGCCGGATCAGCTTCGGCTCGGGCCGCTACGCCACGCCCGAATGGAGCCCGCGCGGCGACCTCATCGCCTTCACCAAGATCGCCGGAAGCTTCCGGATCGGCGTGATGAGCCCGAGCGGCGACGGCGAGCGGCTGCTCACCGACAGCTGGCAGGACGAGGCGCCGAGCTGGTCGCCCAACGGCCGCGTCCTCCAGTTCTTCCGGACCAGCCAGGGCCGCGGCGGCAAGTCGAGCGTCTGGCAGGTCGACCTCACCGGGCGCAACGAGCGCCGAATCCCGACCCCGCTGGAAGGATCCGATCCCGCCTGGGGCCCGATCCTTCCTTAAGTTCGCAAAGGAGAGCGTAAGATGAGATCCACCCCCTTCAAGGCCGCCGCGCTCGCCGCGGCGCTGGCGCTGAGCGCGGGCTGCGGCAAGAAGGCCCCCAAGCAGCTTCCGCCGCCGCCGCAGGAGAGCACCGATTCCGGGACCTCGGCCGACGACCAGAACGCCAATGCCGGCGGAGTCGGAAACGAGAATTTGCCGGGCTCGCGCGGCGCCTTCCTCCAGGCGGTCGGGATCGGCGGCGACCGCGTGTTCTTCGACACCGACCAGTACGATCTCGACGACCGCGACCGAGCCACCCTCGATTCGCAGGCGCGCTGGCTCCAGGCCAATGCGAATGTCCGGGTCACCATCGAGGGCCATTGCGACGAACGCGGCACCCGCGACTACAACCTCGCCCTCGGCGACCGCCGAGCCAACGCCGCCAAGAACTACCTCGCCGCCCGAGGCGTCTCGCCGTCGCGGATGACGGTGATCAGCTACGGCAAGGAGCGGCCGGAGGCCTTGGGGTCCGACGAGGACAGCTGGGCGCAGAACCGGCGGGCGGTGACGGTGCTGCCAGAGTAAGCGTCATTGCGAGGAGCGAAGCGACGAAGCAATCCAGCGGGCCTCCGAGGCCGCACTGGATTGCCGCGCTTCGCTCGCAATGACGGCGGCTAGCCCAGGGCCTCGTCCAGCAGCCTCGCGAGCCTGATCCCGCCCCGCGCCACCTGGCGGCGGAGGATGGGGATCAGGCGTTCGATGGTGGCTTCGTCCATCTGTGGCCTCTCTGTAGGGAGAGGGCCGCAGGGGTCGGTCATGAGGGCGCCGTAGCCGAATTCGCGGGCGGTCTCCCAGCTTTCGCGGGACCAGTCCTCGACCGTCCCGCCGGCCATCGCTTCGCGCTCGGCCGGGGTGAACCCAGAGAGGATTCCGGCGGCGTCGGGCGGGGCCGAGGAGATGGCGCGGTCGGCGAGGAGGCCGTCCCAGATGGCGTGGATGTTGGAGGGGATGGCGCCGTAATCGGCCTTGAAGTCGTTGCCGCCGCGGTCGCTCTTGTCGCCGGCGTGGAGGGGCTGGTGGAGATCGCCCATGAAGTGGACGAGGAAGGCGAGCGCCATCACCCTTTCGCGGGTGGGGACACTCTTGTCCTTGAGGAGCTTCAAGTTGCGCTCGATCTGGGCGGAGACGCAATTGCCGTCCTTGCACGGCGCCTTGAGGTCGAACGGCTTGCAGATGTCGACATTCTGATAGTGCCAGGAATAAGCGTAGCTGAACCGCTCGCCGAGCGTCTTGACGCAGTCGGGCCAGTAGCTCGCCTCCTCGATGTTGCGGATCGGGCATTTCGGAGTCTCGAGCAGGGCCGATTGCGCCATCAGCCTCTGCACCGCCGCCCGGGTCGAGGGCTTGACCTCGAGCATCGCCACCCGGCCGACGCTGTAATGGCCATATTCCCACCAGGCGGAGGCGGGTGAGGCGAGGAGGAGGAGCGCGAGGAGGGCGAGGAGGCGTTTCAGCATGGGAGATGCCCATAACCCATATCGTCGTCCCAGCGAAGGCTGGGACCCCGGGGAGTGAAAAGCGCGGTGTTCTTCACCCGCTGGGGCCCCAGCCTTTCGCTGGGGCGACGGTCACTCGTCCGCGTAGATCGCTACCCTTCGCCCTTCGGCGGAGGCGAGGCCGCGGTACATTCCGGGGGTGTTGAACGACCAGCCGGCCTCGCCGGTCGCGGTGACGACGATGACTCCGCCGCTTCCGCCCAGCTCGCCGACCTCGGCGATCGCCTTGTCTGAGGCCACTCGGGCGCTCTCGCCGAGCATCCGCATTCGGGCGCAGATTTCGTGGGCGACGGCGGCGCGGATGAAATATTCGCCGGCGCCGGTGGCCGAGACCGCGCCGGAGCGGTCGTCGGCATAGGTGCCCGAGCCGATCAGCGGGGTGTCGCCGATCCGGCCCCAGCGCTTGCCGGTGAGGCCGCCGGTCGAGGTGGCCGCGGCGACATGGCCGTGGACGTCCACCGCGACCGCGCCGACCGTGCCGTATTTCAGCTCCTCGTCGAAATAATGGCTCTCGTCCGAGCGCATCGCCTCGAGCTGGCGGCGGCGCTCGTCGGTCGCGAACCATTCCGGCGCGACCTGGTCGAGGCCCTGATCGCGCGAGAATTGATCGGCGCCCTCGCCGCTGAGGAAGACGTGGGGGCTGTGCTCCATCACCGCGCGGGCGAGGCTGACCGGATTTTTGGTCGCCGTCACGCCGGTGACCGCGCCGGCGTTGCGGGTGCGCCCGTCCATCAGCGCCGCGTCGAGCTCGTTGGTGCCCTGGTAGGTGAAGACCGCGCCGCGGCCGGCGTTGAAAGCGGGATCGTCCTCGAGCACGCAGGCGGCGCGCTCGACGGCGTCGAGCGCGCTCCCGCCGCCCGCGAGGATCGCCTCTCCGGCGGCGAGCGCCCGGTCGAGCGACTGGCGGATGTCGCGATCCTGATCCGGAGTCAGCTGCGCCCGCTCGATAACGCCGGCGCCGCCATGGATGACGAGCTTCCAGGGGATTTGGTCGGGCATCGGCTTGGCTCCGTTCGCACTGGGAACGCGCGAGAGGCCGGCCCTATCCGTCGGGGGGTTGGGGGGCAAGGAAACCTGTCATTGCGAGCGAAGCGCGGCAATCCAGCGCGGCCTCCGAGTCAGCGCTGGATTGCCGCGTCGCTACGCTCCTCGCAATGACGGCTTGCGTTCGCCTTCTCATATAATTATGATATCATCATTCCTCGGGAGGGAAGACCATGAACGACAATCACGACCTCAAGGCGCTGCGTCTGTCGAGCGAAAGCCGCGCCGCCACCTTCAACGGCTATGTCATGCTGCTGATGCTTCTCCTCGCCCTCGTCCTGGGCTTCGTCGGCCTTGGACTGTCGGCCGACGATTCGACCATGTCCCTCGGCGCCGTGCTGGTCGTCGCCGCCGGCCTCGCCTTCCTTCTGATCGTCAAGGGCTTCTTCCTGCTCCAGCCCAACCAGGCGGCGGCGATCCTCCTGTTCGGCTCGTACAAGGGCACCGACCGGACGTCGGGGCTGCGCTGGGCGCTGCCCTGGTACAGCAAGACCAAGATCTCGACCCGGGTCCACAACGTCACTTCGGAGCGGCTCAAGGTGAACGACCTGCGCGGCAATCCGATCGAGATCGCGACCAACGTCGTCTGGCGGGTCACCGACACCGCCCAGGCGCTGTTCGACGTCGACGACTACACCAAGTTCGTCTTCGTCCAGATCGAGAGCGCGGTCAGGGCCATCGCCGCCAAATATCCCTATGACGATATCGAGCATCAGGAGACGACCCTTCGCGGCCATGCCGAGGTCGTCAGCCATGAGCTCAAGGAAGAGCTCCAGGAGCGGGCGGCGGTCGCCGGGATCACCATCGACGAGTGCCGGCTGACCCATCTCGCCTACGCGGCCGAGATCGCCCAGGCCATGCTCCGCCGCCAGCAGGCCGAAGCGGTCATCGCCGCCCGCCAGAAGATCGTCATCGGCGCGGTGTCGATGGTCGAGAGCGCTCTCCAGCTCCTCTCGGAGAAGAACGTCGTCGAGCTGGACGACGAGCGCCGGGCGGCGATGGTCTCGAACCTGATGGTCGTGCTCTGCTCGGAGCGCGACACCCAGCCGATCGTCAACACCGGCACCCTCTACCAATAGGCGTCTAGGGCATGAAGGCGCCGCCTCCGAAGAAAGCCTTCCCGCTGCGCATCGAGCCCAGCCTGTGGGCGGCGCTCGAGCGCTCGGCGGCGGCCGATCTCAGAAGCGTAAATGCCGAGATAGAATGCCTTTTGCGCGAAGCGCTTAACCGTCGCGGAGTCAAAGTCGCCGCGCCTGCCCTGCGCAAGCGCGGCCGCCCGGCGAAGCAAGAGTGAGGGGGAAGGAGGCCCGGACGCGAATCACCCTGCTCGAGTCTACTCGCTTCCCGGGGATTCTACGGGGAATCCAGTTATATCCACTCCCGGTCCTATCTTGGAAAAGGTCAAGCCAACTAGTCACCAACCATCGAATCGGCAAAACTCTGTTGGAAATACTAGGTTAGATCAGTCCCTTTTCGCTGGCGTAACGAGGTCGAATTGACGATGATCCCTTGCGGGTCAAGGGAGTCGCGCCATGTCCGGCGCGTCCAGTTTGGGAAGGGGCTTTTGCAATGACTGTCATCAACGGAACGGCAGCCGACGACACGCTCACCGGCGGTTCGGGCAACGACCAGATCTTCGGGTTCGGCGGCAACGACACCCTGTACGGCAATGGCGGCAACGACACGCTCGACGGCGGGATCGGCGCCGACACGATGTACGGCGGCACCGGCAGCGACATCTATTATGTCGACGATATCGGCGATTCGGTGATCGAGAATTCGGGCGAGGGCACCGATACGGTGCGCGCGAGCCTCGCCGTTTATGCGCTCACCGCCAATGTCGAGAAGCTGGTGTTCACCGGCGCCGGCAGCTTCGACGGCACCGGCAACGATCTCAGCAACGACATGACCGGCGGCGCCTCGGGCGACACGCTCCACGGCAATGACGGCTACGACCAGCTGTACGGCCTCGGCGGCGACGATTTCCTCTACGGCGGAAACGACGGCGACACGCTCTCCGGCGGAACGGGCGCCGATTACATGGAAGGCAATACCGGCGACGACGTCTACATCGTCGACAATAGCGGCGACGTCGTCGTCGAGCAGTCGGGCGAGGGCATCGACTTCGTCTACTCGACCCTCTCCGTCTACACGCTCCCGGCCAACGTCGAGAACGGCAGCTGGAACAGCTTCACCGGCGGCTGGAGCGTCACCGGCAATTCGCTCGCCAACACCCTGCTCGGCCTCGGCGGAGTGGACTCGCTGAGCGGCGGCGACGGCAATGACGAGCTTCGCGCCGGATCGGGCGCCGACACGCTCGACGGCGGCAACGGCACCGACCTCCTGGTCGGCGGCGCGGGCGCCGACGTGATGACCGGAGGCGCCAATAACGACGTCTTCCAGATCGGCAATTTCGAGAGCGGCACCGGAGCCGCGGCCGACCGGATCACCGATTTCGCCAGCGGCGACATTGTCAACCTGTCGGGCTGGGACGCCGATCTCAACGTCCTCGGCAACGAGGCCTTCAACTGGATCGGAGGCGCCGCGTTCAGCAACACGGCCGGCGAGCTTCGGACCTATTTCGACGGCGTCGACACCTGGGTTCAGGGCGACACGACCGGCGACGGAGTCGCGGATTTCGAGATCAAGTTCGACGGCTCGGTGGCTCTCGCGAGCAGCGATTTCGTGCTGTAGCGCCGTCATTGCGAGGAGCGAAGCGACGCGGCAATCCGGTGCAGCGCCGGCGACTTGCCCAGGGCTGGATTGCCGCGCTTCGCTCGCAATGACGAGAGAACGACGATACGGAGCCGAAACGAACTAAATAGTTCGTTTCGGCTCAAAATGTGCACACTACGAAAAGAATTCGTCTGAGCGTAAGAGTAAAAGCTTCCCTGTTGGACGCCTGTTGCTGGCGCGCCAATGAACAGGGAGGCTTTTAGAATGACAATTATCCTGGGCACAATTGACGGCGAAACGATCGGCGGCACTTCGTCGAACGACGAGCTCTACGGCCTGGGGGGGGACGACAGTCTCGCCGGTGGGGACGGCGACGATCTTCTCGACGGCGGCGACGGGGCCGACGAGATGGAAGGGGGCACCGGCGACGACGTCTATATCGTCGACAACATCGCCGATCTCGTCGTCGAGCAATCGGGGGAAGGGACCGACGAGGTCCGGACGACTCTCAGCGCCTATGCGCTCGGCGCCAATGTCGAGAACGGCTTCATCACCCAGTCGGGGATGAACTGGCTGTGGGGGAACGGCCTCGACAACCTGCTCCAGGGCGGGAGCGGGGAAAGCTGGATCGATGCCGACGCGGGCGACGACATCGTCCTGCTCAGCGCGGGCCGGGACCATGTCAACGGCGGCATCGGAACCGACATATTCGAGATCGCCGGGCTTTCGACCGACTATGTGTTCCTCAAGATGAGCAGCCAGGTCTTCGTGCGCGAGGCGGGGGCCTCGAGCTCCGACTGGGCCGCGATCCTTGCGGGCTTCGAGACCTTGTACTTCGACTCGGATTCGGTCGGGATCCCGCTCGCGACCTGGTTCGACCGCTTCGGCACTTCGGGCGCCGACACGCTCGCCGGCGACGACAGCGACAACAACCTCTTCGGCTATGGCGGCGACGATGTTCTGACCGGAGGCGCCGGCAACGACACGCTCAACGGCGGCAGCGGCGCCGATTCGATGGCGGGCGGGATCGGCGACGATTATTACATAATCGACGATATCGGCGACATCGTCTCCGAGGCCGACGGCGAGGGCTGGGACGCGCTCGAATTCACCAGCGCACGCTTCGATCTCGGCAACAGCTATGTCGAGGTGATCTGGAGCCTCAACAACAGCGGAGTCACGATCACCGGCGGCCCGGGCGACAACGAGATATACGGCGGCACCGGCCACGACACGATCCTCGGCGGCGGCGGCGACGATTACATCTCCGCCGACTATGGCAACGATTCGATCGACGGCGGCGCCGGCGCCGACACGATGCGCGGCGGCTACGGCAACGACACTTACTATGTCGACAGCAGCGAAGACGTCATCATCGAGGCCGCCGACGGAGACCAGGATTTCGCTTTGGTCTCGACGAGCTATTTCGACCTCGGCAACGCCTGGGTCGAGCAGGTCAATTACCTGCTGACCGGCTCGGTCACCCTGATCGGCAGCCCCGGCCCGAACATGATGACGAGCGGCACCGGCACGGACTGGCTCGAGGGCAAGGACGGCGCCGACTATCTCGACGGCGGCTCGGGCAACGACCATCTCGACGGCGGCGCCGGCAATGACGAGCTCGACGGCGGGCCCGGCAGCGACGTGATGATCGGCGGCGACGGCAACGACATCTACAATGTCGACAGCGCCGGCGACGTCGTCACCGAAGCGGCCGGCGAAGGGATCGACACCGTCAAGGTCCGTATGTCGACCTACACGCTCGGCGCCAATGTCGAGAATGCCGACCTTCGCCATTATAGCGGCGAGATGTGGCTGACCGGGAACAGCCTCGCCAACATCTTCTACATGGGCGCGGGCGCGGAATCGGTGATGGCCGGGAGCGGAATCGACACCGCTTCCTACGTCTCGGCCGCATCGGCGGTGACGATCGATCTGGCGAACTACTCGACCGGGGGAGCGGCCTCCGGCGACTATCTCAACAGCATCGAGAATCTCGTCGGAAGCGATTATGACGACACCCTGCTCGGCAATGGCGGAGCCAATGTCATCGACGGCGGCCTGGGCGCCGACACGATGACGGGACGCGCCGGCAGCGACGTCTACTCCATCGACAATTCCGGCGACACGATCGTCGAGGTTGGCGGCGGCGGCGTCGACGAGGCGCGGGTGAGCGTCCTTTCCAGCTACACCCTGCCCAACGAGGTGGAGAAGCTCACCAACCTCACCGGCACCACCTTCTACGGCTACGGAAACGCGCTTCCGAATGAGATGAACGGCGGCGCGGGTGTCGACTGGTTCTACGCCGGCGACGGCAACGATACGCTCAACGGCAATGACGGCGACGACATGCTGTTCGGCGGCGACGGCCACGACGTCTTCCACGGCGGCGCCGGCGCGGACACGTTCACCGGCGGGCTCGGCAACGACATTTATTATGTCGACGATACCGGCGACACGGTGGTCGAGCTTCCGGGGGAGGGCACCGACATCGTCTACACCGCCCTCGCCGGCTATACCTTGAGCGCCAATGTCGACAATCTGACGTTCACCGGCAGCGGCGCCTTCCACGGGGTCGGCAATTCCTACTTCAACACGCTCACCGGCGGCGGCGGCGACGACTGGCTCGAAGGGCTCGGCAATGCCGACGAGCTCTACGGCAATGCCGGCTGCGACACTCTCGACGGCGGCTCCGGCGACGATCTCCTGCTCGGCGGCGCCGGGGCCGACGTCCTCACCGGCGGCGCCGGCGGGGACATGTACCGCTTCGCCGACGGCGACAGCGGCACCGGATCGGCGGCGGACCGGATCACCGACTTCACCCACTGGTTCGACAAGATCGACCTGAGGGGCGTCGATGCCGATTCGGGCACGGCGGGAGACCAGGCGTTCAGCTTCATCGGCTCGGCCGCCTTCTCGAACGTCGCGGGGCAGCTGCGCTGGAGCTTCGACGGCACCGACAGCTGGGTGGAAGGCGACACCAACGGCGACGGCACGGCGGACTTCGCCATCGTCTTCACCGGCAACGTCCCGCTGGTGAGCTCGGACTTCTATTTGTAGTCCGTCATTGCGAGCGAAGCGAAGCAATCCAGTCGGCGGATGGTACCAACGCTGCGCTGGATTGCTTCGTCGCTGCGCTCCTCGCAATGACGGAGGCTGCACGCCTTCTCCACGCCCTGCGGCTTTCGCCTGCGCTTTCAAGCGCCTATATGGGCTGTATGTCCGTTCGCCCCTGGCGCGATATTGCGCGCCGTCACTCGCGCCAGATCATGGTCGGCTCCGTGCCGGTGGGCGGGGGCGCGCCCGTCACCGTCCAGACCATGACGAACACGGTGACGGCCGACGTCAAGGCGACGATCGACCAGATCCGCCGCTGCGAGGAAGCGGGCGCGGACATCGTCAGGGTCTCCTGCCCCGACGAGGATTCGACCCGGGCGCTGAGGCAGATCGTCCGCGCCGTCCGCGTGCCGATCGTCGCCGACATCCATTTCCACTACAAGCGCGCGCTCGAGGCCGCCGACGCCGGCGCCGCCTGCCTGAGGATCAATCCGGGCAATATCGGCTCCGAGGAGCGGGTCGGCGAAGTCGTCCGCGCCGCCAAGGCGAACGGCTGCTCGATGCGTATCGGAGTCAATGCCGGAAGCCTCGAGCGCGACCTCCTCGAAAAATATGGCGAGCCCTGCCCGGAGGCCCTCGTCGAGAGCGCGCTCGACCATATCCGCCTGCTCGAGGAGCGCGATTTCCGCGAATATAAGGTCGCGGTGAAATCGTCGGACGTCTTCCTCGCCGTCGCCGCCTATCAGCAGCTGGCGGAAGCCGTCGACTGCCCCCTGCACCTCGGGATCACCGAAGCGGGCGGGCTGATCGGCGGAACCGTCAAATCCTCGATCGGGATCGGCGCCCTGCTCTGGTTCGGGATCGGCGACACGATCCGGGTCTCGCTCTCCGCCGAGCCGGAGGAGGAGGTCCGGGTCGGCTTCGAGATCCTCAAGAGCCTCGGAATCCGCAACCGCGGGGTCCGCGTCGTCTCCTGCCCGTCCTGCGCCCGCCAGGGCTTCGACGTCATCCGCACCGTTCAGGCCCTGGAAGGCCGGCTGTCGCATATAAGGACGCCCATGTCGCTTTCCGTCCTCGGCTGCGTCGTCAACGGCCCCGGCGAGGCGCGCGAGACCGACATCGGGATCACCGGCGGCGGCAACGGCAAGCACATGGTCTACCTGTCCGGGGTCACCGACCATCACGTCCGCGACGAGGAGATGGTCGATCACATCGTCCGCCTCGTCGAAGCCAAGGCCGCCGAGATCGAGGCGGCCGAGGCGGCAATCCCGGACGCCGCCGAATGAGCGCGCATTGTTGCCACGACAAGGGCCACGAGCTCGAGCGGATCGCGCTCCACAAGGATATCCGCCGGGTCCTCATCATCGTCATGATGCTGAACGCGATGATGTTCGTTCTCGAATTCTGCGCCGGCCTCGTCGCCCAGTCGGCGGCGCTGATGGCGGATTCGGTCGACATGCTCGGCGACGCGCTCGTCTACGCGATCAGCCTCTACGCGCTCAACCGGAGCCTGAAGTGGCGGGCGGGATCGGCGCTGATCAAGGGCGGCTTCATCCTCGCGCTCGGCATCGGCGTCCTGGTCGAGATCGGGACCAAGATCGTCCTCGGCGTTCCGCCCGTCTCCTCGATCATGCTCCTGTTCGGAAGCATGGCTTTGGTCGCCAACCTCTCCTGCGTCGCCCTGCTCTGGCCGTACCGCAGCCACGACGTGAACCTCGCCAGCACCTTCGAATGCTCGAGGAACGACGTCGCCGCCAATCTCGGAGTCCTCGCCGCCGCGTGGATGGTCTCGATGACCGCCTCGCCCTGGCCGGACGTCGCGGTGGCCGCGGTGATCGCCCTGATCTTCTTCCGCTCCTCGCTGCGAGTGATCGCCGACGCCTGGCCGCAATTCCGGGCAAGGGAGCCGCAAGCGGCCGAATGATCCGTCACCCCGGGCGAAAGCCGGGGCCCAGGAACGAAAGCTTTTTCAGCGTTTCGAAGATCCGTGTTCATGGGTCCCGGCTTTCGCCGGGATGACGGCAGCCGCCGTCGCCGCTATCGGCGGGCGATGAGCGAGCTTCATCCCAGGCCGGCCGTCCCCTTCGCGGTGGCGGCGCTCGGAATCGCGCTCTTCTCGACCATGGACGCGCTGATGAAGGGGCTCTCGCTCGCCATCGGCACCTACAATGCCCTGCTTTGGCGGACGCTCGCCGGAGCGGCGATCGGCGGCGCATTCTTCTTCGCGCGCCGCTCCCGGCGTCCGGCGCCCGCCGCGCTTCGAGTCCATCTCATCCGCGGAACGATGGGCAGCGTGATGGCGCTGACCTTCTTCTGGGGGCTTGCGCGGGTGCCGATGGCGCAGGCGATCGCGCTCGCCTTCGTCGCGCCTCTCATCGCCCTCTATCTCGCCGCGGTGATGCTCAAGGAGAGGATCGAGCGGAGCGCCATTTTCGCCTCCCTGCTCGGTTTCGCGGGCGTGGTCGTCATCCTCGCCGGCCAGGCCCAGGCCGAGCTCGGCCGCGAGGCCTTGCTCGGCTCGCTCTCGATCCTCGCCTCGGCCGGGCTTTACGCCTGGAACATCATCCTGATGCGCCAGCAGGCGCAGCTCGCCCAGCCGGTCGAGATCGCCTTCTTCACCGCTTTCGTCATGAGCCTGTGCTTCGCGCTCGCCGCGCCCTGGCTCGCCGAGCCGCCGCCGGCGGCGCAGATCCCCGCCATCATCGGCGCCGCGACCCTCGCCTTCGGCTCGCTGCTCCTCCTCTCCTGGGCCTATGCCCGGGCCGAGGCGCAGAGGCTCGCGCCGGTCGAATATACCGGTTTCGTCTGGGCCTCGATCTTCGGCTTCCTCGTCTTCGCCGAGCCGGTGGCGCCCTTCACCCTCGCCGGCGCGGCGATGATCGTCCTCGCCTGCTGGTTCGCCACCCGGCCGTCCCCGTCACCTATGCCCGCGATCGAGGCGGGCGCCTAATGGCCTGGCTCATGCTCGTGATCGGCGGCCTGTTCGAGGTCGGCTTCACCACCAGCCTGCGCTTCGTCGACGGCTTCCGGAACTGGCCCTGGACTCTGGCCTTCCTGGTCTCGGTCACCCTCTCCATGGGCCTTCTCGAGCGGGCCGCGCGAACCATCCCGATGGGCACCGCCTACGCGGTCTGGGGCGGGATCGGCGCGGCCGGCACGGTGCTGGTCGGGATATTGTGGTTCGGCGAGCCCGTCACCTCGATCCGGATTCTGCTCCTCCTCGCGCTCATCGCCTGCATCGTCGGGCTGAGGCTGACCGCGCTGTGAGGGGTCGCTAGCGCGCCGGCCGAAGGTGCGGGGCGATCTCCGGGCTTTCCTCGATCGACGGGAGGAAGCGCGGGTCCACCCTTTTGTGCGAGGCCTGCTCGTAGGCATAGCCCAATGAGAGGATCATTCCGTCCGACCATTTCGGGCCGATGAAGCTGAGGCCCACCGGAAGCCCCTTCACGGCCCCCATCGGCACGGTGAGGTGCGGATAGCCCGCCACCGCCGCCAGGCCGCCGCCGCCGCCGCCCGAAATCTGGTCGCCGTTGACCGCGTCGATCGGCCAGGCGGGGGGCATGGTCGGCCCGACCAGGGCGACGACGTCATTGTCCTTGAGCAATTTGTCGATCCCCTCGGCGCCCGCCAGCCGGACGTCCGCCTCGCGCGCCTTGCGGTAAGCGGGATCGTCGAGGTCCTTCATCGTCTGCGCTTCCTCGAACGTGCCCTGGTCGAACAAGGCGAGCTCGGTATCGGCATGCGCGGCGTTGAAGGCGATGAGGTCGGCGAGCGTGCGGGTCCGAACCGCCGGCGGGGTCGAGGCGAGATAGGCATTCAGGTCCGCCTTCAATTCGGTGAGCAGCACGATATGCTCGTTCTGGCCGATCTCGCCGCGGCCCTTGAACTCCTTGATGTCGACGAGGGTCGCGCCCTGGGCCCGGAGCGTCTGGAGCGCGGCCTCGAAGACGGCGTCGGTTCCGAAGCCGCTGGCGAAGCGCATGACGCCGATCCTTTTGCCGCGAAGCGAATTCGGATCGAGGCCGGCGGCGAAATCGGCGCGGTGGGAGTCCGCGTCGCGAGTGGCCGGATCGGCCGGGTCGGTGCCGGCGATGGCGGAAAGGACGAGCGCCGCGTCGCGAACCGTCCGGGTCATCGGCCCGGGCGTGTCCTGGCTGTGGCTGATCGGGACGACGTAGGTTCGGCTGACCAGGCCGACGGTCGGCTTGAAGCCGACGATTCCGTTGATCGCCGACGGGCAGGTGATCGATCCGTCGGTCTCCGTGCCGATCGCGGCGGGCACCATCCCGGCCGCGACCGCCGCTCCGCTTCCGCTCGACGATCCGCAGGCGTTGCGGTTGAGCGCGTGGGGGTTGCGGGTCTGTCCGCCATAGGCGCTCCAGCCCGAGATCGAATTGTTCGAGCGGATGTTGGCCCATTCGGAGAGGTTGGTCTTGCCGACGATGACGGCGCCGGCCTGGCGAAGGCGGGCGACGAGGGGCGCGTCGCGGTTGGTGACGTTCTGGGCGAGGGCGAGGCTTCCCGCCGTCGTCGGAAGCGGGCCCATGCTCTCGATATTGTCCTTGATCAGGATCGGCATCCCGAACAGCGGCCCGTGCGCGGGCCGATTTCGATCCAGCGCGCGGGCCTGCTCCATCGCGGTCGGATCGACCGCGATGACGGCGTTGATGCGGGGGTTGATCGCCTTGATCCGCTTCAGCGCCGCACGGGTGTTGGCGGTCGCGCTTTCGGAAGAGCTGAATTCGGGCGCCCGGTCGGCGGCGATGGCGGCGGTGGAGAGCAAGGCGAGTGTGGAGGCGAGGGCAAGGCGCATGGAGAGTCCTCTGCTTACGGAAGCGGCTGGAGCAGGGCGTCGAGGCTGCCCTTGCCGCCGGCGGTGGGCTGGAGGCGCGGGTAGCGAAGGCCGCCGTGCCAGGCGAGCTCGGCGGTCCGGAACGAATCGCCGCTCTGGACGAGGAGGCGGACCGGCTCCTTCGACTTGCCGGCGGCCGCGATGGCGCGCTTGAGGCCGTCGCCGTCGAAGGTGCGTCCGTTGACCGCGAGGATCTTGGAACCGACGGTGAGGCCCGCGTCGAAGGCGGGGGAGTCCCAGATGACGGTTGTGACGTTGCCGTCCTTGGTGCTGACGCTGAAGCCGCCCGAGAAGGTCAGGTCGACCCCCTTCGATTTCTTCTCGCCCGCCTTGAACCAGTCGGTCGGCGTGTCGGTGTAAACCAGGCGATAGCCGCCCTGGTTGATCCCCTCGAGCGGCGCATGCTCGGTATAGGCGTTGAGGCGGCGGTCGAAATAGCCGGCCCAGTCGTAGGGCTGGAGGCGGTTGAGGATCGCGACGATGTCGCCCAGCGTGTAGGTGAGCTCGCCATAGTCGCGGTCGTTGACGCCGAAGAAGGCGCGGGCGAAGTCGTTGAGCGATCGCCGCCCCTTGGACTGCTCGCGAAGGACGCGGTCGACGTCGAGCCAGATCAGCAGGCCCTCATTGTAATAATCTTCCGAGCGCTGCCAGCTCCGCCACGGCTGCGGCGCGCGCTGGGCGATGATCGGATCCTCGGTGGTGTCCACCAGTGGCCGCCAGGTCCGGCCCGGCGTCGCGTCGTACGCGGCGGCGATCGAGGCGAGCGCGTCCAATGTCTCCTGCTTCGACATCATCCCCGACCGGGCGTCGAGAACATAGCCCCAGAACTGGGTCTGGCCCTCATAGACCCAGAGCAGGCTGTCCTGCATCGGCATCCGGTAATCGGGCGTCCACAGGTCGGCGCCGCGGCGATATTTGCCGTTCCAGCTATGGGTATATTCGTGCGGCAGCAAATTGCGGTCGCGCTGGGCGGAGGCCCAGTCGGTGAAATAGCCGGTCTTGACCCCGTCCTCCGAGCTTCGATGGTGTTCGAGCCCGATGCCGCCGAGATTCTCCGAGATCGAGAGCAGGAAGTCGTAATGGTCGTAATGCTGGGCGCCGAACAGCTTCACCGCCTGGTCGACGAGCTTGCGGTGGAGGGCGACGATCTCGTCCGAGGCGGCGAGCTCCTCGGGCCGGTCGGCGGCGACGTTCAAGGTGACGTCGGGGCTCAATTCCCACTTGCGGAAATAGGCGCCCGCCAGAGCCGGCGAATCGACCAGCACGTCGTAGGAGACGGTCCGGTAGGCGATGGCGGGCGTGCCGCCCCCACTCTCGGGCCGAAGCGCCGTCGCCACCTGCCAGCCGCGCGGCACCGTCAGCGAAGCCTGGATCGGAATGTCGCGGACGTAATAGCCGGCGGGATAGAGCGAGGTGGCGATCCACTGGATGCTCGCCAGCTCCGGGGTCATCACCGTCCGCCCCTGCGCCTCGGCGGTGGCCGAGAGAAACTGGAATTCGACCTCGACCGATTTGACCCCGTCGGGAACGTCGACGTGAAAGGCGTAGACGTCGGCGGGATCGCGCCGCCAGGTCAGCCGGCGGTCGCCCGCGCTGATCCTGAGGCCGGCCACGTTGTTGATCCGGCCGCCGGGCGAATGCGCCCCGGGCAGCCATTTGGGATAGAGCAGGACGAAATCGCCCGGCGCCGGCACCGGGATCGTCTCGCGCACGCGGAAGATGCGGCGCTCGGTGTCGGTCGCGTCGACCCGGAGCCGGATCGTGCCGGGGAACGCCACGTCGCGCGCCGGCGGGATCGTGTCGGTCCGGGGCAGCGGCTCGGCGCGGGTGAAGTTGGCGGGGACCTGCGAACCGGCGGCGGTGCCGGCGGCGAGGAGGGCGAGGAGGGCGGTTCTGGGACGCATCGGGCTAGGACTCTCGAAAGCGGGCGGCGTTCCGATGCCGATTCCTAAGCCTTACGTCCAGCCCGCTTTCCACTGACGGCAAACCTGCTAAGGCCCCGCCGATGAGCAAGGGCCCGCAGCGCGTGAGAGGCACCCAGGACATCTGGGGCGAGGATGCCGACCGCTTCCAGCAGGTCGTCGCGACCTTCGATCGCGTTCGAAAGCTGTACGGCTTCAGGCGGGTCGAGATGCCGGTGTTCGAGGCGACCGCGGTGTTCGCCCGCTCGATCGGCGAGACGACCGACATCGTCTCCAAGGAGATGTACAGCTTCGAGGACCGCGGCGGCGACAGCCTCACCCTTCGCCCGGAATTCACCGCCGGAATCTGCCGCGCCTATCTCTCGGAAGGATGGCAGCAGCTGGCCCCGGTCAAGCTCGCCACCCACGGCCCCGCCTTCCGCTACGAGCGCCCGCAAAAGGGCCGCTACCGCCAGTTCCACCAGCTCGACGCCGAGATCATCGGCGCCGGCGAGCCCGCCGCCGACGTCGAGATCATCGCCATGGGCGCGCAATTGCTCGCCGAGCTCGGGATCGGCGAGCGGGTCGACCTCAAGCTCAACACGCTCGGCGATCCCGCCACCCGAGACGCCTGGCGCGCCGCGCTCGTCGACCATTTCCGAGGTCGGGAGAGCGACCTCTCGACCGAGAGCCGGGCCCGGCTCGAGAAGAACCCGCTGCGAATCCTCGACAGCAAGGAGCATCAGGACTGGCCGGTGGTCGATGCCGCGCCGGTGGTCGACGATTTCCTCACCCCCGAGGCGGCGGATTATTTCGCCAAGGTGACGGCGGGCCTCGATTCGGCGGGCATCGTCTGGACGCGCGACCCGCGCCTCGTCCGAGGCCTCGATTATTACCGCCATACCGCCTTCGAGTTCGTCACCGAGGATCTCGGAGCGCAGAGCGCCGTCATCGCCGGCGGCCGCTACGACGGCCTGATCGAGAGCCTCGGCGGGCCGCACACGCCGGCGGTCGGGTGGGCGGCGGGAATCGAGCGGCTCGGAATGCTGATCGAGAGGCCCGCGGGGGGCGGCGTGGACGCGGCGCTGGTTCCGCTCGGCGAGGCGGCGGAGGCGGCGGCGGTCGGCCTCGTCGCTCAGCTGCGTCGCGGCGGAATCGCGTGCGAGATGGCCTATAAGGGCAATATGAAGCGCCGGATGCAGAAGGCGGACGCCGGCGGCGCCCGCTACGCCGTGATCGTCGGCGACGACGAGCTCGCCAAAGGCGAGGCGGCGGTGAAGGATCTTCGCAGCGGCGAGCAGCGCAACGTCCCGATGGCCCGCCTCGTGGAGGCGTTGCGCGGGCAATGACCACCATCTCGCCGGAGAGGATCGCCGCGATCGAAGCGCGGCGCGAGGAGCTTCAGAACGCGATGTCCTCGCCGTCTCTGGCGCCGGAGGAGTTCGTCCGCCTCTCGAAGGATTATGCCGAGATCGAGCCGGTGGCTGTGGCCGCGCGCGAGGTCCGGCGGATCCGGGCCGAGCTCGAACTGCTCCAGGACATGCTCCACGATCCCAGCGCCGAGATTCGCGAGATGGCCGGCGAGGAAGCGGCGGCGCTTCAGGCCGCGCTCCCGGAGGCGGAGCGAGCTTTGGCCCTGAAGCTGCTCCCGCGCGACACGGCCGACCAGAAGCCGGCCATGCTGGAGATACGCGCCGGGACCGGCGGCGACGAGGCCGCCTTGTTCGCCGGCGACCTGTTCCGGATGTACCAGCGTTACGCCGAGACCAGGGGCTGGAAGGTCGAGCTCATTTCAGCCAGCGCGGCCGAGATCGGCGGCTACAAGGAGGTGGTCGCCTCCGTCACCGGCCAGGGCGTGTTCGCGCGGCTGAAATATGAGAGCGGGGTCCACCGCGTCCAGCGCGTTCCGGTCACCGAGAGCGGCGGCCGGATCCACACCTCCGCGGCGACGGTGGCGGTGCTTCCGGAAGCCGAGGATGTCGACGTCCAGATCAACGACGCGGATCTGAGGATCGACGTCTATCGCTCCTCCGGCCCGGGCGGCCAGTCGGTCAACACCACCGACAGCGCGGTCCGCATCACCCACCTCCCCACCGGCCTCGTCGTCATCCAGCAGGACGAGAAGTCGCAGCACAAGAACAAGGCCAAGGCCCTGAAGGTGCTTCGAACCCGGCTCTACGAGCAGGAGCGCGAGCGCCTTGCCTCGGAGCGCGCCGGCGCGCGCAAATCGATGGTCGGCTCGGGCGACCGCTCCGAGCGAATCCGGACCTACAATTACCCGCAGGGCCGGGTGACCGACCACCGGATCAACCTCACTCTCCACCGCCTTCCCGAGATACTCGAAGGCCAGCTCGACGAGCTGATCGGAGCCCTGATTTCGGAGGACGAGGCCGAGCGCCTGGCGAGCCTGGATGATGCCTGACAAGAACCCCTCTCCCGTCCTTCACGGGGGAGGAGGGGCCCAAGCCGAAGGCTTGGGAGGTGAGGGTCTTGCTGAGTCCGGTGTACAGACCCTGTCCTCCCACCCGCTTCGCGGGCGGGCCCCTCCTCTCCCGCGGAAAGCGGGAGAGGGAATTCGAGCCGAACTCGCCGAGGTGACTTCCCGCCTTGCTCAACACTCAGCCACGCCCCGTCTCGATGCCGAGCTCCTGATGGCGCACGCTCTCGGCGTGGAGCGGGAGGCCATGTTGCTCTGCGAACCGGAGTGCGACCCGCCCGCCGCCTTCGCCGGGCTCCTCGCCCGCCGCGAGGCCGGCGAGCCGATCGCCTACATCACAGGCCGCCGGGCCTTCTGGACGATCGAGCTGGAGGTGGGGCCGGGCGTTCTCATCCCGCGTCCCGACAGCGAGACTCTGATCGAAGCCGCGGTCGGGCATTTTGGCGAGGAGGGGCCCGCACGCATCCTCGACCTTGGGACCGGCCCCGGGACGCTGTTACTTGCCGCACTCGATCAGTGGCCGAAGGCGACCGGCCTGGGCATCGACGCTTCCGAGACCGCGCTGGCCTTTGCCAGCCGCAACGCCGAATGGCTCGGCCTTGCCGAGCGCGCCGAATTCCGGCCGGGGGACTGGGCAGAGGGCCTCGATGAGAGGTTCGACCTCATCCTCTGCAACCCCCCTTATGTGGAGACCGGCGCCGACCTTCCTCGCGACGTCTCGGCCTGGGAGCCCGCCGAGGCGTTGTTCGCCGGACCGGACGGGCTCTTAGAATATCGCCGCCTCTCCCCGGCGTTGCGCCGGCTGCTCGCTCCGGGCGGCCTCGCCTGCATCGAGATGGGCGCCGGCCAGCGTCAGGCCGTCACCGCGATCTTCGCCGCCGAAGGCTTCACCATTTCGTCACTCAAGGACCTTAAGGGAATAGACCGCTGCCTCCTGCTAAGGCCTTGATCCACGTCATCATCTTTCCGCTTGGATTTCGTTGCGGTCATAGCTACATAGGGGTCAGGGACGGGGCTCTTCACAGCAAGGAAGCGTGAGGCCAGCCGTCGCCGACCCCCGATTGCTAAACCGTCTCCGGACGGTCGCAGCGTTTGGTGGCGGAGGCCGCGTGCGGCCGCTGCCCGGGTGTCGTGCTTAGAATTGCGGCCGGGAGGGGCCCGGTCGTCTGTGGCTGAATAGGACCACGAGGACGAGGACCTACATTTGATCAACAATCGTCAAAACGGCCGCCGTCGCGGCCGCGGTGGCGGCGGACCGCGTTCGCCGAGCCAGCCGCCCAATGTCGGCAACCGCCAGGACAACCGCTCGCGCGGCAACGCCGCGCAGCTGCTCGAGAAATACAAGTCGCTCGCGCGCGACGCGCAGCTCCAGGGCGACCGCGTCCAATCCGAATATTGGCTCCAGTTCGCGGAACATTATTACCGCGTGCTCAACGAGAATCGCGCCCGCTTCGAGGAGCAGCGCCGGACCCGCGACGATTACGGCTCCGACGAGGACGAGGATCAGGACGAGGGCATGGTCGCCGACGGCGATGACGGCGACGAGGAGAGCGACGACCGGCATCTGCGCGGCAATCGCGACAATCGCGAGGACCGCGGCAACCGTTCCGATCAGGGCTACCGGACCGAGCGATCCGACCGCAACGATCGTCCCGAGCGTCCGGAGCGGAGCGAACGGTCGGAGCGAAGCGAGCCGTCGGAGCGTCCGCGCCGCGAGTTCCAGCCGCGCGAGGAGCGCAACGGCGAACGCCGCCCCGAGCGTTTCCGCCCGCGCCGCGACCGCGACGAGCCGCGCGCCGAAGCGCAGAACGACGCGGAGGAGCGGACGATCTCGCTCGACGTTCTTCCGCCCGCCATCTCGGTCGTGGAAGGCGACGCCCCGGCCAAGCCGGTCCGCGCCCGCCGCACCCGCCGGCCCCGGGCCGAGGACGGCGACACCGAGATCGCTCCGGCCGCCTGAGAGCGGCTTGCCTAGGATCGAATAAGGCGGCGGCTCGCAAGGGCCGCCGCCTTTTTATTTGACGGTCGCGAAGCGGCTCGGTGGTTGGCGATTGACAGGGCGCGGGCCGCTGTAACACCCTCCCCGTCGGGAGGGCCGACGTCATGCGCCGCTTGATCTGGATTGCCGCCGCCGCCGTCGCCGGCCCCGCGCTCGCCCAGTCGGCGCAGGGCGACGTCGCCGTCACAATCTACAACGACAATCTCGCTCTGGTTCAGGACGTCCGGCAGCTCAACATCCCGGCCGGGCGGTCGCGGGTCGAATTCCCCGACGTCTCGGGCCAGATCCGCCCCGAGACCGTCTCGTTCGCCGCGCCCAATACGGGGATCGTCGAGCAGAATTTCGACTACGACCTGCTGACGCCCGGCAAGCTGATGGAGAAGGCGGTCGGGAAGACGGTGACCATCGTCCGCTTCAACCCCGCCACCGGCGCCGAGACTCGCGAGCAGGCCAAGATCCTTTCGACCAACGGCGGCGCGGTCCTCCAGATCGGCGACCGCATCGAGGTGCTTCGCGACGACGGCCTGCCGGTCCGGGTCATATTCGACCAGGTGCCTGCGAACCTCAGGGCGCGGCCGACGCTCAGCGTCAGCGTCGAGAGCAGCCGGGCCGGAGTCCGCCCTGCGCAGCTCACCTACCTCACCCCCGGCCTCGGCTGGCGCGCCGATTACGTCGCCTCGTTCGACGAGGCGGCGAGCAAGATCGACGTCCAGGGCTGGATCACGCTCAGCAACGCGACCGGAACGAGCTTCGAGAATGCCGATGTCGTCATGGTCGCTGGAACGCCCAATCAGAATGGCGAGGGCTTCCGCCCAGGGTCCGGGGGAGTCGTCCGCCAGGCCGGGACCGAGACGAGCGGAAGGGCGCGGCTCGGCGATTATTATCTCTACCCGCTCGCCGAGCGGACGACGATCGCCAACGCCCAGACCAAGCAGGTCAGCTTCCTCGACGTCCAGGGGGCGAGCGCGCGCAAGGCCTACGAACTTCGCCTCGGCGGCTTCGAGACGGTTGCGGAGGGGCGGAACGCGGACACGGTGCTGAAATTCTCGAACAGCCGCGCCGGCGGCCTCGGCGATCAGCTGCCGGCGGGGACGGTGCGGGTCTATATCAAGGATAGCCGCGGCCAACCGCAGTTCATCGGCGAGAACGCCATTCCGCACACGCCGATGGGCTCCGAGCTCGCCATCCGCACCGGCTCGGCGTTCGACGTCCGGGTCAAGCCGGTGGTCGAGAAGCGCGAGCGGATCGAGGGCAAGCCGGAGCGCTGGCGGACGACGATGCACTATACCTTGACCAACGCCCGGCCCGAGGCGGTGACGATCGACCTCATCCAGTCCGGCCTCGACTGGGGCTGGGAGGATACGAGGATCGCGTCCGAAAGCCTGCCGAGCCAGCGCGAATCGTCGAACAGCGCGATCTGGCACGTGCCGGTTCCGGCGAACGGAGAGGCCGAGCTGACCGCCGTCTTCGTCACCCGCTACTGACGATGCGCCGGGCGCTCGCAGCCCTACTCGCGCTCGCGGCGGTGCCCGCGATCACCCAGCCGCTGGTGGTGTCGCCCCGGCCCGATTCGGTGTCGGTCACCGTCTATCGCAATCCCGAGCGCGGCGCCGACGACGAGATGGATCTCGACTGGCTCGAGGGTTTCGCACTCATCACCGAGACCCGAACGCTCCGCCTCCCGGCCGGCGACAGCGTCGTCCGCTTCGAGGGCGTCGCCGGCGGGATCGAGCCGGCGAGCGCGATCGTCGTCGGCCTTCCCGGCGGCGTCGGCGAGAAGAATCGCGACGCCCGCCTCATCTCTCCGGGCGCTCTCGTCGAGCGAGCGCTCGGCCGCCGGGTCCATATCCGCCGGACCAATCCCAAGACCGGCACCATCACCGAAGAGGAAGGCGTGATCCGGTCTGGGCCCGGCGGAGTCATCCTCCAGACGCGCGAGGGCTTCGAGGCGCTGCGCTGCTCGGGCCTCCCCGAAGATATCGTCTTTTCCGGAGTTCCGGCCGATCTTTCGGCGACTCCGACGCTGGCGGTGACCACCGGTTCGCCGGCCGCCTCGACCGTGACGGTCCGCCTGTCCTATCTTGCGCGCCAGTTCGACTGGCAGGCCAATTACATCGCCAGCCTCGCCGACGACGGCAAGACGCTCGACCTCTTCGCCTGGCTCACCCTCGCCAACGGCAATGACGAGAGCTTTCCCGACGCCCGCGCCCAGGCGGTCGCCGGAAGCCTCAACCGCGACGAGGATTCAGACGATGACGAGCCGGAGGCGGTGGTGAGCCCGATCGAGGCGCGCTGCTGGCCGAGAGGTTCGACCAGCGACCTTCCGCTGATCCTCCCGCCCCCGCCCCCGCCGGTCGCAGTGGTGGGCCAGGAGGAATTCAGCGAGTCCGGCGACATCGTCGTCACCGGGACCCGGCGCCCCATGCCCAACCTCATGTCGGTCGTCCCCGTCGTCGCGATCAGCGCGGAGCAGGAGGAGCTGGGCGATCTCAAGCTCTACCGCATTCCCGAGGCGGTGACCGTCGCCGCCCACGCCCAGAAGCAGGTCGCCCTGCTCTCGCGATCGAAGGTGCCGGTCGAGCGCGTCTATGCCGTCGAGCTCAGGGCGGGGAGCGATCTCAACGAGATCAAGCCCGCCTCGATCCTGCTTAGGACGAAGAACGTTCCGGCCAAAAAGCTCGGCCTTCCGCTTCCGCAGGGCAAGGTCGCCCTGTTCGAGACCGCCGAGGGCCGGCCGATGCTTCTCGCCGAGAGCGCGATGGCCGAATCGGCGATCGGCCAGGAGGTCGAGATCGGCGCCGGCGAGAGCGCGGACGTTTCCGTCGTGCAATGGCGCGCCGGCCATCGCTGCCGGAACAAGGACGACGAAGACGACGAGGATTGCGACGACGACGACGATTATGACGGTCCCCGAACTCGCCACATGGTCGTCCAGATCAGCAACGCCCGGCCCGAGCCGGTCACGGTCGAGGTCGCGGTCCCGCTCTACCACCCCTGGAACATCGAGAATGAGAGCCGCGAATTCGTCTCGAAGAACGGAATCCGAATGTGGGTCGCTCACGTGCCCGCGAACGACCGCAAGCGGCTGACCTTCGTGCTTCGCCGGGAGCCCGAGGAGCGCCGCCGCGACGACGACGATTAGTCCCTTTTCACCGCCCTCGGCCGGTTGTGCTCGTCGAGCGCGACGAAGGTGAACAGGCCTTCCGTCACCTTCACTTCGCGCGCGCCCCGGTCGCGGATCGCGACGACCTCGATCCGGATCGCGATCGAGGTGCGGCCGATCCGCTCGACCCAGGCGTAGACCGAGATGAGGTCGTGGAGCAGGATCGGGGCGATGAACTTCATCGCGTCGACCGCGACGGTGGCGACCGGCCCCTCCGACTCGCGGGCGGCGACGATTCCGGCGGCGATGTCCATCTGGCTCAAGACCCAGCCGCCGAAGATGTGGCCGTTGGAATTGATGTCGCCGGGCCTCGGCACGACCCTCAGGATCGGCTCCCTCTTGGGCTCGGTCACTCCTTCTCCTCCTTGATCGAGGCGGCCTCGTCATAGCCGCTCCGGTCGGACAGGAAGACGAGGCCCATCAGCGCCGTTCCGAGAAGCACCGAAAGGAACACTCCGCCGATCGTGGCGAGAACCATCTGCCAGGGCATCGAATCGCTCGTCGCCTTGAGCCAGGCGACCGCGGCGGCCGCGGCGAGGGCGGAGGCGAGCGCCATCCACTTCATCATCCGTCTGTAGCGCGCCCAGGCGAGCGCGGACGTATCGGCTTTGGTGGGAATCGGGTCGTGTCGGGGCATGTTTTGCATTTGGGCGCGGGCCATGGGATGATTCAAGCCGAGTCGGGGAAAAAAGAAGGAGGCCGGGCATGACCATCGCCGCCATCCTCGAAGGAAAGGGCCGGGAGGTGCTCAGCATCGAGGCCGGCACCCTCGTGCGCGACGCCGTCGCGCTCCTCGCCGAGCGGCGAATCGGCGCGCTTCCGGTCGTCGACGGCGGCCGGGTCGCCGGGATCATGTCGGAGCGCGACGTCATCTATTGCCTGAAAAGCGACGGCGCGGCGATGCTCGACTGGCCGGTCAGCCGGGTGATGAGTGCGCCGGCGATCACGGTCGATTCGAAGACCTCCGTGCTCGCCGCTCTGTCGCAGATGACCAAGCGGCGGATCCGCCACCTTCCGGTGGTCGAGGGGGACGGGCTGATCGGGATCGTCTCGATCGGCGATCTCGTCGCCCACCGTCTCAACCGAATCGAGCAGGAAGCCGACGCCATGCGAGCCTATATCCAGGGCGCCTAGTGTCCCGGCGAATGCCCGGGTCCAGTCCGGGGCGCCAGAGCTGGATCCCGGCCCGCCGGGAAACAATACCGGTTCATCGGCTCCCGGCAATTTTTGGGCGAACTCCCCGATTCGAGGGGTTGAAAGCCCGCAAAACCTTATCTAGATCAACCCTCCGCCCGGCAGCCGCCGCCCCTTTGTGGGGCTAAGTTGTTGGCGGTGTTTGAAAATTGGAACGGCAGGCCTTGAAGGCGGGGTGAACCCGTCCTAAATAGGTTCGTGAAGGCGCCGCCCGGTCGGGCAGCGTTCTTTCGGAAACCCTCCAGCTTCGCATCCGCCCTCGGCTTCGGCCGCCGGTCGGAAGGCGCTCGAACCCGGTTCGAACCGGCGCCGCGAAGCTCTGGAGAGTTTCCGAAAAAAGCCATTGACGGCGGGAATGCTCCCCCATATATGGCCCTTCACCGGCGGGGCGGTTTTGCCCGACCCGTCTGCGTCTTCTCAATCGGTAACCCGGTTGCCCCGGTCAAAGGGGAGAGGAAGTCGCGTCGGCTCTTTGACATTGTCGGTTTAGATGAAGGGACATGTGGGCGGCGGCCCCGGTTACCAGCAGCCTCTGGGTGTTGGTGGATCGGTTAAAGCCAAGCCGTTCTATGGTCTTATCCGAAGCTCACGCTTCGGTGGGATCTACATGTCTCGTTACATATCCACAGTATATGTGATGTGCAGGAACGGCTCCCAGAGAATGCCGGCTTCCTCTTCGGGTTTTCCCTCGGAGTGGTTGTCGATCATTAACTTGAGAGTTTGATTCTGGCTCAGAACGAACGCTGGCGGCATGCCTAACACATGCAAGTCGAACGAAGGCTTCGGCCTTAGTGTCGCACGGGTGCGTAACGCGTGGGAATCTGCCCAAAGGTTCGGAATAACAGTTAGAAATGACTGCTAATACCGGATAATGTCGCAAGACCAAAGATTTATTGCCTTTGGATGAGCCCGCGTAGGATTAGCTAGTTGGTGGGGTAAAAGCCTACCAAGGCGACGATCCTTAGCTGGTCTGAGAGGATGATCAGCCACACTGGGACTGAGACACGGCCCAGACTCCTACGGGAGGCAGCAGTGGGGAATATTGGACAATGGGCGAAAGCCTGATCCAGCAATGCCGCG
>JBJMTX010000002.1:0-5606 GCA_045811485.1 Allosphingosinicella sp.
AGGCCGGGCTGGTTGCCCGGACAAGCCGTCCGACGTAGCCGGTGGCCTTCTCCGGGCGACCGCGAAGCGGCGGGCGGATTTTGAACCAGGGCTTCGTCCCTCGTCGGTCACGATGCGTTTAGCATCGCTCCCTCCTCGCTCCTCGCCCTGGTCCAAAATCCGCTCCGTCACGGCCGTTGCCGGTATTGAGTACGGACCCTAGGCGGGGTCGATCTGCAGGCGATCGCTTTCGGCTTCCTCGAAGCCGTCTTTGCCTTCGAAGGCGGCCCTGAGCCGGGCGGGGTCGAGCGCCTTCTCCCACCGCGCCACCACGATCGTCGCGACGGCGTTGCCGATGAAGTTGGTCAGCGACCGGCACTCGCTCATGAACCGGTCGACTCCCAGGATCAGGGCCATGCCCGCGACCGGAACCGTCGGAAGCACCGACAAGGTGGCGGCCAGCACGATGAAGCCCGAGCCCGTGACTCCGGCGGCGCCCTTCGAGCTGAGGATCGCCACCGCCATCAGCAGCAATTGGTCGGCGAGGGTCAGCGGCGTGTCGGTCGCCTGGGCGATGAACAAAGCGGCGAGCGACATGTAGATGTTGGTTCCGTCGAGGTTGAAGCTGTAGCCGGTCGGGACGACGAGGCCGACGATCGGCTTCGGGCACCCGGCCCGTTCCAGCTTCTCCATCAGCAGCGGCATCGCGCTTTCCGAGCTCGACGTTCCGAGCACGAGCAGGAGCTCGTCCTTGATGTAGGCGATGAGGGCGAAGATCGAGAATCCCGCCGCCCGCGCCACTAGCCCGAGCACGACGAGCACGAACAGCAGCGATGTGCCGTAGAAGGTGGCGATCAGCAGCGCGAGGTTGGCGAGCGTGCCGATGCCGTAGGCGCCGATGGTAAAGGCCATCGCCCCGAACGCCCCGATCGGCGCCGCGTACATGAGGATGTGGACGATCCGGAACATGATCGCGGTCAGCACCCGAAGCGCCCCCGTCACCCGCTCCCCCCGCTCGCCGAGCAGGGCCAGCGCGATCCCGAACAGGATGGAAACGAACAGCACCTGCAATATCTGGCCCGAGGTGAAGGCGCTGAAGAAGGTGTCAGGGATGATGGCGAGCAGGAAGCCGGCCACGCTCTGCTCGTGCGCCTGGCTGACATAGCTCGCCACCGCCCCCTGATCGAGCGCGGCCGGATCGACGTGAAGCCCGGCGCCCGGCCTGACGAGGTTGGCGACCGCCAACCCGACTGCCAGCGCGAGCGTCGAAAAGGTGAGGAAATAGGCCATCGCCTTCGCGCCCACCCGCCCGAATGCCTTGAGATCCGACATCCCCGCGATCCCGGTGGCGACGGTAAGGAAGATGACCGGCGTGATGATCATCTTCACCAGCTTGATGAACGCATCTCCGAGCGGCTTGAGCGAGGCGCCGAAGGCGGGGAACAGCCAGCCCACCAGCACGCCGAGCGCGATGGCGACGAGGACGCGGAAGTAGAGACTTCGGTAGAAGGGTCGTTTGTGGGTCACGCGCGTCTCCGGGTCGTTGCGGGAAGGTTACCGGAAGGGAAGGGGACAGTCACGGAGCGAACGTGATCGCAGTCACAGATACGCGCGCTGCAGAGCTCTAGACCGGCGTCGAGGTATCCGCCCGATGCATGACAATGTCGCCCTGCTGAAGAAGCTTTTCACCGCGCTCGGCCGTCGCGACCATGAGGCGATCGCGTCCTGCTATGCGGACGACGCGCATTTTCGCGACATCGCGTTCAGCCTCAGCGGGAAGGCGCGGATCCACGACATGTGGAGGATGATCTGCGAGGGCGGCTGCGCCATCGAGGTCGGCGATTTCGGGGTGATCGAAGCTGACGATTGTCGCGGCCGCGCCTGGGTGGTCGAACATTACATGTTCCATCGCCGGAAGTCCCGCCACAGAGTTCCGGTCGACAATGTGATCAGCTCCACCTTCCGCTTCAGGCACGGCAGGATCGTGGGGCAGGAGGACCATTGCGACTCGAAGGAATGGGCGAGGCAGGCGATGGGCGAGGGGCTCGCCGGCTTCCTCGCCGGCCGACTCCGCCCCCTGCGCTGGTTCTTCGCGAAGCGAAAGCTCGCCAAATTCGTGAAGTCCCGGCCTCGCTCGCCCCGAACCTAAAAGTCGCCGGGGCGGCGGCCCGCCAGCGGAAGCACGCAGTCGCGTGTGAGCGGTGCGAGCACGAGCCCAACGGCATCGGGCTCGACCCACAATGCCTCCTCCAACTCGCCCCCCAGGGTGAAGCCGGATTCCGGCGCGCGCAGGCGGAACAGCTCGGCCTCCACCACATGGCCTGGCTCGTTGGCCGCTTCGGCGGAGAAGCGGCCGAGATAGGCGGCCTCGTCCGCTCCGGGCGTCCAGTCCAATTCCTCGCCGAGCTCGCGTGCCAGCGCCTCGAACGCCGTCTCGCCCGCCTCGATCTTGCCGCCCGCCTGCATGAACGCGTCGGTCCCACGCTTGCGGACCAGCAACACGCGGCCGAGCGCGTCCTCGATCAGGGCGGCGGCGATTCGGATCGGCTCGGGCATGGCTCGATGGTGGCACAGAGGATCGAGGCGGATAATCGATTTCGCACCTTTGCTCGCGGAGTCGAGGCAAGAAGGTTTCACGCGAAGACGCGAAACGTCCGAAGACCGCGAAGGGGGCGCATCGATCAAGGCGGTCGCGAGACGGGCCGGGCGCTTCGTGCCCTTCCTTCTTCCTCGCGTCTTCGCGTGAAACATTGCAGATCTGACGCCCGCGGGGCGCCCATCGCCGGCGACGTCCCAGTACCGATACGCCTTGGCGAATCGCGCGTTCCTTGGCATAGGCGCACATGGCCGATCCGACCCGCGCTTCCGACATCCGCCTCGGGCTCACCTTCGACGACGTGCTTCTCCAGCCCGGCGAATCGTCGGTGCTTCCGAGCCAGGCCGATACCTCGACCCAGGTCACCCGCGAGATCAGGCTCAACATCCCGATCATGTCCTCGGCGATGGACACGGTCACCGAGGCCGACATGGCGATCGTCATGGCCCAGCTCGGCGGGATCGGAGTGCTCCACCGCAACCTCGGGGTCGAGGAGCAGGCCGCCGCGGTGCGCGCCGTCAAAAGGTTCGAGAGCGGCATGGTCGCCAACCCCATCACGATGCGGCCCGAGCAGAGCCTCGCCGACGCGCTCGAATTGATGCAGAGGCACAAGATCTCGGGCATCCCGGTCACCGAGAAGGACGGGCGGCTGGTCGGGATCCTCACCAATCGCGACGTCCGCTTCGCCGAGAATCCGCTCCAGCCCGTCTCCGAGCTGATGACGCGCGAGAATCTCGCCACGGTCGGGCCGGGAGTGAGTCCGCAGGAGGCGAAGAGGCTGCTCCACCAGCGCCGGATCGAGAAGCTGATCGTCGTCGACGGCGAGGGGCGCTGCACCGGCCTGTTCACGGTCAAGGACATCGAGAATACCGGCAAATATCCCGGCGCCACCAAGGATTCGGTCGGCCGGCTCCGGGTCGCGGCGGCGACGACGGTGGGGGACAAGGGGTTCGAGCGCTCCGAGGCGTTGATCGACGCCGAATGCGACCTCATCGTCATCGACACCGCCCACGGCCATAATCGCGAGGTCTCGGCCGCCGTCGAGCGGCTTCGCAAGCTCTCCAACTCGGTCCAGATCGTCGCCGGCAATGTCGCCACCGCCGAAGCGACCCGGGCGCTGATCGGCGCCGGGGCGGACGCGGTGAAGGTGGGGATCGGACCGGGCTCGATCTGCACCACCCGGGTCATCGCCGGGGTGGGCGTTCCGCAGCTGACCGCGATCATGGACGCCGCCGAGGCGGCCGCCGAGTCCGGCACGCCGGTGATCGCCGACGGTGGCCTCAGGACCAGCGGCGACCTCGCCAAGGCGCTCGCCGCCGGCGCCTCGTCGGTGATGGTGGGCTCGCTCCTCGCCGGCACCGAGGAGGCGCCGGGCGAGACCTTCCTCTACCAGGGACGAGCCTACAAATCCTATCGCGGCATGGGCTCGGTCGGGGCGATGGCGCGGGGCTCGGCGGACCGCTATTTCCAGCACGACATCAAGGACCAGCTCAAGCTCGTCCCGGAGGGAATTGAGGGCCAGGTCCCCTACAAGGGCCATGCGAAGGACGTCATCCACCAGCTGGTCGGCGGCATCAAGGCGGCGATGGGCTATACCGGCGCCGCAACGCTCGAGGAGCTGAGGGCGAAGGCGAGGTTCGTCCGCATCACCAATGCCGGCCTCCGCGAAAGCCACGTCCACGACGTCGCCATCACCCGCGAGGCGCCCAATTATCCGACCTCGGGCTGAACCGTGACCCCCGCCGCGCGAGTCCAGGCGGCGATCGAGCTGATCGACGAGATCGCCGCCGCGGCGAGGGGCGGGGGCGCCGCCGCCGACACCCTGATCGCCCGCTACTTCAAGACCCGCCGCTATGCCGGCTCGAAGGACCGGCGGGCGGTCCGCGAGCTCGTCTACGAGGCGATCCGCGCCTGGCCCGAGCCGCCGCCCTCGGGCCGCGCCGCGATGCTCGCCGCCGCGGGCGCGCTGTTCGACGGCTCGCCGCACGGGCCGGTCCCACCTTCGGCCGGGGAAGAGCCGGCCCTACCACCCGGTTATCCGGTGCCGAAGTGGCTTTCGCCCCGGTTCGATCCGGTGATTTCTCCGGCGGATCTCCGGTCGCTGCTGACCAGGGCTCCGGTCGATCTCCGGTTCAATCGCCTCCGCGGCGGGCGGGACGAGGCCCTGGCGGCCTTCCCCGAAGCGGTCCCGACCCCACTGTCCCCATTGGGTCTCCGGCTCCCCGAAGCGACCCAAATCGAGGCCACCGACGCTTGGGCGGCGGGCCTCGTCGAGGTCCAGGACGAAGGCAGCCAGCTCCTCGCTTTGGCCGGCTCCGCCGCTCCCGGCGAGACGGTGATCGACCTCTGCGCCGGCGCCGGGGGCAAGACCCTCGCCCTCGCCGCGGAGATGGCGAACTCGGGCCGCCTCGTCGCCTCCGACACCGACCGCGCCCGGCTCTCCCGAATGGGCCCCCGCCTCGCCCGGGCCGGCGCGACCGTCGTCGAGCCGCGGCTGCTCGATCCGGGGCGCGAGCGCGAGCGGCTGTCCGATCTCGCCGGCACCGCCGACCTCGTCCTCGTCGACGCCCCCTGCTCGGGGACCGGCACCTGGCGGCGCAATCCCGAGCTTCGCTGGCGCCTGTCGCCCGAGGGGCTCGCACGCTACACGGCGCTTCAGGCGCGGCTGCTCGACCTCGCGGTGGAACTGGTCCGCCCCGGCGGGCGCCTGGTCTACGCCGTCTGCTCGCTTCTCGCCGAGGAGGGACGGGACCAGGCCGAGGGCGTCGATCGCCGTTCAGCGATGGTTTCGGAAGATCTTCCCATAGAGGGCGGACGGCCTGCCGGCGCGGGGCGGATCCTCACCCCGGCGAACGAGGGGACGGACGGCTTTTTCGTCGCGCGCTGGCGGGCGCCATGTTAGGGTCCGTACTCAATACCCGCAACGGTCGTGACGGAGTCGATTTTGGATCGGGGCAAGGAGCGAGGAGGGAGCGATGCTGACGCATCGTGACCGACGAGGGACGCAGCCCTGGCCCAAAAGCCGCCCGCC
>JBJMTX010000003.1:0-184750 GCA_045811485.1 Allosphingosinicella sp.
ACACCGAGCTCGTCCCCTATCACATCGTCAAGGGCGCCAATGGCGACGCCTGGGTGAAGGCGGGCGGCAAGGATTATTCGCCCTCGCAGATCTCGGCCTTCATCCTTCAGAAGATGAAGGAGACGGCCGAGGCCTATCTCGGCGAGACCGTCACCCAGGCGGTGATCACCGTCCCTGCTTACTTCAACGACGCCCAGCGCCAGGCGACCAAGGATGCCGGCCAGATCGCCGGCCTCGAGGTCCTTCGGATCATCAACGAGCCGACCGCGGCCGCGCTCGCCTACGGGCTCGACAAGCAGGACGGCAAGACGATCGCGGTCTACGATCTCGGCGGCGGAACGTTCGACATCTCGGTGCTCGAGATCGGCGACGGCGTGTTCGAGGTGAAGTCGACCAACGGCGACACTTTCCTCGGCGGCGAGGATTTCGACGCCAAGATCGTCGATTTCCTGGCCGATGAGTTCAAGAAGCAGGAAGGGATCGACCTGCGCGGCGATCGCCTCGCCCTCCAGCGCCTCAAGGAAGGCGCCGAGCGCGCGAAGATCGAGCTGAGCTCGGCCCAGACCACCGAGGTCAACCTGCCCTTCATCACCGCCGACCAGAACGGGCCCAAGCACCTGGTCAAGACGATCACCCGCGCCGATCTCGAGCGGCTGGTCGAGGACCTGATCAAGCGCACGCTCGAGCCGTGCAAGAAGGCGCTCCAGGATGCGGGCGTCAAGGCTGAGGACATCAGCGAGGTCGTCCTCGTCGGCGGAATGACCCGGATGCCGCGGGTCCGCCAGGTCGTTCAGGACTTCTTCGGCAAGGAGCCCCACACCGGAGTCAATCCGGACGAGGTCGTCGCCATGGGCGCCGCGATCCAGGCCGGCGTTCTCCAGGGCGACGTCAAGGACGTCCTCCTGCTCGACGTCACCCCGCTTTCGCTCGGGATCGAGACCCTGGGCGGGGTCTTCACCCGGATGATCGACCGCAACACGACCATCCCGACCAAGAAGAGCCAGACCTTCTCGACCGCCGAGGACAATCAGAACGCGGTCACCATCCGCGTCTTCCAGGGCGAGCGCGAGATGGCCGCGGACAACAAGATGCTCGGCCAGTTCGACCTGGTCGGGATCCCGCCCGCGCCGCGCGGAGTGCCGCAGATCGAGGTCACCTTCGACATCGACGCCAACGGCATCGTCCACGTCTCGGCCAAGGACAAGGGCACCGGCAAGGAGCAGCAGATCCGAATCCAGGCCTCGGGCGGCCTCTCCGACTCCGACATCGAGAAGATGGTCCGCGAGGCGGAGAGCTTCGCCGACGACGACAAGAAGCGCCGCGAGGCGGCCGAAGCGAAGAACAGCGCCGAGGGCCTCGCCCACAGCACCGAGAGGCAGCTGGCGGAGCATGGCGACAAGATCGACGAGGCGCTCAAGGCCGAGATCCAGACCGCCATCGACGAGACCAAGCAGGCCGTCGAGGGCGGCGACGTCGAGGCGATGAAGACCAAGACGGCGGCCTTGAGCCAGGTGGCGATGAAGCTCGGCCAGGCGATCTACGAGAAGGAGCAGGCGGGTGCCGCCGGGCCTTCCTCGGAGGAAGCGGGCGGCGCCGAGACCGGCCAGGCCGGCGGCGAGGAGGAGGTCGTCGACGCCGAATTCTCCGAGGTCGACGACGAAAACAAGGGCTGAGGCTCCCTCCCTCTCCCTGCAGGGGAGAGGGACAGCCGCGAAGCGGCAGGGTGAGGGCACGTATGAGCGAGTCTGATCGGGAGTGGATAGCGGTGAGGGCAGGGGGCCCTCACCCAGCCGCCGCTGCGCGGCGGCTGTCCCTCTCCCCTGCAGGGAGAGGGTTTAAGTGACCGAGACCGATTATTACGAGCTTCTCCAGGTCGAGCGCGGCGCCGACGAGCGGACCCTGAAGTCCGCTTATCGCCGGCTCGCCATGGAATGCCATCCGGACCGCAATCCCGGCTGCAAGGATTCGGAGGCTCGCTTCAAGGCGATCAACGAGGCCTATGATTGCCTCAAGGACCCGCAGAGGCGCGCCGCCTACGACCGCTTCGGCCACGCCGCCTTCAGGAACGGCGGCATGGGTGGGGCCGGCGCCCAGGATTTCGGCTCCTTCTCCGATATCTTCGAGAACATCTTCGGCGAGTTCATGAACGGCCACCAGGCCGATCGCCGCTCGAACGTCCTTCGCGGCTCGGACCTTCGCTACGACCTCGAGATCGGCCTCGAGGAGGCGTTCGCGGGCAAGCAGGTCGAATTGAAGATCGACACCACCGCGAAATGCGAGCCGTGCGGCGGCTCGGGAGCCAAGTCCGGAACCCACGCCCGGCCCTGCACGATGTGCCACGGCCGCGGCCAGGTCCGCGCGTCCCAGGGCTTCTTCGTCGTCGAGCGCACCTGCCCGACCTGCCGCGGAGTCGGCGAGGTCATCGCCGATCCGTGCGACAAGTGCAGAGGCGAAGGACGGGTGGAACGCCAGCGCTCGCTAGAGGTCCGGATCCCCGCGGGCGTCGACGAGGGCACGAGGATCCGGCTCGCCGGCGAAGGCGAGGCGGGCGTGCGCGGCGGCCCCAATGGCGACCTCTACATCTTCGTCCATCTGAAGCGGCACTCCGTCTTCCAGCGCGAGGGCTCGACCCTGTTCGTGCGCTGCCCGGTCAGCTTCACCACCGCCGCGCTCGGCGGCTGCATCGAGGTTCCCGGGCTCGACCGCCAGGCGCACCGGATCGACATCCCGGCGGGAATCCAGTCCGGCAAGCAGCTCCGCCAGCGCGGCGCGGGAATGCCGGTCATCAACGGCCGCGGCCATGGCGACATGGTCATCCAGGTCGAGGTCGAGACCCCGACCCGTCTGAACGCCCGTCAGCGCGAGCTCCTCGAAGCCTTCCGCGAGACCGAGACCGGCGAGGAATGCCCCGCCAGCAAGAGCTTCTTCGGCAAGCTCAAGGGGCTGTTCGACGCATAAATCCTCCCCCTCCCCATGCCGCGCATGGGGAGGCTATAGAAGCCCAATGCGCCTCTTCCCTCTCCTCGCCCTCCTCGCCGCCGGCTGCGCGACCGCTCCGGCGCCGCCCGCGACTTTCGCCAACCCCGTCATCGACGCCGATTTCCCCGACCCCGCCATCCTCCGGGCGAACGACGGTTTCTACTACGTCTACGCCACCCAGACCGAGCGCGACGGCAATTGGATCAACCTCCAGGTCGCCCGCTCGCGCGATCTGGCCCATTGGCAGGTGCTCGGCGACGCCCTGCCCGCCAAACCCGCCTGGGCGAGCCGCACCCAGGATTTCTGGGCGCCGCACGTCGTCGAGCAGGACGGCCGCTACGTCCTCTATTATTCGGCCAAGCCCGACGCGGCGCTCAGCGACGACCAGAAAGGCCTTTGCCTCGCCGTCGCCACGGCGAGGCGGCCGCAGGGCCCCTTCACCGACGTCGGCCGGCCGCTGTTGTGCGGGCAGAGCTTCGTCAACATCGACCCGATGGCCTTCGAGGATCCCGCGACGGGCAAGCGCCTTCTCTACTGGGGCTCGGGCTTCGAGCCGCTCAAGGTGCGCGAGCTCGCGCCCGGCGGCCTCGCCTTCGCGCCGGGGAGCCAGGCCACCGAGCTGGTGCCGCCGGTGAAGGGCTCGGGCTACGAGGCGCTGGTCGAGGGCAGCTGGGTCGTCCGCCGCGGCGGCTTCTATTACCTCTTCTATTCGGGCGACAATTGCTGCGGGAAGGACGCCCATTATGCGGTGATGGTAGCGCGATCCCGAAGCGCCACCGGCCCGTTCGAGAAGCTCGGCCATCCGATCCTCGAAGCGAGCGGCCACTGGCTCGCGCCGGGCCACAACAGCGTTATCGAAGACGGTCGAGGCCGCGACTGGATCGTCTACCACGCCGTCGACACCGGCCATCCCGGCGAGCCGGTCAACACCCGCCGGATCATGCTGATCGACCGCCTGGTCTGGAAGGAAGGCTGGCCGGTCGTGGCGGGCCGGCGCTAGAGCGGCTCGGCGCCGAGCTCGGCCTGCCAGTGGCGGACCCGCGTCTTCAGGCGGGACTGGACGAATTCGGGCGAGGAATCATCGTCGCCGATGCGCTCAACGGCCTCGAAGGTGAAGGCCCGCTCGCCATGCTCGCGAGCCGCCGCCAGCAGCGATCGGTGGGGAGTGGAGGCCATCCGAAGGCTGAAGCGCAGGCGCTGCTCGGCCGCTTCGAGATCGGTCGCCCGGCCGACCCACACCTGCCCCGTCGGAAGGCAGCGCAGGACGTAGATCCCGGCCGACGCCTTGCGCTCCTTCCACGCCGCCGCAGCGGCCTTCCTGTCGTCTCGGCTGATCATCGGGCGGCCTTAGCGACCGCCCGGGCCGGCGTCAATATTATCCGGGTAAAAGTCTCAACCGCGACTCGGTATCTGCAATCCGCGCTGCACGGCCGGCCGCGCGAGGCCGCGTTCGAGCCAGGCCGGGACGTGCTTCAGCGAGTCGAAATCGACCCGCTCGCGCGCCTCGTAGAAGGTGACGAGGTTCCTGACCCAGCCCAAGCTGGCGATGTCCGCGATCGTATATTCGTCGCCCATCATCCACTCGCGACCGTCGAGCCGCCCGTCGAGAACGCCGAGCAGGCGCTTCGATTCGTCGACGTAGCGCTGGAGCGGGCGCTTGTCCTCGATCGCCTTGCCGGCGAAGCGGTTGAAGAAGCCGACCTGGCCGAACATCGGGCCGATCGCGGCCATTTGGAACATGAGCCACTGGATCGTCTGCCAGCGCTCGCACGGATCGGTCGGGATGAACCGGCCGGTCTTGTCGGCGAGATAGAGGAGGATGGCGCCCGATTCGAACAGCCCGAACGGCTTGCCGCCTGGGCCGTCGGGATCGACGATCGCCGGGATCTTGCCGTTGGGGTTCAAGGAGAGGAATTCGGGAGTCCAGGTCTCGTTCTTGGTTATGTCGACTAGGTGCGGCTCGTAGGGCAGGCCGGTCTCCTCGAGCATGATCGAGACCTTCACGCCGTTGGGCGTGTTGAGCGAATAGAGCTGCAGCCGGTCGGGATGCTCGGCCGGCCAGCGGCTCGCGATCGGGAAGTCGGAAAGATCGGCCATGCTTGAAAGCTCCGTTGCGATGCGCCCAAGATAGGGCGCCCGCCCGCACTTGGAAGGAACCCGCCATGCGCCGCGCCTTAGCCAGCCTTCTGCTCGCCTTCGCCGCAGCCGCCTCCGCCCAGCCGACGGACTGGAGCAAGGTCGAGATAAAGGTCGAGCGGGTCGCGCCCGGGGTCGCCGTGCTGACCGGCCGGGGCGGCAATATCGGCCTCTCCTACGGCGCCGACGGCAACGTCCTGATCGACGATCAATATGCGCCGCTAAGCGGCAAGATCCTCGCCGCCATTCGGACCGTCGATCCCGACCCGATCCGCTTCGTCATCAACACCCACTGGCATGGCGACCATACCGGCGGGAACGAGAACGCCGCGCGGACCGGCGCGATCATCGTCGCCCACGACAATGTCCGCCGGCGGATGTCGATGGAGCAATTGGTGCGCGGCGACATCGTCCCGCCCTCGCCGTCGGGCGCGCTGCCGGTCGTCACCTTCAGCGAGGGCGTCACCTTCCATCTCAACGGCGACGACCTTCGGGTCGTCCACGTCGCCAACGCCCATACCGACGGCGACGCTCTGGTGCGCTGGACGAAGGCCGACGTGCTCCACATGGGCGACGTCTTCTGGAACGGGATGCTGCCCTTCATCGATCTCGATTCGGGCGGCTCGATCGACGGCATGATCGAAGGCGCGACGGCCGGGCTCGACATGGCGGACGACAAGACGGTCGTCATACCGGGCCACGGCCCCGTCGGCCGAAAGGCCGATCTCGAGCGCTTCCGCGACATGCTGATCCATATCCGAAACCGCGTCGGCCAGGGTATCGCGGCGGGCCGCACGCTCGACGAGATCAAGGCTGAGGGCCATGCCGACGCCTACGCCCATAAAGGCGATTTCATCACCCCCGAGGCCTTCACCGAGACGGTTTATCGAAGCCTGATGCGCGATCAGGGCGGAATCCGGGAGGAGAAGCCGGCCGGCGGCCGGTGATCGGGAAGTCGGAGGGGTCGGCCTGCTTGCAAGCGCCCTCGCGATGGGGTCAAGGTGGGTCCGCGATCGGCCGTTGGAAGGAGCGATCCGCCCCTGCCGCCGCCGACGGGGGGAAAGCGATGTCCGACAGCAAGACGAATGAAGCGTGCGCGCCGATCATGGCCGCCGCCGGCCCGCCGGTGCTCGCCATCAGCCAGTTGCTCGATACCGGCGGGACGCTTCCCAACCAGTGGCCGCCGCGGCCGCCTGAGGCGAACAATGTCCGCGCGATGGTGCACGGCTTCGGCGGAGACTTCCGGGCTTACGGTGCCCCGCCCTGCATCGGCGAGCAACTCTCCATATCGGACAATATGGACCTCTACGGGATCCTCTCCGACTCCTATGGCGGCGACGGCGCGACCTATTTCAACCTTCCCGATCTGAACGGCCGGGTGGCGGCGGGCGGAGCCAAGGTCGGCCTCGTCTCGGACGGCAGCCTCGCCATGACCTACATGATCGCCGCCGACTCGGCCGGCTGGGGGGCCAATCCGATGTTCGGCCAGATCGGCCTGTTCGCCGGCACCCAGCCGCCCAGCGGGTGGCTGGTGGCGGACGGATCGAGCCTGCCGATCAACGAGAATCAAACCCTGTACGAAGTGATCGGCACCGGTTTCGGCGGCGACGGCACCACCCATTTCAACCTGCCGAACCTGCAGCGAAGGGTCGCCATCGGCGCCGGCGCCGGGCCCGGCCTCGCTCCGGTCGCGCTGGGCGAGGTGGTCGACAACGGCGCCTACGGGATGGTCCCGGGCCTTGGACTCACCTATCTGATCTCCACCGTCGGCGCTTATCCCGAGCGCGGCGATGGCGACGGCGGCTTTCCGCCGCTTAACCAGACGATCGGCGAGATCGTCGCCTTCGCCGGACCGGGCCTACCCCCGTGGCGGGGCTGGGCACTGTGCGACGGGTCGCTTCTGCCCATCGAGGGCAACACAGCCTTGTTCTCCGTGCTGCTCAACCGCTTCGGCGGCGACGGGGTCAAGACCTTCGCTCTGCCCGACCTTCGGGGAAGGATGATCGTCGGCACGGCGGGCTGATCAGGCGCCGAACACGCGCTCGAAGATCGTGTCGACGTGCTTGAGGTGGTAGCCGAGGTCGAAGCTTTCCTCGAGCCGCTCGGTCGGGAGCAAAGCGGAGACCTCGGGGTCCGCCTTGAGCAGGTCGAGAAGCGACAGGGCGCCGTCGCTTTCCCAGACCTTCATCGCGCTCTTCTGGACGAGGCGGTAGGAATCCTCGCGGCTGGCGCCGGCCTGGGTCAAAGCGAGCATCACCCGCTGCGAGTGGACGAGGCCGCCCATGCGGTCGAGGTTGCGCTGCATCCGCTCCGGATAGACGAGCAACTTGTCGATCACGCCGGTGAGGCGGGCGAGGGCGAAATCGAGGGTCACCGTCGCATCGGGGCCGATATAGCGCTCGACCGAGCTGTGGCTGATGTCGCGCTCGTGCCAGAGGGCGACGTTCTCGAGCGCGGGGTTCACATAGGCGCGGACCATCCGGGCGAGGCCGGTGAGGTTCTCGGAGAGCACCGGGTTGCGCTTGTGCGGCATCGCCGAGCTGCCCTTCTGGCCGGGCGAGAAATATTCCTCCGCCTCGAGCACCTCGGTGCGCTGGAGGTGGCGGACCTCGGTCGCCAGCCGCTCGATCGACGAGGCGACGACGCCGAGGGTCGCGAAGTACATGGCGTGGCGGTCGCGGGGGATGATCTGGGTCGAGATCGGCTCGATGCTGAGTCCCATCTTGGCCGCGACATGCGCTTCGACGCGCGGATCGATGTTGGCGAAGGTGCCGACCGCGCCCGAGATCGCGCAGGTGGCGATCTCGTCGCGGGCGGCGATCAGCCGCGCCCGGGCGCGCTGGAACTCGGCATAAGCGAAAGCGAGCTTGAGGCCGAAGGTCACCGGCTCGGCGTGGATCCCGTGGCTTCGGCCGATCGTCGGAGTCATCTTGTGCTCGAGCGCCCGGCGCTTGAGCACGCCCAGCAGGCCGTCGAGATCCTCGATCAGCAGGTCGGAGGCCTGCTTGAGCTGGACCGCGAGGCAGGTGTCGAGAACGTCGGAGCTGGTCATGCCCTGGTGGAGGAAGCGCGCGTCCGGCCCGACATGCTCGGCGACGTTGGTCAGGAAAGCGATGACGTCGTGCTTCACCTCGGCCTCGATCGCGTCGATCCGCTCGGGATCGAAGGCGCCTCGGGCCCAGACCGCTTCCGCGGCCGCCTTCGGCACGATTCCGAGCTCGGCCATCGCGTCGAGCGCGTGCGCCTCGATCTCGAACCAGATCCGGAAGCGGGCCTCGGGCGTCCAGATGCTGCTCATCTGCGGCCGCGAATAGCGGGGGATCATGCTTGCATCCTGTCCGGCGAGAAAGGGCGCGCCTAGCAAAGTCGCCCGGAGCCTTCAATCGGCGCGGCGGGAAGGCCGTTGCGAGGCTGTCCGATATCGGACGAAGTTCATTAAGTTCACGATGTCACGGCTTTTTCGGATGGGGCGCTCCAAGGACCGCATGACGCACGCCGAGGGCAGCGGCGGCTGGACATTATGGACTGGGTCAAAGAGCCGTTCGAAACCCGCGGGCGGCGCAGGCCGATTCGGACCTTATAGCAGAACGTTCACTCTTTGTACCTAACGAATTTCAGGCTCGGCCTAGAGCCCAGCGGTAGCGGCCGGTGATCGGCCAGGCGGCGAGGCCGTCCTCCTCGCGCGCGCCGAGGCCGATATTGTGGACGATCAGCCAGCCGTTCGGCCCGCGCCGGTCCGAGACCAGGCCGATATGGGTGCCGGTGCCGGCAACGAGCGAGGTGAAGACGTCGCCGGGCCGCCAGCCTCGCGCGCCGGCCGGGATCGGCAGCGCGGCGCCCTGGCGCGACAGCCAGGTCCTGAGATTGGAGACTCGCCGGTGGTCGATATTGGGGTCCGGAGCGCTCAGGCCCCAGGTCCGGGGATAGGCGCCGAAGGCCCTGCGCATGTCGGCATTGACCAGCGCCTGGAGATCGAGGCCGAAGGCATCGCGATAGGCGCGGATGACGACGTCGGTGCAGACGCCGCGCTCGCGCGGGACGTCGCCGCCGGGGAAGGGGAGCCGGGTGTAGGCGGAGTCGTAGCGGAGCGTCACGCCGACCTGCGCGCGGGCGGCCGCGATCAGCTTTGCCGCCTTGCCTGTCGCCGTCGGCACCGGATCGGCCGGCAGGCGGTCGCAGCCGGGCAGGGCCAGGCTTCCACCCAGGCCGAGCAGCACGGTTCTTCGATCGATCAGCGTCACGCGCGAATCCTAGCACGGGACCGTGGCGCTTTCACTTGGGAACGGCGGCTTCGGGCGCTTCGTTCTGATCGCCAGACAAGGAGAAGACGAGATGCTCAAGACCCTGATTCTGGCCGCGGCGATGCTGTCCGCTCCCGCCTTCGCGCAGACCACCCCGGCCGATCCCGCCGCGCCGCCGGCGACCGCGCCGCAGAGCGACGACCGCGCCGCCATCCTCGACGACGCGGCAACGACTCCGCGCACCGGCGAGACCGACGTCGGCGCGACGCGCGCGCCGGATTATCAGCCGGCCGGGGTCGGCGGACCCTACACGGCCGCGAAGACCTACCCGCCCTGCACCCGCACCCGCACCGACAATTGCCGGCAGCGCGGCGGGCGCTGAAAGTGAAATTCCTCCCGATCGGATGTCGGCGAGGGTAACTTAAGTTATCCTATTGTTATCAACATGATGAGGAACAGGAATGGACGCCTGCCGTTCTTGGGCCGAGCCTCCCCGAGTCTTGCCGGAGGCCCGGGTTCAATCGACAGGATAAGACAGGAAAGGAGTAACAGCCGATGCTGAAGCCCGTTCTTCTGGGCGGCGCCCTGCTGCTCGCCATCCCCGCTTTTGCTCAGACGACCGGCTCCGCCGGCACGGCCGCGCAGGACCCGGTCGGCACCACCACCAACGATCACGATCCAACCTTCTCGGGCGACCCGGCGACGACGGCCACGGCCACCGGAACGATCGGAACCCAGGTCAATGGCGGCACGACCAGCTCGTCGCCCGGAATGGGGGTCGGCGCCACCGCGCAGACCGACATGCACGGCTGCTCGCAGGGTGCGGCGGCGAGCTCGGCCGGAAGCGCCAACAGCGGAGGCGCGCGCGGAACGGCGGCCTCGACCTGCGGCACGATGCAGCACGGCTCGGCGACCGGCTCCGGGACGATGACGGGCAGCGCCTCGACCGGAACCGAAAGCTATACCGGCACCGGCGGCCCCGACACGGGGGCACGGACCTACCCGCCCTGCACCCGCACCCGCACCGACAATTGCCGGCAGCGCGGCGGGCGGTAGACCTAAATTCCTCCCCGAGCTTGCCTCGGGGAGGGGGACCAGCCGAAGGCTGGCGGAGGGGCAATCGGACGCATTGGCCCCTCCACCACGCCGCTTCGCGTCGCGGTCCCCCTCCCCCGAGGCAAGCTCGGGGAGGAGTTGTCCCCTCTAGATCAGCCCCATGCTGCGCAGGCTGACGAAGCCGCGGGCGGCGATGATGACGTGGTCGTGGACCGAGATGTTGAGCGGCCGCGCCGCCTGGACGATCTCGCGGGTCAGGCTGATGTCCTGCTGGCTCGGCTGGGGATCGCCGCTGGGATGGTTGTGGACGAGGATGATCGCGGTGGCGTGATATTCGAGCGCCCGGCGGATCACCTCGCGCACATAGACCGCCGCCTCGTCGACCGAGCCCTCCGACAAGGGCTCGTTGCGGATCAGCATGTTGCGGGCGTTGAGATAGAGGATCCGGACCCGCTCGACGGGGAGGGCGGACATGTCGGCGTGGAGATAATCGACCAGGGCCTGCCAGCTGGCGAGCACCGGCTGATCCTGGATCTTCGATTCGAGAAGCCTCAGAGCGGCGGCCTGGGCGATCTTGATCGCGGCCGCCGCGCCCTCGCTGACGGCGCCGATTCGGACGATCGCCTCGCCGTCGGCGGTGAGCAGGCGGCCGAAGCCGCCGAAATCCCGGATCAGCTTTTTGGCGAGCCCCTTCGTGTCGCGGCGGGGGATGGCGAGCGCTAGCAGATATTCGATAAGCTCATGTTCGAGAAGGGCGTCGGGCCCGCCCTCGAACAGGCGTTTTCGCAGCCGCGCGCGGTGGCCGCTGGCGTCGGGAAGCTCCTCGGCCATCAGCAAAGATTAAGCTTCGTGAAGGCCTTAGGCAAACCCGCTTGCGTCCGCTCTCGGGAAAAGTGACGGAGGCGGAACGGGAGCCGATTGACGGAGGTTGAAAGGCCGGTGGACGAGGAGGCCGGAGTGACGGCGCGGAGGCGCCCAGTGAAGCGGCTGATCGCGCTCGCACTCCTCGCGCTCGTCCTCATTGCATTGCTCATCGTGTGGATCGAGAGGCGACCGATCGCTTCCGACTTCATCGACCGCGTGCTCGCCCGCCGCCACGTCCGCGCCAGCTACGAGGTGAAGAGGGTCGGCTTTCGTACCGAGCGGCTCGAGAATCTGGTCATCGGCGATCCCAGGGCGCCCGATCTCACCGCCCGCTGGGTCGAGGTCCGGCTGCGCTGGGGGCTGCGCAAGCCGAAGGTGGAGCTGATCACCGCCCGCGGCGTGCGGCTCAACGCCCGGCTTCTGAAGAGCGGCCGGATAAGCTTCGGCGAGGTCGACCGGCTGCTCCCGCCGCCTTCGGGCCTGCCCTTCCGCTTCCCCGGCCAGAATGTCGATCTCGCCGACGCCACGGTGCGCTTCGATACGCCGGCGGGCCGGGTCGGGCTCGCTCTGGAGGGCAAAGGCAGGCTCTCCGACGGCTTTCGCGGCCGGATGGCGGCCGCCGCGCACAGGCTCCGGCCCGGCGGCTGCGTGCTCGACGGCGTCAAGGGGCGGTGGGACGTCGCCATCGCCGATCTGAAACCGAGCTTCCGAGGCCCGGTACGGGCGGCGAGCCTGGCCTGCGGCACCGGGCTCGCGGCGAGCAATATCGGCCTCGATCTCGACGCCCGGCTCACCGAAGGCCTCGATGGCTGGTCGGGCCGGACCGGAGTCCGCGCCGACCGGCTCGCGGCGGGCTCGACGATCCTTCTCCAGCCGAACGGCCGGGTCACCCTCGACGGCAATGCGCGAAGCACACGCGGAAGCCTCGATCTTGCCGCCTCCGGCGCCCGGATCGGCGGAATCGCCGCCGCGCGCGCCGCCGTCGAGGGGCGCTATTCGCTGTCCTTCACCACCGGCGCTCTCGCCCTGCTCGGTGACGCCCATCTCCGCGGCGCCTCGGCGGCGGGGCCCGCTTCAAGCCTCGTCCGGGCGCTTCGATCGGCGGACGGCACGCCGGTCGGGCAGATCGGCGACTCGCTTGCCGCCGCCCTGTCGCGAGCGACGGCCGCCTTCGACGCCGATGGCGCGCTTCGCCTCGTCAACGGCCCCGGCTATGGCGGCGTGCGCTTCGAGCATATGAACGCCGTCGCCCGAAGCGGCGCCCGGCTCGCGGTCGGCGGGGGCAGGGGGCTCACCCTCTACTGGCCGAGCGGCCTTGCCCGCCTCGACGGCGACCTGTCGCTGACCGGCGGCGGCTTCCCGGCGATCCGGCTCAGCCTCGACCAGCCCACGCCCGGCGGCCCGGTCCGCGGAGTCGGGCGCATCCAGCCCATGCGCGTCGGCGATTCCCGGCTGGCGCTCGGCGACATAAATTTCACCGCGGCGCCGGGCGGCGCGACCCGGATCGCGACCGTCGCGACGCTCGACGGGCCGGTGGGGAACGGCTGGGTCACGGGCCTGGTGCTGCCGATCGCCGGAAGGCTCGACGGCCGCGGCGGCTTCGCGTTCGGCGAAAGCTGCACGCCGGGGCGCTTCGCCGCCTTGCGGGTCGGAAGCCTGAGGCTCGGCCCGACCTTGCTTCCGCTTTGCCCGACCGGGCGGGCCTTGGTCTGGAAGGCGCCCGGCGGGCGGGTCTCCGGCGGCGCCGAGCTGCGCGGCCCGCGCTTCGCCGGGACGCTCGGCGCCTCGCCTCTGTCGGTGGCGGGCAGCCGCCTCCGCTTCGGCCTGGCCGGCCCGAGCTTCACCGGCTCCGACGTCGCCATCCGCCTCGGCCGGGAAGGCGCCGTCAACCGCCTCGATCTCGACTCGCTGACCGGCGACATCGGCCGCGGAGGCGTGACCGGCCGCTATACGGGCATGTCCTCGAAGCTCGCCAACGTCCCTCTGCGAATGGACCAGGGCAGCGGCACATGGGGCCTCAAGGGCGCCGATCTCTCCGTTGAGGGGCAGATGCGCGTGTCCGACGATTTCGATCCGCCCCGTTTCTACCCGCTCGTCACCCGCGACTTCCGGCTGACCCTCGCAAACAACCGCATCCAGGCCGGCGGCTGGCTCGACGATCCCGAGACCGGCACCCGGATCCTCCGCGCCGACATCGAGCACAGCCTCGCCAGCGGCCGCGGTCGCGCCGCGCTCGACGTCCCCGGAATCCGCTTCGGCAAGGATTACCAGCCCGAGCAGCTCACCCGGCTGACCACCGGAGTCGTCGCGCTCGTCAACGGAATCCTCAAGGGGCAGGGGGAGATAAGCTGGGACGAAGCCGGGACCCACAGCAGCGGCACCTTCTCGACCGACGACATGGATTTCGCCGCCGCCTTCGGGCCGGTGGAGGGCCTGTCGACCAGCCTCCACTTCACCGACCTGCTCGGCCTCGTCAGCGCTCCGGGCCAGGAAGCGAAGGTCGATCTCGTCCGGGCCGGGATCGACGTTCTCGACGGGAGGATCCGCTACCAGCTCCTCCCCGGCCTCAGGGTGAAGGTCGAGAGCGGGCGCTGGCCGTTCTGCGGCGGCGAGCTGATCCTCGAGGAGACGGTGCTCGATTTCTCCAAGCCTTCGGAGAAACGCCTCACCTTCCGGGTCGAGGGGCTCGACGCCGCCTTGTTCATCCAGAAGATGGAGTTCGCCAACATCAGCGCGACGGGCACGTTCGACGGCGTCATCCCGATGGTGTTCGACGAGCGCGGCGGCCGGATCGTCGGCGGCCATCTCGTCGCCCGGCCGCAGGGGGGGACGCTCTCCTACATAGGCGAGCTCACCGACAAGGAGCTCGGAGTCTATGGCAAGCTCGCCTTCGACGCTCTGAAGTCGATGCTCTATTCGAAGCTCACAATCGATCTCGACGGGTCGCTCGAGGGCGAGTTCGTCGCCGGGATCGAGCTCGACGGGATCGCCCGCAATCCCGCGCTCACGGTCGCTCCGTCGGGCGGGATCAAGGGCATGGTCGCCAGCCGGGCGCTCGGGCAGCTCGCCAAGGTCCCGTTCAAGTTCAACATCAAGGTCCGCGGGCCCTTCAGGGCGCTGATCGGGACGATGCGCTCGCTCCACGATCCGACCCTGCTCCTCCAGTCGACCCTGCCGGACCTGATCCGGGCCCGGCCGGCGCCTCCCACGACCCCCGTTCAGCCCCAGGAAAGCGAGACCAAGCCATGAGAGCGGCGATGTTGACGAGACTGCGTGGCGATGCGACGCAGGGCGCGATGAGACGGATCAAGCTCCTCCTCGCCGCGCCGGTCGTTCTCGCATCGGCCGGGTGCGTTCAGGTGAGCGCTCCGGAGAAGCCGATCGAGATCAACCTCAATATCAACATCAGGCAGGAGGTCGTCGTCCGTCTTCAGCAGGACGTGCGCGACCTCATCAAAGAGAATCCGGGAGTGTTTTGACATGAGCCGCCGAATGAAACTGATCCTCGCCGCGGGCATCGGTCTGGCCGCTATTCTGGGCACGACCAGCGCCTACGCCATGATGCAGGACGCCTCCGCCGAGCTTCGAGCCTCGGGCCAGGCCGGCGAGCAGGCCGACGGCTATCTCGGGATCGTCGGCTCCGCGCCCGCCGGGCTTCGAGCCCAGGTCGACGCGGTCAACATCAAGCGCCGCGCCTATTACACCGATCTCGCCGCCAAGCGCGGCGCCAAGATCGAGGAGGTCGCCGCCACCACCGCCTGCGAATTGTTCCGCACCAGGGTCGGCGCCGGCCAATATTACCGCCTCCCCGACGGCGTCTGGCGCCAGCGCGACGGCGGCACCCCGATCCCGCTTCCGAGCTATTGCGGATAGGGGGAGGGAGCGTCATCCCGGCGAAAGCCGGGACCTCGGGGAGACCCACAGAGCGCAAATGACCCGCGGTCCCGGCTTTCGCCGGGATGACGGTATTGCACTGCACAAGAGTTGACTTGACCACCCCCCTTTCCTAAAGGGGCGGCGCCTTGGCGGGGTTCGTTCGCCGGCATGTCCTCGCACCTACGGTCCGCTTTTCGAGGCGCGGTCGTTCATGGAAGAAAGACGTGGCGGAAGACGAGCTTCGGCAGGACCCAGAGCTTCCCCCGGACGCACGGCTCGACGCGCTCGACGAGCGGCTGAGGGAGGCGAAGGCGGCGGAGGCGCTGCGGACCGGCGCCGCACGGCGCTCCCAGCCCACCGGTCAGGCCCAGGGGATGCGAATCCTCTCAGTGCTGGTGAGCTACCCGCTGGGAAGCGCGCTGATCGGCTGGGTGATCGACCGCCTGGCCGGAACGCACGGTATCTGGGTGGCGATGCTGTTCCTCGGGTTCGGCGCCGCCATGTGGGAAGTTTGGAAGATTTCGCAGCAGAAGCCCGAGTGACGGGCCAAGGGACCTAAAAAGTGGCGGCCGAGAGCAAGATCGACCCGATGCATCAGTTCCAGATCAGCCCGCTCATGGGCCATCTGGACGGAAGCCCGTTCGTCTTCACCAACAGCGCTTTGTGGATGTTCGTCGTCCTCGCGCTCATCTGGCTGTTCATGCTCGGCGGGATGAAGCGCCAGCTCGTTCCCGGCCGCTGGCAGGTGATGGTCGAGGGACTGACCGGCTTCGTCCATTCGATGCTGGCGACGAGCGTCGGCCCCGAGGGACGCAAATACGTCCCCTGGGTGTTCACCATCTTCATCTTCATCCTGTTCGCCAACCTGCTCGGGCTGATGCCGCTCGCCCTCTTCGGCGCCCAGCCCTTCACCGTCACCAGCCAGTTCACCGTCACCGGCGTGATGGCGATCATCAGCTTCGGGATCGTGCTCGTCACCGGCTTCTGGCGCCACGGCTTCCATTTCTTCTCCCTGTTCGTCCCGTCCCGAACCCCCTTCTTCCTCAAGCTTCTGATCGTTCCGATCGAGTTCGTCTCGTTCATGGTGCGCCCGTTCAGCCTCGCGCTTCGACTGTTCGTGGCGATGATCGCTGGCCACATCCTCGTCGAGGTGTTCGGAAGCTTCGTCGTCAGCGGTCTCAACGCGGGCGGAGTGACCGGCCCGGCGATCAGCCTGCTCTCGTTCGTGTTCATCGTCGGCGTTCTGGCGCTGGAGGTGCTGGTCTGCGCCATACAAGCCTATGTCTTTGCCCTCCTGACCTCGCTCTACATCAACGACGCGGTCAACCTTCACTAGCTTCAAACGGATTTCCAAAGGAGAACATCATGGACCTCGCATCTGCCAAAGTGATCGGCGCCGGCCTGGCCGCGATCGGCGTCGGCGCCGCCGCCATCGGCGTCGGCAACGTCTTCGGCTCGTTCCTCGAGAGCGCGATCCGCAACCCGGCCGCCGCCGACAGCCAGCAGGGCCGGCTGTTCATCGGCTTCGCCGCCGCCGAGCTGCTCGGCCTGATCGCCTTCGCGGTCGCGATGATCATCCTCTACGCCGTCTAAACAGGAGGAGTGGCAGTCACTCGTGACTGCCACCGAACGCCATGCCCCAGATCAATCAGCTGGCCGCGGTCGCCTTTTCGCAGTTCTTCTGGCTGCTGCTGGTGCTCGCCCTCATCTATTTCGGAATCGGCCATTTCATGGTTCCGAAGGTCCAGTCGACGGTCGACGCCCGAGAGCGGCGGATCGCCGACGATCTCGCCGCCGCCCAGGGCGCGCGCTCGGCCGCCGAGGAGACGGAGGCCGCCTATCGCGCCCGGATGGACGAGAGCCGCGCCGAGGCGCTGAAGGTCGCCCAGGCCGCCAAGGCCTCGAGCGCCAAGACGAGCGAGGAAAGGGTGCGGGCGGCCAATGAGGAAATCGGGGCGAAGGTGAATGAGGCGGAGGCGCGGATCCGCGCCGCCGCCGATTCGGCCCTCGCCGAGATCGAGAGCGTGGCCGCCGAAGCGGCGCGCGAAATGGTCGAGCGGCTGGCCGGCCTTTCGGTCGGCGGCGACGAGGCCGCGCAGGCGGTGAAGGCGGCGATGGCCCATGTCTGAGAATGCCCAGGATACCCACGTCAACGCCCCTCCGGGCGACGGCTCGGCCAATGTCGAGCATGTCGGCGCGCCCGAGCATCATCCCGAGCCGAAAGCGTTCGGGCTCGACGCGCCGCAATGGATCGCCCTGGCGATGTTCGCGGTCTTCGCGATCCTCCTCTGGAAGCGGGTTCCGGCGCTGATCGGCCGAGCGCTCGATTCCAAGATCGCGGCGATCCGCGCCCAGCTCGACGAGGCCGCTCAGCTGCGTTCCGACGCGGAGGCGCTCAAGGCCGAATATGACGCCCGCTCCGCCCAGGCGGACGCCGAAGCGGCGACGATGATCGAGCGCGCCCGGACCGAGGCGGAGGGAATCGTCCGCCAGGCCGAGCAGGACGCCGCCGCTTTGATCGAGCACCGTACCCGAATGGCCGAGGACAAGATCGCTGCGGCCGAACGCGCCGCCCTCGACGAGGTCCGTGCAAAGGCCGCCCGGGCCGCCGCGGCGGCCGCCGAGACCCTGATCCGCGACAAGCTCGACGCGGGCGCCGACAGGGGCCTGGTCGACCGCACGATCGCAGGCCTGGGCACGCGCTGACGCCGTCCCGGCGAAAGCCGGGACCCCAGGAACATTAGCCTCGCAGGATAAGCCTGTGTTCCTGGGTCCCGGCTTTCGCCGGGATGACGATTCTCTCGTGGACCCAGCTATTTCCCCCCGCTAGCGTCCGCTCGGCCTTAAAGGGGGATCACAGCTTCATGAAATCGCGTCTTTTCCGTTCGTCCGCCTGCATCCTCGGACTGCTCCTGGTCGCCGCATGCGACGGCCAAGGCGCCGCTTCCGCGGATACGACTTCGAACTTCACCACCGCCGCCGACGCCTTGTCGGTGCGCCTGAAGGCGGGCGTGCCGCCGGTCAAGGATTCCGCCGTCGCCGGCTTCGAGTCGGAGGCCTCCAGGGGCCTGCAGACGCTCGGCACTCCTGCGCTGCCGCTGCGCGGCTTCGATTCCTATGACGATCTCTGCGGCAAGACGGCCCAGATCGCCGGCGCCTATATCAATGCCGGCGCGGAGGGCGCCCCCGAGGCCTCGAGGGCGGAGATCATGAACCGCAACGCGACCCAGTATATCGACCAGCTGTTCACGCCTCTGCTCTTCTCGGCCCATTGCAGCGCCGCCCATATGCCTTTCCTCGAGAAGGAGACGGGCAGCGACGTCGTCGCGAGCAAGGCGGCCGCGCTCCAGCAGGTCCGCGCCGGCGCCTACGGCCAGGTCGCCGGGCTGCTGCAGATGGCGGCGGCCTCGGACCTCGACGAGGCGCGCCGCAAGCGGATCGTCGAGCTGCTCGCCGCCGACGCGCCCAATTTCGCGATTATCTTCAGCAACGCCCAGCGCCAGGAACTGTCGAACGGCGCCGAGAGCGTCCGAGCCAACCTCCCCGATGCCGCCAAGGGCGACGTCGACCGGATCAAGGCGGGACTTTCCAGCACCCCCTGCGGCCCCCTCTGCAAGATGTGACGTCATCCCGGCGAAAGCCGGGACCCAGGAAAACCGCCTCGCGGGAATGAAGGTCGTTCGTGTTCCTGGGTTCCGGCTTCCGCCGGAATGACGTTCAGAGCTTTGGAGCCCGCTTCCGCCACGCGGCGGCGAGCGCCGCCTCGAGCAAGGCGTCGGGCACGGTCTCCAGCCGAACGAGCGTGCTTCCGCCCCGCCCCCACGCGCCCGCCGCCGGCTTGAACGCGTCGGGCGCGAGGGTCATGAAATCCTCCTGCTGATCGGGCATCAGCGAGGCCATGCCCCAGCCTTCGTCCGGAGCGCCGAGAGTCGCGAAGATCTTTCCGCCGACCCGGAAATCCGGATGGCCCATATGGCTGCGCTCCTCCGCTCCGGGGAAGGAGAGGGCGATCCGGCGGAAATCGTCGGGTGTCGGCATTGGGAGGCTCAGGTGCCCAGGCCGCCGAGCGCGCCCGCCGGGCCGAGCGTTCCGGCGAGCTTCTCGCTCACCCGTTCGCGACGCTCCTTCATCTCGTCGGTGAAATTCTCCTCGAGTTCGGCGAACTCCATGATCGGCCTGATCTCGATCACGCTCGGCCCCGGCATCGGATTGGGGCAGCGCTTCACCCACGCCACCGCCTCGTCCATGTCCGCGACCTTCCAGATCCAGAACCCGGCGACCAGCTCGCCCGCCCCGCCGAACGGCCCGTCGACCACATTGCGAGTCGCCCCGTCGAACTCGACCCGCTTGCCCATCGCGGAAGGCGTCAACCCATCCGCCGCCAGCAGCAGTGCGGCCTCGACCAGTTCCTCATTGAACCGCGCCATCGCCTCGAACGCCTCCGGCTCGGGCATCGCCCCGCTCTCGCTCTCCGCCGTCGCCTTTACCAGCACCATCACGCGCATGTTCGGATTCCTTCGATCGGTTAGATCCTAAGCCCACTTCGCCTGCGCACCTATCCGCGCTTTTTTCTCGTGCGGGGGTTGTCTGAACGTTTGGACTCATATCTCTCTAGTCCCTTGTTGAATTTATCTATCTCCTGCTCGCTCAACCCGACAGTGGCGACGATATACTGAGCAGAAATGCTGATTAAGCCAACCATGCCGACGTAACCAATCAACGCCTCGGCTGCCGCAGTCATCCGGATCGCGGCAGAGGGACGAAAATCACCGTATCCTAGGGTCGTCCATGTAACGACCGAAAAATAAAGGCAATCAATCGGGTCACGGTCTAGCGTAGCATTTAAACTATCGACGATACCAAAGTGACGAAATATTGATGCAAACGCAACTATTAAACTCACTAACGACATAATTCCAATAAATGCTGCAGCTCTTATTGAGATCGGAGGATATTCCAATTGAGCCATCATTGAAAATAGGCCAAGGAGAAATATAATCATACAAGAGGTCAAGATTATCACGACAGAAAAGGGGATAGTGTAGAAATCAGGTTTCACGTCAGTAAAAAGTATCAACGCCGCGAATATCGTCGAAGTGGACGAAAGGTACATGAGGTATTTCTTTGACCTCATCTCACCTGCTCCCGAGGATTTGTGACCGCCCGATCCTGCTGTTCACCGTCGATTGGTTGCCCAATCCGGTTTGTGTGTGCAACGACGGGGGCATCCTGTCGCAAAGCCGGGAATCGGCCGGAGAGGGCGGGGAACTCGGTCATCGCGCGACCATGGCGGATTTTCGTTTTTAGCGGAAGTTCGGTCCCGCCGCGTCATCGGCCCGACTCGCGCCTGTGGCCTAATCGTGGCGCTGTCCCTAAATCCCGATCCGTGACCCAGCCGCCCACCGACCGCTTCAGCGAGGAGAAATCCGCCTACACCGTCCGCGGCAGCGACCAGCCGGACCTGGAGGCGGGGGTGGCGGCGATCCGAAGGACGGTGAAGGGGCTGCCGGTGCGGCCGGGCGTCTACCGGATGCTCGATGCCAGGGGCGACGTCCTCTACGTGGGCAAGGCGCGGGCGCTGAAGAACCGGGTCACGCAATACACGCAGGTCGCGCGGCTGACCAAGCGGTTGCAGCGAATGGTCGCGCAGACCCGCTCGATGCAGATCGTCACCACCAACACGGAGGCCGAGGCGCTGCTGCTCGAGGCGCAGCTGATCAAGCGCTACAGTCCGCCTTACAACGTCCTCCTGCGCGACGACAAAAGCTTCCCATTCATCCTCCTGCGCGAGGACCATCCCTTCCCGCAGATCCGCAAGCATCGCGGCGCTCGGCGCCACAAGGGGCAATATTACGGGCCGTTCGCGAGCGCGGGCTCGGTCACCCGCACCTTGAACGCGCTCCAGAAACTGTTCCTGCTGAGGAGCTGCACCGACACCTTCCTCGCCACCCGCAAGCGGCCGTGCCTGCTCTTCCAGATCCGCCGCTGCTCGGCGCCCTGCGTCGGCCGGGTCACTCCGAAGGATTATGCCGAGCTGGTCCAGGACGCCAAGGACTTCCTCGCCGGCAAGTCGAGCCAGGTGCAGCAGAAGCTCGCCGGCGCGATGCAGGAGGCGGCGGAGGCGATGGACTATGAGCTGGCTGCCGTGTTCCGCGACCGGCTGCGCTCGCTGACCTTCATCCAGGGCACCCAGACGATCGCCGCCGAGGGGCTCGGCGACGCCGACATCTTCGCGCTCGCCTGCAAGGGCGGGACGATGTGCGTCCAGGCCTTCTTCATCCGCGGCGGCAACAATTGGGGGGCGAGGAGCTTCTTCCCGGCCCACACCAACGACGTTCCCGAGGCCGAGGTGCTGGCGAGCTTCCTGATGCAATTCTACGAGGAGGTGCCGCCGCCCAAGCAGGTGCTTCTCGACCGAGAGGTGCCGGAGGCGGACCTGCTCTGCGAGGCGCTGTCGGAGCGCGCGGACCGGAAGGTGACGATCCGGGTGCCGAGGCGGGGCGATCATGTCCGAATGATCCGCCAGGCCGCCCGCAACGCCGGGGAGGAGCTCGACCGCCACCTCGCCGAGACCAGCACCCAGGCCAAGACGATGCGGGCGCTGACCGAGACGTTCGAGCTTCCCGAGCCGCCGGAGCGGATCGAAGTCTACGACAACAGCCACGTCATGGGCACCAACGCGGTCGGGGCGATGATCGTCGCCGGCCCGGAGGGCTTCCGCAAGAACGCCTACCGGAAGTTCAACATCAAGCGCCCGGAGACCGCCCCCGGCGACGATTTCGCGATGATGCGCGAGGTGCTCGGCCGCCGCTTCGCCCGGCTCGAGAAGGAGGATCCGGACCGCAGCCGGGGCGAATGGCCGGACCTGCTCCTGATCGACGGCGGCAAGGGCCAGCTCAGCGCAGTCGTCGAGACGCTCGAATGCGCCGGGATCCACGACGTGCCGGTGGTGGCCATTTCGAAGGGACCGGACCGCAATGCCGGCCGCGAGATCATGCACCTGCCCGACGGGCGCGAGATCACCTTGCCGATGAACTCGGCGGTGCTCTTCTACCTGCAGCGGCTGCGCGACGAGGCCCATCGCTTCGCCATCGGCGCCCATCGCCAGAAGCGCGCCAAATCGATGGTCGCCTCGCCGCTCGACGACGTTCCCGGCATCGGCCCGAGCCGAAAGCGCGCTTTGCTGATGCATTTCGGGACGGCGCGCGCGGTGAAGGGGGCGGCGCTCGAAGACCTTGAGAAAGCACCGGGAATATCGAAGGCGATGGCCCGCGGCATTTACGATTATTTTCATCCGTCGGGCTAAGGGGAGGGGGATGACCCAGGTCCTCCTCACCGTCGATACCGAGCTCACCTGGGCGCCTTACGCCCGCGGCGCCTCGTGGCAGGAGAATCTCGCGCTCTCGTTCGATCCCGCCGGAGTCGGCGTTCCCTGGCAGCTCGAGCAGCTTCGCCGGCACGGCCTCAAGGCCTGCTTCTTCGTCGATCCGATGCCCGCGCTCGTCTACGGGATCGAGCCGGTGCGGCGGATGATCGAGCCGATCCTCGCCGCCGGGCAGGAGGTTCAGCTCCACGTCCATCCGGTGTGGCAGAGTGTCGCCGAGGGTGTGGTCGAGGGCAAGGATTTCGAGCTTACCTGCTTCGACGCCGAGGACCAGCTCGACCTCATCGAGACCGGCCGCGATCTCCTCGTCGAGGCGGGAGCGCCCAACCCGGTCGCCTTCCGCGCCGGAGGCTATGCCGCCGACGTCGGCACGCTCGCCGCCTTGCTCGAGCTCGGGATCGCCTATGACAGCAGCCACAATGGCAGCCACCATCCCGATCCCAGCGCGCTTCCGCTCGAGCCCGACCTGATCGGGCCGGCCGATCTCGGCGGGCTGGTCGAGGTGCCCGTCACCCAGATCGTCGAGGCCCGCGGCCGGCTTCGCCATCTCCAGCTCTGCGCGGTGTCGGGCGAGGAGATGGAGGCCGCCTTCCACCATGCGCTCGACGCCCGCCATCCGGTGGTGACCCTGGTCAGCCACAGCTTCGAGCTCGCCAGCCGCGACGGCAAGCGCGCCAACCGGACCCTGTGCCGCCGCTTCGAGCGGCTGTGCCAATTCCTCGCCGACAATCGCGAGCGGCTGCCGACGGCGCATTTCGGGACCTTAGCCGCGGTGCCTCTTTGCCACCGCGGCGAGCCGCTTCCGGCCCGGCCCTGGCGCCGGGTGCGCCGGATGGCGCAGCAGGTCTGGTCCAACGCCCTTTACGAGCGCTCGCTCTGATGTAAGCCAGGGGCCGATGCGGCTCCTCACTCAGGCGATCATCTGCGCGGTCCGGCCGCATGGCGAGCATGGCGCGATCGTCCGGGCGCTGACTCCGGGGGAGGGGATCCAGGCCGGCTATGTGCGCGGCGGCCGCTCGCGCCGGCTCCGCCCGGTCCTCCTTCCCGGCAATCTCGTCCAGGCCGAATATCGAGCGCGCACCGAGGACCAGCTCGCCCAATTGAGCGTCGAGCTGGTGGCGAGCCGGGCGCCTCTGCTCGGCGAGGCGCTGCCCGCCGCGGCGATCGAATGGAGCGCCGGGCTCACGGCCACCGCGCTTCCGGAAGGCCAGCCCTATCCACGCCTCTACGAGGCGCTCGAAGGCCTGCTCGCCGCCGTCGAGGCCTCGCCGAGCGCCCGGAGCTGGGCGCCGTCGCTGGTGCGCTACGAGCTCCTCGTCCTCGCCGAGCTCGGCTTCGGGCTGGACCTTTCCGAATGCGCCGCCACCGGCACGGCCGAGGATCTGGCCTTCGTCAGCCCCAAGAGCGGCCGCGCCGTCAGCGAGGGGGCCGCCGAGGCCTATCGCGACCGGCTGTTCCCGCTGCCCGCTTTCCTCCTCGGGGCGGGGGAAGCCGACTGGAAGGATGTGTTCGCGGGCCTCAGGATCACCGGGCATTTCCTCGCCCGAGACGTCCTCATCGAGCGCCAGGCCGACGTGCTGGCGGCGCGCGAGCGGCTGCTCGACAGGCTGAAGCGCGCGGGCGGCTAGGCGGCCCGGGCGCGCCGCTCCGCCAGCCAGGTCCCGATCGCGGCGACGATGCGCCGTGACGCCTTCCCGTCGCCGAAGGGGAAGGCGGGCCTGGCCATCCGGCGGTATTTGGACTCGTCGGCGAACAGCGCCTCCACGGCTTCGACGATTCGCTCGGTTTCGGTGCCGACCAGCTCGAGATTGCCCGTCGCCAGCGCTTCGGGCCGCTCGGTGACGTTGCGGAGCACCAGCACCGGCTTGCCGAGCGCCGGCGCTTCCTCCTGCAGGCCGCCGCTGTCGGTGAGGATCAGCCAGCTCGAATCCATCAGCCGCACCATCGGATCGTAGTCGAGCGGCTCGAGCAGCTCGATATGCTCGACGCCCGCCAGCGCCCGCTCCACCGGGCCGCGCGCAAGCGGATTGGGGTGGACGGGGAGGGCGATCCGGACGGGAAGGGTCCGCACCAGCCGCTTCAATGCCTCGCAGACGGCGAGCGCGGGCTCGCCCTGATTCTCCCGGCGGTGGCAGGTGACGAGGATAAGCCGGCGGCCGCGGGGGTCGGCTGGCAGCGGCGAAACGCGGGCCCTGGCCTGGAGCAAGGCGTCGATGCCGGTGTTGCCGGTGACCCAGATCCGCCCCTTGGCCCGCCAGTCGGCGCGAAGGTTGTCGGCGGCCGCCTCGGTGGGCGCGAACAGCAGGTCGGACAAGGCGTCGATGGCGACCCGGTTGCCCTCCTCGGGCCAGGGCTGGTTGAAGTCGAACGAGCGCAGCCCCGCCTCGACATGGCCGACCGGGATCCGCCAGTCGCGGGCGGCGAAGGCGCCGGCGACGGCGCTGGTGGTGTCGCCGTGGACCAAGACGAGATCGATCCGCTTGCCCTCGAATTCGCCGCAGAGGAGGCGGTGAAGCCGCTCGCGCATTCGCACCGGGGAGCCCCTCGTGTCGAAGCGCAGCTGCCGAAGCCGCTCCCCGGGAAGGTCGAAATAGCGGGAGAGGCCGCCATGCTGGCCGGTCAGGAGGATCTGGTGAGCGGCGTGGCCCTCGAGCGCCAGCGCCAGCGGCGCCATCTTGATCGCCTCGGGCCGGGTCCCGACGATCGAGACGATCGCCGGCCGCTCAGCCGGCATTCGGAACGCCGAGCTGGGCGGCCGCGCTCCTCAGCCGCCCGGCGGCGGCGGAATCGTCGCTAAAGGCCTGGAGGCCCGAACGCAGGGCCGCCTGCGCCGCCGCCGGATCCCTGAGCACCATCCGCGAGCGCATCAGCCGGATCCAGCCGTCCTCGTCGCGCGGGTTCGCCTTCAGCCGGGCTTCGAGCCGCGCCAGCATCTGCTGGATCATCGCGTCCTGCTGGCTCGGCGGGATCGCCGATGCAGCGGCCAGCTGCTCCTGGTTCGGACCGGGAATGCCGGCCGAGGCGGTTCCGGTGCTTCCGGCCGGAGGCATCCGGCCGGCGAGGTCGATCTTGTTCTTCGCCGCCGACTGCTCGATCGTCCGCCTGAGGTCGGCTTCCCACGGCGCTCCGGGCGGCGTGTCCTTGAGGAAGGCCAGCCAATCGTCGATGGCGCCCTTGTGGTCGCCGCCGAGGTCCTTCTGGACGGCGAGGAAGTAGCGCGCCCTCGGATCGCTCGCATCGAGCTCCAGAGCCTTCCGGAACGCCGCCTGCGCTTCCGGCACGACGGTCGCGCTGGGAGTCTGGAGCGCCTCGCCCAGCGAGGACCAATTCTCCGCGTTTCCGGGCTCGAGCACGGTCGCCTTGCGATAGGCGGCCGCGGACTCGGGGGCGTTGCCAGCTTCGGCATAGGCCCAGCCGACCACCCGCCAGTCCTTGGCCGCCGGGTTGTCCGAATTCTCGCCGCCGCCGCCCGACCGCGAAATCGCCACCGCGGCCGAAGCCAAGGCGATCAGGGCCGCGACGATGAGGATGACGGTCGCGGCGGAGAGCCTGCGCGGAGCGGCTTGGGGAGCTTGGGGCGCTTGGGTCATGGGCTTGCTATCCTTGCGCCAATTTGGTCAACGTCAAGGCCCGCCGGTTTGCGCTGCGCGCGACGGGGGCTCGAGGGGTGGTGAAGAGCGTGCCGGCTTCCTTCCGAATCGCGATCGTCGGCTCCGGCCCCGCGGGTCTGAGCGCCGCCGCCCGGGCCGCTCGCCTCGGCCTCTCCCACGTCCTCATCGAGAAGACCGGCCACCTCTCGGACACGATCTACAAATATCAGAAGGGCAAGCACGTCATGGCCACCCCGAGCCAGCTCGTGCTGCGCTCGGACATGGATTTCGAGGCCGGCAAGCGCGAGGCGGTGCTCGGCGCGTGGGACCGGCTGGCCGGCGAGCACAGGATCAACGTCATGCTCGGCGCGGAGGTGAAGTCGATCGCCGGCGCCAAGGGCGATTTCACCCTCACCATGACGGCGGGCGACACGATCCGGGCCGAGAACGTGATCCTGGCCATCGGCACGCAGGGCAATCCCAATCTGGTGCGCTGCCCGGTCGGGGAAGACGCGGCCGTCCAGTATCAGCTCGACGATCCCGGCGAATATGTCGACGAGCATATCGTCGTCATCGGCGCCGGCGACGCCGGGATCGAGAATGCGCTCGGACTCGCCGCCGATCCCGAGCAGCGCAACGCCGTGACCATCGTCAACCGCTCCGCCGAATTCGCCACCGCCAAGGACGCCAACGTCAAGGCCCTGCTCGCCGCGGAGGCGGAGGGCCGGATCACGATCCGTCGCGAGACGACGACCTCGGCGATCGAGCGCGGCGAGATCGTCTTCGACACGCGCGACGGCGAATTGAAGGCGCGCTGCGACCGGGTCATCGCGCGGATGGGCTCGGCGCCCCCGCGCGGCTTCGTCGAGGCCTGCGGGATCGAGTTCACCAGCCCCGACCGGCTCGCTTATCCGAGGCTCTCGCCGACCTTCGAATCGAGCGTTCCCGGGATCTTCGTGATCGGCGCCCTCGCCGGCTATCCGCTGATCAAGCATTGCATGAACCAGGGCTATGACGTCGTCGAGTTCATCAACGGCAACCTGGCCCTGAAGCCGGCCGACGAGCCGATCCTCGAGGCGAAGTTCCGGGCCCTGCCCGGCAAGCGCTCGGTCGAGCAATGGCTCGACTTCCTCCGCACCAACGTGACCATCCTCAACGACATGTCGCCATTGCAGATGCGCGAGTTCATGCTCGACAGCGAGGTGGGCTTCTACCGGGCGGGCGAGGTGGTGTTCGAGCGGAGCGCTCCCGGGTCGTCGCTGTTCGCGATCGCGGGCGGCTCGGTTCGGGTCGAGGTCAGCGCGGTCGATCCTTCGATCACGGTGCCGATCGCGACCGGCTCGATCTTCGGCGAGGTCGGCCTCATCTCGGGCCGCCGCCGCGGCGCAACGGTTCGGGCGGCGGAGGATTCGATCCTCGTCGAGGTGCCGCGAATGGCGGCCTTGAAGCTGATGTCGGCGGTTCCGGCCGCCGGCCGCGCCATCACCCGCATCTCGATCGAGCGTCAGCTCCTCCAGATGTTCGGCTCGGGCCTCACGCCCGAGGACCTCGTAGAGGTGATCGACAAGGCGGAGGTCAGGAGCGTCAAGGCAGGCGAGGCGATCATCGAGGAGGGCGCCGAAGGCCGCGACATCTTCGTTATCCGCCAGGGCTCTATGGTCGTCGAGAAGGCGATCGGCGGCAAGAGCGTCTTCCTCTCCTACCTTCCCGCCGGCTCCTATGTCGGCGAGATGGCCCTGCTCGGGGGCGGGCGGCGAACCGCCACCGTCCGGGCCGCGATCAAGTCGGAGGTCATCCGGATCGACGGCGACGCCTTCGCCCGGCTCCTCCAGCGCAAGCCCGACCTTCTCGCCCGGGCGCGCAAGGACATGACGGCGCGCCAGCAGCTCAACGATTTCGTCGAGGCGAAGAAGGACAGCTTCAGCGGCGCCGTCGACCTCTATTCCTCGGTCGCGACCTTCCTGGTCGAGAATGGGATCGGCGAGGCGACCGACGTCCTCCTGATCGACGAGACGCTCTGCGTCGGCTGCGACAATTGCGAGCGCGCCTGCGCCGACAGCCACGAGGGCCTGTCGCGCCTCGACCGGGAGGCGGGCAAGACCTACGCCCATCTCCACGTCCCGACCTCGTGCCGCCATTGCGAGCATCCCCATTGCATGGCCGACTGCCCGCCCAACGCCATCCATCGCGGGCCGGACGGCGAGGTGTTCATCGACGAGACCTGCATCGGCTGCGGCAATTGCCAGAGGAACTGCCCCTATGGCGTCATCCGGATGGAGAAGGTGCCGCCGAAGAAGCCGCCCTTGCTCGCCTGGCTTCTAGCCGGCCTCGGCCCGGGGCCTGGGGAGCCTTCGAAGAAGTGGATCGACAAGAGGGTCTCGCCGGAGACTCCGAAGAAGGCGGTCAAGTGCGATATGTGCTCGGGCATCAGCGGAGGCCCCGCCTGCGTCCGTGCCTGCCCGACCGGGGCTGCCATCCGGGTCGCGCCGGAGCAGTTCCTGACCGTGGCGCGGCTGGAGCGGGAAGGGTGAGGGCGCCCGTCACCCCAGCGAAGGCTGGGGCCCCAGCGGGTGAAAAGCACCGGCGCCCTTCACTCCCCGGGGGCCCAGCCTTCGCTGGGGCGACGACGTAAATGGAAGGCATCGACCGCACCGACCTTCGGCACGGCGCCAGCCATCAGGGCTTCCTGCGTCACCGCAACTTCCTCTGGCTGAAGATCGCGCTCGCGCTCTCCTTGCTCGCGATCCTCGCTTACGCCTTGATCGACGTCCAGCCGCGCCCGAACGGCGGAAGCGCCTACGGCTATACGCTGGGAACGCTGGGCGTCCTCATCATCCTCTGGCTCACCCTTCTCGGCCTGCGCAAAAGGTGGATGACGCGCGGCCGCTGGTCATTGAAGGCCTGGACCAGCGCCCACGTCTATCTCGGCCTGTCGCTGGTCGTCATCGCGACCCTGCACACCGGCTTCCAGTTCGGCTGGAACGTCCACACCCTCGCTTACGCGCTGATGATGCTGGTCATCGCCTCGGGCATTTACGGGATCGCCGCTTACGCCTCGCTTCCGAACGAGCTCAGCGCCAGCCGCGCCGAGATGACCCGGCCGCAGATGATCGACGCGGTGATGAAGCTCGACCGTCAGCTCCATATGGCCGCCCAGCCTCTCGGCGAGGTCGACGCGGCGATCGTCAGCCGGTCGCTGAAGGACGACGTCTTCGGTGGCGGCCTCTACCGGCGCCTGTCCGGCCGCTACCCGCGTTGCCGCACCGCACGCGCGCTCGCCGCGCTCCGGGGCCGTCTCGCCGGCGCGGCCGGGCCGGAAGCCGAGGCGCTCGACGCGGTGGTCGGGCTGCTCGAGCGCAAGGACTCGGCGCTGGCTCGAATCCGCCAGCACCTCAGGATCAAGGCGCTGCTGGAGGTCTGGCTCTACGTCCACGTCCCGCTCACCTTCGCTCTGATCGCCGCGCTCGCCGCCCATATCGTCAGCGTCTTCTTCTACTGGTAGCGGGCGGTGGCGTTCCTCCTCCGAACCGTCTCGCACAGCGCCGAAGGCCGCGAGATCGTTCGCAGCCGCCGGATCGAGGGCGACCGGCTCGCCATCGGCCGCGACCCGGCCTGCGACGTCCATCTCACCGACCTCGCGGTCGCGCTTCGCCATGTTTCGCTGGAGCGGCAGGCCGGGCGTCTCGCCGTCACCGTCGAGCGCGGGCTGTCGGTCGAGCTCAACGGCCGCAAGGTTTCGAGCGGCTTCATCGAGCTTGCCACCGGCGGCGACATCGTCATCGGCAGCCACGCCGTTCGATTCATGCCGACGCCCGCCGGATCGGACGAGATCGCCGTCACCGTCGAGCGGATCACCGAAGGCGAGGTCAAGCTCGACAAGAGCGCCGAGCGCCTGTTCACCCTCGCGCCGGTCATGCCGGGCCGCCGGACGCTCGCCTGGCTGTTCACGCTTCTCGTCCTGGGCCTGTGCCTGGCCTGGCCTATCAAGGCCTCTTATGACCGCCACCAGCGCGCCGAGGCCTTCGCCAAATTCCATGCCGACGAGCTCTGGTCCTCGGGCAGCCTGTCGCAGGGCCATGCCGGGCTCGCGCACCAGTGCAATGCCTGCCACGTCAAGCCGTTCGAGTCGGTTCGCGACGCAGCGTGCAAGACCTGCCACACCACAGTCCACGACCATGCCAATCCGTTCCGTCTCGCCCGCGCCCGGCCGGACCTCAGCCGCTGGCGGCGGATCGAGCTCTCCTTCAAGGAGACGTTCAACCTTCCGCCGGGGCGCTGCGTCGAATGCCATACCGAGCATGAGGGGCCGCAGCCGATGCCGGTTGCGGCGCAGCGTTTCTGCGCCGACTGCCACGCCGATCTGAAGGCGAAGCTGCCCGACACCCCGCTCGCCAATGCCGGCGATTTCGGCCGCTCGCATCCCGAATTCCAGCCGGTCTACGTCTCGTCCTGGAGCGGCGAGCGGCCGACGCTTAGCCGCCAGTCGCTCGCCTTCCATCCGCGCGAGATGAGCAACCTCAAATTCCCCCACGCCTTGCACCTGTCGCGCACCAACGGGGTGGCCCAGATGGCGCGCCGGCTGAGCGGCGCCTACGGCTTCGGCGCCTCGCTGCAATGCGCGGACTGCCACGATCCCGCGCCCGACGGAGTGCGCTTCCAGCCGGTCGACATGGAGGAGGATTGCGCCATGTGCCACAGCCTCGCCTTCGCCCGGGTCGGCGGGACCGTGCGCACGCTTCGTCACGGCCAGCCGGCGCAGGTGGTGGCGGACCTGCGCGATTTCTATCGCGGCCGAAGCCTCGCTCCGCCCCCGGTGCTCGCGCCCGCCGCGCGCCGCCGTCCGGGCGACGCGCCCGATCTTCGCAACCGGATCCGGTTCGCCCGCGGGCCGGGAAGCGCCGAGCAGGCGATCCGGGCCGTCTTCTCGCCGGGCGGCGCCTGCTACGACTGCCACCAGGTCGAGGCGCCGCCGCCGGGCTCGCTCGACTTCCGGATCCGCCCGGTCGCCTTCCCCTTGCGCTATCTCCACAAGGGCTGGTTCGATCACCGCGCGCACTCGACCCAGAGCTGCTCGAGCTGCCACGGCGCGGAGCGCTCCAACGACGCCTCGGACCTTCTGATTCCCGACGTGAAGAGCTGCCGAACCTGCCACGGCGGGGAGGCAAGCTCGAAAGCGGTGCCATCTTCCTGCGCGATGTGCCATGATTACCATATGGACGCGGGGGCGCCGTCGATGCTGATCCGGCAGCGTGTGAGGGGAAAGAAGCGCGACACGATCGCTTCGGCGGGACCGGGCTGATGCTCATCGCCCAGATCACCGACGTCCATCTCGGCTTCGAGCCGGGCAATCCCGACGAGCTCAATCGCCAGCGCCTCGACGCGGCCTTGCGCACCCTGCGCGAGATGGTCCCTCGCCCCGATCTGCTGCTCGCCACCGGCGACCTCGCCGACGCCGGCGACGACCGGGAAGCCTACGAACGGCTGAAGGAGGCCGTCGCCGTCCTTCCGTTTCCGGTCTTCTACGCGCTCGGCAACCATGACGGCCGCGACGCCTTCCGCGACGCCTTTCCCGAGGCTCCGATGCCGGACGGGTTCCTCCAATATGCGATCGAGGACCATGATCTGCGGATCCTCGTCCTCGACACGCTCGAGGAAGGCCGCCACGGCGGCAATTTCTGCGAGACCCGCGCCGCCTGGCTTCGAGCCCGCCTCGAAGAAGCGCCGAACCAGCCGACGCTCATCGTCCTCCACCACCCGCCGATCGAGAGCGGGCTGAGCTGGATGACGGAGAATCCCGCGGCGGAATGGATCGGGAGGCTCGAAGCCGTCGTCGCGGCGCACCCGAACATCGTCGCCCTGATCGCCGGCCATCTCCACCGCCCGGTCGTTACCCGATGGGCGGGGACGACGCTCGCCGTCTGCCCGTCGACCGCGCCTCAGGTCGCGCTCGATTTCGCGCCGATCGATCCGGAGGCGCCCGACGGGCGGGCGATGATCGTCGCCGACCCGCCCTGGTTCGCCATCCACCGCTGGGACGGGAAACAGCTGGTGAGCCATTTCGACACGGCCGGCGAGCACGCCATCCTCGCCCGCTATGGGCCCGAGCTTCAGCCGCTGGTGCGTATGCTGGCGGCGGAGAAAGCTTAGCGTCATCCCGGCGAAAGCCGGGACCCAGGAACCGAAGCATTTCCGAAACTGGCGGTGTTCCTGGGTCCCGGCTTCCGCCGGGATGACGACTAGTTCACCCAATCCTCCATCCCGCCGGTATCGCTCACCTTCCACGGCAGCCCCCGCCGGTTGAGGAACAATCGCTCCATCTCCGCCCGGGTGAAGGGCCTCGAGCCCAGCCTTCCGAACACCGCGATCTGGCCGCCCGTCTCGTCGACGGCGCGGTCGCGGTCGAGGCCTTTGGAGAGGGCGAGCGCCGGATGCGGGGTCTTCGCCCAGGCGATCAGCTCGGGCTTGGGCGCGGGCGAGAAGCCGTAGAAATTGGGCTGGCTCTCGGGGGAGGTGAGCTGAATGACCTTCATCCCGTTCTGGCCGTCGGCGACATAGGCGAAGAGCGAGGCGTTGGTGCTTGCGACGACGACGTCCTCGACGTCGTTCATCCGCCCCTCGAACGTCTCCTTGCGGTAGACGCGCGGCGCCTCGGGATTGGCGACGTCGACGATGACGAGGCCGTCCTGCCTTGCCGCGACATAGGCGTAGGTGCGGGCGACATAGACCTTTCGGGCGTCGTCGAGCGGGATGGTCGCCGAGGGGATGAGGCGAGGGGAGTCCATCTTCGTGACGTCGAGCACCTCGAGCCCGTCGGCATCGGTCACCCAGAGGTAGCGGAACTGCAGCGCTGACGCGCGGGCGCGGCGAAGCGGCACGGTGGCGGCGTGGCGGGGGTGGAGGGGGTCGGAGAGGTCGACGACGACGAGCCCGGCGGCGGCGGCGATGTAGGCGAAGTTGCCGCCGAGCGTGACGTGGCGGGCGCCGTTCAGGAGGCCGTCCGGATTCCAGGTGATCGCGCGCTTGAGGAAATTGTTGCGCGGCTCGCGGTCGGCGAGGGTGTCGACGTCGACGAGGATCAGCCCTTCCTCGGCGTCGGTGATCACGGCGTAGCGGTAGATCGGCGCGAAGGCCTGCTCCTGATTCTCCGGATGGTCGCGGCGGATCGCCTCGTTGCGGGCGAAGCTGATCGGCTGGTTGGTCGGGAGCGCCACGCAGGTCGCGTTGCGGGAGGGGACGTGGGCGTTCTGGCCGAGGGGGGAGAAAGGCGCCGTGACGATTCGCTCGGACACCCCTTTGTTGCCGATGCTGGCGACGTCGTAGACCCGGAAGCCGCCTGCCCCCTCCGCCACGAACATATATTCGCCGCGCTGCTGGAGGCAGCCGACCGTGCCGCCGGTATCCTGGACGATGTTGGCGAACTGCTCGCGCGAGCCCTGGCCGGAGCGGGTCCAGTCGATCAGCTCGCGCTTGTTGCGATCGACGTGGAGCCGCCAGAAATCCGGGTATGCAAATCTTTGCAGATAGGAGCCGATCACCGCCTGCGGCTCGTCCCATTCGGTGACCCTGGTCGCCTGGAAGCCGCCGTCGAGGCCGACCCAGGCGTTGAGGCCGACGAAGTTGACGAAGTTGGTGCCCTGAAGGAGGAGCTGGGCCATGATCGCATTGTTGTCGTTCTTCTCCGACAAGTGGCAGTCGGAGCAGGTCTTGGTCTCGGCGGTGCGCACCGTGTGCGGGAAATGCGGGGCGAAGGCCTGCGACGAGAAGCCCGCGGCGCTGATCGGCGGCTGCTGGACGTAGATCCGCTCGCGGTTGATGTTGGTCGATGAGAGGACGAGGGCCGAGGTACTTCGAACCGGCGCGATGATGTTGCCCTTGGTGGTCTGGTGGCGGCCGAGCTGGAACATGTCGTCGCGCGCCACCTGCGGGTTGTAGGTGGCGAAGTTGCGGGTCTCGATGCCGTCATATTTGTGGCTGCTCGTCTTCCAGTTCGCCTCTATCGGAAGGTGGCAGCCGCCGCAGCTCGTCGTCCAGCTGAGGTGGCAGGTGAAACAAGTCATCTCGCCGGGCTTGTGGGCGAGCGCCTCCTGCGGGACGCCTGAGCCGAAGCTGAAGCGGCCGGTGTCGGCGCCCACCCTGGACATCAGCTTCGCCCGTGCCGCCTTGATATTGAAGCGCGGGCTCTGCGGATCGACCGAGTCCCGAACCAGGGAGACCTCCCATTCGAGCTTGGGATCGACCACCGAGCGCTGGACCAGCACCCGCCGCCCGTCCTCGGCCTGCATCCACTCGAAGCGCCGCTGTCCGTCGGGGTTGCGGAGCAAGGCGAGGTTGGTCCCCTTCGGCGGCGCGGCGGGGCCGGAGGTGAGCAGGTTCGGGTATTCGGTGACGGTTCCGTGGCAGTCCTTGCAGCCGATCTCGACCGCGTTCGCCACCTCTCCGTAGAGGAAGCCGTTGCCGTGGCTGTCCTGGGCGAAATGGCAGTCGGCGCATTGCATGCCCTTCTCGGCGTGGATGTCCATCAGGTGGACGGCCTTGCCGGGATTGGTCCCGGGCTCGACGAACTCGCCTTCGCCGGCGCGGCGGAATTTCTCGGGGTCGTCGGGCTGGACGACCTTGCCCTCCGCATCGAGCAGGTTGCCCTCGCGGTCGCGCTTGAGCACGGCTCGGAAGTTCCAGCCGTGGCCGTGATAGTCGGCGAACTGGGTCTGGCGGGCGAGCGGGTTCACCCGGTCGTGGACCTCGCGGAGGAAGCCCACCTCCGCCCACAGCCCGCGCGGAGCCGCGCCCTCGGGATTGCGGTCGAGCACGTCGAGGGTCTGAGCCGCGTTCGGATAATGCTGGTGGCGGAAGCTCGCTTCCTCCGCGGGCGTGCGGGCGGGCAGCCGGTTCTCCGGTCCCGGCCACATCAAATCGGCGTCGGCCTCATAGTCCCACATCGTGTAGCCGAGGAACGAGTTCAGGAAGATGTTGGGCTGGTGCATGTGGCAGGTCATGCACTGGGCGGTCGGGATTGACCGGGTGAAGGCGTGCTCGACCGGATGCCCGCTCTCCGTCCGGCCCGCGAGCGTGGGATCGACCGTCTGCGTCTGACCGTCGCGTCCCGCGGCGGCCCAGGTCAGGCTGTGCCTCGGCTCGCGGTCGTTGGCGTAGACGACGTGGCAGCCGGCGCAGCCCGAATGGCGATAGTCGCCGGGCTGGTCGTTGGTGCCCATGAACCACATGTACGGATCGTTGAGCCGGGTCTTGTGGATGTTGAGGATCGGGATGGCCACCCGAAGGCCCGTGCCCGGGCCGCGGTTCGACTGGCGGATGTCGGGCCGTCCGCTCTCCTCCAGCCGCTGGATCGCGCCGGAAGGGGAGGGGAGGCCGATCTCGGGGAATTGCGTCCCGATCGTCCGTCCGCCGCGCTCGAACACGCGGAAGACGTCGCCGGGCGGGACGACGTGCCAGGTCGGCAGCGGGTAGAGCTCGGCGAGCACGCCTCGCGCCTTCTGCTCGGGCGTGACCGCCTCGGGGGAGGGCGGCGAGACGATCTTCGCCGGCTCGCCGCCCCGCGTGTAAGCCTCGCCGAACATGTAGTTCTTGTAGGGAAGGACGCCGTTATTATAGGCCGCGCCGCCCCACAGCATCGCGCCCGACGCCATCAGCGATCGCTCGGCCGCCTCGATCGTCTCGATATGGCAGGCCCCGCAACTGTCCCGCGCGACTCGATAGTCGGACGGATTGACGAAGCGGATATATTCCGGGCTCTCGATATTGAGCAAAGTGTAGGAGCGGGGCGGGTTGGCCGAGGAGGGCCAGTGCCAGGCCTTGGGATATTTCGGGAGGACATGCGCCTGGTCGCGGGCGGCGACGTAGCGCGGATCGGTCCGGGGCAGCGATGCGTCGCCCCTTATCGCCGGGTTGCCGCCATGGCAGTCGGTGCAGCCGAGCACGACGGCGGGCGTCGCGTGCATCGTCTTCCTGTCGCTGTCGGTATGGCAGGAAACGCAGCCCGCGCTCTTCGCCTCGGCGGCGTCCCACTCCTGGGTGCGCGGCGCGGGCTCGGCTCTCACGAGGCTGTAGTCCCGAGCGACCGGCTTCTCGCCCTCGGAGGCGGACAGAGGGCTCGTCATAGCCGCGAGGACCAGCGTCATTCCCGCGAAAGCGGGAATCCATCGCCGGGCTGGAACCCCGCTTTCGCGGGAATGACGGAGGGGGAAGGAACGCAAGCTCCGCATTCACCCCTCCTCCTTGAACCCGCCTCCCTTATGGCAAAGGCCGGCGGCAGGCTAAAGGGGTGACCTACGTATGTTCTTGTATTGACAACGTATACACAGTCTGTAAGGGCACATGAATGGCTAAGGATCGGGTCAGTGAGGAACGAACGCCGTTCGTGGCGAAAGGCGAGTTACGCGAGAAGCCGAAGGGCGCGATAAATCTGCGGATCGAAGCGCAGACGCGGCAGCTGATCGACGACGCGGCCGCCCTCCTCGGCAAGTCCCGGACGGAATTCATGATCGAGAGTGCACGATCTCGGGCGCTGGACGTGCTTCTGGATCAGCGGCTTTTCGTTCTCGATCCCGAACAATATGATTCGTTCGTCGCTGCGCTCGAGAATCCGCCATCGCCGGGTCCAAAGCTGCGGGCCTTGATGCGGCGAACGCCCGCATGGGAGAAATGAGGACCGGCTCCGCGTCCGGTCGACGTAAGCTGACAGGACCGGCGCCTTTGTCGCCAGCCCACGATATCGGTGGGTTCGATTGCGGCGAGCCGGCTCTCAACGACTGGTTGAAACAGCGTGCTCTCAAGAATGAAAGCCGGTTTTCACGCACCTACGTCGTCTGCGATGAGAACCGGGTCGTCGCTTTTTTCAGCCTATCCGCCGGGGCCGTCCAACGGTCGAACGCCCCAAGAAAGATCCGCCGCAACGCTCCGGACGCAATCCCCGTAGCGGTGATCGGACGCCTAGCCGTGGACAGCAGCTATGCCGGTCGGGGCCTCGGTGCCGACATTCTGTCAAACGCGTTGGGCCGGGTAGCCTCCGCTTCGAAAAGCATCGGCATTGGGGCCGTGCTGGTGCAGGCGAAGGACGAGAATGCCAAGCGGTTCTATCTGGCTTGCGCGGAATTCATCGAATTTCCCGCGGAGAGCCGGACGCTCTATCTTCCCGTTGAGACCGTCGTTTCGACTTTCCGCTGATCCGGCCCCGCCGCCACTCACTGACCCAGCGACTTGTTGTCGATCACGAAGCGGTATTTGACGTCGCTCCTCAGCATCCGCTCGTAGGCCTCGTCGATCGCCTGGATCGGGATCATCTCGATGTCGGAGACGATATCGTGCTCGGCGCAGAAATCGAGCATCTCCTGGGTCTCGGCGATCCCGCCGATCAGCGAGCCGGCGATCGAGCGGCGGCGGAAGATGAGGGCGCCGACATTGGGGGAGGGGTGGGCGTGCTCGGGGACTCCGACGAGGCAGAGCGTTCCGTCGCGCTTCAAGAGGGCGGTGAAGGCGTCGAGATCGTGGCTCGCCGCGACCGTGTCGAGGATGAAGTCGAAGCTTCCCGAATGGGCCGCCATCTCCTCGGCGTTGCGCGACACGACGACCTCGTCGGCGCCGAGCTTGAGCGCGTCCTCGCGCTTGCTCTCGGAGGTGGTGAAGGCGATCGTCCGCGCGCCGAGCGCGTGGGCGAGCTTGACCCCCATATGGCCGAGGCCGCCGATCCCGACGATACCGACCTTGCTTCCCGGCCCGACCTTCCAGTGGCGGAGCGGCGACCAGGTGGTGATCCCGGCGCAGAGCAGCGGCGCGACGGCGGCGAGCTGCTCCTCCGAATGACGGATGGCGAGGACGAAATCCTGGTCGACGACGATGCGCTGCGAATAGCCGCCGAGGGTGTGGCCCGGAGCGTCGGGCGTCGGGCTGTTGTAGGTGCCGGTGAAGCTTTCGCAATATTGCTCCAGCCCATCCTCGCAGCCCTGGCAGTGCCGGCAGGAATCGACGAGGCAGCCGACGCCGACCGTGTCGCCCGCGGCGAACTTGGAGACGTCGGAGCCGACCGCGCTGACATGGCCGACGATCTCGTGGCCGGGCACGCAGGGGTAGAGCGTGCCGCCCCATTCGGAGCGGACGGTGTGGAGGTCCGAATGGCAAACCCCGCAATAGGCGATCTCGATCTGGACGTCGTTCGGGCCCGGTTCCCGGCGCTCGATGGCGATCGGCTCGAGCGGCTTGTCGGCGGCGTAGGCGCCATAGGCTTGGACGGTCATGATTTCATGTCTTTCGTTGGAAGGTAGGGAAACCGGCAGTCAGGCGTCCGCCTTTTCAGGCGCTTCGCGGCCGACCATCGCCATCTGCGCGGGCGCGTAGCGGTCGCCCGCGGGCTGGATCTGCGACGCCCCCTGGTCGATCTCGCGAAGGTCGTCGGCCGTAAGCTTCACATCCATCGCTCCGATATTCTCTTCGAGCCGCTGCAGCTTGGTCGTGCCCGGAATGGGCGCGATATACGGCCGCTGCGCGAGCAGCCAGGCCAGAGCGATCTGGGCGGGCGTAGCGCCTTTCTCGCCGGCCACCCGCTTCAGCAGGTCGACGAAGGCCTGGTTCCTCTCCATCGCCTCCGGCGAGAAGCGCGGGATATTGTTTCTAAAGTCGTTACCCGCGAGCTTCGTCTCCTTGCCCATCGCGCCGGTGAGGAAGCCCTTGCCGAGCGGGCTGTAGGGGACGAAGCCGATCCCGAGCTCGTCGCAGGCCTCGATGATGCCGTTGGTCTCGGGCGCCCGCCACCACAGCGAATATTCGTTCTGGACCGCGGCGACGGGCTGGACCGCGTGAGCGCGGCGAAGCGTCCGGACGCCCGGCTCCGACATCCCGAAATGCCTGACCTTGCCCTCGGCGATGAGGTTGCGGACCGTGCCCGCGACATCCTCGATCGGCACGTTCGGATCGACCCGGTGCTGGTAGAGGAGGTCGATGGTCTCGATGCCCAGCCGCTCTAGCGAGCCCTCGACGGCCTGGCGGATACGCTCAGGCCGGCTGCTGACGCCTCGGTTCTCGCGCGTCGCGGGATCGATGTCGAAGCCGAACTTGGTGGCGACGACCACTTGGTCGCGGACGGGCCGAAGCGCCTCGCCGACGACCGCCTCATTGTCGAACGGGCCGTAGACCTCGGCCGTGTCGAAAAAGGTGACTCCGCGATCGACGGCGTCGCGGATGAGCTTCACGCCTTCGTCCCGGGGGAGCTGGGTGGCGTAGCTGAAGCTGATTCCCATGCAGCCGAGGCCGATCGCCGAAACTTCGAGGCCGCCGCGGCCGAGCTCACGCGTCTGCATGATGTGTTCCTTTCAGATATTCCTCGTCGGTGACATGCTCCATCCAGGTGACCGGCGATCCGTTCAGCGATTCCTGGAGGGCGATGTGGGTCATGGCGGTGGTCGGAGTGGCCCCGTGCCAATGCTTGTGCTCGGGCGGGCACCAGAGGACGTCGCCCGCGTGGAATTCATGGATTGGACCACCTTCGACCTGAGTCCAGCCGATGCCTTCGGTGACGATCAGGGTCTGGCCCAGCGGGTGGGTGTGCCAGGCCGAGCGGGCGCCGGGCTCGAAATGGACGATCGCTCCAGAGAGGCGGGACGGATCCTCGCGCTGGAATTGCCCGGTGATCGTCGCCCTGCCGGTGAAATATTCGGCCGGGCCTTCGACGGTCCGCATGTCCGCCTTGCGCGTGATTTCCATATGCTGCGCTCCTGTTTGGTGCTGGGGCCGGGTCGGATGCGCTGCGGCACTCGCTGCGGTCACGACCGTAACGCACGCGATCGGCGCGCCGACCCGAATGATTTTCGCCAACATGGGTTAGAGGTTCGCGGTGAGGAAGGAGGCGAGCTTGTCGAACGGGATCAGGGTCACCCGATCGTACAGGTCGACATGGCCGGCGCCCGGAACGATGACGAGCTCCTTCGGCTCGGCGGCGCGCTCGTAGGCGTCCTCGCTGAACTCGCGGGAATGCGCCTCGCTTCCGGTGATGAACAGCAGCGGCCGGGGCGAGATCGTCTCGATGTCGTTGAACGGGTAGAAGTTCATGAATTTCATGTTGCTGGTCAGCGTCGGGTGGGTGGTCAGCCGAGGGGATGAGCCCCTGGGCGTAAACTCGCCGCGCGGCGTACGATAAAAGTCGTAGAATTCGTCCCCGATCGGATCGCCGGTCAGTTTGTCGGGCGTGCCGCTCGTATATTCGGTCTTGCCGCCGGTGAATTCGACGTAGCGCTGCTCGGCGGCGACGGCGATCGCCTGCTTGCGCTGATCGAGCGTCTGGCCGTGGCGCAGGCCGTTACGGTTGACCGAGCCCATGTCGTACATGCTGACGGTGGCGACCGCCTTGATCCGCGGGTCGATCTTCGCGGCGCTGACGACGAAGCTGCCGCTGCCGCAAATGCCGATCGCACCAATGCGCTCCCGGTCGACGAAAGACCGGGTCCCGAGGAAGTCGACGGCGGCGCTGAAGGCTTCGGCGTAAAGGTCCGGCGAAACGGCGTTCCTGGGTCCGCCTTCGCTCTCGCCCCAGAAGGGCAGGTCGATCGACAGGGCGACGAAGCCCTGCTCGGCCATTTTGGTGGCGTAGAGGTTGGCGCTCTGCTCCTTCACGGCGCCCATCGGATGGCCGACGACCATCGCGGCGTTCCGCTCGCGCCTGTCGAGGTTGTTGGGAATGTAGAGGTTGCCGGCGACCTGCATCCGATACTGGGTGGCGAAGGTCACCTTCTCGAGGCTCACCTCGTCGCTCACGTAGAAATTGTTCGCTCCGTCGATCATGGCTTCGGCCTTTCCAAAAGGGAGGGTGAGGAAGGAAGTCGCGGCGAGCGACGTCGCGGAGGCGCCGGCCATCTTGAGAAGGCCGCGCCGGGTGGTGTCGTTCTCGAGCATCGTGAGATTTCCATTGTAGCTCATGCCGAGCGGCGCCACGGCCGGGAGGCGGCGCGCGATGCGAGGGCGGCAATTGCGGCCGAGGCGCAGAAAAGCATTGCGGTGGCCGCGAAGGTCGCGCGATAGCCGCCGGAGTCGAAGAGCAGGCCGCCCGCCGACGCGCCGAGCGTGATCGCGAGCTGGATCGCGGCGACCATGAGGCCGCCCCCCGCCTCCGCGTCCTGCGGCAGGGTCCGGGTCAGCCAGGTCCACCAGGCCACCGGCGCCGCCGTGCCGATGAGGCCCCACAGCGCCAGCAGGGCGGCAACGGCGAGCGCCGAGGATCCCAGCAGCGCCAGGCCGAGGGCGATCCCCGCCATCGCCAGCGGCATCGCCACCAGCAGGCTGTAGAGCCGGGACCTGAGGAGGAGGCCGATGAGCCAGGTTCCGGCAAGTCCGGCGACGCCGACGAGCAGGAGAAGCAGGGAAAGCGTCGAAACCTCGACCCGGGTGACGGTCTCCAGGAACGGGCGCAGGTAGGTGAACAGGGCGAACTGGCCCATGAAGAACAAGGTCACGGCCGCTATGCCCTGGGGGGCGAGAGGCCTGCGAAGCACCCGGAACGCCGCCCCCGGGCCGGCCGCGCCGCTCGGAGGCAGGGAGGGCAGGCTGACATATTGCCAGGCGAACGTCACCGCCGCGAAGGGGACGACGCAGAAGAAAGCCCCTCGCCAGCCGACATACTGGCCGAGGAAGGCCCCCAGCGGCGCCGCAACGATCGTCGCCAGGGCATTGCCGCCGTTGAGAAGGCCGAGCGCCCTCGGCACCGCGCGCTCGGGAACGAGCCGCATGACGATCGCCGTCGACATCGACCAGAAGCCGCCGATCACCACGCCGACCAGCGCCCGTCCCGCCATCAGCACTTCATAGTTCGGCGCGAAGGTCGTGATCAGGCCGGAGGCGATCATGGCGGCTGTCAGCCCGAGCAGAAGCGCGCGCCGGTCGAGACACCGGCTCGCCGTGGCGATGAAAAGGCTGGTCACTACCGCGAACAGGCCCGACACGGCGATCGCCTGCCCGGCCTGACCCTCGGTCAGATGGAGCTCCGCCGCGATCGGGCTGAGCAGGCTGACCGGCATGAATTCGGAGGCGATGAGCGTCGAGACGCACAAGGTGAGAGCGAAGACGGCCTGCCAGCCGCCGGCTCGTGACGGCGCCGTGTCCGCCGGGCCGATGGTTTCGGTGAGCTGTGCCATGCAAGCCATTTAAGGGCTGCGCTTACCTGCAATTAGACGGTATAATCGGCATGAAGCTATGAGCAGGATTCAGTAATGCCCCGCGAGCCGATGGCCGATCTCGTCGCTTTCCTCGCGGTCGCCCGCGAGCGCAGCTTCACCCGGGCGGCGGCCCAGCTCGGGGTGTCGCCCTCCGCGCTCAGCCACACGATACGCGGGCTCGAGGAGCGGCTGGGGGTCCGACTCCTCACCCGCACCACCCGCAGCGTCTCCCCGACCGAAGCGGGAGAGCGGCTGCTGACGACCGTCGGACCCCATTTCGACGAGATCGAGGCGGGACTCGCCGCCCTGACCGAGCTTCGCGACAAGCCGGCCGGCACGATCCGGATCACGTCGGTCGATCATGCGGCCCAGACGATCCTGTGGCCGGCGCTCGCAACCTTCCTGGCCGAATATCCCGACATCCGGGTCGAGATCAGCGTCGACAACATATTGCGCGACATCGTCGCCGAGCGGTTCGACGCCGGGATCAGGATGGGCGAGCAGGTCGCCCGCGACATGATCGCGGTGCGGATCGGACCCGAGATACGGATGGCGGCGGTCGCATCGCCGGCCTATCTGGCCGCACACGGCGAGCCGCGGGTCCCGCAAGACCTCACCGCGCATAGCTGCATCAACCTGCGGCTGCCGACGCTGGGCGGACTCTATGCGTGGGAGTTCGAGAAGGGCGGCCGAGCCGTCAACGTTCGGGTCGAAGGGCAGCTTACGAGCAATGACAGCGCCGTCCTTCGGCAGGCGGCCCTGAACGGTCTCGGCATCGCCTTCCTGATCGAGGATGTCGCGCAGCCCTGTATCGATTCGGGCGACCTCGTCCGGGTGCTCGCCGACTGGACTCCCCCCTTTCCGGGCTATCACCTTTATTATCCCAGCCGCCGGCAGCAATCGCCAGCCTTCGCTTTGCTCGTCGAGGCGCTGCGCTATCGGGCGGCCTAACGGCCGAGCAGCGTCTCCTTCGCCTTGGCGATTCCGAAGCGGAGCGCCTGGCCGAGGTCGAAATGGGGCATGGTGGGAAGCTCTTCCGGATCGACGTGGGCGTGCAGGATGGCCGGGCCGGACGAGGCGAGGAAGGCGGCGACGGTCGCTTCGAGCTTCGCCGGATCCGCGGCGGTGAATCCCTCGCCTCCGCACGCTCTGGCGAAGGCTGCGAAATCCATGTTGGGGAAGCCGGTCCCCGCCGCCGCCGGAAGGCCGGCGCCTTCCATCTCGAGATGGACGAGGCCCCAGCCGCCATTGTCGTAGACGACGATCTTGACCGGAAGCTCGTGCTCGACCGCGGTCATGAACTCGCCGGGGAGCATGGTGAAGCCGCCGTCGCCGACATGGGCGATGACCTGCCGGGCTCGGTCGAGCGCCTGGATTCCGTTCGCCATTCCGAGCGCGGTTCCGACGGCGGCGTTGTTGAACGAGCCGGTGATCCGCTGGGCGCCGCGCTGGCGGGTCCAGTTGGCGGCCCAGAGAGTCACTTCGCCGGTGTCGGTGACGAACACGGCGTCGTCGCGGCTCGCATCGCTTATCGCCCGCGCGACCGCTTGCGGATGAACCCGGTCGGGGCTCCGTGAGGGACTGGCTTTCTCGTCCAGCATCGAATCCCATTCGCGGCGGGCGGCGTTCGCCTCATCGAGGAACGTGTCGTCGCTTCGCGGCCGAAGGCGCTCGAGCAGCATCGCCAGAGCCGGGCGCACCGAGCCGACGATTCCGAGCCGGACCGGCGCCCGGCGGCCGAGTATGGCCGCGCGCTCGTCGACCTGGACGACCCGGCCGTGGTCGGGGAGGAATTCCGAATAGGGATAATCGGTCCCGAGCATGAGCAGCAGATCGGCCTTGGTCGCGGCGTCGAGCGCCGGCCGGGTGCCGATCAGGCCGATCCCGCCGATCCAGCGCGGGTCGTCATAAGGGATGAGGTCCTTGCCGCGATAGGTGTGGACGAGCGGCGCCCGCAGGCGTTCGGAGAGGGCGAGGAGCAGGTCCTGGGCGCCGTGGCAGCCGAAGCCGCACAGCACGGCCAACGTCCCGGCCTCCTCGATCGCCGCAGCAGCCGCGTCGATGTCCTCGGCGCTCGGCGCGACTTGCGGGCGTTGGCGGAGGGTTGCGAGGCTCGGCACCTCGCCTCCCACCTTCTGCTCGAACACGTCCGGCGGGATGTTGAGGTGGGCGACCCCGCGGCCGCCATAAGCGTGGGCGATGGTCTGGTGGATCACCGCCGGGGCTTCCGCGCCGCTCGCGACCATCTGGGTGTAGAGGGCGACGTCGCGGAACAGCAGGTTCGGGTCGTTCTCCTGGAGATAGTCGAGCCCGCGCTTGGCCAGCGGGACGTCGCCCGAGATGGCGAGCACCGGGGCATGGTCCTTGCGCGCCTCGTAGAGCCCGGCGACGAGATGGGTGCCGCCGGGGCCGGTCGTCCCGCAGCAGACTCCGAGGCGGCCGGTCAGCTTGGCCTGGCCGGCGGCGGCGAGCGCCGCGCCCTCCTCGTGCCGGACCCCGATCCACTCGACCTTGTCCTGGCGCCGGAGCGCGTCGGTGAACGGGTTGAGCGCGTCGCCGACGATGCCGAACACCTGGCGAACGCCGACCCGGGCCAGCGTGTCGACGAGCAGCTCGGCGACGGTCTTCGCCATGCTCAGGCGTCCGTGGCGTCTGCCACCCCGACCCGATGGCGAAAGACGAGGTCGCCGCCCAGCCATCCCGTCAATCCGAGCAACAGGAACGCCGCGCCGGACAAATAGACTCCGATCGCCGGAGTCTGCGGCGCGGGAATCCCGGCGCGCAGATAGAGGTTCACCGCCTCGATCAGGACGACCGTGACATTGCCGAGCATGTGCAGCCGCGCTGACGACAGGGCGCGGATCCGCGAATCGCCGAGGAAGTCGGTCAGTCCGGCCAGCGCGGCCAGCGCCGCCATGGCGAGGCCGGCGGCAAGCAGCCAGAAGGCGGCGTCGCCCCAGAAATCGGCGGCGGTGCGAAGATGGATGAGGTCGGCGAGGAAAGCGCCGATGAAGAAGGCGATCGGGAAGGGCACCAGCATCGGGTGGATCGGATGGCCCATGATCCGGGCCGTGCTCTTCGGATTGGACGATGGCATTCGCGCCTCCTCTTTTCCCCGCACAGTGGATGCGGGGCGGGGCGAAAAGTTCCCGCTCAGTAGGTGGCGATGGCGTTCAGGAGGACCGAATAATAGCGCTTGTCGCGGTCCGAGTTGAAGAAGAGGTCGCGGAAGCCCGCGCCGGGCTGGAGCACCGCCGCAGAGGCGCGGAAGACGAGGTTCTGGGTGAATTTCGGGCGAAAGATCGCCGCGGCGGAGACGTCCCAGCCGATGTCGCGCGCGATCGAGCCTTCGCTCCTGAGGGCCTGAAGGATCGCGGTCTTGTCGAACCAGAGGTGGTTGAGGTTGGCGCTGAGGCGCCATTGGGGCGTGATGTCGAAATCGGCGCCGGCGCCGAGCAGGATGGTGCCGGGATTGTTGAAGTTGGACTGTCCCTGCTCCTTCGAGGAGCGGAGCGAGTTCAGGATCCCGTTGCGGCCGTTGATCGCGACGGCTCGACCGCCGCCGGCGAAGGGAATGGACTGGCGGATCCAGTAGCTGGTGTCGGCGCCGGCGAAGATCGGGTTCTCGAAGATGGCGTCGAAGCCGCCTTCGTGGTTGTCGAACGGCTCGCCGTCGCCGCTGGCGAAGAGGAAGGAGCCGCGGAAGCGCATCCAGTCTACGTCGTAGCTCGGCTCGGCGGCGAGGAAGAAGCTTCGGATCTTCCCCGTCCGGCCGGTGAAGATGTTGTTCCGGTCCCAGCCGAACGCTCCGTAGGCGGAGGCGCTGAGGTTGATCCGGCCGATATGACCGTCCGCATTGTAGCCGAGATAGGCGACCTCGTAATTGCGGGCGCGGAGGTTGCCGATGAGGGCGGGCCGGACCGGGAAGCCGTTGTCGTCGACCTCGATCTCCCCGCGCTCGCGATTGACGTTGAGGGTGAGGCTCGCCTGGCTGGTCAGGCCGACGAAGGGGAAATCCTGGCGATAGAGATTGGCGTGGAGGATCCAGTCCCTGCGCGGCGCCTGGAGGACGTTGTTAAGGCCGGAATTGGTGTCCTTCTCGAGCCTCCAGATGGCGGCGAGATTGTATTGGAAGCGGTTGTTGTCGCGATTTCCGAACAGGCGGATTCCGAGCTGCTGGTCGTTGAACAGGAAGCCTCGGAAATCGAGCTGGAAGGGCTGGATTCCGACCCGGACGCTGTCGAAATCGTAGCGGTCGGAGACGTTGCGAAGATGATAGTCGACGAACGCTTCCTGGACTCCGAGCGCATAGTCGAGGCGACTGGTGCCCTTCGAGGGCTCGACGAAGAGGATGCGCCGCTCCGAGACGTCGGCGTAATTGACGTTGAGGGCGAGGGTCAGCCGGTATTCGATCGTGGGCGGCATGAAGGCGGTCGAGCCCTTGATCAGGGCAACGCCGGCGATGAAGGTCTGCGAGAGGACGAGGCTGTCATTCTTGCCGAACACGTCGAGGCTGCCGGGCTTGGCGGTCGTCTGGACTCCGACCGGGATCGGGAAGGTGCGCGGCTCGATCACCGTGTCGGAAACGGCGTTGGCGACGAAGAACCAGTCGTGGCCGTCGAGGCCGAGAAGCCGAGGAGTCCGGCATTTCGGCCGGCCCTCTGCGCGCCTTTTCGCCTGCTCCTCGGGCGTCGGAAGGCAGATCGGCCGGTCGCCCTTCAAGGTATTCTGGTTGTAGGGATCAAACCAGCGCTCGTGCTCGACTCCCAGCGTCTCGATCAGCCGCCAGCGATCGGGGATCGGGATCTCGTCGGTCGGGAACGCCTCCGGCGGCGGCGCCCGGACCGCGCCGGGATTGTCCTGGGTGACGGGTTCCTCGAGCTCGTCCTGCGGAACGCCGGGACGGCGGCGGCCTTGGTCGTCGGGACGGGCGGGGAGGGGGTCTCGGGGCGGCGCATCCTGCTGCGCCTCCTCGTCATCCCGGCGAAGGCCGGGATCCCAGGGGGTGAAAGGCGCCTCGCTCTTCACCCCCTGCGGCCCCAGCCTTCGCTGGGGCGACGGGAGATCTAGCGCGAACCCACTTACTCCCAGCAGCAGGGCGGCAACGACGCTCACTTCCCCTGGCACACATTCTGCTCGCTCGAGCCGAGGAAGGGCGCGAACGGGCAGTTGACGTAGCGCAGGCGCACCCCGTTGCCGACGGGCACGACGATCTGGTCCGCCCGGCGCGCCGGATCGGCATTGCCCAGCGTTCCGAGCCGCAGCCCGGCATTGTGGGTGCCGAGGAAGCTGATCATGTCGTCCTGGTCGATCCCGTCGCCCGACACGCCGAGCCCGCCGATCAGCACCGAGCCGCGGTAGATGGGAACCGAGCCGGGAAAGATCTGGATGCCGTTGGCGAGGCGCGGCGTGTGGGTGCATTGCTGCGGGGTGTCGGGGCCGCCGAGGATGAAGCCGACATGGGCCTTCACGTCGGCCTCGACCAGCGCCGACTGCAAGCCCGTCGAGAAGGGGTTGAACTGGGCGATCGGCCGCGAGAAGGGCCCCGGCGGGCGCCCGACTTCGCCGTCGGGGAAATAGGGGCGCGAGAGGTTGCCGTTGGCCCGATCGGTGAAGGCGAACTGGCCGGTCAGCGCATTGGGATCGCCGAGGAAGGCGCGAACGGCGGGGACGTAATTGCTGACATCCGGGTCGGGGTTGGCGAGCAGCGTCGCGCCCGCGCTGGCGCTCGAGAAGAAGGTGGCGGTGCGGGCCTTCTGGAGCGAGACGTCGATGCCGAAGATGGGCGCGTCGGGCGAGCGGACGAGGCCGAGCACGGCGCCGTTGGTGTCGACCACGGAGATGCTGACCTGGGCTCGGCTGTCGAGCGGCCGGCGGATCTGGGCGCGGGCGGCGCTCATCACCTTGAACGCTTCCTCGAGCAGAGCGGTCACCTCGGCGGCGGTGAGGTTGCCGTCGGTGCCGGCCCGGATCGGATAGCGGTTGGCGCCGGCGCCGCTGGTCAGGACGAAGGCGTCGACGCTGGAGAATTCCGCCGCTGTCGCCGGCCGGATCCCCGACGCCTCGCTGCCGTAGGCGAGGCCGGGAAGGACACCCATGCCGGCGTCGTAATAGCCGCGCACGCTGGTGAGCGCCCCCGGGAGCGTCGTGAAGGACGGCGCGGCGGCGGGGCTGGAGCGAAGGTCCGCCGGTGTCGCGTCCGAGAAGCGCAGAAGCGTGCCGTCGACGCTGATCCGGTCGGCGCGAATCTCGTCGGGCGCGGCGAAGCCCGTGCTCGCGGCCAGCGCGATCGCCTCTTCGCCATCCTTGTCGATATCCTGCACTTCCGGATCGAAGCCGTAGACTCCGTCCGCCATCACTCCGATCCCGCCGACGACGACCCCGTTCTTGTAGAGCGGGAAGCCGCCCGGATCGGCGGCGAGGCCGAGCGGCGAGCGCTTGGGGCCGATGAAGCCGGCGGCCCCGACATTGCCGTTGAAGCGGGCGGCGAGATCGGAGCAGGGGAGCTGGCTGAACTGGACTCCGAACAGGGGCCCGCTCTCCAGCCCGAGCGCGGCCGCGGAGGGCGGGAAATGCTGCTGGACGATCATGCTCGCCGTCCGGGTCGAGAAGGCGTTTCCGCCGGATGAGAGATAGGCGCCGGTGATCGCCTTGGCGATCGCCCCGGCGACCGCGCCGGGGACGTCGATGCCCTGGAGGTCGTTCTGGCTGCCGTCGGGCGCGCGCGGCACGAAAAGGCGCTGGTTCGAGCCGGTCATGGCGAAGACGGCGAGGACGTTGCCGACCCGGTCGACGACCGCGAAGGTGGCGGGGAGCGCCCGCGCCTGCGCTTCGGCGACGCCCTGGGCGATGATCTGCTGCACCTCCGACTGGCTGAGCGCGACCTGCGCCGGCACCGAATAGACTCCCGACGGCGGCGGTGGGGGCGGTGGGGGCGAGGGCGGGGAGGGGGTCGGCGTGCTTCCGCCGCCGCCTCCGCCGCCTCCGCATGCCCCGACGAGAAGGGCGGCGATCGCGATCCAGCTCGCGCCGCGCCTCATTTCAGCTTCCGGATCGCCGCGGCGGCGCGGCCGAGGCTCGAGCGGAATTCGCGGGGATTGTAGGAATTGGGATCGGCGACCGCGCGATAGGCGAGGTTGATGTCGCCGCGTATTCCCTGCGCCTGAGCGGCGCTGACCTCGCCCGAGGAGACCAAAGCCGAGAGCAGGGTGTCGACCCCCATCACCGCCTGGACGCTTCCGGCATAATCGGTGAAGCGCGGCGCGACGGCGGTCCCGGCGATCGTATCGACGATGTCGAACAATTGCGCTCGGCTGACCCCTTTGACGAGGTCGGCGGCGACGGCGTGGGCGCTTTCCCTCAGTTTGGCGGCGGCCGCCACGGCGCTTGCCCTGTCCTTGGCAAGCGCGGCGTGGAAAGCGCGGCTGTCGCGCTCGAAGCGCGGCGCAAGCTGCGGCGCGGCGACCCGGGCGGCGGCGGCGAGCATGATCATGTTCTCGTCATTGTAAGGCGGCATTCCGGCCGGGATCGGGCGGCCGGGATTGGCCTCGGCGCCCGGCTCGAAGCGCGGATCGTCGGAGATCCGGCGGTGGCAGCTATGGCAGTCGAAGAAATAGAATTCGGGGAACATCCCCTCCGTCCCCCGCCCGGGAGTCGCGAACAGGGTGAGCGACCGCTCCAGCGCCATCGCCTGGCCGACCGCCCAGGTCGTCACCCCGTTCGAGCGGCCCTTGCGCTGGACATAATCGCCATCCTCGTTGTGGTGCTGCTGGAGCGTCGAGAAGAGGTCGAGCTCGAAGCTGATCCGTGGATGGCCGGCGGCCATCATCCGGTGGTCGACGAACTGGTTCGAGTCGCCGCTTCCGAAATGGCAATCGAGGCAGCGGCTCGCGCGGGCCTGGGGGTTGTCGAGCGGGACGAGGCCGCGCGCGACGTTGGCGGCGTGGGTTCCGCCGACGGCATAATGGCTGGCGAGCCATCCGGAGGCCGCGCCGTGGCAGCTTTCGCAGCCGACGCCGTCGGACGTTCGCGTACCGGGAGTGGCGTGGCAGCCCAGGCACATCGGCGCGCTGGCCGCCTCGCCGATTCCGAGGCGGGCGGCGATCGCCTTGGCTCGGGGCTCGGTGAGCACCTGCCAGGCGCGGCTGTGGGCGCCGGCCGGGCTGGAGGGGTCTTGCCAGAGGCGAAGCTCGTCCTGGCGGACGATCGCGCCGTTGGCCTCGCTCCGGCCGTGGCAGGTCGAGCCCGCGCAGCTCGCGACTCCGACATAATGGGCGGGCGCATTCTGCTGCGCGATCGCGGGCGAGAGGAAGACGGCGAGCGCCAGCAGGAGGGAGGCCGCCAGTGCGCCGATCGCCAGACTGCGGCTCGCCACCATCGGAAAAACAACCCCCTAGGAGCGGCGACTATGTGCCAAACCAACCGCCGCTTTCAAGCGCGTTCGCCCGCCGTGACAAGGGGTGGCAAAGAGGGATAGAGCTACGCTTTCCCCGGGGGCCAGCGGAATGACCAAAGCGTCCGACCTGTTCATCCGCTGCCTCGAGGAAGAGGGGGTCGAATATGTGTTCGGAGTCCCGGGCGAGGAGAATCTCGATTTCCTCGACAGCCTGTCGCGTTCCTCGCAGATCCGGCTGATCCTGACCCGGCACGAACAGGGCGCCGGTTTCATGGCCGCGACCTACGGGCGGCATACCGGCAAGACCGGGGTCTGCCTCGCCACCCTGGGTCCCGGCGCGACCAACCTCGTCACCGCCGCGGCTTATGCCCAGCTCGGCGGAATGCCGATGATGATGATCACCGGCCAGAAGCCGATCAAGAAATCGAAGCAGGGGCGGTTCCAGATTCTCGACGTCGTCGCGATGATGGGGCCGATCACCAAATACACCCACCAGCTCGCCTCGGCCGACAATATCCCCAGCCGGGTGCGCGAGGCGTTCCGGCTGGCGGAGGAAGAGAAGCCGGGCGCGGTCCATCTCGAATTCCCAGAGGATGTCGCCGAGGAACGGACCGATTCCGGGCCGCTGGCGCGAAGCCTGTCGCGCCGGCCCACGGCGGAGGAGAAGGCGATCCGGGCGGCGGTGACCAAGATCGAGGCGGCGCGCTCGCCCCTCCTCGTCATCGGCGCCGGCGCCAACCGCAAGATGACCTCGCAAATGCTTCTCGAGCTGGTCGAGAAGACGGGGATACCGTTCGTCACCACCCAGCTCGGCAAGGGCGTCGTCGACGAGCTTCATCCCCGCTTCCTCGGCTGCGCGGCGCTCTCCGCCGGCGATTTCGTCCACCGCGCGATCGAGGCCGCCGACCTCATCGTCAACGTCGGCCACGACGTGATCGAGAAGCCGCCTTTCTTCATGAAGCCGGGCGGAACCGAGGTGATCCACGTCTCGACCAACACCGCGGAGGTCGATCCGGTCTATTTCCCCCAGATCGAGGTGATCGGCGACATCGCCAACGCGATCTGGCAGATCAAGGAGGCGATCCGGCCCTCCGCCGACTGGGATTTCGACGCCATGCTTCGAGCCCGCCGCGCCGAGTGCGAGCATCGCGACTCGATGTGCGTCGACATGCGCTTCCCGATCTTCCCGGCCTGCCTCGTCCAGCAGGTGCGCGAGGCGATGCCGGACGACGGCATCCTCTGCCTCGACAACGGAGTCTACAAGATCTGGTTCGCGCGCAACTATCCGGCGCGCCGGCCCAACACCGTGCTTCTCGACAATGCGCTGGCGACGATGGGGGCGGGGCTTCCTTCGGCCATGGCCTCGGCGATGGTCTATCCCGGCCGCAAGGTGATGGCCGTGTGCGGCGACGGCGGCTTCATGATGAACAGCCAGGAGATGGAGACGGCGGTCCGCCTCAAGCTCAACCTCACCGTGCTGGTCCTCAACGACAACAGCTACGGCATGATCCGCTGGAAGCAGGCCAACATGGGCTTCGCCGACTGGGGCCTGACCTACGGCAACCCCGACTTCGTCAAATATGCCGAAAGCTACGGCGCGAGCGGCCACCGGGTGGAGGATGCCGCCGGCATCCCGGCGCTCCTCCGCCATTGCCTCGACACGCCGGGCGTCCACCTGATCGACTGCACGGTCGATTATGGAGACAATGACCGCATCCTCAACCGCGAGATCAAGGAATTGAGCGCGGCTCTATGACCAAGCTGAAGGACACCTATCCACTCTACCTCGCCAACGAAGCGAAGCAGCCGAACACGGAGCTCGAGGTCACCGACAAATATACCGGCAAGGTCGCCTTCCGCTGCGCCCAGGCCGATGCGGCGACGATCGACGCCGGGATCGCCGCGGCGGTCGAGGCCACCGAGCCGATGGCGCGGATGGCGAGCTATGAGCGCCAGGCCGTGCTCCAGCATTGCGTCGACCGCTTCAAGGAGCGGTTCGACGAGCTCGCCTTCGCGCTCTGCGTCGAGGCCGGCAAGCCGATCCGCGACAGCGAAGGCGAGGTCACCCGCCTCATCGACACCTTCCGGATCGCCGCCGAGGAATCGGTGAGGATGACGGGCGAGGTCCAGCCGCTCGACATCAGCCCCCGCGCCCGTGGCTATCAGGGCATCTGGAAGCGGGTGCCGATCGGGCCGTGCAGCTTCATCTCGCCGTTCAACTTTCCCTTGAACCTCGCCGCCCACAAGGTCGCGCCCGCCATCGCGGTCGGCTGCCCGTTCGTGATGAAGCCCGCGAGCCGGACCCCGCTCGGGGCGATCATCATGGGCGAGGTGCTTGCCGAGACGGACCTTCCGAAAGGCGCCTTCTCGATCCTCCCCGCCCACCGCGAGGGCGCCGACCTGTTCACCACCGACGAAAGGCTGAAACTGCTCAGCTTCACCGGCTCGCCGGCGGTCGGCTGGGACCTCAAGGCGAGGGCCGGAAAGAAGAAGGTCGTTCTCGAGCTCGGCGGCAACGCCGCGGTGATCGTCGACAGGGACGCCGACCTCGACGACGCGGTCGAGCGGATCGTCTTCGGCGCCTTCTACCAGTCCGGCCAGAGCTGCATCGGAGTGCAACGGATCATCGTCCACGAGGACGTCTACGACGACTTCAGCAAGCGCCTGGTCAGGAAGACCAAGGCGCTGGTCGCCGGCAACCCGCACGACCGCGAGACCTTCATCGGGCCGATGATCGACGTCAAGGAAGCCCAAAGGCTCGACAACTGGATCCGGGCGGCGATCGAAGGCGGCGCGAAATTGCTCTGCGGCGGCAAGCGCGACGGCGCCATGCTCGAGGCAACCCTGCTCGAGGACGTCGACCGCTCGGCCACCCTCTACCGCGAGGAGGCGTTCGGGCCGGTCGCGATCCTCTCCCGTTTCACCCGCTTCGACGACGCGCTCGAAGAAGTGAACGACAGCAAGTTCGGCCTCCAGGCGGGGATCTTCACCCGCGACCTGTTCAAGGCGCTCGACGCCTGGGACCGGCTGGAGGTCGGAGGAATGGTGATCAACGACGTCCCCTCCTACCGGGTCGACAACATGCCCTATGGCGGGGTCAAGGACAGCGGCCTCGGCCGCGAGGGCGTCCGCTTCGCGATGGAGGACATGACCGAGATAAGGAACCTCGTCATCCGCCGCGGCGCCGGCGCGGCGCTGAGACAGATGGGAGAATGATCGTCATTGCGAGGAGCTCAGCGACGCGGCAATCCAGCTGCGGCGTAAGCAACCGGCCTCAGTCTGGATTGCTTCGCTTCGCTGGCAATGACGGTCAGGCCGCGGCGCTCCTGAAGGAAGACGGGCGTCGGAGCAGCTTCTTCACCCTCGCCAGCCACGACGTCCTGCGGCTGACTCCAAGCGTGAAGGTCGGCTCGCGCGGTTCCTCGTCGCCGTAAATCTCCAGCGGCTCGGGCAGGCGGGGGCGAAGGACGAGCTTGGGTCGGCCCTTCAATATATCCTCGGCCTCCGTAAGCGCCCGGACCAGATCCTCCTCGCGGAACGGCTTCTGGAGGCAGCCCAAAGCGAGGTCGCGGACGGCGAAGCCGGGCGCCCTGGCGGTGGTGAACAGGCAGGCGATGCCCTCGTCGTGAAGCTTGGCCGCGACCGCATAGCCGCTGCTTCCATTGGCGAGCTGGAGGTCGACCAGGGCGAGGTCCGGCCGCCGCTCCGCGACCGCGGCGAGGGTGCTGGAAAGATCGTCGGCGAGCGCGGTGACCTGGAAGCGCGGGTTGAGCTCGACGAGGCTCTTCACCGTCTCGGCGAGAAGCGGATCGTCCTCGACGATCAATATGTTGAGCACCGCCACTCCCCGACAGTTTCGCTTCGGGGAAGCTGACTTATCCACAGGACTAAGGCCATGGCTTCGAACGGCTTTTGCGCCCAACGATTCCTTTCCCGCGCCGAAACGAGTCGAGCGCCCGTCATTGCGAGCGCAGCGAAGCAATCCAGTGCTGCGCCTGTCGCGAACGCAGAGCTGGATTGCCGCGTCGCTTCGCTCCTCGCAATGACGGGACTGGTCGAAGTTGCCGCCGGTTCAGCCTTGCTCCTATAGGGCGCGTGCAACCCTGTCCCACCCGGGAGATACGATCTTGAAGTCCTTGCTTCTGTCCGGCGCTGCCGCCCTGACTCTCACCGCCTGCGCCACCACCCGCGCGGACGAGGCCACTAATGCCGCCCTGGAGCAACGTGCCGATGAGCTCGACGCGGCAGCCAATGCACCGGCGGTCACCGTTCCCGACAACATCCTCCTCGCCGAATGGACCGGCCCGTTCGAAGGGGTGCCGCCCTGGGACAAGGTCACTCCCGAGCTGTTCCCCCAAGCCTTCCAGTTCGCCATCGACGAGCAGCGCCGCGAGGTCGCGGCGATCGCCGACAATCCCGAGGCGCCGACCTTCGCCAATACCGTCGAAGCGCTGGAGCGCTCGGGGGAGCGGCTCGACCGGGTCGGCAACATCTTCGGCGTGATGACGAGCAACGTCACCACTCCGGCCTATCAGGCGCTCGACAAGGACTGGTCGCCCAAGCTCGCGGCGGCTTCGGACGAGATCGTCCTCAACCCGAAGCTCTTCCAGCGCATCAAGGCCATTTACGAAGCACGCGAGAGCGCCGGCCTCGACGCCAAGCAGCAGCGGCTCGTCACCCGCTATTACGAGAATTTCGTCCGCCGCGGCGCCAATCTCGATGGCTCGCAGAAGCAGCAGCTCTCGCAATACAACCAGCAGCTCGCCTCGGCCTTCGCCGAGTTCAACGAGAAGCTGCTCGCAGACGAGAACACCTACGTCACCGCCACGCCGGCCGAGCTCAAGGGCGTGCCGCAGGACGTCCGCGACGCCGCGGCGGCCGCCGCTGCCGAGCGCAAGCTTCCGGCCGGCAGCTTCGCGATCGTCAACACCCGCTCGGCGGTCGAGCCGATCCTGACCTTCGCCGACAATCGCGCGCTTCGCGAGAAGGTCTGGAGGGCCTTCACCAATCGCGGCGACAACGGCAACGCCAACGACACCAACGCGCTCATCGCCCGCATCGTCAAGCTTCGCGCCGACCGCGCGCACCTGCTCGGATTCGCCAACCATGCCGAATGGCGGATGCAGGACACGATGGCCAAGACTCCGGCCAATGCGATGAAGCTGATGGAGGGCGTCTGGCCGGCCGCCGTCGCCCGGGTCCACGAGGAAGTGCGCGACATGCAGGCGATCGCCGACAAGTCCGGAGCGCATATCACGATCGAGCCGTGGGACTATCGCTACTATCAGGAGAAGGTCCGCAACGCGCGCTACAACCTCTCCCAGGACGAGGTGAAGCCCTATTTCGAGCTGTCGAACATGGTCAAGGGCATGTTCTGGGCGGCGGGGCAGCTCTACGGGCTCGAGTTCAAGGAGAATACGGGCACGGTCCCGGTCTTCCACCCGGACGTCCGCACCTTCGAGGTCACTCGCAACGGCGAGACGGTGGGCCTCTATTATTTCGATCCCTATGCCCGCGCGGGAAAGCAGTCCGGCGCCTGGATGACGACCTATCGAAGCCGCTCGGGCCTGCTCGGCGACCGGATCGTCCTCGCCTCCAACAACAACAATTTCACCAAGCCCGCGCCCGGCCAGCCGGTGCTGATCAGCCTCGACGACGCCGAGACCCTGTTCCACGAATTCGGCCACGCCATCCATTATCTGCTGGTCGACGTCTATTATCCCAGCTTCGGCGGCACCCCTCGCGACTTCGTCGAATATCCGAGCCAGGTGAACGAGAATTGGGTCCTGACCCGCGAGGTGCTCGACAAGTTCGCCCGCCACTACAAGACGGGCGCGGCGATGCCCCAGGCGCTGATCGACAAGATCCAGAAGGCCAAGACCTTCAACCAGGGCTTCGCCACCGTCGAATATCTCTCCTCGGCCTTGGTCGACATGATGCTCCACACCGACCCCGACGGCGTGGTCGATCCCGACGCGTTCGAGAAGGCGGCGCTGGCGAAGCTCGGGATGCCGAAGGAGATGGTGATGCGCCACCGACTCCCGCAATTCGGCCATCTCTTCTCGTCCGACGCTTACTCGGCCGGCTATTATTCCTACCTATGGTCCGAAGTGATGGACGCCGACACCTGGGCGGCGTTCGAGGAGGCCGGGAGCCCCTGGGACAAGGCCACCGCCGACCGCTTTCGGACCACCCTCCTCGCCACCGGCAACGAAACCGATCGCGCCGAAGCCTATAGGGCCTTCCGCGGCCGCGACCCGGACGTGAAGGCGCTGATGCGGCGGAGGGGCTTCCCGGTCCGGTAGGCCGTCATTGCGAAGAGCGAAGCGACGCGGCAATCCAGCGCTGCATCCGAGGCCGCACTGGATTGCTTCGCTTCGCTCGCAATGACGCGATCCTCCAATAGGAACGCCCCCGCAACCGACGCGTTTTCCCCGGGATTTTCAACCGGGAGCCGGACATGGCCCGCCACACGCTCGTCCTCGCCTGCGCCGCCTCGGTCGCGCTTTCCGGCTGCGTCCAGACCAAGCAGGTCGCCGACGTCGAGTTCGAGCCGCCGCACGGCGATTACAGCCTGATCGTGATGCGTCCGGACGTCAGCGTCGGCCTGCTCACCGCCGGAGGCCTCGTCGAGCCGCGCGCCGACTGGACCGAGCAGGCGCGGACCAATCTCCTCAAGGCGCTCGCCGACCAGCAGTCGAACCTCGGCGGCAAGACCCGGATCCTCGAGACCCGCTCCGGAATCCCCGGGGTCAGCGCCGAGCAGGTCGCCGAGCTGGAGCGGCTCCACGCCGCCGTCGGCTCCTCGATCGCCATCCACAAATATATGGGCGCCACGCTTCCCACCAAGCGCCGCCAGGGCCTCGACTGGACCCTCGGCGAGGATGCCGTCGCCTTCGGCAAGGCGACCGGTATGGACTATGCCCTCTTCCTCCACGCCGAGGACAGCTTCGCCTCTTCGGGACGGGTGGCGCTCCAGGTGCTCGGGATCGCCGGCTGCTTCATCGGCTTCTGCGCGCCCCAGGGCGGCGGCGGCCAGTCGGCTTATGCCTCGCTCGTAGATTTGAGGACCGGGGACGTGGTCTGGTTCAACGTCCTCCAGACCTCGAGCATGGCCCCCGGAGTCCAGTTCGGCGACATCCGCACGCCCGACGGCGCCGCCCAGATGGTCGACCGCCTGCTCGGCCGGATGAGGGCCGGCCGAAACGTCCGGGCTCGGCGATGAGCGTCGATCGGTTCGAGGCGAAATTGTTTCCCGGCGAAGGCCGGGATCCAGCCCTTCCGTGGGCGAAACTGGGCCCCGGCCTTCGCCGGGGAACGGGGGTCGACTGGCACGAGGCTCTGCCGCTGACCCGCCGCGCGATTCTCGGCGGGCTCGGCTGCGCCTGCTGCGCGGGGCTCGCCGGAACCGCCGAGGCCCGCATCCGCCCCGCCGACATGAAGCCGCTCATCACCCCCGGCTATCGTCCGGTCGACAAGGACGAGCGAGGGATGTGGCAGCAATATGAGAGGGTCGAGGAGGAGGTCGCCGGCTCCAACCTGCTGATCAAGGATCCCGCGCTGACCGCCTATCTCGGCGACATCGCCGAGCGGATCGGAGGCCCGGCGGCGAAGGACCTGCGAGTCTATCTGGCCCACATCCCCGAATTCAACGCCTTCATGACCCCGACCGGCTTCATGGTGGTCTTCACCGGCCTCCTCCTGCGCATGCGCGACGAGGCCCAGCTCGCCGGGGTGATCGCCCACGAGGCCGGCCATTTCCTCCGCCGCCACCAGGTCCGCATGTGGCGGGACCTCAAGAGGAAGACGGCGGCGATGAACTTCCTCGGGATGGCCGCCGGCCTCGGCTACGGCGCCACCGGGGTCTATGCCGGCGACCTCGTCCGCCTCGCCCAATTGGGCGGGATCCTCTCCATCTTCCAGTACAGCCGCGAGCTCGAGGCCGAGGCCGACGCGATGGGCCTCAAGCAGATCGCCGCCACTGGCTACGACCCCGAGGCGATGCCGGAGACCTGGCAGCAGCTCATTGCCGAGGTCGAGGCGAGCGCCGAGATGCGCCACAAGCGTCCCAAGCGCGGTTACTCCCTGCTCGCCACCCATCCGGCGCCCGAGCAGCGCATGATCGACCTTCGCGCCTCGGCGAAGGAGGTGTCGACTCCGCGCGGCACCGAGCGCGGCCGCGACCGCTACCTCAAGGCGCTCGGCGACCACCGCAAGACCTTCCTCGACGACCAGGTCAAGCTGAACGATCCGGGCGCCAGCCTCTACATCATCCGCAACCTCGCCAGGGACGGCTGGAACGGCCTGCTTCGCTTCTACGAGGGCGAGGTCTGGCGCCTTCGCGGCGCCAAGGGCGACAGCGCGCTCGCCGGCCAGAGCTATGCGGCCGCCGTGGACTATCCGGATGCCCCCCCGGAGGCCTGGCGCGCCCACGGCTATCAGCTGCTGAAGGAGGGCCGGCGCGACGAAGGCGAGGCCGCGCTGAAGCGCTACCTGGCGCTTTCGCCGCAGGCTCCGGATGCGGCGATGGTCCGCCACTCGATCGGCCAATGAGGGGATTTGAGCCCATTGCTTCCCGGCGAAGGCCGGGACCCAGTCCTTCCGCCGTGGCGCTGGGCCCCGGCCTTCGCCGGGGAACTTAGGAGCCGAAGCATGACGAAAAGCATCTTCCTCCCGCCCCTCCTCGCTCTCTCGATGCTCGCCGGGTGCGCCGGCGGTCCGGGCGGCGGCTACGGCCTGCAATATTACCGCCTCGTCGAGCCCGGCCCCGACGACGTCGCCCGCGGCTCGATGACGGTCACCCCGACCATTCGCTGGAACAAGGCCCCGCGCGGGCCCGACCAGATCTACAAGGAGGAGGATTGGACCCTGAACGGGCCGCTGCTCGACGGCCTGACCTTCATCGGCGCGCTCGAGAACGACAAGAGGATCGTCCAGCAGCGCCACAAGGCCGACCGCAAGGTGCCCGATTTCCGCTCGGACATGAGCCCGCCCGAGATCGGCGGGATGATCGAGAGCTTCTACCGCGTCCGCGCCGGCGCCAGCGAGTTCAACGTCACCGGAATGCAGCCGCGCGGTTTCGCCGGCCATCAAGGCTTCCAGTTCGATTACGACTATCTCGGCGGCGACGAAGTGTGGCGACGGGGAAGGGCGGTCGGAGCGATCGTCGACGGCAAGCTCTACCTCGCTCTGCTCGACGCCGCCCGCGCGCATTATTTCGGCGCCGCCTTGCCGGAATTCGAGCGGATCGTCGAAAGCGCGCGGATACGGCATTAGGAGCCGTCATGCCAGCGCAGGCTGGCATCCCAGCGGGTGAAAGACGCTGCGGTCTTCGCCCCCCTGGGGCCCCAGCCTTCGCTGGGGCGACGGTTATCCCCGCGCTTCCGCCGCGAACGCCTCGGCCTTCCTGAAGAGTTCCGGATCGACGTCCGCGCCCGAGGCCGCCGCATTCTCGGCGAGCTGCTCCGGCCGCGACGCGCCGACGATCGCCGAGGCGACGTTGGGCTCGCGAAGCACCCAGGCCAGGGCGAACTGGGCGAGGCTCAGGCCCGCCTCGTCGGCGAGCGGCTTCAGACGCTGGACCGCCTCCAGAGTCTGGTCCCTCAAGAGCCAGGAGATGAAGCCGCCCATCTCGTCGCTGGTCGCCCGGCTGTCCGCCGGCGGGGCCCGGCCCGGCTCGTACTTGCCGGTGAGGACGCCCTGGGCGAGCGGCGACCACACGATCTGCGAGATTCCGTTGGCAGCGCTCAAGGGGATGACCTCCTCCTCGGGCTGCGGCCAGAGCAGCGAATATTGCGGCTGGCTCGAGACGAACTTCTCGACTCCGGGGATCGCCAGCGCGGCCCGGATCTTCTCCGCCGGCCATTCCGAGAAGCCGATCCAGCGCGCTTTGCCCGAGCGCACCGCCTCGCTGAGCGCCTCCATCGTCTCCTCGAGCGGAGTCTCCTCGTCGTAGCGGTGGCATTGGTAGAGATCGACATGATCGGTCCTCAGCCGCTGAAGCGAAGCGTCGAGCTGCTTCTCCACCTGGGCCCGCGACAGGCCGCGGTCGGTCTCCGTCATCGGGAAGAACAATTTGGTCGCCAGCACGTAGGAATCGCGCGGCCGCCCGGCCAGAACCTCGCCGAGGAAGCTCTCCGCCGCCCCGCGCCCGTAGATATTGGCGGTGTCGATGAAGTTGATCCCGAGGTCGAACGCCGCGTCGACCACGGCCGCCGCCCGGTCGCGCTCGACCCCGACCCCGAAGGTCAGCCACGAGCCCAGCGAGATTTCCGAGACTTCGAGATCGCTCGATCCGAGCTTGCGATAGCGCATTGCCTGCCTCCCTGCCTTTTGCACTCAAAAGGCGGGACGCCGGGGATCGTTCCGTCCGGGATCGAATCCATGGCGACGCGGCCGAATGCTGCGCCGCTAGCCGCGGTGGGCGCGGTTGTGCCTTGCTTTCGGGCTTCGGGCGGTCGCCCGCGCCGCCGTCGAAGCCGGCGCGGCTTCGCCCATCTCGTTCCTGCAGATGAGCGTGTACCCGGAAACGCCGTTGAAGGCCGAAAGCCCGAGAAAGTCCTGGAGCACCGATTCGGCGACGCAAAACGCGCCTTCCACCCAGGCCTGGTCGAACGAATAGCAGGATCCGATGATGTAGGTCTTGCGCGACGGCTCGCCGAGGATCCGGGCGTAGGGCGCCCGGATAAAGTCCATCGCCTGGCAGATATTGTAATGCGACGACCAGCCGTGATAGCCGCCACCGAACGGATCCTGTCCCCAGTCCTGGAAATATAGCGCGAGCGGTGCCGGCACCTGGTGCGGGGTGGTTCCGTGCATCTCGGCAAGCTGCTTTATCAGGATTCCGGCGAGCGGAGAATCGGCCGGAACCTCGGTCGGCCCGCTGAGCGGCTGACGGACCAGCGACGGCGCGGTCTCGTAGAGGCCGCTCAGCTCCATTTCCCGCCAGAAGCTCGAATAGTTCATGTCGTCGTAGCTGGCGAGCAGCACATAGGGGCCGCCACTCGTTCCGGGGCCGCCGGGGACGTTATTCGCGAAATAATAGACCATGCGTAGCGGCAGGTCGGTGATCGACGGGCCTCCGACGCCCTGGCTCGGCGAATCTCCCACCGGCGTGAGATAGGGCGGGAAGGCGCAGGCGGACGTCGTCCACCAGGCCTCGTCGAACACCATGAGCACCTTGATCGCGGGCTGGTCGATCGAGGACTCGAGATAATATTTCACTTGCGGAAGGTTGAGCATGTAGCCCGGCGCGCAGCCGCCGGCGACCAGCTCGAGCGAGCGGCGCGGCATCGCCAGGAAGAGTTGGTCGGCGAAGATGTCCTCGCTCTCGTCGCCGATGGCGAAGGCGCACACCGTCTGGTTGTCAGGCGCCTCCTCGAGGCTGGTCAGCTGCCAGCCGTAGAAGATTCCGGAGCCCGGATAATTCTGCGCCAGCGTATCGACCTCGTTCGCGAGCGCCTCGAACAGCAGGCTGTAGCCGCCGTCGAGGCGCTTGTAGCTGGTTGACGAGCCGTAATCGTTGTTCGCCTGCATGGCGTCGGCGGCGTTCCAGTTGATCACGTTCGACGTGTAGCCGGTGCCGTCGGCGCTATAGTCGAAGCCCTCGTCGCCGAACTGGTCGTAGAGCAGGTTCCAATAGCCGATATTGCCGATCGTCGTTTCGGCCGGGAAGGCGGTCGTGGCGCCCTTACTCCCGACCTCGCCGATCGCGTAATAATTGCACCAGGCGGCGCGGTCGGCGTTGTTGGAACCGAGCCCGGGGGCGAACACCGAAGCGATGGCGCCGAGCAGCGTGTCGGCTGTGTAATTAACCGGGGGAGGCGCGGTGGGTATGGACTGGACGAAGTCGATGAACTCGGCGTTGAAATTGTAGGGCAAGGCCTGCAGCGCCTGGAGCGAGGACAGCGAATTCTCGTACACATTGTGCCCGCGCAGATAATACATGCGCTGCGGCGATTCCCCGAAATCGACGACCTTGTCGGCCAGGTCCATGGCGACGATCGTGTTCTGGACGAGGACGTGACCCTGGACGATCGTGTTCGGGAAGCCCTGGTCGACCGCGAACCGCATTCCGCCGAGCTCGGCGTAGAGGCCGTCCGGCTGGTCGGGAAAGGTGTAGGTGAAGATCCGCCCGCCGGGCCGCTGGCTCCATTCATAGAGCTGGACGGTGTCGCCGGCCTGCAGGGTCCCGCCGCTCAGCAGGCGATAGGCGGTGTACAATCCGGATGCCCCGGCGCCGACGATCACGTAATTGGCCATGGCGATTCCCCCTCGCGCGGGTCCGGACCGAATTTCCGACCGCGCCCGAGGAATGGGCTTCAACCCCCACCACCGCCAGTCTTATTTGATCCGATCCGGCGCCGTGTGGAAGGGGCGGCAGCGCCCGGACAACGGCCGCGAGCCGACCTCGCCGACGCGCTCCCTTGCCCCCGACGCCACGCCTGCTATATCCCCGCCCGCACCGGCGGCCTAAGCGGGCGTGGCGGAACTGGTAGACGCGCCAGGTTTAGGTCCTGGTATCGAAAGATGTGGGGGTTCGAGTCCCTTCGCCCGCACCAGTCTCCGCATCGCTCCGCTCGCTATAGGACCGCACCCCCGAAGAAGGCAGAGCTTCAAGACATGCAGACCGTCGAGACGTTGAACCAGGGCCTCAAGCGCGCCTATCGAATCACCATCCCCAAGAAGGACATCGAAGCCCGCGTCGACGGAGAGCTCAAGAAGGTCGCCCCGCAGATCCGCATGCCCGGCTTTCGTCCCGGCAAGGTGCCGGCCAACCTCGTCCGCAAGATGCACGGCCCCGCGCTCGAGCAGGAGGCCCTGAACAACGCCGTCCAGGAGGGCGTCCAGAAGCTCATCGCCGAGCAGAAGCTTCGCCCGGCGATGCAGCCCCAGGTCGAGCTCGAGGAAGGCGGTCCGGGCAAGGACGCGGTCGTCCGGGTCGAGCTCGAGACGCTGCCCGAGCTTCCCGAGCCGAACATCGAGGGGATCAAGCTCGAGCGCCTCAAGGTCGAGGCGACCGACGAGGAGGTCGAGTCCGCCGTCGCCCGGCTCGCCGAAGGGCAGAAGAGCTTCGACGTCGCTCCGGCCGGCCGCGCCGCCGAGCGCGGCGACCTGCTCGTCATCGATTATGAAGGCTCGGTCGACGGCGAGCCGTTCGAGGGCGGCAAGGGCGAATCGATGCGGATCGAGCTCGGCTCGGGCCGGCTCATCCCCGGCTTCGAGGACCAGCTGGTCGGCGCCAAGGCGAACGAGCAGCGCACGATAAAGGTCACCTTCCCCGACGACTATCCGGTCGCTTACCTCAAGGGCCGCGAGGCGGTGTTCGAGGTGACCGTCGGCGAGGTCCAGGTGCCGCGCGAGACCAGGCTCGACGACAGCTTCGCCCAGTCGATGGGGCTCGAGGGGCTCGGCCAGCTCAAGGAGCTGATGAAGGGCCAGGTCGAGCAGGAGCTGAACGGGCTCACCCGCACCCACATGAAGCGCAAGCTCCTCGACCAGCTCGCCGCCGCCCACGATTTCGACGTTCCGCCCTCGATGGTCGAGGCCGAGTTCGACCAGATCTGGCAGCAGCTCGACCAGGAGGCGGCGCAGGAGGAGGATCCGGCGGCCGCCCGCGCCGAGATGGAGAGCGAGCGCAAGGATTATCGCGATATCGCCGAGCGCCGGGTGAGGCTCGGCCTGCTCCTCTCCGAGGTCGGGCAGAGGAACGGCGTGACGATCAACGACAATGAGATGAACCAGCTGATCATGCAGGCGGCCCAGCAATACCGCCCCGAGGACCGGCAGAGGTTCGTCGAGTATATCCGCCAGGAGCCGATGGCCGCGGCCCAGCTTCGAGCGCCCCTGTTCGAGGACAAGGTGGTCGATTTCCTCTTCTCGAAGGCGGAGATCAGCGAGCGCACGGTGAGCCGCGAGGCGCTTCAGGCGGAGATCGAATCCACCGACACCGGCCACGTCCACGGCCCCGATTGCGATCACGACCACGATCACGGCGCCAAGGCGAAGAAGAAGCCGGCGGCGAAGAAGGGCAAGGCTGCTGAGGCCGAGGCTCCCGCCGAAGCGAAGCCGGCCAAGAAGGCCAAGGCCGAGGCTCCCGCCGAGGAGGACAAGCCGGCGAAGAAGCCGAAGAAGGCCGCCGCCGCCGAAGCGCCCGCCGCCGAGGAGGCTCCGGCGAAGAAGCCGCGCGCGAAGAAGAAGGATTCCTAAGCTTCGCTTCCTCGCCTAAGAGGTCCTTCGATACGGGCCTTCGCCTTCGCTCAGTCCCTACTCAGGATGAGCGGATAGGTAATTGGTCCGCTCATCCTGAGTAGCCGCTGAGCGAAGTCGAAGCGGCGTATCGAAGGACAAGCTCAGGCCGAACGGGGTGGGGGTAAGGGTGGATCAGTCTCAGCTACGAATCGCGATCCTCCTCCCTTGCTACAACGAGGAGGCGGCGATCGCGCAGACCGTGGCGGCGTTCCGAGCCGCGCTCCCGGCGGCCTCGATCTACGTCTACGACAATAACAGCGCCGACCGCACCCGCGAGGTCGCGGCGGCGGCGGGCGCCGTGGTCCGCGACGAGCGGATGCAGGGCAAGGGCCATGTCGTGCGCCGGATGTTCGCCGACATCGAGGCCGACGTCTACGTGATGGCCGACGGCGATTCGACCTACGATGCCCCCGCCGCGCCCGAGCTCGTCGCCCGCCTCGTCGACGAGCGGCTCGACATGGTGGTGGGCGCCCGGCGCTCCGAGGTCGAGGAGGCCTATCGCCGCGGCCACCGGCTCGGCAACCGGCTCTTCACCGGCCTTCTCGCCGCTTTGTTCGGGCGAAGCTTCACCGACATCTTCTCCGGCTACCGGGTCTTCTCGCGCCGCTTCGTCAAATCCTTCCCGGCGCTGTCGCGCGGCTTCGAGACCGAGACCGAGATCAGTGTCCACGCGCTCGAGCTGGCAATGCCGGTCGCGGAGGTCGTCACCGCCTACGGCGCCCGCCCCGAAGGCTCGGTCTCCAAGCTCTCCACCTATCGCGACGGCTGGCGGATCGCCAAGACGATCCTCCATTTGTTCCGGATCGAGCGCCCGGTCCTCTTCTACGGCGGCTTCGCCCTTTTCCTGGTCGTCCTCGGCCTCGTCCTCGCCGCCCCGCTGATTGTCACCTTCGCCCAGACCGGGCTGGTCCCACGCTTCCCGACCGCGATCCTCGTCACCGGCCTGATGATCGTCGCGGCCCTTTCGTTCGCTGTCGGGCTGATCCTCGACACGGTGGTGAGGGGACGGCGCGAGGTGCGGCGGCTGCATTACCTGGCGCTTCCGGCGGTGGGGGAGGGCTGACCGTCCGATGACCGATCTGGTCCTGACCACCTTCGACTGGGTTCCCGAGATGCCTCGGGGCTTCGTTCGCGACATTCGCGTGCGCTGGGCGCTGGAGGAGGCGGGCCTGCCCTATCGCGTCGAGAGCGTTCCGTTCGAGGATCGCGACTCGGGACATTTCGCCCACCAGCCTTTCGGCCAGGTGCCGTGGCTGACCCACGGCACGGTTTCGATCTTCGAGAGCGGAGCGATCCTGCTCCATCTCGGCGAGCGTAACGACGCCTTGCTTCCGGCCGATCCGGTCCGCCGCGGCGAGGCGATTCAATGGCTGTTCGCGGCGCTCAACTCGGTCGAGATGGCGGGCCTGCCCTGGGCCCTTCTGATCTTCACCGGGCAGAAGGGCGATTCGCCGGCGTGGAAGTTTTTCGACGATTTCCTGAAGCTTCACCGGCTCGCTCGTCTCGAGCCGATCCTGGCCGGCCGCGAATGGCTGGCCGGGGCGTTCTCCGTCGCCGATTTGGCCATGGCGGACGTGCTCCGCCTCGTCGACCGGTTCGACGGGCTTGCGGACTATCCCGCCTGCCGCGCCTATGTCGAGCGCGCCACCGGACGGCCGGCTTTCGCCAGGGCCCATGCGGACCAGATGGCCCATTTCGCCGCGGCGGACGAACGGCGCCGGGATTCGGTTACGCCCCCGTCGGCCTAACCTGGCTGATGTGACCGGCAACGGCGACCCGGGCCCACCTCAGCCGCTGAAGATAAGCATCGTCAGCGAGACGCAGAGGAACCAAACCGCGATCAGCACAGCCGGCAAATAGAGGTATTTTTTCCGCCAAGGGCGGTTGCGATGCCAGAATGTGGCCGGGGGCACGGTGTCGAGGAAGCGCATGAAGCGCAGATGATCGGCGTCGGTGCCGCCGCCGATCGTCGCCGGCGGCTCGATGTTGCGCTTGTAGCGTGGCCGACGCGCGTCGAGCCCTTCAATCTCGCCATCGGCGTGGAGGACGAGATCCGGCGCGAGGCCGAGGTGGCGCAGGACCACCACATCGGGATTGCCGGGTGTTCCGATCTCGGCCTTGTAGCCGCGCCTTACCAGAGCGTGGAGCCGCTCGAGGGCGGGCGAGGGGGGCGGATCGTCGACGGGGGCCGGCGGAAGCCGTTCGGGGGTTAGGGCAAGCGGCCTTTCCGGCGCGATTTCAAGCTCATCGGACATGAGGCGGGGATAGCAGGGGAGTATTAGCCGCGCAATACACTTGGCCGCGCGTGACGACCGGGCGGCGCGGCCGCCAGCAGGGAGAGCCGGACGAGGACGGAACGGGGACAGTTACCGTAACTGTCCCCGTTTCCGGGTTGCCGCCTAGTGGTGGCGGCCTTTCTCGTAGGTCTGCACGCAATTGTCGGTGACGGTGCGGGTGCAGGCGCGATAGGCGGTGCCGGTGTCGACCGTCTGGCCGGTCGCCGGATCGATCATCGGGCCGCCGACCGCGGCGCCGCCGAGGCCGTTCCAGCCGGCCGGGACCGCGGCCGGATCGGAGATGACGGCGATTCCGCGCGCATCATGCTCGGGATTGGCGTTGCTCGGCGCGACCACCGGGCCGCTCGCCGGCGGCATGGCGGAGGCGACCACCATCGTCCCGTCGTTCGTCATTCCGTCGCTCGGCCCGTCGCTGGCGCCGTCGGTGGTGCTGGTGCTGGTGGTGACGGTGGTCCCGTCGGGATTGACCGTGGTGGTCTTGGTCTTGCTTCCGGCGTCGACGTCGAGATCGACGTCCGGAGTGCCGTCGGGATGGGTGCCGACATGCGCGTCGACGTCGACGTCCGGCTGGGTCGTCGTGGTCGTGGTCTGAGCGAAGGCAGCGCCGCTGAGCAGCAACGCAATCGCGAAAGCGGTGGTCTTCATCCTGTCTCTCCTGGTTTGCCGGGCGCGGTCGTGCGCGCGCTCGTGCGCCCTCGCGGATCGAGCCGCGGGCAAAGGGAGAACCGACGACGCCGTCTTCCTATCCCGGAAGAGAGGGGGGAAGGGGCGGGCCGTTGCGCAGCCGGGCCGGTTCGCGCCTCTCAGCCGCGGGCGATGAAGAAGCCCCAGTCGAGCCAGCGCCGCCGGACGCCGGCCTCGTCCCGCCACGAGGCCCGGACCGAGCCCAGGCTCGCCGCGAGATGCCGGGCCACCGCCTCAAGCCCGGCCTCGACGCCGCCGCCTCCGGCCATGGCTGAGAGGAAGACGTGGTGCGGCTCGGCGAGCGGGATCGTTCGGGTCACATAGTCGGTGCGGACGAGGGCGACGAAGCTCCTCTCCGCCGGGGGCAGGGCGGCCGCTTCGCCCCTTCGGACCGAGTGATAATAGAGATGGACGGGATAAAGATAGGCGCCGAGCGCGAAAGCGGGCTGCAGCCGGAGCCGCTCGTCCGCGGTCTCCGGCCCGGCGAAAGCCTTGCCCTCGTGGCCCGGCGCGTCGAACAGAGCGAAGACCTGCCGCTCGAAGCAAGCGAGGTCGACCATGAAGTCGATCCAGCCCTCGCGCTCGCTCTCGTCGCGGTCCGGACGGCTTTCCTCGAGGAAGCCGGCGAAGCGCCGCCCGAGATCGTAGAGCGTATGGCTCTCCGGGGGCTTCTCGCGCACGTAATCGGCGACGAAATCGTCGAACAGCTCGCGCCCGAGCGCGTGGCACAAAGCCGGGAATTGCTCGCGCATGCAGCTCGCCAGGCGGAGGAAATAGCCGCGCTGGTAGACGGCAAGGCCGTCGGCGGCGTCGAACCGCCCGCCGGCGAGGAATCGGCGCTCGATCTCCTCCGCGCCGATCGCGCCGGGGAATCGGACCGCGTCCTGCATCCAGCGCTGGACCTCGGGCAGCGACGCCTCGCTCATGCTTCTTCCAGGACGATCGAATCCATCGCCCGCGGAACCAGGAAGCCGATCGGATTGGAGACGGCGGCCTCTCCGTCCCGGTCGGACGGCCCGCCGGCTTCGCCCGCCGCGCCGCCCATGTAGCGCTCGGCCTTGAGCAATTCGGCATGGCATTCCGCGAAGGCTGGAATGTCGCCGTCCCATTCGAGCAGTGTCGAGGCGCCGCCGGTCTTGGCCCAGGCGAGGCGGAACAGCTCCCACACCTCGGGCCGCACCGGCCGGTCGTGCGTGTCGATCAGGCCGCCGCCGGTCTGCTGGTGGCCGGCGAGGTGCATCTGGACGACGCTTCCGCAGGGAAAGTCCTCGATGTAGCGGACCGGGTCGGCGCCGGCGTTGAAGCAGCTGACGAAGACGTTGTTGACGTCGAGCAGGAGCCCGCAGCCGGTCTCGGCGGCGAGGCGGCGGAGGAATTCGGGCTCCTCCATCGTCGAGCGGGCGAAGCGGACGTAGCTGCTCGGATTTTCGAGGATCAGCGGCCGCCCGAGGAAATCCTGAACCTGCCGGACGCGCGCCGCGACATAAGCGAGGCTCGCCTCGTCGAGCGGCATCGGAAGCAGATCGTGCGAGTTGAGGCCGAGCACGCCGGTCCAGCAGAGATGATCGCTGATCCAGGCCGGGCGCACTTCGTCCGCCAGCCGCTTCAGCCTCGCCAGATAATCCATGTTCAGCGGATCGGCGCTCCCGATGGAGAGCGACACGCCGTGGAGAACGACCGGATAATGTTCGGCGATCTCGCGGATCACGGCGCTCGGACGACCGCCGGAATCCATGAAATTCTCGGAGATCGCCTCGAACCAGCCGACCGCCGGCCGATCGCTCAGGATCGTCTCGAAATGGACGTTCCGAAGCCCGAGCCCGAGGCCGAGCCGAGGAAGATCCGCGATTCCCTCGCGGTTTCCCGGCGAAGGCCGGGATCCAGCTGCTCGGCCTGCGCCGCTGGGCCCCGGCCTTCGCCGGGGAACGAGATCATCCGAGCTCAAGGACACGGTCTCAGCTGCAGCCGCCGGCGCCGCTCATCCCGCTCGCGCCGCAGGCGGTCATGTTGCCTCGGACCTTGTTGTCCTCGCTGATCCACAAATAGGTCGGGCCGATCGCGGCGAACGGCCCCGGCGGGCTTCCGAGCGTCTTGGGAAGCGGCTGGTCGGCGGGGATTTCACCCTTCGCCTTTTTCTCGAGCAGCTCGCGCTGCAGATACGGCCAGACCTTCTCCTCGAACACCTTGCGCGCCCGGAGCCAGACGCTCTTGCCTTGGTTAGGCCCGTTGGTGCTGAACCTCTCCGCGTTGATCGGTACCGCGCACGAGCCGAGCGAGCGGCAGTCGTTGTGGCCGGGATTGTCGAGCTCATAGGCGGTTCCGTAGAGCCCGCAGCCGCCCTGGTTCCGGCACTGGTTCTGGACGTGGCAGGTGTGGGCGACCGCCGTTGAGCAATAGCCCTGGCCGGCGCAGGCATTGGGGCTTCCGTCCTTCGGCCCGGCGGTTCCGAACCGGTCCGATCCGGCGCAGGCATTGAGCCCCATGCAGGCGTGGAGGGGCATCCCGTCCGGTCCCGGCCCGGCCTGGGCGGGAAAGGCGGGCACGTCGTCATAGGGATAGGGCGCCGGGACCGGTTGGCCGGGATTCTTGGCGGGGGGGCCGGGATGGGACATGATCGTTTCCTCTCGTGAGCGGTCGGGCGCCTCAGCGCCAATAGGGGCCGACGTCGGGAAGGTGGCCGCCCGGCTTGCCGCCCGTCTGCGGAGTCGCCACCCCGACATAATATTTGACGTTGTTCATCACCCTGATCAGCGGATCGTCCTTGGGGAGCTTGGCGAGGATCGCGTCCGCCGCCGCACAGGCCTGGCGGCCCTGGCTGGTCAGCGCCCTGAACGAGGTTGCGCGCCCGCCGAGGTCGTAATCCTCGAACAGCGGTCCCATGAACAGGCCGTCGCCGACCGGGATCTGCCGGATCGTCTGGATATATTTGTCGAGCACCCAGATCATCGAGCGGTGGAGGCCTTCGTTGAAGAACAGTTTCTGCTCGTCGGGCGGCACCTTGTAGATCGTCTCGCTCATGATCAGCATGTACTGGAAGAGCGCGCTGCAGAAATCGGCGATCGGCCGATAGGCTTCGTTGACCGCCGCATAGCCCGCCGCGGTGGGATTGCAGGGCAGCTTGATCACCACGCCCGCTTCCTCGAGCGCCTTCTGGGTGACGGTCGGGCGCTGGAGCGGCGGCGGCGGAGGGTCGCTCGGAAGCGATTCCGTCGTTCCCTCGTAATCGGCATATTGGGCCTGGAGGGTGAGGAACTTCACATAGTGCGATTCCTCGTCCTTCGAGGGGTCGTCGTCGGGCCCAGGCCCGATGCCGGCGACCGGATAGCCCTCGCCCTGGTCGCAGATCGTATCGATGGCGTCGGCCGCATCCGCGCGCGAGCGGATGGACAGCAATTCCGAATCCCCGGCATGGCTGTCCGGGTTGTCGGTGAAGACGGCGGCTTCGGCCGCGCTCTGATGATGATCCTTTTCCGCCCAGTCCGGCGTCGGCGCGGGAGGGGCCGGCTTCCAGGGGTCGAACTTGCGCTTCGGATAGACGGTGTCGACGTTGTTGGGCGAGTAATTGTAGGGCTGGATCGCCTTCGCCGCGTCGCCGCGCCGGAAATCGTCGTCGGTCAGCGCCTTCGTCCTGAGCAGGCAGCGTATGTAGGAATAGAATTGCCCGATGGTGTTCCAGTCGCGGTCCTGCGGCTGGGCATCCCATTGCTCGGGATATTCGATCTGGAGGAAGTGCCACAATTGCTCGAAGGCGAGCGGCGCCAGCGGGATCGACACCGCCGTCTCGCCGTTCGGCCCCTTCGGGCCGACCGGATTGTGGTAGGGAAGGCCGGTCGGATAGGCCTTGGGCGCCTTGCGGTAGAGCTTGGGCTCGCCCCCCAGCGCGAACAGCACGTTGGCCGACAGGGACATGTGGAGCATCTCCTCGACGGCGACGCTCATGATCACCGCTCCGGCCTTGTTGGCGAAGAGCTGGATCTCGTCCATCTGCTCGCCGAACGTCGAATCCCGGACGATCGAATAATAAGTGTAGAGGTAGATGGGGATGGTCGCGAGCTCGATCTCGACCGCCGTCTGGAGGTTGGCCTTGAGCTCGGCGAGCACCTGCTCCCGGCTCATGTTCTCATCAAGCCACTCGACGAACTTCTTCTCGGCCGGCGTCAGCCGGGTCGTCGGATCATGATTATCCATTCTCGCCCCCCACGTTGCGACCCAGACTGCGACAATTCCGAAGCGGGCGGAAGGGCCCTATTGAACCGCAGCGGATCAAGAAAGCCGGTCCGTCATTCGTTGCGAAGGATTCGGGCCGGATGGGCTCGCGAGGCGCGCAGGGCGTGTCCCCCGGTGGTCAATGCCGCGATCAGCAAGGCGAGCGCACCGGCGGCGAGGAACCAGCCGGGATGGAGGTCGATGCGTTCTGAGAATCCGTTCAGCCAGCCGCGCATCAGCCACCAAGCCGCCGGCCAGGCGATGAGGTTGGCGGCGAGCACGGGGCGGCTGAACTGATAGACCATGAGGGCGGCGATATCGCGGTCGCGGGCGCCGAACACTTTCCGGATGGCGATTTCCAGCTTGCGTCGCTCGATCGTGAAGGCGCTAAGGCCGAACAGGCCGAGGCAGGCGATGGTGACCGCAAGGGCTGCGGCGATCGCGAACACTTGGCCTCGGACTGCGTCCGAATCGTAATATTTCGCGATGTCATCCTCAACGAAATGGGCGCTGAACGGAGTGTCCGCCGCGAATTTGCGCCAGATCCGTTGCGCAGCTCGGCTCAGCGCCGCCGGGTCAGTCCCGCCGTAGCGAACCAGCAGAGCGCCGAAATTGGCTTCGTCCCTCATATAGACAGTCGCGGCAGGAGGATCGCGGAGCGAGCCGTACCGGACGTCCCCCACTATTCCGACGACGTCCCCCCGGCCCTGGGCCATGATCACCTCTTGGCCGACCGCCTTTGCAGCATCGGGGAAACCCAGCCGCCGGGCCGCACTCCTATCGAGCAGGACGTTGAACCTGGTCCCGCCAGGCGACGGGCGGCCCGCGCGATTGGCGACGCTCGCCGCTTCCGGAAAGGTATCCGCGGCCATGGCTTGCGCGAAATCGCGGCCTGCAACGATCGGAACCCCCAGCGTGCCAAGGGCCCCGTAGTCGACCGAGACGATCTCCATATTTTGGGTGTCCTTGGCACCGGGGCGCCGAACGCCACCGACGAGTCTCGCGCTGCCGGTTAGCGGACCCCCGGAGAGAGCCGCGTGGGTGACGCCCGGCAGCTTGGCGATCTCGTCGCGAAGCGCGCCTGCGGCGGGGCCCACTCCGGGCACCCACAGATTCTCGATCACCAACAGCGAGCGGGGTTCGAAGCCCGGATTGGCTTGGCGGGCGAAGGTGGTTTGCGCATAGACGATGGCGGCACAGACCATGAGGGCGATGGCCACCGCGAACTGGCCGAGAACAAGCAACTGGCGTAGCCGACCCGCTCCCGAAGCGCCGGCCAGCGCGGCAGTCCTTAGCACTTGGCTTGGTTGCAAGCCTGACAGATAGACAGCGGGATAGAAGCCGCTCACCGACCCGACAGCAAGGGCGAGCGCCAGAGTTGGCAAAAGGATGCCGTTGCCGCTGAAATAGACGAGACTGAGCTCGACTCCGAGCAAGCTGTTGAACCGGTGTAGGAGCAGTTCGACCAGGACCAGGGCACCCAACGTTCCAGCAGCCGAGAACACCAGCGACTCCGCCATGAATTGCTGGAACAGCTGGCGGCGACGCGCGCCCAGCGCCTTGCGCAAAGCTACCTCGCGCGCGCGCTGGCTCGCCCTCGCGGTGGTCAGGTTGGTAAAGTTGAAGCAGGCTATCAACAGGACGAGGCTGGCAATGGCCGCGAAGGCCTTCACCGCCACCGCGTCGCCGATTGGGCGCATCGCACCTTGCAGTGGCTCGCCCAGATGGAGTTCGCGGATAGGTGTCAGGTGATAGTCGAAAGCCTCGTCAAATGGCCCGAGATTGCGTTTTTCGAACGCGGGCAGTCGTGCGTTGATTGCAGCCGCATTCGTGCCTGGCCTGAGGCGGGCATAGACATAGCTGTCCGTCGCCCCCCAAGGTGGAAAATCCGGATTGGCGTCCGCGGCGTTGAACCTGGCAATCATTCCCAGATCGAGATGACTGTTGAGGGGCGGGTTGGAGATTATCCCGGTGACCTTCAGGACCCGCTTGCGACCCTCGGTCTCCATCTCGACCGTACGGCCAAGCGGATCGATCGCGCCGAATAACCTGACTGCTTCGTTCTGGGTCAGCACCAGACTGGCCGGGTCGCCCAGCGCCCTGCGGTCGCCGCGCAGGATCGGAAGATCGAAGAAGGCCAGAAAATTCGGGTCGGCGAGCAGGACCTGCCGATCGAGCGGCTTGCCGGCGACCTTGACGGTCGACCTCAGGCTTGCGGCGGCGGTCACGGTCTCGATCGCGGCAAATTCGCGTTGCAAGGCCTCCGCCGCGACGTGAGGCGCCAATGCACTGTCGATCGGCTCGGGGCCCATTACTTTGATACGGGTTTGAAGCAGGTAGATCCTGTCGGAGCGCGGGATCCACCTGTCGTAGCTGGTTTCGTAGCGGACATAGAGGAATATGAGGATTGAGGCGGCGATACCGATGGCGAGGCCCGACACGTTGATAAGGGTGTATAGCGGGTTGCTTCGCATTACCCGAAGGGCGACGTTCAGGTAGTTAAGCCACATGCATTCCACCTCGTCGCCGGCAATCTACCACCACATTGACAAGCTCTAAAATGGCCAGCACACATAGTAAAAGCAAGCCGGACCGAATGGTCCGTTTCGGTAGTATTGACTTATTTTGCTATGCAATATCATGTTACTAGCTGTGGCTAGTAGAACATGACGTTCGATGATCGGGTATAATGATGCCCAACGTAACGAGGGCTAAAAAGGAGAGATTGAGGATGCCATCCATCACGCGTCGATTTGGGACCTCCGCCCGCGGCTCTGCCATCGTTGTCCTCATCGCAAGCGCGATTGGTATGACCTCCAGCGGTCTGCAGGCGGCCCCGGAATATCCGGCCGCCACCGCCGGGCAGACTGACGCCGCTCGCAATGCGTTTCGCGGTTGCGACGGGGAGGGAAGCGGCGCGCAACGCTTCGAGGTCGAGCGTGCAGGAGGAGGCACCCGCACGATCGAAATCTGCAACGTCGGGGGCCGCGGTGACATGCGGGCTACAGCTCAAGCCCTTAGCTTCGCGCTGGACGACGCCGCTTCCACTCCCGGGATCACGTCCGATCCGCGCAGCATAGACCTGGTTATCCAGCGCTTGATGCGTGCGCGAACCGAGGTCGATCCGACGATGGATGCGAAGGCGCGAACGCGAAAGCTCGGCGAGATCGATGCCACGATAAGAGCACTTGAGGAAACAAGTTCGAGCCATCCCAAGTAGTCTCGGCAATGGGCCGAATGTGTTTCATACATTTAGGCCACTATGAACATTTGTTTGATTGACTGCTAGCCAACATTATTAAATTCTTGTGTGCTCCGCTGCTATCTATAGGTGGGTATAGCAGGAGAAATACAATGAAAAAATATTTCACTGTGCCAGCAGCTTTACTAGCTCTAGCTCTTTCCGGACCGAGTGCCGCAAACCTTCCTTGTGCCAAGTCATCCACGGATGACTTCCAGCTCGTCTGCTTCTGTCCGCCAGGCGTGCCGCCCGGGGGGCAAGGGTGCAGGTGCAGTAAAGTGGCGACCGATGAGACCGGAATAGAGGTCTATTAATGCCAAAGGCGGTGCTGCCGACATGCAGTCGGCAGCACTTTTCTCTTGTCCCGACTCCCGCGCGCGAATGTGCCTTGCGCTGTTCAGTGATTGGCCTCTCCCTGGTTCTCGGCTCATGTCAGAGACTGCCCGAGCCGGCTTCTTGTGGCACCGCTCTTCATTGCCTCGCATCCGAGCATGGCGTGGTTATCGGACGCGATGCCTCCGCGCGCTTGGCCGCCAGGCGCGAGTTGCGATCGGCGGCGGCGAGCTATTCAGCGTGGTTCCCTGGAAGAAAGGCGCTTCCTGGTCTGGTTGTGCTCGACTCTGACCTGGCGGGTGAAGCGAGTGACGTCCGGGGGACATCATGGACGCTCACATACGACCTCGCCAGGAGGCGCGCGATCGGGGGCGATTCGACTCTTCGGCGATCCAGCGCGGCCGATACCCGCGGGGGCGCTGTCTGGAGCAACGGCGCCGCTGTCGCAGTGAGCCAGAATAATAGCGAATTCGACGCAACCCGCCCGGGCGTGTTGGCACATGAAATCTGCCATCGTCATGCCTCTCGCGCTTTCCGGCAGGCCTGGGGACGGAGCAAGGTCTTGCCCGACATGCTCGACGAGGTTGCCGCCATCTCATGTGAGACGGACGAACTGAAGCGGACGAGGCTCGACCTGTTCGCCCAATTGTTCGCGGAGGGTAAAATCATAGGGTGGGACGCATTTCTGGCCACCAGGCACCCGTTGAAGACGGACCCGGCCATGATCAGGGCTCTGAGCGCGCTCGAAAAGTCCGGAGGGAGTGCCGTCACCTTCGATATCAAGCCGGGATCCTCCTATGCGCGCAAGGTGGCGCTATTCTATTCTCAGGGCGCAGCCTTTGGCGCATTCGTGAGGGCGCGCTCGTGTGCGGGAGAGCGTGTGATCGGTCTCCTTCTCACGACGTATGACCCCGGTGAGGGGCTTGACCGCTGGTTACATACCAAGGGGGCTGGCTTATGCCTGCCCGGTTCGGCCAAGCAATTCGGCGAGGCGTTCGTGCAATTCATGCGGCATAGCCGAAGTGCTCGGCCGGCGACGAACCGGGGGAGTCCCGGCAGAGGGGGATGACCCGGCAGGCAACGGTCACTCCTCTTTTTCCTCAGGGCCCCCGACTGTAACGCGCTTGCAACGATCCCCCCGGAATCGTCCGTTCCGGGTCCGATTATGCTTCACGCGCCCCCCCGGTCCGATGCTACTCGAAATCAGGCGCCGGAAGAATGCGAGGGGTCGCAGCCCGGCGCCGGGGGATCTGGGATGGCCGTAAACAAATTCTCGCTTCGTCTGGGCAGCGCTTCCTTCGCGATGGCCGTCGCCCTGCTCGCCTCGCCGGCGCTCGCACAGCCCTCGACGACGACGCCGGACGAGCCGCCCACCCAGGCCGCGACCGCCGCGTCGCAGGGCGACGACACGATCGTCATCACCGGCTCCAGGATCCGCCGCAACCCGCTCGACCAGGACCAGCCGGTCACCTTCGTCGACCGCGAGGATATCGACCGCACCGGACTCACTTCGACCGCTGAGGTGATCCAGCGCCTTCCGAGCTCCGGCGGCGCCCTCAACAGCCGGTTCAACAATTCGGGCAATTTCGGCAACCCGCCCGACGGCGGCGGAGTCGGCGCCGGAGCGGCCGAGGTCGACCTCCGCTATCTCGGCTCGAAGCGGGTGCTCGTCCTCGTCGACGGCCTTCGCTACGTCAACGGCGCCTCGGCCTCGGGCGTTCCGGGCGCGACCGATTTGAACTCCATTCCCGAGAGCATGATCGACCGGATCGAGGTGCTCCAGGACGGCGCCTCCGCGATCTACGGCTCGGACGCGATCGCCGGGGTCGTCAACATCATCACCCGCAAGGACCAGGACGGGCTCCGCGCCTCGGCCCAGCTCGGCGAGTACGGCCAGGGCGACGGCTTCAGCCAGAACTACCAGCTGAGCTGGGGCAACGGCAAAAGCTCGCACGGCCTCAGCGTCGTCCTTGGCGGCAATTACGTGAAGCAGGACGGGGTGAGCTCTGCCGACCGCTCGATCTCGCTCTTCCCGACGCCCGGAACCACCGCCTGCGACTCCTCGTGCAGCTCGGGCACGCCCAAGGGCCGCTTCATCGTCCTGGGCCAGGACCTGACGCTGATCGCGCCGGTGATCGGGCGCAAGCCCACCTTGGCCGATTACCGCGCCTTCGCCGGCGCTCCGGACCGCTTCAACTTCGCTCCCTACAACTTCATCCAGACTCCGCTCGAGCGCTACGGCGCCTTCCTCAACGTCTCCCAGGATGTCGGCGACAACGGCCATTTCTCGGTCAAGGCGGTCTACAACCGGCGCAACTCGAAGAACCAGGCGGCGCCGCTGCCTTTGTTCGTCGGGCCGGACGCCGGCAACGGCAACCTGCTCGACCGGATCACGATCGACGCCACCAACCCGTTCAACCCGTTCGGGACGCTCCAGTCCGGCCGCACCCTGATCACCAACCTGCCCAACGGCCAGACCGCCAATTACGCCTTCATCGGCCGCCGCCTCGTCGAGGGCGGCCCGAGGCGCTACAACCAGCAGGTCGACACCTTCTATCTCTCGGCCACGCTTGACGGCGGCTTCGACGTCGGCGGCCGCGACTGGTATTACGATTTCAACGCCGTCCGCGGCCGCAACAGCGCCAGGCAGACCGTGCTCGGCAACATCAACGCCGCCAACCTCGCTTTGGCGCTCGGCCCCGTCGCCGCCTGCACGGGCGCGTGCGTTCCGTTCAACATCTTCGGCGGGGCGGGCTCGATCAGCGACGCGATGTACAATTTCGTCGCCTTCGACCAGCATGACAGCAGCCGCCAGACCTTGTGGGACTATACCGCGAACCTCTCCGGCGAGCTGTTCGACCTTCCCGGCGGCGCCGCCGGATTCGCCGTCGGCCTCGAGCATCGCCGGCAGTCCGGCCGCTTCGATCCCGATCCGGTCGTCGCCGCCGGCCTCGGCTCCGACATTCCGGCGCTTCCGACGGCCGGTAAATTCGACGTCAACGAGGCCTTCCTCGAGCTGAGGCTTCCTTTGCTCAAGGATTCGCCCTTCTTCCACCGCCTCGAGGTCAGCGGCGCGATCCGCTTCTCCGATTATTCGACGTCCGGTTCGACGACGACGATGAAGGCGACGGCCGACTGGGCGCCGGTCCGCGACCTGCTCTTCCGCGGCAGCTGGGCGGAGGGCTTCAGGGCCCCCACGATCGGCGAATTGTTCGGAACGCCGTCGCGCTTCGACCAGGAGATCATCGATCCCTGCTCGGCGGTCAACGGCGCGATTCCCGCCGCGGTCGCCGCCAATTGCATCGCCAACGGGGTTCCCGCCAACGGCAGCTACGTCCAGACCAACCCGCAGCTTCCGGTGATCACCGGCGGCAATAACGCCTTGCTCCCGGAGACGAGCGAGAGCTGGGTGTTCGGAGCGGTCTACAGCCCGCGCTTCCTGCCGCGGCTCAGCCTCGAGGCCAATTATTTCGACATCACGGTCGACGGAGCGATCCAGGCGATCGACGCCAACACCCTGCTCGGGCGGTGCGCCCAGAATGGCGATGCGCTGAGCTGCGCGGCGGTCAGCCGGACGGCGAGCGGCGCCATCGCCGAGATCCGGGGCCTCCTGCAGAACATCGCCTCGATCCAGACCGACGGCATCGACGCCACCTTGAACTACCGCAGCGGCGAGACCGGAATGGGGCGTTTCGGCCTCTATTGGTCGAACACCTTCCTGTTCAACTACCACGTCACCGTCCCGGCCACCGGCGGAGTCACCGTAATCCCGCGTGAGGGCACCGAGCAGGGAAGCCCCGACCAGGCCTTCCCGAAGTGGAAGTCGACCGCGGTCCTCGACTGGATGATGAAGAGCGGCTTCGGCGGCTCGATCACCGGCCGCTACATCGCCGGCGTCGACGAGGCCAACGGCAACCACATGGGCTCGCGCCTCTACACCGATCTCCAGCTTCGCTGGGAGCCGAAGAACTGGCACGGCCTCGGCTTCGCGATCGGAGTCAACAACGCGCTCGATTCGGATCCGCCGGCCTGCTTCAGCTGCGGCCTCAACAACATGGATCCGACCACCTACGACGTCCCGGGCCGCTACTTCTACGGCCGGGTGAGCGTCAAGATGTGAGGGGAGGGGGGACGGTCGCTCATGGCTGTCCCCCCTGACTCCGACGCCCTCCGCCTCCTCCGCGAGGCGCTCGCGATGCTCGAGCGCGAGCGGCGTGAGCCCGGCGCGCCGATATTCGACTTCCACGAGAAGGTCATCGAGGCCTCCCGCGGCCCGGATCTCGGAGCGCGGATCGAGGCGGCCGCCCGCGACTGGCACTGGCACGCCGTCGCCGATCTCCTCGCCAACCTCAGCTGGTGCCTCCCGCCCGACGAGGAGAGCGCCCTCTTCCGCGAAGCCGAGAGCTGGCTCGTCGCCGCCGACGACGAGCGCCGAGCCGCCATCGCCCTCAACCTCGAAATCATCCCGCTGAGCCGCCCCGCCGACGAGCCCCGCCGAACGCTGGCGCTGCAGCGCCTCCGCGAGCGCTTCCCGCCGCTTGCTGAAGAGTTCGAGGCGCTGCGGCGGCAATTGGCACAGCGGGGGGAGAGGGCCACGGAAACCGGCTAGACCTCATGCCTTTGTTACGTTAATCGATGTCTATGGATGTGCCCAGACGTTACAAATGCGGAGGTGTTGCGCAAGAACGAGCAGCTGAAGGCGGGCTCGGGGGTCGTCACCAACTTGGGAACGGCCCTGATCGCTGCAACTGCCGCGCGCTGGTTCGGCATCGGATTTGACGCCGTCGTACTCATATGGCTGGTGATCGGACTCATGGTGATCTGGACTGGCATCCGGGCGCTAACGATATTGGAGGCGGAGTGAGTTATGGATGAGCTGCTCAGAAATCTTGCCCCGGCTATCATTACCCTCTTAGTCACCGTGCTGATGGTCGGATACTTACGCTGGATCACCCGCGGATCCCGCCATCGTCGGCGTGCGCGCGAACTCGAGCGGCGCGCTCATCCTGCAGAATGAAACGATCGCCGCAGGGCGAACCGTCCCACCGCTGAAGCACTCCGCTTGGAACGAAGCGCGTCCGACCCCATTTTGAGCTTCGGACGAAAGGAGCTTCGCCATGGCTGGCGGATGGGCGCGCGACGGCGCGGTTCAGGACCAGATCGACGATACCGTCAAGGACGCCGTGCTCGGCGCGCGGGCGCGGCTGCCGGCGGGCGAGGGGTCCGAATATTGCGAGGATTGCGGCGAGCTCATCCCGGAGCGCCGCCGCCAGGCTCTGCCGGGCGCCCGCACCTGCGTCGCCTGCCAGTCGGAGCGCGATGCGGAGGCCCTTCGCTCGGCCGCGGGAATCAACCGGCGCGGAAGCAAGGACAGCCAGCTGCGCTGACCCTCGTCATGGCGCCGCCCGCCATCGACGGCTCGGCCGATCCGTGCCACGATCCGCCCGCAACAGGGGAGGGGAGGACGGAATGGCGGGGGAGCCGGAGCTGCTCAGCGGGGACGAGCCGCTCGCCGAGCATATCGCCCGGCACCGCTACGACCGCACGATCATGCTCGCCGACGGCGTGTTCGCGATCGCCATCACCCTGCTCGCGCTCGAGCTGAGGCCGCCCGACCATTGGGACGGCGATCTCTCCCACCTGCTCGCCGCGATCTGGCGCTCGCTCTTCGCCTATCTGTTCGGCTTCGCCATCGTCGGCGCCTTCTGGGTCGCGCATCGCGGGCTGTTCGCGCGGATCCGCCGGGTGGACGGGCCGCTGACCCTGCTCGCCCTCGTCCAGCTCTGCCTGATCGCGATGACTCCGGCGGTGGCGGCCCTGGTGGGGAAGGCCGGGCCCGGCAAGTCGCTGACCGTCTATTTCATGCTGATCGTCGCCCTGGGCGGGTGCCAGGCTTTGCTCTGGGCGCATGCCGCCTTCATCGGCAATCTGGTCGACATCGAAGTCGACGCTCGGGAGCGGCGGCTGATGCTGTTCCAGCTCGCCCTTCCGCCGCTCCTCTTTCTCGCTTTGCTCGTCGCCCAGCTCGCTGGACGCTACGAGGGCGCCGCCGCGCCGATCGTCATCGCCGCGATCGCCGCCTTGGCTTTCATCCGCCGCCTTCGCCGCAAGGCCGCGCCCGGGTCGCCCCGCTGAAAGATCCGCTCACGTAGAGCCCCGTCATTGCGAGCGAAGCGCGGCAATCCAGTGCGGACTCCGAGGCCACCCTGGATTGCCGCGTCGCTTCGCTCCTCGCAATGACGGAGCGCTACCTCGCCCTGCGGCCCTTCTCGTAGGTCTGCAGGCAATGGTCGGTGACGCTCGCCGTGCAGGCCGGATAGGCCTGGGTGTCGGCCATCGGCTCGCCGGTTACCGGATCGAGCAACGGCCCGCCTTCCGCGCTTCCGGCGACCCCGTTCCAGCCGGCGGGCACCGTCGCCGGATCGGAGATGACGGCGATCCCGCGGGCGTCGCGCTCGGGGCTCGAATTGCTCGGCTGGACGACCGGGCTGCCGGAGATCGGCATGGTACCGGCGAGGCTCGTCGTCGTCCCTTCCGTCTCGTATGCGGCGGTGGTGACGCCGTCGCCCTCATAGGCGGTCGAGGCGGCACTGTCCGTCGTCGCGGCCGTGTAGGTGCCGGTCTGGGCGAACGCCGCGCCGCCGACGAGCAGCGCGATCGCGAATGCGGCTTTCTTCATTTCTTCCACTCCTGCTTCTTCCCATCCTGCGGCGGCGCCCGGCACCGTCCTCGAGTCGCGGCATCGCGCCGCGGGCAGTGGGTTGCGGCTGTGAAACGAGCGACGCGGCGCATATTTCCGCTGCCGCGCGGCGTTGCTCGGCGCCCCGGCGCGCCTTAGGATCGAATCGCCCCAGGGAGACGCCCGAATGCCCCAAGGATCCTGCCTGTGCGGCGCCGTCCGCTTCGAGGTCGCCGGCGAGCTGCCGGGGCCGGACGCGTGCCACTGCTCGCAGTGCCGGAAGAGTTCCGGCCATTACTTTGCCTCGACGGACATCCCGCGCGCGTCCCTGACCGTCGAGGGCGAGGACAAGGTGACCTGGTACCGCTCGTCGGAGAAGGTGAGGCGCGGTTTCTGCTCGGTGTGCGGCTCGTCGCTCTTCTGGGATCCGATCGGCCGCGACTGGACCGCGGTGGCGATGGGCGCGTTCGAGAACCCGACCGGAACCCGCCTCGCCAAGCACATCTTCACCGCCGACAAGGGCGATTATTACGAGATTGAGGGCGACCTCCCCAAGCACGAGCGCCCGCCGGGATAAAGCTTAGGTTCCCGGCCGATCGTCGCCAATCAATTCCTCTCCCCCTTTCCGGGGGAGAATGAGCCGCCTGGCTGCATCCCCCGGATGCAGCCTTAGCGGCGGCTCATGGGCCCAAGCCGAAGGCTTGGGAGGTGAGGGTCTTGCTGAGTCCTTATGAATGTCCGAACGGCCTAGTGCGCGCGATTGACATTGTCTCGGAGTATGCGGGCCCGGATCTCGAGCTCCGCCCGCTCCGAGGGGGAGAGGCCGTCCCGGCCATAGCGCTCGGCGAGGCGGCCGATCGCGCGCTCCTCGCGCTTGAGCTGGCGCGCCTCGCTGCGTGAGACGAGGCCGGAGCCGCGCGCGCGCTCGACCTTGCGGTGGATGTCGCGAAGGTCGCGGCCGACTCCGGGGCCGGGGAGGCGGCTGTCCTCGAGGAAGGGGTTGGACGGCGGCACCGGATCGTAGCGGTGGTGGCCGACGATCTGGGCGGCCGCGGGGGCCGCCAGGGCGAAGGCGAGGAAGGCGAGGGAAAGACGCATCGGCAGGCTCCTTCGAGCGAGCGAGTTTCGTTACGCCGGCTTAACGTCGCCCGAACGGCGGCCCCCTCATTGCGAGGCGACGAGGCCGTCTCCGGAAAGATCGAGATATTCGATCCGGGCCCGGGTCGAGCGTCCCTGCAGGTGGGATCCCGTCCCCGGCTCGAAGTGCGAGGTGTAGGTGTAGCGCTCGACCCGGTAGGAATCGATCGCGATGCCGTTGCCGGCCGTGTAGAGACGGCCGCGGATCGAGGCGAGCAGGGGCGCCGCCCAGAAGTCGTTGCCTTTCTTCTTGAGCACCTTGAGGTCGTCGACCTTGCCCTCGCGGGTCACCCAGAAGCCGACGTCGATCCACATGTCCTCGAAATTGGGCGCGAGCCGCTTCACGGTAGAGAAGGCGCCGAGATTGGTCATATGGACGGCGTTGACTCCGAAGGGCGAGTTGTTGCGGGCATCGTCGGAACGCGCGGTGGCGACCGGACGGTCGTCGAAGCGGGCGTCCCGTGCAGTATCGGTGGACGAGTCGAGCTCCTGCTCGACCATGGTGTAGGGCGGTGCGTAGATCAGCACCGGCCGGTTGAGCTTGACCCCCGACAGCGCGCTCAGCAGCAGCTTCGCCTCGTCCGGCCGCCCTTCCGCGGCGGCGATGTTGACGAGGGCGAGCCTCGCCTCGAGCACCGCGGCGCGAAGCTCGGGATCCGGCGAGGCGGCGATCGCCTTGATCTTCGCTTCCCGCTCCTCGGGCGGAGAATGGCGCATGATCGAGCGAAGCTCCGCCATGGCGGCGATGTCGGGGCGGCCCTCGCGGCGGGCGGCGTCCGCGATCCTCTCATAGGCGGCGCGCGCGGCCCAATGGCCCCGGGTCGAGCCGAGCATCTCGGCGATCTCCATCCGGGCGCCGAGCAGCCGGGCGTCCTTCTCGGGAAGCCCGGCTTTCAGCGACTGGTAGATGTTGAGGGTGGAGACGATGTAGGCGCGGGCGAGCCCGAGATGGGCGGCGACCCGGCCGTTGGCCCGGTAGAGGTCGGAGACCGGCACCGGAAAGGCCTTCGCCTTATCCTTGTTGCGGGAAAGCGACTTCAGAAGCACCTTGCGCGCCGGATGATATTTGCCGTCGTCGAGCAGGGTCTCGGCGAGCGCCAGCGAGGCGTCGATATCCTCATTGGGCGGACAATGCCGCGCCAGGCACGCCCTCAGCGCCGCCTCGGCATCGGCCGGGCTCTGGGCGGTAATCACGATCGGCGGCCCTTCGACCGGCTCGGGCGGCGGCGCGGCGGCGGCAAGCAGGGCTCCCAGGATCAAAGCGTTCATATTGCCCCCCTTTTTTTGTGCGGGCAGTGTGAGGCAGCCGCGGCGACTTGTCGAGGGGCGGGCCCGACGGTCGCGCCACGCTGGACCGTGACAGGATCAAGGGATTTCATTCCGTCATTGCGAGCGAAGCGCGGCAATCCAGCGCGGCCCGGGAGGTCCATTGCCGAGGGAAGCGGCCGGCGGGTAGTGGATCAATTTGGAGTGGGGTGCCAGCTACGTGCCAGCTACGTGCCAGCTACGTGCCAGCTACGTGCCAGGTACGTGCCTGGCACCGAGGACGCCAGGTACGTGCCTGGCACCGAGGACGCCGTGTGACACCGAGGACGCCTCCTGACCGGAGGGGGAAGAGTCCACTAATGTATAGGTGGACGATGGCAAAAAACTACATCCGAGTCGTTCGTGGGCGGGCCTTGAAACAGGCAGTGCAGGCCGTGATCGCCCGCACGTGGCCCGAGCTAGCCCGTAAGATCGTGCTCGCGATATTGGTGATCGCCGTGCTCTACGTTGGAATTGAGCAAGTAAATCCGCGCGATGATGCCTATGACGATCAGCTTGTAATCGCCCAAGCGGCGATGCTGGCTGCCGTTATCGCGGCAGTCGGATTGTTCATCATCAATCTTCTTTTTGTCGCGCCCTACCAGCTTTGGCGGGAGGAATCGGAACGCGCGGACCAAGCCGAAGCTCGCGCCTTGCGAGCCAAAGAGAAGCAGTGCCGCCAACCCCGGAAGCCCAATTGGTGGCCGATTGCACGTACAACGGCGTCGTGGACAGGGGGAGACTGCGGGAGGAGATGGACGTTCTTACCGACCCTCGGCGGGAATATTACGACGCGTTCGCCGAGGCGGGCTTAACCGACCGGATCGCTGCCCTTCCAGCGCCTGAGCGGGAACGCGTCAGCGCCACGCTTTTGGCTGTGGACGACTTCCTCAGGGATCGGGCGGGGGAGTTCCTGGGGCGATTAGCGCCAACCAAAAACTGGTTCCATACGATGCAAAAGGATGGGGCCAGAGACTTGGCTGTTACCGCCGAGACGTTGCGCAAGCCAATTTTCTTATTCGCGGATGAGTGCCGGCGATTCCTCGAAAGTCATCAAACGGAGCTTTCGGCTCGCGAAAATATCGTCGCTGTCGATCCTGCCCGATGCCGCAATGCGCTTGGTCGATCCTCTGCATCTCTTCGCAAAGGGCGCTGCGGCGATGTCTGCCGAGACGAGGGACACCGATGCCCTTCGGCCTCAAGCAACGAATGTCATGGCGCGGCTGCACGAGCTGGAGGACATGGTGAAGCGGGCACGCGACACCATCGCCAGAGAGAGACTTGCAGGCGCTAGAGGAGCAAGCGGATGACCGAATGACCCCATGACCCGCTTCGACAAGCTGTTGAAAGCGACGGTCTCCGGACCCCCGCAGGTCGGAGGCCGCACTGGATTGCCTCGCTTCGCCCGCAATGACGTCGTCATTGCGAGGAGCGGAGCGACGAAGCAATCTACCCGCCTCCGCCGCCACTGGATTGCCGCGCTTCGCTCGCAATGACGGCTCGGGTGACGGTACCTCAGTCCCGCGACGTAAGCCCCGAGCCGGTGCTGAGGTCGAGATATTCGACCCGGGCGTCCATCGAGCGGCCCTGGAGGTGGCTTCCGGTCTGGGCCTGGCGGCCGGCGGTGTAGGTGTAGCGCTCCATCCGGTAGGAATCGATCGCCTGGCCGTTGCCCGGCGTATAGAGCCGCCCGCGGATCGATTCGAGCAAAGGCGCGGTCCACACGTCCTCGCCCTTGCGCTTGAGGATCTTGAGGTCGGAGACCCGGCCCTCGGGCGTGATCCAGAAGCCGACGTCGATCCACATGTCCTCGAAATTGGGCGCAATCTGCTTGGTGGACGAGTACATCCCGGCGTTGGTGAGGTGGATGGCGCCCTTGCTGTCCCCGGGGCGGTCGGCGACGGTGGCGTCGCGGAGGATGTCGACCGGCGAGTCGAGCTGCTGATCGAGCAGCGCGAAGGGCGGCGCGTAGATCAGGACCGGCCTTCCGAAGTCGAGGCCGGCAAGCGCCTTCACCATCTGCTGCGCCTCGGCGGTCCGGCCTTCCGAGGCGACGATGTTGATCAGGGCGAGCCGGGCCTCGAGCATCACCGAGTGGAGCCTGGGATCGGTCGACTCGGCGATCGGCCGGATCTTCTTCTCGCGCAGGGCCGGCGCATAGTGGCGGACGACGGCCCGGAGCTCGGCCATGGCGGCGATGTCGGGACGGCCGTGGCGGCGGGCGTCGGCGGCGATGCGCTGATAGGCTTCGACCGCGGCGACGTGGTCCCGGGTCTTGCCGAGCATCTCGGCGATCTCCATCCGGGCGCCGTAGAGCCGCTCGTCGCCCTTGGGGAGGCCGGCCTTGAGGGCGTCGTAAATCTCCATCGTCGAGGCGATGTAGGCGGTGTCCATGCCGAGATGGGCGGCGACCTTGCCGTTGGCGCGCCAGAGGTCGGAGACCGGCACCGGATAGGCCTTGTCCATCTTCTTGTTGCGGTCGAGCGAGGCGATGAGGACGGTGCGCGCGTCCTCGTAGCGCCCCTCGGCGAGGAGGTTCTCGGCATGGGCGAGGGTCGCCTCGATATCCTTGTCCGTCGAGCAATGGCGGGCGATGCAGGCGCGGAGCGCGGCGTCGGTTTCGGCGAGGCGCTGGCCGGTGATGGTGATGTCGGGCGAATCGACCGGTTGCGGTTCGGGTGCGGCCTGAGCGGTCATGAGCAGGCCTGCCAGGATCAACGCGTTCATCTCGCTCCCCTTTTTCCACGTCAGCCGCGATTGTCGCGCAATGCCGGTCGCTTGTCGAGCGGCACGTCGCTGTGGCGCCGGCGCCACAGGGCGGCGTAATCGTCCGGAACGGAGGAAACCGCTCGCCCGCCTCCACGTTGAGACGCGCGTTGGTTGCGTTTGGAACGTCATGACCTCTGAAGACAGGGACGAATCGATCGCCAGGATCGAGGAGACGCAGGACGCGCTCCGCCAGAGCATAGAGCAGAGCCGCCAGCTCACCGAACAGGCCCGCCAGCTCCTCGCACGCCACGCCGGGAGCTGCCACGGGGAGCAGCGGCCCGGCGGCTAGTCGCGTAGCGCCGCCGGACCGCTGCTTCACGCCCGCCTTCGCCAGTCCCGCGACAAGCGGAACCAGATTATGCTGCTCAAGCGGCCAAGCGAAGTCTCCGGCGAAGCGCGAGCCGCTGGCAACCGGCCCGGCGCCTTTGCGGCTTTGCGACTTTGTTTGCGTCAACCTTCCCGGAGCTGCGCGAATGCGCTCCCTCGATTTGGGGACAGGCACGCAATTCGGGAGCCGATCGCCGACGAGCTCGGCGAGCCTCTCGACGGTAAGCGAAACCTGAATTGGGTGTCTGTCCCCGAATGCGGATCACGCACTGGCAGGCGGATCGGGATCCCGCGGATCGCGGCGGGGAACCCGAAGCGGGCTTGATGCGCTCTCTTCGCCATGGACGACAAAGTGTATGACGAGGCGACCAGGGTCGAGGCCGAGGACGGCAAGGTCGCCCTCGACGGGCCGGACGGCGTCGCGGTGCTGATGACGCCCGAGGCCGCCATGGAGACTTCCGACCGGCTCCTCTGGGGCGCGGCGGAGGCAACCGGCCAGCAGGTCCAGAAGCGCAACCGGGACCGCGGCGGCCCGGCCTGAGGTCGAGCGCCCGACAGCCTGTCTTGCGGCCGACACGCATGCTCCTCGGACGCGCTTCCTGCCCTCGCGGGTTGCCCGAGTCGGCGACGCCGACGAGAAGCATGCGACGAACCGTTTTTCCGGTGACATGATTTCCGCAGCCGGTACAGGGGCTTAGCCTTACTTAAATATTTCAGTTTCCTACATCGTACCTTTTATGTTCTAGAATCGCGGATGAGCGGGACAAGCGATTCGGGCGGGTGCCGGCGGCACCGGGTGGATGAGGTCGTCAAGGCGGCTTATGTGCGGGCGCTGGAGCGGGGAATGTCGCTCACGGACGCCGCAACGGCGGTGGGCTTCAGGTTTCTGGCGATGCTGAACGCGCGCAAGCGCGATCCGGTCTTCGCCGAGGCGTGCGAGAAGGCGCTCGAACAGGCCAACAAGCCGCGCCTGATCCTCCGCACCAAGGGGCATAAATGGCGGCTTCGGCGGCCTGGCAACCTTCGCTTCACCGAGGCAAGGCAGAAGGTCTTCTTAGATCATTTCGCAGGCACCTGCGACGAGCAGGCGGCAATCGAGGCGGCGGGCGTGTGCGCGAAGACCGTATATAGGCACCGCCTCCTCAATCCCGAATTCGCGGCGCGCTATCGAGCCGTTCTGGAGTTGGTTTACGACCGGCTCGAAGCCGAGATGCTTCGACAGCGCCTCGCCATGCAGAAGAGGATCGCCGAGGGCCTGAGCAAAGGGATCGAGCCGACCGGCGAGATAGCGCAGGAATTCGAGCGGGTGCTGAAGCTGCTCACGCGCTGGGACCGTCGGCAAGGCGCACCGGGGCCGCGCTCCGTCGGGCATGGTCGCCAGGAAAGGTGGGACTTCGACGACGCGATCGACGAGATCGAGCGAAAGCTGCGGAATATGGGCGTTCCGATCCGCGATACCGATAGCAAGGAGGGCGGGCAATGAACGCAGTCACGCTCTCGAGACACAGCCGCGGCCATGTCCTCGCCGTGATCGAGGCGCTCAAGGGGCTCCAGCCCGAGGCTCGGCGCGCCCTCCTGAAATCGCTGCCGGCGGGCCTCGTGCGCGCGGTCAGGGACGAATGGTGGTGGCAGGCGCGGGGCGGCCAGATCGAGCCGGCCTGCTGCGCCGACGGTTCGCCATGGCGGATCTGGGCGATCATCGCCGGCCGCGGCTTCGGCAAGACCCGCGCCGGCGCCGAATGGGTGTGGCAACGCGCGCGCGAAAATCCCGAGGCTCGGATCGCCCTCGTCGCCGCCAGCCTGGAGGAGGTGGCGAACGTGATGGTGGAGGGTGAAAGCGGGATCCTCAATGTGGCCCGCTGCGACGAACGGCCGCGCTGGATAGCCGGACGCGGGCTGCTCATGTTTCCGTCGGGCGCCATCGCCCAGGCGCATACTGCAGAAAAAGCGGACCGGCTGCGCGGGCCGCAGCATCATTTCGCCTGGTGCGACGAGCTCGCCAAATGGCCGAACGCCGATTCGACCTGGGACAATCTGATGTTCGGCCTCAGGCTCGGCGAGGCGCCCCGCGCGGTCGTCACGACGACTCCGCAGCCGGTGCCCGCGCTCAAGCGCATACTCAGCCTGCCGCGCAGCGTCGTGACCCGCGGCCGGACCGACGAGAATCCCGACACGGCCGCCGATTTCAAGGCGGCGATGGAGGCGATCTACGCCGGCACCCGGCTCGGCCGTCAGGAGCTGGACGGCGAGCTGCTCGACGATCTTCAGGGCGCCTTGTGGACTCGCGAGATGATCGAGAAGGCGCGGGTCGCGCCGCTCGGCGCAATGGCCGCCGACGCGCCGCTGCTGCCGCTTCGCCGGGTCGTCATCGGAGTCGATCCGCCGGCGAGCGCCAACGGCGCCTTTTGCGGGATCGTCGTCTGCGCGCTCGACCGCGCCGGCTTCGTCCACGTCCTTGCCGATCTCAGCGTCCGGGGCCTGCGCCCCGAAGGCTGGGCGAGCCGGGTCGCGGCCGCGGCGGCCGAATGGGACGCGCAGCGGGTCGTCGCCGAGAACAACCAGGGCGGCGACATGGTCGAGAGCGTGATTCGAGCCGCGGATTCCGGGCTCCCGGTCAAGCTGGTGGGGACGAACCGGAGCAAGGCGGCCCGGGCCGAGCCGATCGCCCTTCGCTTCGAGAGCGGCAAGGCGAAGCTGGCGGGAAGCTTTCCAGAGCTCGAGGACGAGCTCTGCGCCCTCACCTATGACGGCTATGAAGGCCCCACCGGCTCCCCCGACCGCGCCGACGCGATGGTCTGGGCGATGACCGAGCTGTTCGAGAAGCGCGCGGAGCCGCGGATCACGCAGCTTTAGGGTAGGCGAGAACGGTACGGTCCCGTCATTGCGAGGAGCGAAGCGACGCGGCAATCCAGTCCGGCGCCTGAAATAGGGCGCGGAGCTGGATTGCTTCGCTGCCGCGTCGCGGCAGTTTATCCTGAGCGCCGCCGCAGGCGGCGTCGAAGGGCTCGCAATGACGGGGGCTCGCTCCGCCTCAGACGATCGAGCCGATCTTCTCGCCGTCGCGCCAGACGTCGCAGACCGGGCAGTCGGGATCGCTCTCGACGCGGGCCACGGCCTGGGCGTCGTTGCTGGCGAGTATGTCCTTGCGCTTGACCACTTCGCCGCCCGCTTTGGCGAGCTTGTTGACCCGATAATGCCGCATTCCCCGCCTCCCGCTGGCTCGGGAGCGTGGCGCAAGCGCGCGTTCGGCGCAAGAGGGAAGGGCGCTTCAGGCGCCCGTCCGGTGCTTCTCGGCCTTCATCGGCACCGGCGCCGCCGCCCCGGTCGGCGGCGGGGAGGCGCCCCCGCTCGGCGTGATTCCGTTGGATCGCGGATCGTCGCCGGTCCTCAGGATCGCGAAGGCCAGAGCCGCGACCAGGATGGCGACGATCGCCGCGACGACGAAGCAGCCGCGCTTGTTGTCCTTCGCGTCCTTGGTCATCGCCGTTTCCGCGCCATCGCCTGCTTCTCGTCGGGAAGCGCTGAACGGACGGCGACGGCGCGGGTTGCGATCAGCCCAGGGCGAAACTCGCCTCTTCCTTCCCGTCGGGCGATTCGACGGCGAGACGGAGCCGCTTGCCCTTGGCGTCGGCCATGCGCGCCAGCACCGATAGGGAAGGGTCGCCCCTGACCTCGATCTTGGAGACATTGGACTGGGTTACGCCCAGAAGCCTGGCCACCTCGACCTGCGTCAGGCCGAGCGCCTTCCTCAGCTCCCGCATCAGGGCGATGCGCGGCTCGATCTCGGCGCGGAGCCGCTTGATATGCTCGCGCGCCTCGGCCGACAGCTCGGGCTGCCACTTCGCCAGCTCTTCCTTCACCTTGCTCATAATTCCATGCTCATGCGGCCTAACGCCTCCAGCGATCGTACAGGACGAACACGTCGGGCTGCCGCGTCTCCAGCCAAAGGGTGGTCCATACACCCAGGATCTTGAGCAGGATCTCGATCCGATCGGATTTCCGGGCGCGTCGCTCGGAAACCGGAACCGTCACGCAATAGCCCGGAACGTCCAGGATCGCGGGGCCCTGCTCCTCGAGAAGCTGGGTGAAGAGGAAGATTTCCGCTCCGACCAGCTCGTCGCTCTTACGAAGCCGACCTTGGAATGCGAGGTCTACAAATACTTGCCACGTCACTCCCATGATGTTTCTCCTTGGGCCAGCGGCCAACCCAAGGGCTGTCTCGACCGCCGATCCCACCGCCTCTGCGGCTTCTTTCGAGGTTGTGGTTCATGGCTTCCTCTCACGGGTATGCACCGGTTTCAGGTGCACAGCCGTCGTTATATTATTCCTAGGCGGAATACAACCCCGGGGAATATAGCGCGGGAAAACCGCGCTGGTGGCAACGGGGCTTGAACCTTGCGTTGGATGCTCCGATGTGGAGCGGGCTAGAAAACCCCCAGCAGGACGCTCCCCACCATGGACCATGAAGACATCATCGCCGGCCTCGTTCCGATCGTGATCGAGCAGTCGAACCGCGGCGAGCGCAGCTTCGACATCTATTCGCGGCTGCTGAGGGAACGGATCGTCTTCGTCACCGGCCAGGTCGAGGACCATATGGCGACTCTCGTCACCGCCCAGCTCCTCTACCTCGAGAGCGAGAATCCGAAGAAGGACATCTTCATGTACATCAACTCGCCGGGCGGGGTGGTGACGGCCGGAATGGCGATGCACGACACGATGCAGTACATCCGCCCGAGGGTCGGAACCGTCTGCATCGGCCAGGCCGCCTCGATGGGCGCTTTCCTGCTCTGCGCCGGCGAGCCCGGCATGCGCGTCGCTTTGACCAACGCGAGGATCATGGTCCACCAGCCTTCCGGCGGCGCCCAGGGCCAGGCCACCGACATCGAGATCCAGGCCAAGGAGATCCTCCGAATCCGTCACCGCATGAACGAGCTGATGGCCAAATATACCGGCCAGTCGATCGAGGCGATCGAGAGCGCCGTCGAGCGCGACAAGTTCTTCGGAGCCGACGAGGCCAAGGCCTTCGGCTTGGTCGACGAGGTCTTCGACAAGAGGCCGGCGCCGGGCGAGGGCGATGCGACTCATCAGGCGGAGGCGGCCTGAGCCGCCGAGCGCAGCGACGCCGACCCGCAGGGTCGCCGGAGCGGCGCGAGAGACGGCGAAGGCCGGCCGTCTCCCACGTTCGAGCTCCCACAAGCACGAGACACTCCACCGGGACGGACTCTCCGAAAACGGTGACAGTCACCGATTTCGATTTCAAAACGGTGACAGTCACCGATTTCCAGGTGCGGAGCAGCGCGAAGAGACGGCGAAGGCCGGCCGGCGAGGCGCGCCGGCACCCAGCGCGAGCTCGTCCGACGTCACGGGATTCACTCCCCTGAGGGCCACTGAATCGCAAGGAACGCCGTCTGCTTACAGGTGACTCCGGATTCCCAATCCAGGAAAGGACATGGTCGCGGTGCCGTGGCGGCGTCTGCCCGCCCCCCATCGGAATCATCCACGATCGACCGAATCGTCAGTCCTCCGGCTGCCCGACGGGTCCTCACCACCTTTATCGGCGCCCAGGCGCGCGGGTGAGGGCCATCCCGGGTCCTCGGCGGTTCCGGCACCTCCGCCAAGACCGGGGCCGGGCGCGCCAAAAAATGCCGCAGCCCATCGAGGACTTCCCTGAACGGGGCATAATAAGCCTGTAAGGCCACCTTCGCCTCGCGGCGGACGAAGCCGGGGTCGGGAAAGATCATTTCGCCGGGATCGTGGGTTCGAACCATGCGACCCTGACCTCCCACCAGAGACCGGCGACGAGCTTGAGTACTTCCGCAATCAGGAACAAGTTGAACGCCAGGACATCCGCCCAAAATACAATTTGCTCGACGCGCTCGATCCCAGCGACGAGCCAATGCGGAGTGAAGCTAAGCGTTTGGGCCATGCTGACGATGCCGGCCAAAGTCACGGCAACCAACAATATCAAGACGAACTGGATCGCGCCCACTATGACATGAATTAGGAATTTCCACGCCGGTTCCATTGAAAGCGCCCCTGCTCTCGCTTGTGCGCCGCCCCCGGCGCACAGCGAGTCTTACCACTCCTCTCCACGGTCGCAAGCGTGGCCTCACGCATTACCTCGGCGACCGGAAAATATTTGCCGTGAAGAAGGAAGGTCTCCGTAACCGTTTCCTTCCTGAGCGCGACAAGTTCTTCGGAGCCGACGAGGCCAAGGCCTTCGGGCTTGTGGCCCCCCCCTAAAACGGTGACAGTCACCGATTTCGATTTCGAAACGGTGACAGTCACCGATTTCCCCGGCCAGCCGGCGCCTGAGCCGCGCGAAGGGCGACCGGACTGACGTCACGGAATTCACTCCCGTGACGGCCTCCCGTCGTGAGGGGCAGACGATTCAGCGGACTTCTAAAAACGGTGACAGTCACCGAGTTCGACGCTCGCTGGTGCCGACTGTCCCCGCGGCGATTGAGGGCTGGATGCCGCTCGATTAGGCTGCGGCATGCGCTTCGCGTCCACCCTTTTCATCTTGGCCTGCACCGCCGCCTGAGCCTCGCATTCGATTCTCCGCGGTGCCAGCCACGTACCTGGCACGTTCCTGGCACCTAGCATTATCCGGGAAATGTAAACTGTCCCTATTTCTCCAAGGTTTACGCGGAGGCACTGATGGGGGGATGCTACGTGATGGTCCCCTCACGCGAAGGCGCGAAGGCGCGAAGGCGCGAAGGGGTTCCCGGCGGCGAAGCCGCATCGATTTCCTTCCGAAGCCGGGAATGAGTGGCGCTGAGCGCCGGTTCCGCGCCGGACCCTTCGCGCCTTCGCGCCTTCGCGTGAAACCAAACTACCGTCCCGGCCGCGCCGTCGCATCCGGGCAAACGCTGCCCCGCGCCCTCTCGAGCTCGGGAACGCGCCCCTCAGTCCTTGCCGATCTCGCGCCAGCTCTTCTCGTTCACTTCGACCCCGAATTTCTTCGCCGCCGCCTCGATCCGCTTCCAGGCGGCATCGCGCTCGTCGTCGCTGACGCCCTTGACCTGGTTGAAGCGGGCGATGGCGTTGCGGACGTGGCTGGCATTTTCGAGCGGCTCCTTGCGCGCCTTGGGAAAGGCGAAGGCGCCCTTGTCGAGCTTGTCGCGCTGCTCGGTGCTGAGCTTGGTCATCTAGGGGTCTCCTTTTCGTCTGCGGCGATGAAAACGCCCGACCGGCCGCGAGGGTTCTAGTTTAGGCCTGCCTCACTCTGGCGAGCCGCTCTCGATCCGCCTAAGCGCGCACGGATGCCGCTCCCGATCTTCACAATCGGCCATTCGACCCGGACGATCGAGGAATTCGTCGCGCTTTTGCGGGCGGGCGGGGTCGGGACGGTGGTCGACATCAGGAGCGTGCCGCGCTCGAGGACCAATCCGCAGTTCAATCCGGACTCGCTCGCAGAGGCGCTGGCGCCGTTCCGGATCGCCCACACGCGCATCGCCGCGCTGGGCGGCCTGAGGAAGCGGTCGCCGGAGGTGCCGCCGGAGGTGAACGGCTATTGGTCCAACCGGAGCTTCCACAATTACGCCGATCACGCGCTGTCGGCGGAGTTCCGCGCGGGGCTCGCCGAGCTCGAGGCTCTGGCCGGGGAGCGGCGCTGCGCGATCATGTGCGCTGAGGCCGTGTGGTGGCGCTGCCACCGGCGGATCGTCGCCGATTACCTGCTGAGCGAAGGGCTCGAGGTGTTCCATCTGATGGGCGAGGGCCGGGTCGAGCCGGCGAAGATGAGCCCGGGGGCGGTCCGCGCCGCCGACGGGCTTCGCTATCCGGCGCGATCGCAATGATCTTCTCGCGCCGCGGCTTTTTCCTCCTCGTCGCCCTCGCGGCGGCCCTGTGGCTCTGGGCGTGGCTGCTCATGGCGGGCACGATCCGGACGGGCGATGCGGGCGGCCCGAGGCGTTCTGATTTGGGGCGGCGGGGGCTTGTCCGGGTGAGGCGACGGGGCCACATAGGGCGCGAAGCCCTTGGCGCTGGAACCATAAAGGCGGTGCGGCGCTCCGGCTTTCACCGGCAATGACGTTAATCAATAAGCCATTGTGGTCGTGCGATAGTGCGGGCTAGGATGGCTGGACAGGCAGAGGGCGCCACACGCAGCGCCCGTTAGGATCAGAATGACGAAGCTAAGCGGCGGCGATTCCAAGAGCACCCTCTACTGCTCCTTCTGCGGGAAATCGCAGCACGAGGTGCGCAAGCTCATCGCCGGGCCCACCGTGTTCATCTGCGACGAGTGCGTCGAGCTGTGCAACGACATCATCCGCGAGGAAACCAAATCCTCCCTCGTCAAGACGCGCGACGGGGTCCCGACGCCGCTCGAGATCTGCAAGCATCTCGACGATTACGTGATCGGGCAGAGCCACGCCAAGCGCGTGCTCTCGGTCGCCGTCCACAACCATTACAAGCGGCTCGCGCACGGCGCCAAGTCGGGCGAGGTCGAGCTTTCCAAGTCGAACATCCTGCTCGTCGGGCCGACCGGCTGCGGAAAGACCCTGCTCGCCCAGACGCTGGCGCGGCTGCTCGACGTGCCGTTCACCATGGCCGATGCGACGACGCTCACCGAGGCGGGCTATGTCGGTGAGGATGTCGAGAACATCATCCTCAAGCTGCTCCAGGCCAGCGACTACAATGTCGAGCGGGCGCAGCGCGGCATCGTCTACATCGACGAGATCGACAAGATCAGCCGCAAGTCGGACAATCCTTCCATCACCCGCGACGTGTCGGGCGAGGGCGTTCAGCAGGCGCTTCTCAAGCTCATGGAGGGCACCACCGCCTCCGTCCCGCCCCAGGGTGGCCGCAAGCATCCGCAGCAGGAGTTCCTCCAGGTCGACACGACCAACATCCTCTTCATCTGCGGCGGCGCGTTCGCCGGGCTCGAGAAGATCATCGCCGACCGCCTGCAGGGCAAGTCGATCGGCTTCGGCGCCTATGTCGCCGCGCCCGAGGAGCGCCGGACCGGAGAGATCCTCCGCCAGGGCGAGCCGGACGATCTTCTGAAGTTCGGCCTCATCCCCGAATTCGTCGGCCGCCTGCCGGTGATCGCGACCCTGGAGGACCTCGACGAGGGCGCCCTCGTCAAGATCCTCAAGGAGCCGAAGAACGCCCTGGTCAAGCAGTACGCCAAGCTGTTCGACATGGAGGACGTCCGCCTCGGCTTCACCGAGGAGGCTCTGATCGCGGTCGCGAAAAAGGCGATCGAGCGCAAGACCGGCGCCCGCGGCCTGAGGTCCATCCTCGAGAACATCCTGCTCGACACGATGTTCGACCTTCCTTCGATGGATGGGGTTGACGAGGTGATGATCGACAAGGACGTGGTCGAAGGCCGCAAGGATCCGATCCGCGTCTACGCCGAAAAGCAGGGCGAGAGCGCGGCTTAGTTCCCCGGCGAAGGCCGGGGCCCAGCTCTGCTCCTCACGGATCCCGGCCTGCGCCGGGAAGCAGTCAGCGATTTTTCCACATCAGCGTTGAATAGACCGTCAGCGCGATCGCCAGCCCGATGAACCAGGCATAGGCGTAGGCGGCCGCCCAGCCCGGCGTGATCCAGGCGAACGCCTCCGGGCCGGCGGTCTTGAGAAAGCCCGGCAGGTTGGGAAGCACGCCTGCCGCGAAGGCGGTGACGGCCGCCGGGTTCCAGCCGCCTCGGTAGCTATAGCGTCCGTTCTCGCGGTAGAGGTCGTCCACCGCCAGCCTCGTCCGGCGGATCAGCCAATAATCCGCAATCAGGATTCCGGCGATCGGTCCCAGGAGGGCGCTGTAGCCGGCGAGCCAGACGAAAATGTAGCCGCCCGTCGTCGCGAGCAGCTTCCAGGGCATGATCAGGATTCCGATGATCGCGGTGATCGTTCCGCCGGTGCGGTACGAGATCCGGCTCGGCCAGAGCGAGGAGAAATCGAAGGCGGAGGAGACGAGGTTGGCGGCGATGTTGCACGACACCGTGTCGACCGCGATCACGACCAGGGCGAGGAGGACGAAGGGGCCGGCAAGCGTCCCGGCGAGCTCGACCGGATCCCAGATCGCCCGACCGTAGATCGCCACGGTCGCGGAGGTGGTGATGACGCTCGCCAGCGCGATCAGGCCCATCATCGGCGGCAGGCCGAGAGTCTGGCCGACCGCCTGGTCGCGCTGGGTTCGGGCGAAACGGGTGAAATCGGGGATGTTCAAGGCGAGCGTCGCCCAATAGCCGATCATCGCCGTCAGGGCCGGCCAGAAGACGGTCCAGAACTGGCCCGCCTCAGCGCCGCCGGGGGCGAAGGCCGAGGGCGCGGCGAAGATCGGTCCGACGCCGCCGGCGCGGTCGATCGCCCACCAGACGAGGGCGATGCAGATCAGGATCTTGGGTCCCGCGGTCCAGGTCTCCAGCCGCCGGATCGCGTTCAGCCCCTTGCGGACGAAGAAGAGCTGGATCGTCCAGAAGGCCGCGAAGGCGAGCGCCTCGCCCGGGCCGATTCCGAGGACGGGGAGAGGAGCGCCGCGAAGGTCGCGGCCGACCAGGATTCCGAGCAGGGTAAGCAGGGCCATTCCCCCGATCCAGGTCTGGATCCCGTACCAGCCGCAGGCGACCAGGGCGCGCGCCGCCGCCGGCAGCCGGGCCCCGATCGTCCCGAACGCGGCCCGGGCGAGCACCGCATAGGGGATTCCGTAGCGGGCGCCGGCGTGGCCGATCAAAAGCATCGGTACCAGCACGATAAGGTTTCCGAGCAGCACCGTCCCCGCCGCCTGCCCGGCCGACATGCCCTGCTCGATCAGGCCCGCAGCGAGCATCCAGCCCGGCACGGCGACGATCATCCCGATCCACAGCGCGGCATAATGGTACCAGGCCCAGGTCCGTTGCTCCGGTCCGGTCGGTGCGAGGTCCGGATTCCAAAGCGAGTGCGATCTCTCTTCAGCCATTTCCGCTCCCCCGCGCTTGCCGCCCTCAGGGCGTGAGGCCGATCTCCTTATATTCGGTATCGATGTCGAAGCTGAGCCGACGCGCGGCGGCCAGGTCGCGCTCGCCCGCTTCACGCTCCCCCTTGCGAAGCCGGGCTAGGCCGCGGCCGTAGAGCGCGCTTGAATCGCGGGCGCTGATCGCGAGCAGAGCATTGTAATCGGCAATGGCGGCGTCCCATTGCTGCTGGCGGAGCCGGAGCAGGCCGCGCGCACGCAAGGCCGACTGATCCCCCGGATCGGCGCGGATGGCCTCGTCGCAATCCTTCTGGGCCAGGGCGAGCTCGAACTCGCCCTGGGCTCGCGCGAGGCAGCGCGCCGCGAGCCAGGCAGTGTTGCCGGGATAGCGCCGAAGGCGGGTATCGGCGACCGCCACGGCCGCCTTGGAATCGTGCATGAGGCCGAGGATCGACATCTTCTGCTGGAGAAGCTCGCTTTCGTCGGAATCGGGGCGCTTGAGCCTGGCTTCGATGAGCGTGAGCGCCTTGGCCCAGGCCTCCGCCGCCTCCGTCCGGCGCCCGAAGCGGCTGAGCAATTCGCCGTTCTGGCCGACGTAGAGGGGCAGGTCCGGCTCGAGCGCGATCCGCTTCGCGTTGGCCGCAAGAGCCGCATCGCCCTCGCCGAGCGCGCTGTAAAGACGGACCTCGTCCCAGAGCGCGCCGCTGTCCTCAGGCTCGATCGCCACTATGCGCTCGATGTCTGCGAGGGCCTCGCGAAGCCGGCCGAGCTGCGCATAGGATTCCGCCCGCCGGGCGAGGGTGAAAGTGTTGTCGGGATCGAGCTGCAGCGAGCGGGTGAAGGCGCCGAGCGCTTCCTCCGGCTTGTTGCGGGCGAGCGCAAGCATTCCAAGCCCCTGATGGACGGCGAAGTCGTTGTCATCGAGCTCGCGGGCGCGGCGGAGGGCGGCCTCGGCCTCGTCCAGCCGGTTGAGGTGGATGAGCGCGATCCCGCGATCGGCCTGGGCGATGGCATAGGTCGCATCCAGCTCGATTGCCTTGTCGAAATCGGCCAAAGCGGCGGCGGACTTCCCGGAGTCCATCAACCGGTAGCCCCGATCGACATATTCCGAAGCGTTGCGCGGAACCTCGGAGCGAAGGGCGGTCTCTTCGGCCTCGCCCATTTTGTAGTCGGCCGGAGCGATCACATAGGCGTAGTTCTCGTTGAGCCGGGCAAGGGCGGGTAGCGCCGCTTTGGCTTCGGCGGCGGGAAGCTCGCGCTGGAGGCGTTGGAAGGTTTCCAGGGTGACGGCCCTGTCCTTGTCGAGACGGACATTGCGGGTGACGTGGTTGCCGGCGACGGTCTCGTCGATCGGCTTGCCGTCCACCGAGAAGCCTGTGCCGTTCTGCGGCAGCAGGACCGTCTCCTCGACGCGCTGATAAACCGGAAAGGGAAGGGCGAAGGGCGCGTCCTTGGGAACGCCGGTCTCGCGCTCGAAATCCGGAGTCCAGCGCACCGTGGTGTGATCGAACCGAAAGCGCTGCGCGTGCGAACCGGGCGCATTGTACCATCCCATCCGCGTCCGGCCGGTGAAGCTGAAGCGCATGTCTCCGGTCGAATCGTCGCTGCGCACCGACTTGAGCTCGAGATCCGCGCTCGGCACCGCCGGAACCAGATTCTTGATCGAATCGCTCAGCGCCGCCTCGCCCTGCTCGGCCAGGGCCGCGCGCCAGGCGGTGGCGAGGTCTCCGCGCATCACCATTTCGGCGGTGACCGGAACCAGCCGGCTGAAGCCGCCGGTCGCGTCGTAGCTGATCGTCACGTCGCTGAGCGGAGACTGGGGAGGCTGGAGCGGCAGCGCCTCGAGCTCCGCTCCATCGGCCCTGAGCGGAAGCCCGGAATATAGCGGCGACGAGAGCAGATCGTCGAGGTTGCGATCGCCGGTACGGGTGCCGTCGAGCCAATAGGAACGGCCGCCGATTCGGGCCCGAACGATGACGTGATCGAACAGCCGCACCATCGGCAGCCGCTCGCCGAGGGAATCGCCGAAGACGGTGCTGACCATGACCGGCTCGGCCTCGATGCCGAGGCCGGACAGCAAGGCGAGCAGGGTCACGGTCTTGCCCTTGCAGTCGCCGAACCGCCGCTTCCAAGTCTGGTCGGCGGTCGCCGGCACGTAGCCGCCCTCGCCCATTGCGAGCGCGAAATAGCGTATTTTCTCCTGGACGAGGCGAAGCGCCGTCAGGGCCCGGACCTTGGGGTCGGCGCTGGCCGCCGCGATCCGGACGATCTCGGGCTTGAGCGCCGAATCGGGCGCGAGCGCCTGTGCCGAGGCATAGAGCGGCGCCATCACGCGAGAGATGTCGGACCAGCTCTTGTAGCCGGAAAGCTCGAGCGCGGCCGGAAGGGCGTAGCGCGGCGGGGCATCCGCGGGCGGCTCGGGCCCCTCGGCATTGTCGAGCTCGACGACCAGCTCGTTCATCCCCCCGGCCTTGCGCAGGCGCGGCTTGGCCAGCATCCCGCTGCCGCGCCAGCGCATCTCCACGCCTTCGTCCCACGTCTCTCGATACCGCAGGTTCCGGATCGGCAGGCCATGGCCGAGGATGAGCAGGTTCTCGGGCGCGGGCGCGAACGCCATCGGCTTCACTCGCAAGGTCCAGGCAACGTTGACGATATCGCCGACGCTCAGTCCCTCGGCCTGCAGGACCGCGGTGAGGGTGCCGTCGAGAACCGCCGATTCGAGGTTGTTCTCGCGCCGAAGGACGGTGAAGCCGGGGCCGTCGGCGAGCAGGTCGATCACCTTGCCGCCGCGCAGGATCTGCACCTTGTGGACGATCAGCTCGGCGATCTCGGGCTGCCAGGCCAGGCTGACATTGCCGATCCCGGCAAGGCCCTGAGGGGTCTGCACCAGGGTGGCATATTCGAGATAATAATCGCGCGTGCCGTCCTTGGCGTAATGGCTCTGGCTGCTGAGGAGGAGGAGCTGGTTGGGCCGCTCCTTCAGGGCCGGATCGGACGAGGGTATCGTCAGCTTCTCCACCCACGGCGCGGGAGGCGCGATCCGCGGCGCCGGCGGAGTCTCGGCGGCGCGGACCGGCATCGCCCAGACGATCAGGGCCAGCAGCAGAGCTGAAAGCAGGCGCATCGGATTCCCCCCGTTAATCCGCCACATCAGCCGGATTCGTTCCCCGTTTCAAGGCTTTGTTGGTCGTATCCGCGGGGCGCGTCGTCGCATTGATGCCGCGCGCGCCCTTCCCATATATAGGGTAAGATGGGCCGCGACGGCCCCGACCGGAGTTTCTAGTGACCCAAACCTATCCAGTCCTTCCCCTTCGCGACATCGTCGTCTTCCCGCAGATGATCGTGCCGCTCTTCGTCGGCCGCGACAAATCGGTCGCGGCGCTCGAGAGCGCGATGGCGGCGGACAAGCAGATTTTCCTGGTCTCCCAGCTCGATCCGGCCGAGGACGATCCCGACCGCGACGCTCTCTACGACATGGGCGTGATCGCGACCGTCCTCCAGCTCCTCAAGCTTCCCGACGGTACCGTGCGCGTGCTGGTCGAGGGCCAGCAGCGGGCCAATCTGCTGTCGATCGGAGTCGAGGGCGAGCATCTCGTCGCCGACGTCGATCCGATCGAAGTGGGCGATCCCGACGGCGCCGAGGTCGCGGCGCTGATGCGCTCGGTGGTCGAACAGTTCGAGAATTATTCCAAACTGAACCGCAAGCTTCCGGCGGAGACGGCCGTCCAGCTCGCCCAGATCGGAGAGCCTTCCAAGCTCGCCGATTCGGTCGCGGCCAACATCAACATCAAGGTGTCGGACAAGCAGGCGCTTCTGGCCGAGCTCAATCCCGTTCGCCGGCTCGAGATGGTGTTCGCCTTCATGGAGGGCGAGCTCGGCGTGCTCCAGGTCGAGAAGCGGATCCGGAGCCGGGTCAAGCGCCAGATGGAGAAGACCCAGCGCGAATATTACCTCAACGAGCAGCTGAAGGCGATCCAGCGCGAGCTGGGCAACGAGGGCGAGGAAGGGGAGGGCGACGAGCTCGCCGAGCTGACCCGAAAGATCGCCAAGACCAAGCTTTCGAAGGAGGCCCGCGCGAAGGCGACGCAGGAGCTTAAGAAGCTCAAGGCGATGGCGCCGATGTCCGCCGAGGCGACGGTCAGCCGCAACTATCTCGACGTCCTGCTCGGCCTCCCCTGGGGCAAGAAGTCGAAGGTCAAGAAGGACATCGCCGAAGCCCAGCAGATCCTCGACGAGGACCATTACGGGCTCGAGAAGGTCAAGGACAGGATCGTCGAATATCTCGCCGTCCAGGCCCGGACCAACAAGCTCAAGGGCCCGATCCTCTGTCTCGTCGGCCCGCCGGGCGTCGGCAAGACCTCATTGGGCCGCTCGATCGCGCGGGCGACGGGCCGCGAGTTCGTTCGCCAGTCGCTCGGCGGAGTTCGCGACGAGGCCGAGATCAGGGGCCACCGCCGCACCTATATCGGCTCGCTTCCGGGCAAGATCGTCTCGAACCTGAGGAAGGCCGGGACGTCCAACCCGCTCTTCCTGCTCGATGAGATCGACAAGCTCGGCCAGGATTTCCGCGGCGATCCCGCCTCGGCGTTGCTCGAGGTTCTCGATCCGGAGCAGAACAACCGCTTCCAGGACCATTATCTCGAGATCGATTACGACCTTTCGGACGTTATGTTCGTCACCACGGCGAACACGATGGACATGCCGCAGCCTCTGCTCGACCGGATGGAGATCATCCGTCTCGAAGGCTATACCGAGAACGAGAAGGTCGAGATCGCGACCCGCCACCTCATCCCCAAGCAGATCGAATCGCACGGGCTGAAGGACGGCGAGCTGGTCTTCGCCGAGAGCGGGCTGAGGAGCCTCATCCAGCATTACACCCGCGAGGCCGGCGTCCGGACGCTCGAGCGCGAGATCGCCAAGGTGGCGCGCAAGGTGCTTCGCCGGATCCTCGAGGGCAAGACCGAGCGGGTCGAGCTGACCGCCGAGAATATCGCCGATTTTTCGGGCGTCCGCCGCCACCGCCACGGAATGGGCGAGGAGGAGGACCAGATCGGCGCCGTCACCGGCCTCGCCTGGACCGAGGTCGGCGGGGAGCTTCTGACCATCGAGGCGGTCACCGTGCCCGGCAAGGGCCAGATCAGGACGACCGGCAAGCTGGGCGACGTCATGCAGGAGTCGATCCAAGCCGCTTTCTCCTTCGTCAAGGCGAGGAGCCCGAGCTACGGGGTCAAGCCGAGCATCTTCGGCCGCAAGGACATCCACGTCCATCTCCCGGAGGGCGCGACGCCCAAGGACGGACCTTCGGCCGGTGTCGGAATGGTGACCGCGATCATCTCGACCCTGACCGGGATCCCCGTCCGCCGCGACGTCGCGATGACCGGTGAGGTCACCCTTCGCGGCCGGGTCCTTCCGATCGGCGGCCTCAAGGAGAAATTGCTCGCGGCGCTGCGCGGCGGGATCAAGAAGGTGCTGATCCCGGCCGAGAACGAGAAGGACCTGGTCGAGATCCCGGCCACCATCCGCGACAATCTGGAGATCATCGCCGTCAGCCATGTCGACGAGGTGCTCGGCCACGCGCTCGCGACTCCGGTGGCGCCGATCGACTGGACCGAGGCGGACGAGCTCGCCGCGGTGCCCGCGCCCGAGCTCGCCTCGGCGCCCGACGAAGCGATCGGCTCGATCCGCCACTGATTTATTGCGGCGCAGCAACGAAAATGGATCAGGATGGCGCGATTTTCCCTTGGGATTTCGCGCTTTCCTTTTGACTCCTCTTTAGCTCCTGCCGTTAGATGGAGGGAAGCGCCAGCGGCGACTCAATCGGCAAAGGGGGTTCGGGAGAGATGAACAAGCAGGAGCTTATCGGAGCGGTGGCCGATGCGACCGGCCTCAGCCGGGGCGATGCGTCGCGCGCCGTCGAAGGCGTGTTCGACACGATCAGCGCCGCCCTGAAGCGGGGGGACGAGGTGCGGCTGGTCGGCTTCGGCACCTTCTCCTGCTCGAAGCGCAAGGCCTCGACGGGCCGCAACCCGCGCACCGGCGAGCCGATGCAGATCAAGGAATCGACCCAGCCCAAGTTCAAGGCCGGCAAGGTCCTCAAGGACAGCGTCGCTCGCTAGTTGAGGTGGACAGCCCGCGCCGGGCTTACTAAGTGCGCCGCGGCGTGGGCGCGTAGCTCAGTGGTAGAGCACACCCTTCACACGGGTGGGGTCGTAGGTTCAATCCCTACCGCGCCCACCACGCCCGGGTCACTGGCCCTCGAGCGGAAGCTTCTCGCTCCGGCCGCCGACGCCAAGCGCCGCCTTCGCGCGCTCGACCTCCTCGTCGCTGGGCGGCTCCGGCAGCGTTTCGCCGGGGGCCAAAGCGTCGTCCGGGATGCCTGGGCCGGTACCGGCGATGGTCTCGTTGCGGGGGCGGTCGTTCGGCCCGGTGCTGATCTTCGGCTTGTCGTCCATGCCAACTCTCCTCGCCCGTGCTAATGAGGCGGGCCGCAAGGAGGTTCCCTCGATGAGCGAAGCGATCGTGAAGGAATTGCGCGCTTTCGGGCTCGCCTATCCGGGCGCCCATTCGAAATCGCCCTGGCCGGAGCATGACGACCTCGCCGTCAACGACAAGACCTTCGCCTATCTGCCGGCCGCGGGGGCTGAATTCAGCCTGGGGGTCAAGCTTCCCTATACCGGCGAGGTGGCGCTCGACCTGCCTTATGCGAAGCCGACGGGCTATGGCCTGGGCAAGTCGGGCTGGGTGACGTTCACCCCATCCGCGGTGGAGATGCCGAGCCTGGAGCAGATGAAGGACTGGATCGACGAGAGCTACCGGGCCCAGGCCCCGAAGAAGCTGGTGAAGGAACTGGATTCGCGAGACTGAAACCCCTCTCCCTGCAGGGGAGAGGGAGGGGCCCGCTCGCGCAGCGAGTGGGAGGGTGAGGGCCAGTCTGCGCTTGCCGAGCCCTCACCCTGCTCGCCTGCGGCGAGCTTTCCCTCTCCCCTACAGGGAGAGGGTTTGCATCGCCTCCGCGACGATCTCGTAGCTGCGTACGCGCGCCTGATGGTCGAAGATCTGCGAGGTGATCATCAGCTCGTCGGCGCCAGTGCGCTCGACGAAGGCTTCGATCTTCGCCTTCACGGTGTCCGCGTCGCCGATCGCCGAGCAGGTGAGGACCTGGCGGAGCAGGGCGCGGCCTTCGAGCGGCAGCGTCTCGGCATAGCCCGGCACCGGCGGCGGCAGCTTGCCCGGCATTCCGGTGCACAGGTTGACGAAGGCTTGCTGAACCGAAGTGGCGAGCAGCTCCGCTTCCGCGTTCGTCTCGGCTGCGAAGGCATTGAAGCCGAGCATGACATAGGGCCGCTCGAGCTGGCCCGAAGGCTGGAAGCGTTCGCGATAGACCCGGATGGCGTCCATCAGCGCCGCCGGCGCGAAATGCGAAGCGAAGGCGTAGGGCAGGCCGAGCATCGCGGCGAGCTGGGCGCCGAACAGGCTCGAGCCCAGGATCCAGAGCGGAATCCGGAGGCCCTCGCCGGGCACCGCGCGAACGGCTCGTCCCTCGGGCGCGGGCTCGAAATAGTTGAGCAGCTCGACGACATCCTGGGGGAATTGGTTCTCGTCTGACGAAAGGTTGCGGCGAAGGGCGAGGGCGGCTGCGCGGTCGGTCCCCGGCGCTCGTCCGAGGCCGAGATCGACCCGCCCGGGGAAGAGCGATTCGAGGGTCCCGAACTGCTCGGCGATGACCAAAGGCGCGTGGTTGGGGAGCATGATCCCGCCCGCGCCGATCCGGATCGTCGAGGTTCCGGCGCCGACGAAGGCGAGCGCGACGGCGGTCGCTGCGCTGGCGATTCCGGGCATGGAATGATGCTCGGCCATCCAGAAGCGGTGGTAGCCGAGCCGCTCGGCGGCGCGGGCGAGATCGAGCGAGTTGCGAAGCGCCCGGGCGGCGTCGGCGCCTTCCGGGACGGGGGCGAGATCGAGGACGGAGAGGGGGATCATGGATGGGAGATGGGTATTCCGTCATCCCTGCGAAAGCCGGGACCCAGGAACATCGTCTTCTTCGGACTGTCCCTGTTCCTGGGTCCCGGCTTTCGCCGGGATGACGCAGCGGCTAGGGCCGTGGCCATGCTTCAGCGCAGCCCCGACAGCCGCCTCTGGCGCGACGAGATTCGCGCGACGGCGGCGCTTGCCTGGCCGCTCATCCTCACCAACGTCTCGCAGTCCCTGATCCAGTCGACCGACGTTCTCCTGCTCGGCTGGGCGGGGTCGCGCGTGCTGGCTTCCGCGACGCTCGGGATCAACCTCTATTACGCCTTTTTTATCTTCGGCATCGGACTCGTCCTCGCCGCCTCGCCGATGGTGGCGAGGGAGCTCGGCGCCCGGAGGCACAGCGTCCGCGACGTTCGGAGGACGGTCCGGCAGGCGATGTGGTCCGCCGCTTTGCTGGTGCTGCCGGTCTGGGCGGTGCTCTGGAATACGGGTCCGATCCTGCTCGCCATGGGCCAGGAGCCGGCGCTGGCAGCGGGCGCCGAGCGCTTCGTCCACGCTTTGATGTGGGGCATGCTTCCGGCGCTTTGGTATCTGGTGCTGCGCTCGTTCGTCGCGGCTCTCGAGAAGCCCGCCTGGTCGCTTCTGGTCGGGATCTCCGCCGTCATCCTCAACGCCTTCCTCAATTACTCGCTGATCTTCGGGAAGTTCGGCTTCCCGGCGCTCGGCCTTCGCGGCGCCGGGATCGGAAGCACATGCGCCAACAGCTTCATGTTCCTCGCCATGGCGGCGGTGGTGACGCTTCACCCGCGATTCCGCCGCTATCGCCTGTTCGGGCGCTTCTGGGTCGCCGACTGGCCGCGCTTCAAGGCGGTGTGGAAGCTCGGCCTGCCGATCGCGGTGACTCTCGCGCTCGAGGTCACCATCTTCAACGCGGCGGTGTTCCTGATGGGGCTGATCGGGCCGGATTCGCTCGCCGCCCACGCGGTCGCGCTCCAGATCGCCGCCTTCACCTTCATGGTGCCGCTGGGCCTCAGCCAGGCGGTGACGGTGCGGGTCGGCCTCGCCTTCGGCCGCCGCGATCGCGAGGGGATCGCCCGCGCCGGCTGGACCGCCTTCGCGATGGGAGTGGGCTTCATGGCGCTGATGGCCGTCGTCATGCTCACCATCCCTCGCACCCTGGTCGAGCTGTTCCTCGATCCCGCCGATCCCGCCAATGCGCGGGTCATCTCGCTCGCCGTCTCCTTCCTCTTCCTCGCCGCCTTGTTCCAGGTGTTCGACGGCGCCCAGTCGGTGGGGGCCGGGATGCTCCGCGGCCTTCACGACACCAAGGTGCCGATGGCGTATGCGGCGTTCAGCTACTGGGTGGTCGGGCTTCTCACCGCCGTCGGGCTCGGCTTCGGGCTCCGCTGGCAGGGAGTCGGGATCTGGACCGGCCTCGCCACCGGCCTCGCCGTCGTCGCCGGCCTCATGCTCTTTCGCTGGAGCCGGCGCGAGCGCCTCGGCCTGGTGGACTGGTGATCCTTCCTTGACGCCCGGGCGGGGCGGCCCCTATGTGCGCGCCGCACCTTCAGTGCGCGTAGTGGCGATCGTAGCTCAGCTGGTTAGAGCACCGGTTTGTGGTACCGGGGGTCGCGGGTTCAAGCCCCGTCGATCGCCCCACCGCGCCTGTCCCTAGTTCAGGACCCTCGAATGCAAGCCCCCTGGGAATATCCCGATTTCGACGATCATGAGGTCGTCCACTTCGTCACGGACCGCGCAAGCGGCCTTCGCGCCGTCATCGCGCTCCACTCGACCCATCTCGGCCCGGCCGGCGGCGGCGTTCGCTTCTGGCACTATCCCGAGCCCGGCGACGCGGTTCGCGACGCGCTGAGGCTGTCGCGCGGGATGAGCTTCAAGAACGCGATGGCGGGCCTTCCGCTGGGCGGCGGCAAGGCGGTGATCCTCGCCGACGAGAAGCGCACCAAGACCCCGGAGATGCTCGCCGCCTACGGCCGCGCGGTCGAGGGACTGGGCGGCCGCTACGTCACCGCCGAGGACGTCGGGATGAGCGTCGAGGACATGGTCTCGCTGTCCGATCATACACGCCACGTCGCCGGCCTTCCGGTGGCGGAGGGCTCGGTCGGGGGCGATCCGGGGCCGCACACCAGCTACGGAGTCTTCCTGGGGGTCAAGGCGGCGGTCCGGCGAGCGCTCGGCAAGGAGAGCCTCAAGGGCGTCCATATCGCGATCCAGGGCGCCGGCAGCGTCGCCTCCGGCCTCGCCCGCCGGGCGGCGGCGGAGGGCGCCCGGATCAGCCTCACCGACATCGACCGAGACCGCGCCCGCAAGCTCGCGGAGGAGGTCGGCGGCGAAGCGGTCGAGCCGGATTCGATCATGACCCTCGAGGCGGACGTGCTCAGCCCCAATGCGCTCGGCGCGATCCTGACCGCCGAGTCGATCGCCGCGCTCAAGGTGCCGGTCGTCGCCGGCGGCGCCAACAACCAGCTCGCCACCCCGGAAGACGGCCAGCTGATCCACCAGCGCGGGATCCTCTATGCGCCCGATTACGTGATCAACGCGGGCGGTATCATCAACGTCTCGACCGAATATCTGAAGGACGGGGACCAGGACCTCGTCCGCACCCGGATCGAGCAGATCCCGGTCCGGCTCGAGCAGATCTGGGCCGAGAGCGGGGCGACCGGCCGCAATCCGGCCGAGGTCGCCGACGCGATGGCGATGAGGCTGATCGGGCGGGGCTAAAGGGCTCCCGCCAAAGTAGTACTTTGGCGGGGTTCCTAAAGGGCCGCAGCTTCGCGCGCCGCTTCCCGCCCCAGGCGATGCTCGCGGTAGAGGGTGTAGAGGCCGCTGGCGACGATGATCGCGGCGCCGAGCCAGGTGGTCGAGGCCGGGCGGTCTCCGAAGAGGAGCCAGCCGAGCCCCACCGCCCACAGCAATTGCGTATAATCGAACGGAACCACCACCGGCACGGGCGCGTAGCGAAGCGAGGCGGTGAGCAGCAGCTGCCCGACCCCGCCGAAGCTTCCGAGCGCGAACAGGATGAGCCATTCGCGGGCGTCGTGGGCTCGGCCGAACCAGGGCATCAGCGCTCCCACCGCCGGAAGCGACAGCAAGGAGAACCACAGGACGATGGTCTGGGTGCCCTCGGTCCGGCCGATCTGGCGGATGGTGATGGTGGTGATCCCGACGCTGAAGGCGGCGCCCGCGGCGAGGAGCAGCCCGACGGGCGGAAGCGGGCTTCCCCCCGGCCGCATGACGACGAGCACGCCGGCAAAGCCGAGCGCGACCGCGCTCCAGCGATGCGGGCCCACCTTCTCGCCGAGGAACAGGACCGAGAGGATGATCGCGAACAAAGGCGCGGCGAAGCTCAGGGTCGTCGATTCGGCGAGCGGCAGGTAGGCGAGCGCGCTGAAGGCGAGCATCATCGCGGTCAGCCCCGCGGCGGCGCGCCAGACATGGGCGAGCGGCCTCGCCGTTCGCCAGGCCGAGAAGTTGCGGCTCCAGGCGATCCACAAAAGCAGCGGCGGAAGGCCGAAGGCGAAGCGGTAGAAGCTCAATTCCACCGTCGAGATGTTCGAGCGGTAGGCGAGTTTGATCATTGCCGCCATCACCGCGAAGCCGGCGACCGCGCCGATCCGGAGGCCGATTCCGAGGAGCCGGTTCTGCTGGGGGCGGTCGGAGGCCATCGGCCCGTCATTGCGGTGAGCGGAGCGGCGAAGCAAGAATGCGTCGCTACGCTCGCAATGACGCTTGGGGAGCGCTAAAGACGCGTCGGGCAAATGCATATCTACGCGAATCCGGCACGTTTCCTGCGGCTTGCGCGGCCGCTCACCGCCTGGCTCGGCTGGAGCGGGGCGCTTCTGATCGCGATCGGCCTCGGCGCCGGCCTGTTCCTCGCTCCGCAGGACTATCTTCAGAAGGACAGCGTCCGGATCCTCTACGTCCACGTTCCCGCCGCCTGGCTCGGGATGGCGGGATGGGCGGGGATCGCGGCGGCGGGCGTCATGCAGCTGGTCTGGCGCCACCCGCTGGCGGGCGTGGCCGCCAGGGCGCTGGCCGTGCCGGGCGCAGTGTTCACCGCCATCTGCCTCGTCACCGGCTCGCTCTGGGGCCGACCGACCTGGGGCACCTACTGGGAATGGGACGGGCGGATGAGCTCGATGCTCGTCCTCCTCTTCCTCTATATCGGCTTCATCGCTCTGGCCGCCGCCGAGCGCGAGCGGGGCGGGGAGGGGCGCCTTGCCGCCATCTTCGGCCTGGTCGGGGCGATCAACCTGCCGATCATCCATTATTCGGTGAATTGGTGGCGGACCCTCCACCAGGGCCAGAGCATCGGCCTCACCGGATCGAGCATCGCCGGCTCAATGCTCTGGCCGCTGCTCGTCTCGGCGCTCGGCTTCACTTTGCTGTTCGCGGCGATCGTTCTGATGCGGATGCGCTCTATGCTGGCTGTGCAGAAGGTCGAGGCGCGGATGCGGCGGATGGCGGCATGAGCCACTGGCCGTTCATCCTCGGCGCCTACGCGGCGGCGCTTATCGGCACGCTCGGCCTCACGGGCTGGAGCTTCGTCGCGATGCGCCGGGCCGAGCGGGCCGCCGATGCGCTGAAAGGCGACCGGTGAAGGCGAAGAACCAGCGCCTGGCCCTGCTCGCGCTGGCGGTCGCGGCGGTGCTCGGCGCGGTGCTTCTCGCCATGTCGGCGCTCAAGGACCAGGCCGCCTATTTCTACACGCCGGGCGACGTCGCCCGCGAGGGCCTGCCGCTCGGGCGGGCGGTCCGGATCGGCGGGATGGTCCAGGGGGGGTCGATCGTGCGGTCCCCGGACGGGGTGACGATCCACTTCATCGTCCGGGACGAGACTCCCCACACCATCCCGGTCCGCTTCACCGGCATCGTGCCCGACCTGTTCAAGGAGAATAGCGGAGTCGTCGCCGAGGGCCGGTTCGATCCGGCGGGGATGTTCGTCGCCGACAACATCCTTGCCAAGCATGACGAGAATTACCGGCCGCCCGAGCTCGATCCGAAAAAGGGCGAGCATAAGAGCGAGAGCCTGAAATGATCGCCGAGGCGGGCCTCGCGGCGTTGTGGCTGGCGGCGGCGCTGTCGCTGCTCCAGCTGGGGATGGGGATTGCTGTTCTGTATTCCTCCCCGAGCTCGCTCGGGGAGGGGGACCAGGCGAAGCCTGGTGGAGGGGCAATGCCGGCTTCGGATTACCCCTCCACCGCGCTTCGCGCGGTCCCCCTCCCCGAGACAAGCTCGGGGAGGAATTTAGCCTCCGCCGTCCGCCCGATCGCCGTCGTCCAGGCCCTTCTCGTCGGGCTCGCCTTTCTCGCCCTCATCCAGCTGTTCCTGCGGACCGACCTGTCGGTCGCCCTGGTCGCGGAGAACAGCCATTCGATGAAGCCGTGGCTGTACAAATTCGCCGGCACCTGGGGCAATCACGAAGGCTCGATGCTGCTCTGGGTGACGGTGCTCGCGCTCGCCGGAGCGGCGGTCGCGCTGTTCGAGCGGCGGCTGCCCGAGCGGACCCTGGTCGCGACTCTCGCCGCCCAGGCCGCGATCGGGCTCGGCTTCTATGCCTTCCTGCTCTTCTCCTCCAACCCGTTCGAGCGCCTCGTCCCCGCGCCCGTCGAGGGCAACGGCCTCAACCCGCTGCTCCAGGACCCGGGCTTGGCCTTCCACCCGCCGACCCTCTATTTCGGCTATGTCGGGGTCTCGATCGCTTTCTCCTTCGCGGTCGGGGCGCTCGTCACCCGCGACGTCGGCCCCGCTTTCGCCCGGGCGATGCGGCCCTGGGTGCTCGCCGCCTGGATTTTCCTCACGCTCGGCATCACCGCCGGCTCCTACTGGGCCTATTACGAATTGGGCTGGGGCGGCTGGTGGTTCTGGGATCCGGTCGAGAACGCGTCGCTCATGCCGTGGCTGGCGACCACGGCCCTGCTCCATTCGGTGACCGTCCTCGCCACCCGCGACGGCCTCAGGGCGTGGACGGTGATGCTGGCGGTGGTCGCCTTCTCGATGTCGATGGTCGGCACCTTCCTCGTCCGCTCCGGGATCCTGACCAGCGTCCATGCCTTCGCGGTCGATCCTCAGCGCGGCGCCTTCATCCTCATCCTGCTCGCCCTCTACATAGGCGGAGCGCTGACCCTGTTCGGACTCCGTGTCGGAACGGTGAAGGAGGGCTCGACCTTCGAGCCGGTCAGCCGCGAGGGCGCGCTGGTGCTCAACAATTTGATCCTCTCGGCCGTGCTCGGGATCGTCCTTGTCGGGACGCTCTACCCGCTGATCGTCGAGGCCTCGACCGGAACCAAGCTCTCGGTCGGCCCGCCTTACTTCAACTCCGCCGCGGGTCCGCTGGCGCTGGCGCTGGTCGTCGCGATGGCGGCGGGGCCGTTGCTGCGCTGGCGGCGCGACCGGCTTCGCGAGGTGGCCGGGCGGATCGCGCTTCCGATCCTCATCGGCACCGTGGCGCTGCTGGCGATGGTGGTGCTCGCGCCCTCGCTGCGGATCCTGCCCTTCCTCGGCCTGATCCTCGCGACCGGCGTCGGCGCGGCGAGCCTCGCGCCTTTGTGGAAGCGCAACCTCAGGCGCACGCCGTTCTTCACCTGGGGCATGGTGGTGTCGCATCTCGGAATCGCCGTCGCTTTGGCCGGAATGGCCTCGGAGAGCGCGTTCACCAAGGAAAGGCTGGTCGCCGCCCGGGTTGGCGAGACCGTCGCCGTCGGCCCCTATTCGCTTCGCTTCGATTCGGTCGAGCCGATCGCGGGTCCGAACTGGACGGCGATCGAGGCGAAGCTGACCGTCCGGCGCGGCAACGGCGAGCCTTTTACGCTCCTGCCTCAGGCGCGGGCGTTCAGCGCTCCGCCGACCGAGACCAGCGAGGCGGCGATCGCGACCAAGCTCGACGGCCAGCTCTACACCGTCATCGGCAAGCCCGACGGCAGCGGGCGCTGGCAGCTCAGATTGTGGTGGAAGCCGTTCGTGACCCTGATCTGGCTCGGCGGCGCCATGGTCGCCTTCGGCGGGTTCCTCGCTTTGGTCGGGCGGGTAAGGCGAGAGCGGCGGACCGCGCCTCGGGAGGCCTTGGCATGAGGCGGCTTTTCCTCTGGCTTCCGCTGGCGATGTTCGTAGGGTTCGTGATCGTCGTCGCGGTCGGCCTCCGAAGCCCGCCGGACACCGACATACGCTCGCAGATGATCGGCAAGGCGATGCCCGATTTCGCGCTTCGCCCGGCGGTGGCCAGCCATCCGGGCCTGGCCTTGCAGGACCTTCGCTCGGGCAAGCCGCGCCTCGTCAACGTCTTCGCCAGCTGGTGCGTACCCTGCAAGGCCGAGGCGCCGCAGCTCGAGGCGCTGAAGCGGCAGGGGATCCCGATCGACGGGGTCGCTATCCGCGACCGAAGCGAGGACGTCGCCCGCTTCCTCGCCCAATGGGGCGATCCGTTCGAGCGGATCGGCTCGGACCCGGAGAGCCGGGTCCAGTTCGCTTTGGGCTCGTCCGGCGTGCCCGAGACCTTCGTGGTCGACGGCAAGGGCGTAATCCGCCACCAGCATATCGGCGACATCCGGCCGGAGGACGTCGCGGGGATCCTGTCGGCCTATGAGGCGGCGAAGTGACCCCGTCATTGCGAGGAGCGAAGCGACGCGGCAATCCAGTGGGCCTCGGACGTCGCACTGGATTGCTTCGCTTCGCTCGCAATGACGGCATCGCGCTCGCCCTGCTCCTCGCCACCCCGGCCTTCGCCCAATCCGCACTGCCCCCGTCGCGCTACGCCTACACGCAGCTTGAGGATTCGGCGCAGGAGGCGAAGGCGAAAGCGCTGATGGAGACCCTTCGCTGCCTGGTCTGCCAGGGTCAGTCGATCGCCGACAGCGACGCCGACATGGCCGGCGACATGCGGGCGCTAGTCCGCGAGCGGATCAAGGCGGGCGAGAAACCGGAGGCCATTCGCCGCTGGCTGGTCGAGCGCTACGGCGCCTGGGTGAGCTACAAGCCGCCGGTCGAGCCCTTGACCTGGCCGCTCTGGGCGGCGCCCCTTCTTCTCCTCGGCCTCGGCGCCTGGCTCGCGCGGGGCCGGTTTAGGAGGAAGGCGCGGTGATGGGCTGGCTGATCCTTCTCGTCCTCGCGGGGGCGGCGTTCGCGGCGATCTGGCGCTTTGCCCGGCTCGACGGGGCGGGGCTGCAACTGCTCGCCGCGGCGCTTCTGCTCGCGCTCGCGGGCTATGCCTGGCAGGGCCATCCGGGTCTCAGGGGCAGCCCGAGGCGCCCTCCGGAGGCCCAGGCCGTTCCGGAAACCGCCTTCAACCAGATGCGCCAGGGCATGCTCGGGCGCTTCGACACCGCCGACCGCTGGCTGACCATCGCCGAGAGCTTCCAGCGCCGGGGCGACACGCGCGGCGCCGCCGGCATCATCCGTTCCGCCCTTCGCGCCCATCCCAACAACGCCATATTGTGGATAGGCTATGGCGACGCGCTCGTCGTCCATTCGGGCGGGCTGATGACCCCGGCCGCCCAGCTGGCTTTCGAACGGGCCGCGGCGCTGGCGCCCGACCACCCGGCGCCGCGCTTCTTCCTCGGCCTTGCGCAGGCCCAGTCCGGGCGGCTGGAAGAAGCCGCCGGAACCTGGCGCGCGCTGCTCGCGAGCGCGCCCGCCGATGCGCCATGGCGGCCGATGGTCGAGCAGCAGCTCCAGCTGCTGGAGCAGGCGAGGGCGGCGCAATAACGTCATCCCGGCGAAAGCCGGGACCCAGGAACATTTCGATAAAGCTAGTCTTCCTGGGTCCCGGCTTTCGCCGGGATGACGGTCAGTGATCGATTCCGCGCCCCGTCTCGTGCTGGAGCTCGTCGATCTTCTTCGAAGCCTCGGCCTTGGTCAGCTCCGGGTCGAATTCCTCGCCGGCTTCCTGGCTGAGAGTCTTCAGATAGGAGGCTTGCGGCCCCGTCATCGACTCGTCGCCGGTCACCCAATCCTCCGGGTCCTTCTCCGGAGTCGGCTGCGGATCCTGGTTGTCGGTCATGCTTCTTCCCTCGGTTCGGCTTCCCGAAACCAACGGCGAAGTTCCTGACTTGTTCCCTTGAGCCGCTAGGCCGCCTCGAAGGGCAGATCGAGCGCCTCGGCGACGGCGCGGTGGCGGATCTTGCCTCCGGAGACGTTTAGGCCCGCGGCGAGGTGGGGATCGGCTTTCATCGCCGCTTCAGCGCCCTGTCCGGCAAGCTTGAGAACGAAGGGCAGGGTCGCGTTGTTGAGCGCGAAGGCCGAGGTTCGGGCGACCGCGCCCGGCATGTTGGCGACGCAATAATGGATGACCCCGTCTATCTCGTAGACGGGATCGTCGTGGGTGGTTGCACGAGAGGTCTCGAAGCAGCCGCCCTGGTCGATGGCGATGTCGACCAGCACCGAGCCGCGCTTCATCGTCTTGAGCATGTCGCGGGTGACCAGCTTGGGCGCGGCGGCGCCGGGGACGAGGACGGCGCCGATGATAAGCTCGCATTTGGACACGGCATGGGCGATCGCCGCCCGCGAGGCATAAGCCGTCTTGATCTGGCTTCCGAAGAACATGTCGAGCTCGGCCAGCCGGGCGTTTGAGATGTCGTAGATGGTGACGTCGGCGCGCATCCCGACCGCCATCTGCGCCGCGTTGACGCCCGCCACGCCGCCGCCGAGGATGGCGACCCGTGCCGGGGCGACGCCCGGAACTCCGCCGAGCAGGACTCCGCGGCCGCCCTGCTCCTTCTCGAGATAATGGGCGCCGACCTGGATCGACATCCGCCCGGCGACCTCGGACATCGGCTTCAGGAGCGGAAGCGAGCCGTCCGCCGCGGTCACCGTCTCATAGGCGATGCAGGTCGCGCCGGACTTCATCAGGCCCTCGGTCTGCGGCCGGTCGGGGGCGAGGTGGAGGTAGGTGAAGAGCAGATGCCTCGGCTCGAGCAGGGCGATCTCCTGGGCCTGGGGCTCCTTGACCTTCACGATCATGTCGGAATCGCGGAAGGTGGAGGCGGCGTCGGGCGCGATCCGGGCGCCGGCGTCGACATAATCCTGGTCGTCGAAGTCGATGCCCATTCCGGCGCGGGTCTCGACGATCACCTCGTGGCCGGCGCCGACCAATTCGGCGACCGAGCCCGGCGTCAGGCCGACTCGATATTCGTGATTCTTGATCTCTTTCGGGACGCCGACGCGCATTTCCGACTCCTGAGCTGTTGTCCGGCGGCGCTATAGCGGCGCCGATCCCCTTTGTCGCCGTTGCGAAAGCCGTCCGCCCCATGCTAAGCGCCGCCGCCTTTCCCCGATGACCGACGCCCCCGCCGCCACCGATCGACAAGCGGACACTCCGCACGCGTCCGCGCGTCCGGCCGCGCTTGCGCTCGGCGCGATCGGGGTGGTGTTCGGCGACATCGGGACGAGCCCGATCTACGCCTTCCGCGAGGCCTTTGCCGGCCACCACCTGCTGGACGCCAACCCGCTCAACATCTTCGGCGTTCTGAGCCTGATCTTCTGGGCGATGATGATCGTGGTGACTCTGAAGTACGTCGCCATCCTCATCCGCGCCGACAATAAAGGGGAGGGCGGGAGCCTCGCTCTGCTCGCGCTCATCTCGCGCAAGAGCGGTGCGAGGTCCAAGGCCAAGTGGAGCGGCGGGATCATCCTGCTCGGCGTCTTCGCGTGCGCGCTCTTCTACGGCGATTCGATGGTGACCCCGGCCATCTCGGTGCTCGCCGCGGTCGAGGGGCTGGCGGTGGTCGATCCGCGCCTCGCGCCGGCCGTGCTTCCGCTGGCCGCCGGGATAATCGTCGGCCTGTTCGTCGCCCGCAAGGGCGGCACGCCCCGGCTCGGCCGCTGGTTCGGGCCGGTCATCGCCTTCTATTTGCTGACCATCGGCGCGCTCGGCGCCATGGCCGTCGCCCGCCATCCCGAAGTCCTCTCGGCGGTCGACCCGCGCCACGCCCTGCGCTTCTTCGCCGCCGAGCCCTGGAAGGCCTTTCTCGCGCTCGGCTCGGTCGTCCTGGCGGTGACCGGCGCCGAGGCCCTCTATGCCGAGATGGGCCGGTTCGGGCGCAAGCCGATCCGGATCGGCTGGTTCTTCTTCGTCCTCCCCGCCTTGATGCTCAACTATATGGGGCAGGGGGCCCTGCTGCTCTCCGAGCCGTCGGCCGCGGCGACGCCCTTCTTCAGCCTTGCGCCCCCGGGCTTCGAGCTTCCGCTCGTCCTGCTCTCGATCCTGGCGGCGACGATCGCGACCCAGGCGGTGATCACCGGCGCCTTCTCGGTGACCCAGCAGGCGATGCAGCTCGGCTTCGTGCCGAGGCTTCGGATCGACCACACGGCGGTTCACGGCGAGATCTACATTCCGGTGGTCAACTGGGTGCTGATGGCGGCGGCGCTCGGCCTCGTGGTCAGCTTCCGAAGCTCGTCGGAACTCGCCGCCGCCTATGGAGTCGCCGTCACCGGCGCGATGCTGATCGACACCTGCCTGCTCGCGGCCCTCATCTCATCGCTGTGGACCTGGAAGCCGTCGCGGCGGATTCCGCTGCTCGGCCTGTTCCTCATCGTCGATCTGGGCTTCTTCGCCGCGACTCTCACCAAGGTGCCGGACGGCGGCTGGTTCACGCTGCTCGTAGGCGTCGTCACCTTCACCCTTCTGACCACCTGGGCGAAGGGGCGGGCGCTGATGCGCGCGAGCCTCGCCGATTCGGCGATGCCGACCGAGATCTTCATCAAGTCCGCCGCCGGAAGCGTGGTCCGGGTGCCCGGAACCGCGGTCTTCCTGACCACCGCCCATCACGGCGTGCCCCCGTCATTGCTCCACAATCTCAAGCATAATCGCTGCCTTCACGAGCGGGTTCTGCTGCTCACCGTGGTGATCGAGGGGACTCCCAGCGTCGACGAGGACCGGCGCTGCGACCTCATCGATCTCGGCGAGGGCTTTTTCCGGCTGACGCTTCGCTTCGGATTCATGGAGGAGAGCGACCTTCCGGCCGCGCTGGCTTCGGTTCGCTGCGGGCCGGACGTCCGGATGATGGAGACGAGCTTCTTCCTCGCCCGCCAGACCCTGATCCCCGCGCGGACGCCCGGAATGGCGATCTGGCGCGAGAAACTGTTCTTCTGGATGCTGAGGAATGCCGAAAGCGCGATGGAGTTCTTCAAGCTCCCGCCCAACCGCGTTGTCGAGCTCGGAAGCCAGGTGGCGATCTGACCGCGCCGCTCATCGTCACGGCTCTGTTCGGCGACGGCGACAATGGCCGGCTCCAGCAATTGCGCCGCGACCATTATCCGCCCGAGCTCAACCGGGTCCCCGCCCACCTCACCCTGTTCCGCCACCTCCCGCCGGGCGTGGAGGGAGAGCTGGCGCGGCGGCTCGCGGCCTATGCGGCGACCCCGGCGCCGCGTGCCGAGATTGCGGGGGTGATGGATTTGGGCGGGGGAACGGCGCTGAGGGTCGAGAGCGAAGGGCTGGAGGACATACGCTACGACCTCGCTCTGGCCCTCCACGGCCTGCTCACTCCGCAGGATTCGGCGCCCTGGCGGCCGCATGTCACCATCCAGAACAAGGTCGAGCCCAAGGAGGCGAAGCAGCTTCAGGCTCGGCTTCGGGCGGGCTTCGAGCGGCGGCCGCTGGCGATCCGAGGCCTTGGGATGTGGCGCTATCTCGGCGGGCCGTGGGAGCCGGTGAAGAGCTGGACCTTCCGCGGCTAGTCCATCTGCCCCACCCCGTCGCAGCTGAAATCGAACGCCGCCAGGCCCGCCTCGAGGTGGGAGGCGAGGAGGGGCATGTCCATCAACTCGTCGATCGCGCTTTCCGGATCGATGTCATTGGCTTCGGTGCAGGCATCGTCCCACTCGCTGACGTCGTAAGTGCCGCGGCCGACCCAGGCCAGCGCCAGCGTCTCCGAGAGCTGGTCGTCGGCGAGATCGTCGAGCATCGCCCGCAACTCCTCCTCGACTCCGGTGTTGAGCTCGTCCTCGAGCACGGAGAGCGCCTCGCCGCCCTCGTCGTCGAAATCGTCGACATTGTCGGCATCGTCGTCCGGATCCTGGGCGGGGACCTGCGCCTCATTCTCCCGGGCGCGGATGATGATCCGGCACAGGCTCTCGAGAGGGGTCAGCAATTCCATCGTCTTGTCTCCAGTCGCCCCCCGAAACGACAGGAGGGGCGCCGGGGTTCCAGCCCGCGCCGGGCCCTTGAAAGCGCCGCCCCGCCGCTCCAGTTGACCGGCCGGGCGGGCGTTCCTATAGCGCCCGTCGCCCGGCCCGGTCGGGGCGCCGATGGGGCGGAGTAGCTCAGCTGGTTAGAGCAGCGGAATCATAATCCGCGTGTCGGGGGTTCAAGTCCCTCCTCCGCTACCACCCTCACAGTCCGAATATGGGGACAATACGGAAATGCCGGCGATGAGCACATTCTCGGAGCGGCGCGGGCTCTGGGCGTTCATGCTCGGAGTCGCCGCGGTGACGGCCGGGGTCCTCCTTCATCTGCCGATGTTCCTGATGGGACAGGACAGGGGCTACCGTCTCTACGGAATGCCGATGGGGACCGATATGTACGTCGGTATGGGGCTCATCATCGGCGGGATCGCCGTCGCCTGCTACGGCCTTCTGCCGCGCGACGTCGCCCGCCAGCTTGCCGCTTCGCAGGAAATCGTCGTGTCACCGCCGGAGGACGCGCCGCTCGGCACGGCTCACTGGGGGCTGATGGGCGTTCTGGTCATCGCCCTGATCATCGACGTCATGAAGCCCGCAAGCCTCGGCTTCGCGCTTCCGGGAATGATGGGCGAATATGGCGTCGACAAGGCCACGGTGTCGCTGTTCCCGCTCTTCGCCCTGATCGGAACGGTCTTCGGCTCCGTCCTTTGGGGTTTCATCGCCGACATTTACGGCCGCAAGGCCTCGATCCTCCTTTCAGCGGTGATGTTCGTCGGAACGGCCATCTGCGGAGCGATGCCGAGCTTCGCCTGGAACGTGTCGATGTGCTTCATGATGGGCCTCGCCGCCGGCGGGATGCTTCCGGTGACCTATGCCTTGCTGGCCGAGATGATGCCGAGCCGGCACCGCGGGTGGAGCCTGGTGCTGGTCGGTGGGCTCGGAGCGGTCGGCGGCTACTTCGCAGCAAGCGCCACGTCGGCGCTGCTCCAGCCGATATTCAGCTGGCGGGTCCTGTGGCTGATGAACCTTCCGACCGGTCTCGCTCTGGTCCTCCTCGGCGGGCTGATCCCGGAATCCGCCAAGTTCCTGCTCGCTCGCGGGCGCAAGTCGGAAGCGCAGCGGGTGATGAGCCGGTTCGGTTCACAAGCGCGCAAGACCCGCCGCGCGGAGCAGGTCGCGCTTTCGAGCGGGCCGGCGGTGGCCCTGACCGGCAAGGCCTTTTTCGGGAAGCTGCTCGCGCTCAGCCTCGCGGCGACCTGCTACGGGCTGATCAACTTCGGCCTCCTGCTGTGGCTTCCGGCCGACCTCGTCTCGCGCGGCTACAGCATGGCGCTGACCAGCAGCCTTCTCGCCCAGTCGGCGCTGATCGCCTTCCCGACCATCTTCGTCGCGGCCTACGTCTACAGCCGGATCAGCACCAAATGGTCGGTGGCCGGCGCGATCGCCGTTACGCTCGCCGGCCTCGCCGGAGTGCTCGCGCTCGAATTGCGGGCCGTCGCAAGCCCGGTCCTTCCGGTCGCCCTGATCATCATCGGCACCAACGCCCTGATCGCCATGCTCCTGCCCTACGCGGCGGAGAGCTTTCCCCTTCGGATCCGCGGCCGGACGACGGGCACCGTCGCGGCCTGCACCAAGGCGGGGGGAATGCTCGCCCAGTTCCTCGCCATCCTCGCTTTGGTGCCGCCGCTCGCAATCGTCTCGGTCATCATCTTCGTCCCGACAGTCGCGGCGCTGGCCCTGGTCGGCTGGTTCGGCAAGGAGACGCGCGGTCGCGACCTGCGCGATCTCGATCCTGACGGCCACACCTTCGCCGCCACCGGGATGTAGCGAACGACCGACCGGCCGCGTTAATCTTTGGCCGTTCGTTCCGGGACGGCAATCCTTTGTTTTCATCAATATAGCTTGTTACGGACGGTTAATGGTGGTCTAACCCTTCTTTCGACCATTGCTCGGGCCGAGTCGGCTCCGTGGGTCGAGTTCGCACTCTGGGGGGATGTGCATGGGTTTGACGCCCAAAGGACAAGTTGCGAAAACCGCCCTCGCCAGTTCGACCGGTCCAGGCGGTGAGCCCCTTTGCGTGCCGAACTCAGCGCCTGAAGCCCTATTTCCGCATCAATTCGTCTTGCGCTCCGAGGGGCCGAGCCCCGGCTCGACCGGGTTGAGGGTCGCCGGATCGGGGGTACCGGGGGCCGGCACGCCGCCGGGCCGGGCGGCCGCGATGTCGCCGTATCCGCCGCAATATCGCTTGCCGGCCGAAGCCCCGAGCGCCTGCACGCCGCAAAAGTCCCTGGGGCGCATGGCCACGTCGCGCAGCACGATCGCTCGGCCGTTGCGCAGCTCCACGGTCAGATGTCCGTCGGGACCGACCCTGACGAAGGCCGTAGAGAGGATCCGGCGCCCCTCGGCCTCAGTCGGCGAGTCCGCCCGCGGAGCCGAAGCAGGGTCTTCCGTTGCGGTGCTTGCCTCGCGCGATTCGCGCGCGGTCTCGGGAAGCGGGCTTGGGTTGCGCATAGTGGCTTCCTTAGGTGGAGGATCGCAGGCTACGAGCGCTGCGCTGCAGGGCAGCAAGAGGCAGGGCACCATGCCCTTCGCGAGCTTGAACACAGCTTTTCCTAGACGAACCGCGCGCTCGAGTCATCGGACGGAGGGCGCCTGCGTCCGCCGTGACCGGGAAAATGCCGTAGCGCCGGTCGTCGCAACGGCTGGCGCCGGAGATCGGTCCGATCTCCCGGTCGCCGCCGGCACGCATCGAATTCATCTTTTGAAGTTCCAGTGGGGGTATCAATGACCATTTCCAAAAACGGCAACACGCCGGTGACCGACGACTCGTCCCTCGGCGGCAACACGTCGGTCGGCGACCTGTTCAACCGGTTCGAACTCGACGCCAGCGCCCCCGCGGACGGCGTGGCTACCCCCGGGGCCGAGGTCGGCATCACCGCCCCCGTGGACAACCTGGGCAATCCCGGGATCGAGATCGGCATCACCGCCCCCGCGGACGACCTGGGCAACCCCGGCATCGAGGTCGGAATCGTCGCGCCGGGGAGCGACGTCGTCGTTCCTGCGGATAGCGTGCCCGCGAGCGACGTTGTCGTTCCTGCCGACAGCGCGCCCCCCGGTGCCGATACGCCGTCCCTCGAGGTGGCTGGCGGCTCGTCGGGTCTTGGCGAAGCGTTCTTCGTCGAGCAATTGACGATCGCGGACGACAATGACGACCCCACCGCCCAGAAAGGGGGCGGCGCGGCCTTCGATCCGAGAGCGGCCAACACGCCGGGAAGCCCTGGCCAGCTCCTGACGCTCGGCACCAATCCGGACGGAAGCCACTTCTTCACGGGCGTCCGCAACGTCGACGCCGTCCTGATCGGCTCCAAATGGGGCACCACCAACCTCACCTACAGCTTCCCGAGCGCGGGCTCGAACTATAACGGCGCCGGCTACGACCCCCAGGGCGTCAGCAACTATTTCGTCGGCCTCGGCCCGGTCCAGCAGGCCGCGGCGCGTGCGGCCTTCGCCCAGCTCTCGTCCCTGACCGGGCTGACGTTCACCGAAATCACGGAAACGGACAGCGTCCACGCCAACATCCGCATCTCGCAGACGGCCGACGCCGACGCTCCGTCCGCCTTCGGCAACTTCCCGTCCGACTACAAGGGTATCGCGGGCGACATCTGGTTCGGCAGCAACAACCAGCCTTATTACGAACTCCCGGCCAAAGGCGATTGGGGCTTCGCCACGATGATGCACGAGATCGGCCACACCATGGGGCTGAAGCACGGGCATCAGGATTATACGAGCAGCGACATATCGCTCTACTTCGGAACGGCGCCGCGCTTCGGAACCCAGGCGCTGACCTCCGATCGCGACGGCCAGGCCTGGTCACTGATGACCTATACGCCCGCGCCGTTCACCAACAGCAACTTCGCCGGCGAGAAGATCAACCAGCCGCAGACCTACATGCAGTACGACGTTGCCGCGCTGCAATATCTGTACGGGGCGAACTTCAACACCAATTCGGGCGACAGCGTCTACACCTTCAGCCAGACGACCGGCGAGATGTTCATCAACGGCGTCGGCCAGGGCGCGCCGGTCGGCAACGTTATCTTTTTGACCATCTGGGACGGCGGCGGCAACGACACGATCGACGCCAGCAATTACGCGAACGGCGTCACCATCGATCTGCGCCCGGGCGAGTATTCCACCGTCGATCAGGCGCAGCTGGCCAACAACCTGGCGTACCAGAACCTGGTCAATCTGGCGCCCGGCAACTTCGCCATGTCGCTTCTCTACAACAACGATGCGCGTTCCCTAATCGAGAACGCCAAGGGCGGGGTCGGCAACGATATCTTCGTCGGCAACATCGCCAACAACTTCTTCGACGGCGGCGCCGGCAGCGACACGGTGATCTTCACCAGCACCACGGGCGTCAACGTCACGCTGAACGACACCAATACGGACGTCGTCGTGACCCACGACGGCGAAACCGACACCCTGCGCAGCATTGAGAATATCGGCGGCACGACCGGGAACGACACGATCACCGGCAACAGCCAGGACAACGTCCTGACCGGCGGTTCGGGCGGCGCGGACGTGCTGTCGGGCCTCGACGGCAACGACCGCCTGGCGGGCGGCGGCTTCACCGTCACCACCAATTTCATCCTTGGTTCCCCTCCGTCGCAGCCGGACATCACCAAGACGCAGTCGACCAACAACGGCAGCATCGCGACCGCGGTGAATATCAACGGCTTCTTCGATATCGATCCCAACCCGAACATCACGAACGCGACGACGATCCCGCACGCGACAATCAACGGCACCGCGTTCGGCGGCGTCGTGGAATATTACCGGTTCGACGTGACCGCGGCCGGTGCGCAGGCGATCTTCGACATCGACGGAACCGGATCGGTCACCGACAGCATCCTCGAGCTGGTCGACAGCAGCGGCACTGTGCTTGCGCGCAACGACACCGGGCCGGGCGACCCCGGCACCACCGTCAACGACGACGCCTACATCACCTACACCTTCGCCACGGCAGGGACCTATTACATCCGGGTCGGCAAATTCAGTGCCGGTCAGACCTCCGCCCAGCCCATGCTGATCAACACGACCTATCAGCTGAATGTCTCGGTCCAGGGCGCCGCGGGATCGACCACCTTCACGGTCAACAACACCGCCAGCCTCGTCGCGGACGGCGGCGAGGGCAACGACTACCTGCAGGGGACCTACGCCGACGACACGTTGACCGGCGGCAACGGCAACGACACCGCGTCGTTCGTGACCGCGTACAACGGCGGGGGCGCCGGGACGAGCGGCGTGACGGTCGACCTCAATCTACAGGGCGCGGCCCAGAACACGGTCGGCGCCGGCAACGACACGCTGAGCGGCATCGAGAACCTGGTCGGGTCGCAGTATAACGACACCCTCACCGGCGACGGCAACGACAATTTCATCGAAGGCGGCCTCGGCGCCGACACTTTGGTCGGCGGCCTCGGCAGCGACACCGCCTCTTATGCAGGCGCCGCGGCCGGCGTGACCGTGAGCCTCGCCCTCCAGGGCGCGGGGCAGAACACGGTCAATGCGGGCACGGACACGCTCAGCGGGTTCGAGAACCTGGCCGGCTCCGGCTTCAACGACAGCCTCACGGGCGATGCCAACGCGAATACGCTTTCCGGCGGTTCGGGCGACGACACGCTCAATCCGGGTGCGAATCCCGGCGGCACCGTGGACCTGCTGGACGGCGGGCTCGGGAGCGACACCGCCTCCTTCGCGGGGAATGCGGGCGGAGTCACGGCCACGCTGAACGGCGTGACGGACGGAACCGCCACCGTCGCCGGCCTGGCGATCGCCACGTTGCGTGGAATCGAGAACCTGACCGGTAGCGCGAACGCCGACATCCTGACCGGCGATTCCAACGCCAACGTCATCGAGGGCGGCCTCGGCGACGACGTCCTCGACGGCGGCCTGGGCGTGGACACGCTCGCCTTCAGCGGCTCGACCGCGGTGACCGTCAACCTGGCGACCCTGACCGCCCAGAATACGGGCTGGGGCAACGACACGATCGTCAATTTCGAGAACGTCCGCACCGGTTCCGGCGCCGACAACGTCACCGGCGACGGCAACGACAACATCTTCTACGACGGCGGCGGCAACGACATTTATAACGGCGCGGGCGGAACGGATACCCTCGACTATTCCGGCGCGACCTCCTCGGTCACCGTCAACCTCGCCACGGCGACGGCCCAGAATACCGGGACGTTCGGCGGCACCGACACGATCACCAACATCGAGAATCTGGTCGGTTCGGCGGCCTTCGCCAACACGTTCATCGGCAGCACCCTGGGCAACCGGCTGACCGGCGGCTCCGCGGTGGACATCATCGAAGGCCGCAACGGCGCGGACGTGATCTTCGGCGGCGCCGGGAACGACTTCCTTCTGGGCGGCACGACCGGCGCGCTGGACGACGGCAGCGCCGACATTCTCGAAGGCGGCGTGGGCGCCGACTATCTGTCCGGCGGCCAGGGCAACGATATCCTGCGCGGCGGCGATGGCGCCGACACGCTGGTTGGCGGCGTAGGCAATACGATCGGCCAGTTCTTCAGCGGCGTCGACGGCGGCGACGACACCTATGACGGCGGCGAGGGGACCGACGTCGCGATCATGGTCTACGATACCCGCGCCGGCGTGGGCGCGAGCACGGTCGGGATCAGCTTCGACATCGGCAACCTTGCCGGCGACAGCGCGATCACCTGGAACGGAGTCAATGTCGGCTCGCTGACCAGCATCGAGCGGGTCACCTTCCGAGGCTCCAACGTCAACGACACCGTCAAGGGCGGCGGCTCTCTCGACAGCCTATTCGGAGCCGCCGGCGACGACGTGCTCGACGGGTGGCTCGGCAACGACATACTCGACGGCGGGCTCGGCAACGACACTTTGATCGGCGGCCAGGGCCTCGACACCGCGACCTATGCCAGCGCGACGGCGGGCGTGAACGTCGATCTGCGCATCCAGGGCGTGGCCCAGAACACGGGCGGCTCAGGCAACGACACGCTGAGCGGCATCGAATATCTGATCGGCTCCAACTTCGCCGACACCCTGCGCGGCAACGACGATTTCAACCTGATCACGGACAGCACGATCTCGTTCGTCGGCCAAACGGACTCGTTCTTCGGCTACGGCGGCAATGACAGCATCTTCGTGACTCGCACCCAGGGCGCAACCTCCACCATCAATATGGACGGCGGCGACGGCGACGACTTCCTCGAGCTGCGCTCCGGTACGCTGTCGCTCGGTCTGGTGACGAACCTCGATGGACTGGTGGCCGCCTCGAACGGGGCCGGCCTGACCTATATGCAGCTGGGCACGACCGGCAGCGGGGCGGCTGCAAACCTTGACGTGGTGACTGTCGACGGCGGCGCGGGCAACGACCGAATCATCCTGAGCGGCGTCGCCAGCGCCACGATCAACGCCGGTTCGGGCAACGACACCGTCAGCATCAGCATGCTCGGCGCTGTCGGCGTCAACAGCTACCAGCTCACGCTGGGCAGCGGGGCGGATATCGTCCAGCTCGGCGTCGGCTCAAACGCGGCCAACTCGACCGCCGCGGCGGCGACCGCCCGCACGAGCCGCGTCACCGACTTCGATCGCGGCGATGCCGGCGACAAGTTCGAGATGACCAACTTCCTGAACAATGGTCTGACCGGCTACACGGCGAACAGCAACGCGTTCGCCGACGGCCACCTGCGCCTGCTCCAGTCGGGCAGCGACCTGCTGGTGCAGGTCGACCGCGACGGGGCCGGCGCGACGAACAGCTTCGTGACCATCTTCGCGATCAGTAACGGCTATACGGGCGGGTTCACGGCCTTCAACTTCGACGGCTTCATCGGCAATTTGACGCTGACGGGCATCGGAAGCCTGGACGAGACGCTCACCGGCGCCACCGGCAACGACGTTCTCAGCGGCGGCGACGGCAACGACGTCCTGATCGGCCTGGCCGGCACCGACACGCTCGACGGCGGCAACGGCGACGACCTCCTGATCGGCGGGGCCGGCAACGACACTTTGATCGGCGGGGCCGGCAGCGACACGGCCAACTACAACGATGCGACCTCGGCTGTGACGGTGAACCTGTCTGTCGCCGGTCCGCAGAATACGGGTGGCTCAGGCTCCGATACCCTCAGCGGGATCGAGAATCTGACCGGCTCGGCCTTCGGCGACACCCTGACCGGCGATGCCGGCGCGAACCGCCTTGCCGGAGGCGATGGCGACGACACTCTGGACGGCGGCGGCGGCACCGATACCGCTACCTATGTCGGCGCGCGCAGCGGCTACGCGATCACGATGGTGACCGATTCCAGCGGGCACGTCATCGGATTCAGCTCGGTGGACGATACCGACTCCAGCAATGGCGACTCGGGCACCGATGCCCTCACCAGCATCGAGAAGCTCCAGTTCGCGGACTCGACCCTCGATCTCGGCCAGCCGGTGCAGCTGTTCGACGGCGGCGGCAACCTCGTCGGCACGTTCAGCACCATCCAGGCGGCGGTCGACGCTTCCTCGGACGGCTACCGGATCTCGGCCGCGGCCGGAACCTATAACGAGAATGTGACGGTCAACAAGGACGTCACCATCGACGGCCCGAACGCCGGCGTCGCCGGCAACGGCGCGCGGGGCGCCGAAGCGGTCGTCAACGGCCTGTTCTCGATCGTCGCCGACGGAGTCACGCTCAACGGGCTGAAGATCACCGGCGCTCCGCTTTATGGGCAGGACATCACCGCGATCTTCGTCAACAACGACAACGCGACCCTGACCAACCTCATCCTCGACGGTCCGGGCAACGGCTACGGCATCCAGACCACCTACAATGGCGGAGTCACCGGCCTCGTCCTCAGCAACAGCCTCGTCACCGAATGGGACGCGGGCACCTATTTCAACCCGACCACCGGCTTCACCGCCACCGGCAACAGCTTCACCGGCAACGGCAACGACCTGCTCGGCGACGGCTGGGCCGCGGGCTCCTTCATCGACAATAACAGCTTCGCCAACAGCGTCGGCTCGCACATCGGCTACGGCACCTATCTGTCGGTCGAGGACATGCGCAACTTCGTCGGAACGAACAACACGTTCACCGGCACCGGCAGCCGCGCGGTCGGTATCTTCGCTTATGGCGACGGAACGCCCGGCGGCCAGGACGTCACCGGCACCGAATATGCGGACGGCTTCTTCGGGTCCGAGTTCGTCGCCGGATCGGGCGACGATTCCACCTTCCACGGCCTCGGCGGCAACGATTCCATGTACGGCGGCAGCGGCAACGACATTTTCGACGGCGGCAGCGGCATCGACACCTCCTCCTATGACGGCGTCGCGACGATCGCCGAGACCGCCACGGGCTGGACGGTCACGACGGCCACCGAAGGCACCGACACGCTGGCGAACGTCGAGATCGTCAACGACAGCGCTTCAGGCGTGATCCGCCTCGTCGGCCATGGCGGCTACGCGACCATCCAGGACGCGATCAATGCGTCCAACAACGGCGACACCATCATCGTCGCCTCCGGCACCTGGACCGAGAATCTCGCCGTCAACAAGGACGTCACCATCCTCGGCGCCAACAATCACGGCATCGACGCGACGGCGGCTCGAGGGGCGGAATCCGTCATCGACGGCCAGATCATCGTCACCGCCGCCGGCGCGACCCTCGACGGCTTCAAGCTGATCGGCGACGCCCCCGGATCCTACGGCAACACCGCCGTCGAGGTGCAGGCGAGCAACTTCGCGCTGCTCAACTCGATCCTCGCCGGCGACGGCGACACCGCGATCCTCGTCTTCGCCGGGACGACCGGCCTCGACGTCGGCCACAACCGGATCAGCGGCTATTCGATCGGCGCCTATGTCGGCGGCGGCACCACCACCGGCTCGATCCACGACAACCTCTTCCAGGGCGACGGCGGCCCGGCCACCGGCCTCGGCAACGGAGTCAATTCGGAAAGCTCGCACGTCGCGATCGCGAACAACCACTTCGACGGCATCTATGCGGGAACGCTCAATATCGTGCCGTTCGGACCGGACACGGTCGACCTCAACAGCTACATCACCGGCAACACGATCACCAACAGCGGCATCGACCGCCCGGTCCAGATCCAGCCGAGCAACCTCACCCACAACATCACCGGCACCGACTTCAACGAGGCGTTCAGCGGCGACATCGCGGCCGGCAGCTACGGGGTCACCGGAGCCTTCAGCTTCGACGGCCGGGGCGGCGACGACAAGGCATGGGGCGCAGGCGAAGGCGACACGCTCGCCGGCGGCTCGGGCAACGACATGCTGTTCGGCAATGGCGGCAACGACACGCTTCGCGGCGACTCGGGCAACGACACGCTCGACGGCGGCAGCGGCACCGACACCGCGGCCTATGCGGGCCCGGCGACGATCAGCGAGAACGGCACGAGCTGGAGCGTGACCGACGCCGGCGGCACCGATGCCCTCACCAGCGTCGAGATCGTCGACGACGGCGCCTCGGGCAAGACCCTGCTCGTCGGCCTCGACGGCTATTCGACCATCCAGGCGGCGATCGACGCCGCCTCCAACGGCGACACGATCATCGTCGCCGCGGGCGTCTATGCCGAGACCCTCAACGTCAACAAGGACGTCACCCTCCTCGCCGCCCGCAATCACGGCGTCGACGGCACCGCTACGCGCGGCTCGGAATCGGTGATCGACGGCCAGGTCACGATCAACGCCGCAGGGGCGACGATCGACGGGTTCAAGCTCATCGGCGCGGCCGCCGGCTCGCTCGGCGACACCGCGGTCGAGGTCAAGGCGGACAATTTCACCCTCACCAACTCGATCCTCGACGGCAGCGGCTACACCGCCATCATCAACCAGAGCGGGATTACCGGCCTCGACATCGGCCACAACCTCATCACCGGCTATTCGATCGGGATCTACGTGGCCGGCGGAACCGTCACCGGCTCGGTTCACGACAACCGCTTCCAGGGCGACGGCGGCGGCGCCACCGGCCTCGGCAACGGAGTCAACACCGAGAGTTCGCACGTCACCATCGCGAACAACGTTTTCGACGGAATCTATTCGGGCAGCCTCAACATCTTCCCGTTCGGCCCCGACACGGTCGATCTCAAGAGCTACATCACCGGCAACACGATCACCAACAGCGGCATCGACCGGCCCGTGCAGGTCTATCCGACCAACGACACGCACAACATCCTCGGCACCGACTTTGCCGAAACCTTCTACGGCGACTTCGTCGAATCCTACGGCGTCACCGGGCCGTTCAGTTTCGACGGGCGCGGCGGCGCGGACCATATCTTCGGCGGATCGCTGGGCGACACGCTGACGGGCGGCTCCGGCAATGACGAGATATACGGCAATGGCGGCAACGACGTCCTGAGCGGCGGCGACGACAACGACCTGCTGGTCGGCGCGGCCGGCGACGACACGATCCACGGCGGCAACGGCACCGACAATCTCTCCGGCGGCGACGACAACGACTCGCTGTTCGGCGACGCCGGCGCGGACACGCTGACCGGCAATCTCGGCAACGACATGCTCGACGGCGGCGCCGGCAATGACAACCTCAACGGCGGCCTCGGCAACGACACGATATTCGGCGGGTCGGAGAACGACACCCTGTCCGGGGTCGACGGCAATGACAGCCTGGACGGCGGAACCGGCGCCGACACGCTCGACGGCGGAATCGGCGACGACACGCTTCACGGCGGCGCCGGAAACGACCTGCTGGGCGGCGGCAGCGGCACCGACACGGCGACCTACGACGGCTCGCGCGGCGATTACTCGATCACGATGCAGACCGGCGCCGGCGGGCGCATCGTCAGCTTCACCGCGGTCTCCGACAACGAGTTCGGCAACGGCAACGAAGGCGCGGACACGCTCACCAGCGTCGAAGTCCTGCAATTCGCCAACCGGACGCTCGATCTCACCGATCCGGTCCAGCTGTTCGACCAGAACAACCAGCTCGTCGGCACCTACGACACGATCCAGAGCGCGATCGACAGTGCGCAGGACAATTACACGCTCCGCGTCGCCGCGGGCGTCTATCACGAGAATCTGATCATTCCGGTCGGCGTCAAGATCCTCGGCGCCCGCACCAGCGCGGTCACCGGACGCGACGCGGCCAACGGAGTCGGCGAGACGACGAACGTCGGCCACGCCAAGGTCACGGCGGAGGACAATGTCACGCTCACCGGCCTTCGCTTCCTCAACGACGCGACCACGACCGGCGGCGGACCCTCGAACCCGACTCTTCAGTTCCTCACCGGCGGCGGAAGCAGCGGCCACCTCGTCAGCAACTCGATCTTCTGGTCGGACGTCGCCGGCGGGGCAAACGGGGTCGCCGACCGCGCCGTCTCGGCGCCGACGATTCCCGACGGCTCGCTCAACTTCACCGGCAACCTCTTCTCGGGCGCCTCGCACGGCCAGTTCGGCACCGCGTCCTGGGGTCAGGACATCTGGTTCGACGGCGGCGGCGCCACGCTCAACGCCTCGAGCAACATCTTCGAGTGGAGCCGGACCGCGATGGTCATCGACGGCGCCGGCGGATCCTTCTCGCTCATCAACGACAATACGCTGCGCAACCTCGGCACCGCCTTCTCGATCGCGACGACCGAAGACAGCTTCACCTCGTTCGGCAACGACTTCCAGAATGTCGGCGACGACTTCAACTTCCGCAACCTGACCGAGAGCGTCACCTTCGACGCCAGCACCGCGGTCGACGTCCTGACTCCGGTCGGCGATGGCAACGACCTCATCGTCATCCTCGGCGGCTCTGGCGACGACAATATCACCGGCACGTCCCACGCGGATTATATCGACGCCAACAACAATCCGGTGAACCCGAACGCGGCCGATGCCGACATGATCTTCGGCGGCGGCGGGGACGACATCGTCTTCGGGCGCGGCGGCGACGATCGCGTTCGCGGCGGCACCGGCAACGACACGATCGACGGCGGCGCCGGCATCGACACCGCCGTGGCGGTCGGGGCTGCGACCTACACCTTCGACGGTACCCACTGGACGATGACGACGGCGCTCGAGGGCACCGATACGCTCGTCAACGTCGAGATCGTCGACACCGGCCCCGGGCCGGACACCCTGCTGGTCGGCTCGGGCGGCTTCGCCACGATCCAGGCCGCGGTCAACGCCGCCCACACCGGCGACACGATCCTCGTCGCCTCCGGCACCTATGTCGAGCAGGTCGTCGTCGACCATCTCAACGGCCTCAAGATCAAGGCGGCGCCGGGCGCGACCGTGACGATCCAGGCGCCGGCCGACCTGATCGAGACCGCGCGTTCCTCGTCCGACCGCGAGATCCACGCCGTTTTCACCGTGAAGAATTCGACCAACGTCACGCTGACCGGAATCGACATCGACGGCGCCGGGGTCGGCAACACCGTCGATGAAGGCGGCGGTGCGGGCCAGGCGAACTTCTACGGCGTGTTCTACCGCAATTCCTCGGGCGGCCTGACCGACGTCGACATCGCCCATGTCCGCGACCCGCTGATCGGCGGCCAGCTGAGCGGCGTCCAGCGCGGGGTCGGGGTCGTCGTCGACAACGACACGCTGATGGCCTTCGCCATGACCGGCGGCTCGATCAGCGACTTCCAGAAGAACGCCACCGTCTTCAACCATGCCGATCTCGATATCACCGGAGTGACGATCACCGGCGGCGGCGCGGTCGGGACGATCGCCCAGAACGGCATCCAGGTGCTCAATTCGACCGGCACCATTTCGGGCAACACGATCACCGGCATCGGCTATACCGGGGCGGGCGTCTATTCGGCCGCGGTCCTCGGCTTCAGCAACACCGATCTCGACATCACCGGCAACACCATCGTCGGCAGCAACATCACTTCCACCGCGGCCAATCTCTACGGCATCTATGTCGATCAGTCGGGCGGGCCGAGCAGCGGCGGCGAGATCAGCGGCAACGACATCTCCTATGTGGATGTCGGGATCGGCGTCTACGGCGACGTGACGCCCGACGGGATCCTCATCGAAACCAACGACATCACCCACATCGACACCGGCAATCCGGATTCGGTCGGAGTCGATTTCGAGCCCACCCCGAGCTTCGCCACGTCCTATGACGTCGACGGCTCCGAAGGCGACGACCTCCTCTTCGGCGGTGCCGGGGACGACACGCTTTCCGGCCTCGGCGGCAACGACACGTTCAAGGGCAATGGCGGCGACGACAACCTCGCCGGCGGCAACGACACCGACACCGCCGTCTATGCGGGCGTGCGCGGCGATTACGACATCGGCGTCGTCACGGACGGCAGCGGCCGGGTCATCGGCTTCAGCTCCGTCGTCGACAACAATGCCGGCGATGGCGACGAGGGCTCGGATACCCTGACCAGCATCGAGAAGCTGCAGTTCAACGGGAACGCGCTCGATCTCGGTCAGCCCGTTCAGCTGTTCGACAGCTCGAACAACCTCGTCGCGACCTACGGCACCATCCAGGCGGCCATAAACGCGGCCCACGACGATTACACGATCGTGGTCGCGGCGGGCACATATGACGAGGATCTGACGATCGGCGTCGGGGTGACCATCGTGGGCGCGCAGAAGAACGTCGCAGTCGGCGGCCGCGACGCCGCCGGCGGCGCGGGCGAGACCACGATCATCGGCCACGCGCATGTCACGGCGACCGACAATGTGACTCTGAACGGGCTTCGCTTCCTCAACGACGGCTCGACCACCAGCGGCGGTCCGTCCAATCCGACGCTCCAGTTCCAGACCGGCGGCGGCGCCACCGGCCATCTCGTCACCGATTCGATCTTCTGGTCCACCCTCGCCGGCGGCGCCAACGGCGTCGACGACCGTGCCATCTCGGCGCAGGTCATCTCCGACGGCCTGATCACGATCACCGACAATCTCATCTCCGGCACGTCGCACGGTCAGTTCGCCACCGCCTCCTGGGGCCGGGCCATCTGGTTCGACGGCGGCGGGGTGGACCTCGTCGTCACCGGCAACACGATCGAATGGACCCGCAGCGGGCTCAACCTCGACATGTCCGGGGATTCGACGGCGAACGTGTCGGACAACACGCTCAACAACCTCGGTACCTTCATCGCGGTCGGAATCGACAGCGACGGCCTTACCGTCTCCGACAACGACGTCACCAACGTCGGCGACGATTTCAGCTTCCGCAATCTGGGCACCGACGTGACCTTCAATGCGGAAACCGCCATCGACGCGCTGACTCCGGTAGGCAATCCCAACGACCTCGTCGTGATCCTCGGCGGCTCGGGCAACGACACCCTGACCGGCACCTCGACCGCCGATTATATCGACGCCAACAACCGCCCCGGCCACCTCGGCGATGCCGACAGCGACACCCTGAACGGCGCCGCGGGCGACGACTTCCTGTTCGGCCGCGCCGGCGACGACATCCTGAACGGCGGCGCCGACAACGACACGCTCGACGGCGGCGCCGGCAACGACACGCTGAACGGCGGTTCGGGCAACGACAGCATCGACGGCGGGTCGGGGATCGACACCGCGATCGTCGGCACCGGCGCCGTCTATACGCCCAACGGCAGCGGCGGCTGGACCGTCACGTCTTCCGACGGCACCGACACCTTAACCAATGTCGAGATCGTCCAGGCCACTGGCCCGAACACCCTGCTGGTCGGCTCGGGCGGCTTCACCACCATCCAGGCGGCGGTCGACGCGGCGCATGACGGCGACACCATCATCGTCGCGGCCGGCACCTACATCGAACAGGTCGTCGTCGACAATCTCGACAATCTGAAGATCATGGCCGCCAACGGCGCGCAGGTGACCATCCAGGCGCCCGCCGACATCCACGAGACGGCGCGCTCGTCGAGCGATCGCGAGATCAACGCCGTCTTCACCGTCAAGAACAGCAGCAACGTCACCCTCGACCATATCGACGTCGACGGCCACGGCGTGGGCAACACCACCGACGAGGGCTCAGGCGCCGGCCAGGCCAATTTCTACGGCGTCTTCTACCGCAACAGCTCGGGCACGCTCGACCATGTCGACGTCACCGGAGTCCGCGATCCCTACCAGGCGGGCACCACCGTGGGCGGCCACCCGATCGTCGACGGCGTACAGCGCGGAGTAGGCGTCGGCGCCGACAACGACACGCTCATGGCCTTCACCATGACCGGCGGCTCGATCACCGACTTCCAGAAGAACGCGACCGTCTTCAACCGCGCCGACCTCAACGTCACCGGAGTCACGATCACCGGCGGCGGCGCCCAGCCGGTCATCGCCCAGAACGGCATCCAGGTCCTCAACTCGACCGGCACCATCTCGGGCAATACGATCACCGACATCGGCTATATGGGACCGGCCAACGCCTATTCAGGCGGGATCCTCTCCTTCGCCAACACCGGACTCGACATCACCGACAACGTCATCACCGGGACCAATGACGAAAGCACGGCCGCGAAAGTGGTCGGAATCTGGATCTTCCAGTCGGGGGCGCCGAACAACGCACCGAACAGCGGTGGGGAAGTCAGCGGCAACACCATCTCCTATGTCGACGAGGGCATCGACGTCACCGGCCAGATCACGCCGAACGGGATCCTCATCGAGGACAATGACGTCACCCATATCGACGGCACCAACAACACCGCCACCGGACTCTTCTTCCAGCCCGCCGCAAATCTGGCGACCGCTCATGACGTCGACGGCACCGACGCCCACGATTTCATCGCGGGGGGCTCGGCCAACGACAATCTGACCGGCCTCGGCGGCGACGACACGCTGACCGGAAACGGCGGCAGCGACACTCTCGACGGCGGAAGCGGAATCGACACGGCCATCTACACCGCGCCGGCGACGATCACCCAGACGGCGACCGGCTGGACCGTCACCGACTCCGGCGGCACGGATACGCTGAGCGGAATCGAGATCGTCGACGACAATGCGGCCGGAAAGACCCTGCTGGTCGGCAATGGCGGCTATTCGACGATCCAGGCGGCCATCGACGCGGCTTCGGACGGCGACACGATCATCATCGCGTCGGGCACCTATGTCGAGGACGTCAACGTCAACAAGGACGTCACCATCCTCGGCCCGAACCACGGCATCGCCGGCGACGGCGCCCGGGGCGGGGAAGCGGTCATCGACGGCCAGATCACGATCAACGCCGCTGGCGTGACGATCGACGGAGTCAAGATCATCGGCGACGCGCCCGGCTCGCTCGGCAACACCGCCGTCGAGGTCAAGGCGAACAATTTCAGCCTCGCCAATTCGGTGCTGAACGGAAGCGGCTTCACCGCGATCATCACCGGGAGCGTCACCGGCCTCGACATCGCCAGCAACGTGCTCGCCGGCTATTCGATCGGCATCTACGTCTCCGGAGGCGACACGTCGGGCTCGATCCACGACAACGTCTTCCAGGGCGACGGCGGCCCCGCCACCGGAATGGGCAACGGGATCAACTCGGAGACCACGCACGTCACGATCGACGACAACGTCTTCGACGGAATCTATGGCGGCTCGCTCAACCTGTTCCCGTCGGGACCGGATACGGTCGATCTCAACAGCTACATCAGCGGCAACACGATCACGAACAGCGGCGCCGAGCGGCCCGTCCAGATCGTTCCGACCAACCTCACGCACAACGTCCTCGGCACCGACTATAACGAGGCGTTCAGCGGCGACATCGCGGCTGCCTACGGGGTCACCGGCGCGTTCAGCTTCGACGGCCGCGGCGGCGACGATCATGCCTGGGGCGCGAACGGGGCGGACATCCTCAGCGGCGGCTCGGGCGACGACGAGCTTCACGGCAATGGCGGCAACGACGTCCTCGACGGCGGCACCGGCAACGACCTGCTCGACGGCGGCGCGGGCAACGACATCTTCATCGTCGACAGCCTCGGCGATTCGGTGATCGAGCTTCCGGGCGGGGGCACGGACGAGATCCGCACCGCGCTTGCGGCCTACAGCATCGCGGCTCTGGCCAATGTCGAGAACCTGACCGGCCTCGGCAATGTCGACCAGTCGCTCACCGGCAATGGCGGCAACAACGTCATCGACGGCGGCCTCGGCGCCGATTCGATGACCGGCGGCGCCGGCAACGACATCTACATCGTCGACAATATCGGCGATACGGTGAACGAAAATGCCGGCGAAGGAACCGACGAGGTTCGCACCTCGCTCGCCGCCTTCAGCCTCGCGGGCCTTCCCAACGTCGAGAACCTGACCGGGACCAGCGCGGCGGGCCAGAGCCTGACCGGCAATTCGGGCGCCAACACCATCACCGCCTCGACCGGAAACGACACCATCGACGGCGGCGCCGGCGCGGACGTCATCCGGGTGTTCAGCGGCGGCGACGACATCGTCCATGGCGGGGCCGGCGACGACCTCATCTTCATCGGCGCGGCCCTGACCTCGGCCGACGTGATCGACGGCGGGGCCAACATCGACACCTTGATCATCCAGGGCAATTATGCGGGTGGCCTCACCCTCAGCCCCAACGTCACCAACATCGAGAACCTGTCGATCCTCGCCGGCACCAACACCAGTGTCGGCGCCTCGGGGACCGAGCTCTACGATTATGTCATCACCACCAACGACGCGAACTTCGCGGCGGGGCTTCAGGTCCGGGTCAATGCCGGCTCACTGCTCCCGGGCGAGGACTTCACGTTCGATGGCCGGGCGGAGACCGATGCCAGCTTCGTCATCTATGGCGGCCGCGGTGTCGATACTTTGTTGGGCGGCCTCGGCAACGACATCTTCTTCTTCGCCGAGAAGCTCCAGTTCGCCCCGGGCGATACGGTCAATGGCGGCGCCGGCTACGACAGCGTCTATTTCCGCGGCGATTACACGATCGACTTCAACGCCCCGGGCTATGCCGGCCAGTTCAACAGCATCGAGAGCATCACCCTCACTTCGGCGACCGACACGCGCTACGCGAGGGGCGGGCCGAGCGAGTTCGATTATTCGATCAAGCTCGCCGACGCCAATCTCGCCGCGGGCGTCGAGCTCACGATCAACGGCACGCTTCTCCAGTCCTACGAGACGATGGTGGTCGACGGCAGCCTCGAGACCGACGGCTTCCTGAGGATCTTCGCGGGCGCGTCGGACGACACGATCAAGGGCGGCGGCCAGGCGGATCTCATCCACGGCAATTTGGGCGCGGACACCATCACCGGCGGCGGCGGGGCCGACACCTTCCGCTACCAGAAGTCGGGAGAGTCGACGGCGAGCTCGATGGACCACATCCTCGACTTCACGCCTGGGACCGACAAGATCGAGCTGACCCGGATGGACGCGAACACGCTCGCCGCCGGCAACCAGGACTTCTACTGGATCGGCTCAAATGCCTTCGGGGGCACCGGCGCAGCTTCGGCGGGCGAGCTTCGCGCCTATGAGCAGAACGGGACATGGTTCGTCGAGGGCGACACTGACGGCAACGGCACCGCCGACCTCGTCATCGCCCTGACCCTTCAGGGCCAGACCCCGCTCAGCCAGAACGACTTCTTCCTCTAGCGGGCCGGGAACCAGTTCTTGCTCGGGGCGGCTTCGGCGGCGGCTTCGGCCGCGCCGCTGAGGCGGGCGACGACCTGCGCGAAGCTGCCTTCGACGGCAACCCGGTGCTCGCCGAAATAGATGTCCGTGAACGGGCCCGAGGCGGCGCGGACATGGGTGACTCGGTCGGGATTGATCGCGACCTCGCCGGGCTCGCCACCCTTCTTCATCACGATCAGCTTCATCCGTACCCGTTTACGGGATGAGGGGTTAACTACGCGTTTGTACGAGCTTGAAGGTCGAGCCGCCGCGGAGAAAAATTCGCCCAAGGGTAAGGCCGCGAAGCGGCAGGGCAAGAGGGGCCGGCGTCGATGACGATGTATGTCTACAGCAACGCGGGAGAGCCGCGCGGCTTCCTGTTCGAAACCACGATCTTCGGCCTCGACGGGATGCCGCTCGGGCGGGTCGTCGGTTCGCGGGTCCACCGCTTCGACGGCCTCTATGTCGGGGAATGGTTCCACCAGATGGTGGTCGACCGGCCGACCGCCCGCCCGCGCTCGATCCCGCCCGTTCCGGTGCCCTCGGCAAGGTCGCCCGAGCCGGTCTCCTACTGGCGGCGGCATGTCGCGGAATATGGCTGCTATGCCGACGCCTTCGACCGCTTGCTGTCGGCGGCCGAGCCGCTTCGGGTCGCCGCCGAATAAGCAGGGGTTTGCGCCCTCACCCGGCGCGCCCTACACTGGCGGCCCTCGGCGACGGTGGAGGGGCGCTCAGGTGGACCCGCTGAAAGACTTCACGAATTTCCCCTTCACCCACGGAAAATGGACCCACAAGGTCTACCGCAAGGGGAGCGGACCGCCGGTCATCGTGATCCACGAAATGCCCGGGATCACGCCCGCGGTGGCGAAATTCGGCCGCCGGGTCGCCGACGACGGATTCACGGTCTTCATGCCATCGCTGTTCGGAACCCCCGGCGCCGAGCCCACCAGGCTCGCTTTCGCCACCCAATTCATCAGGCTTTGCATCCATCGAGAGTTCGAACTGCTCGCCAAGGATCATCCCAGCCCGGTCACCGACTGGCTTCGAGGGCTGGCGGCCCAGGTTTTCAGCGAGATTCCCGGCCGCGGGGTCGGCGTCATCGGAATGTGCATCACCGGCAATTTCGCTCTCACCATGGCGCTCGATGCGAATGTCGTCGCGCCTGTGCTCGCCGAGCCCTCGCTGCCCTACTCCCTGTTCCGCAACGATGGGATCGAGGCGGCCGTGCATGCGTCGCCCGAGGCCCTCGAGAACATCCGGCAACGTCACCGCGCCGACGGATTCAAGGTCCTGGGCTTTCGCTTCGAGGGGGATGAGCTTTGTCGCCGCGCCCGGTTCGAGACGCTGGAGAAGGAGCTCGGCCCGGCCTTCGACGGCCAATCGCTTCCCGATGCCTCGGCGGCCTCGCGCCGCGACAACCCCAACAACAAGCCGCACAGCGTCTTCACCAGCGAGCTGATCGACGAGGCCGGCGAGCCGACCGGAGACGCGCTTCGCAAGGTGCTCGGCTTCTTCGCCGAAAAGCTGAAATAGCAAGGTCCGCTTTCCTGCGGCGGCGGCGGCTGCCATGGTCGGCGGGATGAACGGGCCGGTCCGAATCCTCCACGCCCATTCCACCTTCGCGCTCGGCGGCAAGGAGGCTCGGGCGGTGCGCCTGATGAACGCCTTCGGCCCGGCGGCGGTGCATGAGATCGTCTCCGCCTCGCCCGGGGCGCTGTCCGCCCGCGACGCGCTCGCGCCGGGCGTCGTGGCCGGCTTTCCCGACGATGCGCCGCCGCTCTCGGGGCGGCCGGGCCTCGGCAGGCTGTTCCGCCTGTCGCGCTACATGCGGCGCTTCGACCTCGTCCTCACCTACAATTGGGGCGCGTTCGACGCGGTGATGGCGCGCCACCTGTTCGGCGGCCCGCCGCTCGTCCATCACGAGGACGGCTTCAACGAGGACGAATCCGCCGAGCTCAAGACCCGGCGCAATCTCTATCGCCGGCTCGGCCTGGGGGCGGCGCACCGGCTCGTGGTCCCGTCGGTGCAGCTCGAGACGATCGCCCGACGGGCCTGGGGGCAGCCTTCCGAAAAGGTCGAGCGGATCCCCAACGGGATCGCCGTCGCCCGCTACTCGGCGGTGCCGAGCCGGGCGATAGCGGGCCTCGAGAAACGCCCCGGGGAAGTCGTGATCGGCACCGTCGCCGGCCTTCGCGCGGTCAAGAACCTGCCGCGCCTCGTCCGCGCCTTCGCCGCCATGACGTCAGGCGACGCCCGCCTCGTCATCGTCGGCACGGGGCCCGAAAGCGAGCGAATCGCCGCCGAGGCGCGGCGGCTGGGCGTCGGCGAGCGGCTGCTGATGCCGGGCTTCCTCGCCGATCCGGCCGGCTGGATCGGGCGATTCGACATCTTCGCTTTGTCCTCCGATTCAGAGCAATTCCCCATCTCGCTCGTCGAGGCGATGGCGGCCGGGCTTCCGGCAGTGGCGACGGCGGTGGGCGACGTGCCGCAGATGGTCGCGCCCGATAACCGGCCGCTCATCGTCGATCCCGACGACGAGGCCGCCTTCGCCGCCGCGCTCGACAGCCTCGCCGAGCGGCCCGATCTCAGGCGCGCGATCGGCCGCGCCAACCGCGAGCGCGCGGCGGGCGAATATGACGAGGCGGGGATGATCGCCCGCTACGCCCGCCTCTATGGTGAGGCGATCGGGCGGCCTGGAGCGTTCACATCGCACCCGACATGATTTTTGGCGCTTTTGGTGGAGAGTGGCGGTATAGGCGCTCTCGGTTTTTCGGAGAGACATGTGTTCAAGGGTTTGAAGCCGATCCTCTACGGTGGGCGCGAAGTGTGGCCGCTGGTCGAGGGCGGCAAGGGTGTTTCGGCGACCAACCACGCCAGCTCGGGGGCCTGGGCGGCGGCGGGGGGAATCGGCACCGTCTCGGCGGTCAACGCCGACAGCTACGATCCCGAAGGCAAGATCATCCCGCAGATCTATCACGCCCTCACCCGCCGCGAGCGGCACGAGGAGCTGGTCCAATATGCGATCGACGGCGCCGTCGCGCAGGTCCAGCGCGCCTACGAGATCGCCGGCGGCAAGGGCGCGATCAACATCAACGTGCTTTGGGAGATGGGCGGCGCCCAGCGAGTCCTCCAAGGCGTGCTGGAGCGGACCAAGGGCCTCGTCACCGGAGTCACGTGCGGCGCCGGAATGCCCTACAAATTGTCCGAGATCGCCGCCTCCTATGGAGTGAATTATCTCCCGATCATCAGCTCGGGCCGAGCCTTCAGGGCGCTCTGGAAGCGGGCTTACTCCAAGGCGGCCGAGTGGCTCGCCGCCGTCGTCTACGAGGACCCCTGGCTCGCGGGGGGGCATAACGGCCTCTCCAACGCCGAGGATCCGCTGAAGCCCCAGGATCCCTATCCGCGGGTCAAGGAGCTCCGGGAGACGATGCGCGAGGGCGGCATTCCCGACACGGTTCCGATCGTCATGGCCGGCGGGGTCTGGAACCTGAAGGAATGGGAGAATTGGATCGACAACCCCGAGCTGGGCCAGATCGTCTTCCAGTTCGGAACCCGGCCTTTGCTCACCAAGGAAAGCCCGATCCCCGAGGCGTGGAAGCAGCGGCTGATGACGCTCGAAGACGGCGACGTCCTCCTCCATCGCTTCTCGCCGACCGGCTTCTACAGCTCGGCGGTGCGCAACCCGTTCCTGAGAAGCCTCGAGGCGCGCTCGCACCGCCAGATCGCCTTCACCAAGGAGGAGCTGGGCGATCATTGCTTCCAGCTCGACGTCGGCGTCGGCGGCAAGAAGAATTACTGGGTGACCCGCGGCGATCTGCTCCACGCCCGCGAATGGTTCGCCCAGGGCTATACCGAGGCGCTCAAGACGCCCGACGAGACGCTGATCTTCGTCACCCCCGAGGACAAGGTGCAGATCCGCCGGGACCAGGCCGATTGCATGGGCTGCCTCAGCCAATGCGCCTTCTCCTCCTGGGCGGACAATGAGAAGAACACGACCGGGCGGCTCGCCGACCCGCGCAGCTTCTGCATCCAGAAGACTCTCCAGGACATCGCCCATGGCGGTCCGGTCGACCACAATCTCATGTTCGCCGGCCACGCCGCCTTCCGGTTCAAGAAGGATCCCTTCTATTCGAACGGGTTCGTTCCGACGGTGAAGCAGCTGGTCGATCGGATCCTGACCGGAGACTAAACGTCAGGCGACGCGGTCGGGCAATTCCCGGCCCTCGGCGAAGGCGATGATGTTGGCGAGCATCTTCTCGCCCATCGCGGTTCGGCTCTCGAGCGTCGCCGAGCCCAGATGCGGGAGCAGGACGACATTGGGCAGGCCGAGCAGCCGCGGATCGACGTTTGGCTCGTCCGGATAGACGTCGAGGCCCGCTCCGGCGATCCGCCCGGCGGCCAGAGCCTCGATCAGCGCTTCCTCGTCGACCAGGCCGCCGCGGGCCGTATTGACCAGCCAGGCGTCGGGCCGGATCAGCGCCAGCCGCCGCCGGTCGATCAGGTGATGGGTCTCCGGACCGTAGGGGGCATTGAGGCTGATCACGTCCATCTCGGCCAGCATCGCGTCGAGCTCCGGCCAATAATGCGCCGTCTCGCCCGTGACCGGGCGCCGGTTGTGATAGTGGACGATCATTCCGAAGGCGCGGGCGCGCCGGGCCAGGGCGCTGCCGATCCGGCCCAGGCCGACGATCCCGAGCGCCTTGCCCCCGAGCCCGCGGCCGAGCTGGTCGGTCGGCCCCCAGCCGCGCCAGCGGCCGGCGCGAAGAGTCCGCTCGCCGTCGCCGAGACGCCGAAGGGCCATCAAGATCAGGGCCATGGCGAGATCGGCCGTATCCTCGGTGAGAGCGCCCGGCGTGTTGGTGACGGCGATGCCGCGGGCCCGCGCCGCCTCGAGGTCGATATTGTCGGTGCCGGCGCCGAAATTGGCGATCAGCTTGAGGCGCGGCCCGGCGCTGCCGATGACGGCGGAGTCCACCCGATCGCGAACCGAGGGCGCCAGCACCTCGCAGCGCGCCATCGCCTCCGACAACCGCTCCGGGCCGAACGCTTCGTCGCCGGGATTGAGCTCGGCGTCGAAGCGGGCGGCGAGCTTCGCCTCGACGCTTTCGGGCAGGCGGCGGGTGACGATCACCTTCATCCGTCCCGGATGGGGAAGGGGGAGGGGAGGCGTCAAGGCAGATGGCCATTGAAGGCGGGCCCCGCTCCTGCCTAAGAGACGGCAGAAGGAGGCCGCGAGATGGCGAGGAAAGTCATTCTGGCCGCCGTTCTGGCGCTGGGCCTGGCGATCGGGCCGGCCCGGGCGCAGCAGGAACGGCCAACGCCCTATTGGGCTTCGATCAGCGCCGGCAAGGCGATGATGCGCACCGGCCCGGGTCGCAACTATCCCGCGGTCTGGCTCTACGTCCGCGCCGATCTGCCCGTCCGGGTCGTCGAGACCTACCCCGATTGGCGAAAGGTGAGGGACAAGGACGGAACCACGGGCTGGATGCTGCAGAGGCTGCTCAGCGACACGCGGACCGGCCTCGTCACCGGGGACCAGCCGCGGCCGATGCGCGAGAAGCCGGCCGACGACGCGCCGGTCCGCTACCTCGCCGAGCCGGGAGTCGTCGGGCGCCTGTCGAAATGCTCGGGCGGCTGGTGCCGGTTCGATGTCGGCGAGCGGGAAGGCTATATGAAGGTCGAGCATTTCTGGGGCCTCGACCCCCGCGAAACCCTCGATTAGGGTCGCTCGCATGGACGATCCCAGCCTCGACGATTTCGCCCGTTCGGTCGGCGAGTCATTCCAGGTCGAAACCGACGAGGGGCCGCTGACTTTGACCTTGAAGCGCGCGCTTCCACTGCCGGGGCCCACGATTCGCCCGAACGGCTCGTCCTTCGCCCTCCACTGGCTCGGCCCCGCGGAGCCCCTCCTGCCGCAGGGGACCTATTCGCTGAGCGGGGAAGGGAAGGCGTTCGAGCTGTTCATCGTGCCGATCGTCCAGGACGAGTCGGGGACGACCTACGAAGCGGTCTTCAACTAGGCTCTAGGCGAGCCCTCAGGATACCATTCCATCAGATCGTAGACGCCCTCGTCGGCGACGAGCTCGAAGCCGAGCCGGACATAGAGATGGCGGGCGCGGTTGTTCTTCTCGACGTGGATAGAGACCTTCTTCCCGCCATGCGCCCGGGCCATGTCGAACACGTCCCGGAAGATGGCGCCGCCAATGCCCAGGCTTCGGCTCTGGGGGCCGAGCGAGATGTCGATGATCCGGATCTGGGTTTCCCATTCCTCGATGTAGAGGCGGCCGATCGGCTCGCGGCCGCGCTCGATCACGAGCCATTCGGCTTCGGGATAGAAACGCTGGTAGTGGCGATGCTGGGCGTCGAACTGCTGGGCGAGGAACTGGTGCTGCATCTCGAGCGGCCACCCGGTCTGGGCCACCTCCTCGGCCCGGGTCGAAGCATAAAGCTCCGCCAGCCAGGGCAGATCGGCATCGTTCATCGGCCGATAGGAGATACCCAGCCCGAGGGCTGCGCGAAGCGGCGGCGGCATCAGCTCAGTTGAAGATCGCCTGGAGGCGATTGCCTCTCAGCGTGTCTGCAGACGCGCTGAAGAAGATCTTCATGCTGGCGCCGCCGGCGTGGACGACGTCGAGCATCCGGTCGCCCGCGGGAAGCGCCGCGCCGGCCGATTCGAAGACCAGCTTGAACGCCCGGTCGCGAAGCCCGGACGGACGCCGTCCCGACGATGCCATCGGGATCACCTCGGCCAGTCGGGCAGCGCCGCCGGCGAGGGTGAAGGAAGCGCCGACCTGGCGGCTCCATTCGTCGAGTCCGGCGCGGTCGAGCGACCCGAACTGCCGATCCCACCAGCTGGCCTTCGCGCCCGGTTTGCGAGTCCAGCTCAGTTGCAAGGCCGGCGTCGCGAGAGCCCCCACTGCTGCGACGCCGAAGCCCACTCCCGCCAGCAACTTGCGACGGGACATAAGGGATGAAATCTCCCTGGTCATTTTGGGGCCCCCCAGATGTTATATTTAGTTACGCGGCGGGAAAATTCCCTGAAGCGCGATGCAGTAAAGCAGCGTCAGCGACGGCATCATGTTGTTGTGCGGGAGCGAGCCCCCGGCCGGCGCCAGCGCCTGCGGCGCAAGCTGAGTGTTCGCATTCGCGACCTTGTAGGCATTGGCGCCCACAGACCGGGCGAAGACGGAGTTCGCCGTTCCGGTGCCCAGAGTCGCCGGAGTCGCCTGCGCCAGGATGTTATGGTTGTGCGCGGGTATCTCCGATTCGATCAGGGTCACGTATTGCGACCCGCTCTGCTGACCCTCGCTGTAGTCGCTGAGCCCACCGCCTTGCCCGAAGCAAAGCGCGACGCTGTCCTGCAGGTCCGGAAGGGCGAAGGTCGATTTGCCGTCGCCGCCGTACATGGTGCCGAGCAGCGAGAACAAGGCGGTGTTCTGCGAGATGGGCAGGAGCTGCCCGTCGCAGGTGGCCCATCCGGTGGGCGCGAAGTTGAAGCCGAAGATCCGGATTTCGGCGACGAATTGATCGGTCACGGCCAACTCCTAGGTGTGAGGGAATATCCCGAACAGGGAAATGATGTACTGGATCACCAGATACGGCTGCATGTTCTCGTGCGGCTGGCTGCCGCCGATGACGCTGCACGCGTCCGATTTCATCGGCTGGACGCCGACGCCCGGCCGGTAGAGCTGGACGGTCGGGTTCGAGCCGAGGATCTCGGTGGTCGGCGAGGTCTGAGTTCCCTGATCCTTGGAGACGACGACCGGATGGCTGTGAACCGGGATCTGCTGAGTGGTCAGAGTCACGGTTTCCGTTCCGCCCATCTCGCCGAGGACGTGGCCGTTGCCGACGTGCATCGGAGTCCGGCCCTGCAGGTCGGGAAGGTTGAAGGTCTCCTGGCCATCGCCGCCGTAGGTCGTTCCGATCAGGGTGAAGAGCGTGTCGTTCTCCGAGATCGGAATCGGCGCGCCGTTGCAAGTGGCCCATCCCGCCGGCGGGAAATTGCCGGCGAACATACGGATTTCACCAACGAATGGTTGTCCCATGGTTCGCCCCCCTTAATTGTGCGACGGAAAAATGCCCTGAAGGGCAATGATCACATTCAGCACCGTATAGGGCTGCATGTTGTTGTGCGCCTGGCTTCCGCCGACATTGCTCACCGCGCTCGGCGCGAGGGCCTGTGCGTTCGAGAAGCCCCGATAGCCATTGTTGAACGACGCGAGGTTGGCGCCCGACGCGAGGTCGATGTCGCCATTATCGGTCACCGCCTGCTGGAAATGGATATGAGTCGGCATTTCCTGCAAAGTGAGCGTGTGCGCTTCCTCGCCGACCTTCTGGCCCTGGGTGAACGTCGAGCCGCGATGGATCGGCACACGGCCGCGAAGATCGGGCAGAGCGAAATTGGTCTGCCCATTGCCGCCGTAGGTCGTGCCCAGCAGTGCGAAGAGCGCCTGGTTTTGATTGATCGGCAGTAGCTGGCCGTTGGCGAAAGCCCAGCCCTGCGGCGCCAGGTTGAACGAAACCAGACGCAGTTCACCCATAAACGGTGTACCCATTGGACTTCCCCCCCTGTTCCGCCCGAGCCACTTGCATAACGCAAATGAAACGATGCGCAAGCCCGTTCGCGGAAACTATCTTTGTTGGATAATAGCAGTTTACGCGTCGTACTTTCGACAGAATCGCTGGATAGCTTGCCTTGTCGCGGCATTTTTGCCAACGGCTTCGACATGACCGAAATCCGCCGGCCGCCGCCGCTTTCCATCTCCGGCGGAACCGCTCTTTTCCTCGATTTCGACGGGACCCTGGTGGAGCTGGCCGAGGTTCCGGACGCCATCGACGTGCCTTCGGGGCTGAGGCCTTTGCTCGGCCGTCTGGCCGGGCGATTCGAGGGACGCCTCGCCATCGTAAGCGGCCGCGCGCTCGACGATTTGCAGGGCCACCTCGGCGGAAGCGGCGTCGTGCTCGCCGGATCGCACGGGGCGGAATTGCTCTATCCCGACGGCCGCCAGGTCCCGGTCGCCGTCCCGTCCGGCCTCGCCGCCGCGCGGGAAGCGATTCGCGGGTTCGCGAATCGGACGGAGGGCTTGCTCGTCGAGGACAAGCCGGCCGGAGCGGCGCTCCACTACCGGCTCGCGCCCGAGCGGGAGGACGAGGCGATCGCCTTCGTCGAGGAGCTGGCCGGCCGCTCGGGCTTCGCCGTCCAGCGCGGCAAGATGGTCGTCGAGCTTCGGCCGGCCGGTGCCGACAAGGGCGCCGCGCTTCGCCGGCTGATGGCGGAACCTCCGTTCGCCGGCGGGCGTCCTGTCTTCGTGGGCGACGATCTGACCGACGAAGAGGCATTCCGCGCAGCGGCCGAGCTGGGCGGCGAGGGGGTCCTCGTCGGACCGCCGCGCGCCACCGCGGCCCGGGCGCGGCTCGAGGACGTCGCCGCGGTGACCCGCTGGCTCGAGGCCGCCGCTTATGGCTGACCTGTCGCTTTGGCCGATCGGCAATTGCCAGGTGAGCGCGCTCGTCGACGGCGAGGCGGGGCTGGTGTGGGGCTGCGCGCCGCGAGTCGACGGCGATCCCCTGTTCTGCTCGCTGCTCTCGCCGAAGGGCGAAGGGGCCGAGCCGCGCGGGGAATGGCGGATCGCGCTCGAAAATCAGGTCGCGGCCGAGCAGAGCTACCTCAGGAACACGCCGATCCTCGCGACCCGGCTCACTGACGCCGACGGCGCCGTGGCCGAGATCTTCGACTTCTGCCCGCGCTTCGAGCGCTCGGGGCGGATGTACCGGCCGGTCGCCTTCGTCCGGATCGTTCGGCCGCTCCAGGGCGCGCCGCGGCTCCGGGTCTCGCTCAACCCGGCCACCGCCTGGGGCGAGCGCGATTCGGAGCGTACCAGCGGAAGCAACCACATTCGCTATCTGGTCGAGCCCCAGCCGCTTCGGCTGACCACCGACGCGCCGGTCGGCCATGTCCTCGACGGCCGCGCCTTCCGGCTCGAGCAGAGCTATCATTTCTTCCTCGGGCCCGATGAGCCGTTCGCCTGGAATGTCGCCCATACCCTGGCGGCGATGCTTCACCAGACCGCCGACGAATGGCGCGGCTGGGCGCGCGGCCTCGCGATCCCGCTCGAATGGCAGCGGATCGTCATCCGCGCCGCGATCACCCTCAAGCTGTGCCAGCACGAGGAGACCGGGGCGATCGTCGCCGCGCTCACCACCTCGATCCCCGAGGCGCCGGGAAGCGGCCGCAACTGGGACTATCGCTATTGCTGGATCCGAGACGCCTATTACACCGTGCAGGCGCTGAACCGGCTCGGCGCCCTCGACGTGCTCGAAAACTATCTCGGCTATTTGAGGAACATCGTCGACGAAGCCCAGGGCGGCCACATCCAGCCGCTCTACGCCGTGTCGGGGGAGGCGAGGCTCGACGAGCGTGAGGCGCAAGGCCTCGCCGGCTATCGCGGCATGGGGCCGGTCAGGGTCGGCAATGCCGCTTATTCCCAGGTCCAGCACGACGCCTACGGGCAGATCATCCTCTCCAACGTCCAGGCCTTCATCGACGAGCGGCTGCTGCGCAAGGCGACCGAGGCCGATTTCCACGCGCTCGAGCGGGTCGGCGAGCGGGCCTGGGCGGTCCACGACCAGCCCGACGCGGGGCTGTGGGAATATCGCACCCGGAGCGCCGTCCATACCTACAGCTCGGTGATGAGCTGGGCGGCGTGCGACCGGCTCGCCATCGCCGCCGACGTTCTCGGGCTCGAAGAAAGGTCGGCGCTCTGGCGCGAACGGGCGGACCGGATCCGCGCCCGGATCGAGGCGGCGGCCTGGTTCGAGCCGGAACGCCGCTTCGCCGCCACCTTCGGCGGCGACGATCTCGACGCCAGCCTGCTCCAGCTCGTCGACATGCGCTTCCTCGCCCCCGACGATCCGCGCTTCGTCGCCACCTTCGAGGCGGTGGAGAAGGGCCTTCGGCGCGGCGAGCACATGCTCCGCTATGCCGCCGAGGACGATTTCGGGCTGCCGGAAACGGCGTTCAACTTCTGCACATTCTGGCTGATCGAGGCGCTCCACCTCGCCGGCCGCGAGGAGGAAGCGAGAGCGCTCTACGAGCATATGCTGGAGCGGCTGACTCCGGCCGGCCTGCTCTCCGAGGATACCGACTTCGCCACCGGCGAATTGTGGGGAAACTACCCCCAAACCTATTCGCTCGTCGGCCTGATCAACTGCGCGATGCTCCTGTCGCGGCCGTGGAGCGCGGTGAGATGAGCCGCCTCATCGTCATCTCCAACCGCGTCTCCGCCCCGCGCGCCGACAGCGCGACCGGCGCTCAGGGCGGGCTCGCGGTGGCGCTCGCCGCGGCGCTTCGCGCCCATCGCGGCCTCTGGTTCGGCTGGTCCGGCGACCGGGTCGAGGAATATACCGGCGACATCGACTTCCGGCGCCACGACGGGGTCACCTCGGCGACGATCGACCTCGAGGAACAGGACGTCGACGAATATTATAACGGCTATGCCAACCGCACCTTGTGGCCGCTCTTCCACTACCGGATCGACCTCGCCGAATATGACCGCAGCTTCGCCGGCGGCTACGAGCGGGTGAACACCCGCTTCGCCGAGGCGGTGGCGCCGCTGATCGACCCGGACGACCTCGTCTGGGTCCACGACTACCACCTCATCCCGCTCGGCCAGCAGCTTCGCGAGCGCGGAGTGAGGAACCGGATCGGCTTCTTCCTCCACATACCCTGGCCGCCGGCGCGGCTGATGGTGTCGCTTCCGTTCCACGAGGGCCTGGTGCTCTCGATGCTCGCCTATGACGTGATCGGCTTCCAGACCGAGGAGTGGCTGGAGAGCTTCCGCCACTATGTCGAACGAGAGCTGGGCGGCCATTGCGAGCCGGATGGGACGATCCACGTCGGTGATCGCTCGGTCCACGCCGCCGCCTACCCGATCGGGATCGACTATGCCGAGTTCCAGCAGGCGGTGGCGAGCGAGAAGGGGCGGGCGGCGTTCGAACGGATGCGGGTCAGCGCGGCCGGGCGGCGGACGATCATCGGAGTCGACCGGCTCGATTATTCGAAGGGGCTCGAGGAGCGCTTCCTCGGCTATCGCCGCTTCCTCGAGGAGCATGAGGAGTGCCAGGGCAAGCTCTTCCTCCTCCAGATCGCTCCGCCCTCGCGCGGCGAGGTCGCGACCTACGAGGTGATACGCGAGCGGCTCGACGAGCTTTCCGGCCGGATCAACGGCGAGTTCGCCGAGGTCGACTGGGTGCCGATACGCTACGTCAACCAGGGCTATGGGCGCGAGGATCTGGCCGGCTTCTATCGTGCCGCCGAGATCGCCCTGATCACGCCGCTGCGGGACGGGATGAACCTCGTCGCCAAGGAATATGTCGCGGCCCAGGACCCCGAGGATCCCGGAGTCCTCATCCTCTCCCGCTTCGCCGGCGCGGCGCTTCAGCTCAAGGACGCCCTGCTCGTCAATCCCTACAGCAAGGACGAGATCAGCGACGCCCTCCTCGAGGCGCTGGAGATGCCTCGGAAGGAAAGGATCCGGCGGTGGTGGGCCCTCCACGAGACGGTGAAGAACGACGACGTCCTCGCCTGGCGCAAGGCCTTCGTCGAGGCGCTCTCGGGCGGCAGGTCCTAAAGCCGAAGCCCGAACCGCGGGCCGAACCAGGTCATCGCCAGATAGAGAATGAGCGTAAGCGCACAGCCGGCGGCAAGCGCCGCCCAGAACGAATATCCGTGCCTCAGCATAGCCGGGATCAGGAGGAACATCGGCAGAGAGGGGATGACGAACCAGAATGTCGCTTCCGAATGCGCCGCCATTCGAGCCGAGTCCTGCGTGTCCCGCCACAGCCACAGCATTCCGAGCACCGAAACCAGCGGAAGCGACGCGATCAGCCCGCCAAGGCCGGGATAGCGCTTCGACACCTCCGACACGGCCGCGACGATGAGGCCCGAAAGCGCCGCTTTGACGAACAGATAGAGCATCGGACTTCCTCCTCAAGCGTTCCCCCTGTAGGGCTCCGGACGAGCTGCTCACAGGAGAGTTTTGCCATGAAACGCACGACCGCCCTTTTGCTTGTGCTTCTGGTTGGAGGCAAAGCGGAGGCGGCACCGGACTGGCAGGCCGTGGACCGTACGCTCGGGCGTCCGGGAATTGTGCAGGCGGGCGACGTCCACCGCTACAGCTTCCCCCGCTCGAACCTGACGGTCACTCTGGACGGAGTCCGCCTGCGACCCGCGCTCGCTTTGGGTTCGTGGCTGGCCTTCCGCGACCTGGGCGACCACGCCGAGGTGATGGGCGACCTGGTCTTGCTTCAGAACGAAGTGAACCCCGTCCTGTCGCGGCTCCTCGAAGGCGGCCTGACGATCACCGCGCTCCACAATCACCTGCTGCGGTCCTCGCCCGCGACCATGTACATGCACGTTGAGGGGCATGGCGACGCCGTCCGGCTTGCAGCGGCGCTGAGGAACGCGCTTGCGGCGAGCGGCACCCCGACCGCCGCTCCGCCGCCCGCCCCGACGCCGGACACCGCGCCGCTCGATATGCGCGCGCTCGACCGGATCTTGCGCGCCACCGGCAAGGCGACGGGCGGAACCTACCAATTCTCGATCCCCCGGGCGGAGCAGGTCACGGAGGACGGGAGGCCGATGCCCGCCTCGCTGGGACTCGCCACCGCCATAAACTTCCAGCCGACGAAGGACGGGCGGGCCGTGGCCACCGGCGACTTCGTGCTCGTCGCCTCCGAAGTGACTCCGGTCCTGAGCGCTCTGCGGAGTCACGGGATCGAGGTCACCGCCCTGCACAATCACCTGGCGGGAGAGCAGCCGCGTCTCTTCTTCATGCACTTCTGGGGCAATGACGAAGCGCAGGCGCTGGCCCGGGGCCTGGCCGCCGCGCTGGACAGGATGAACCTGCTGCGCTCACAATGAAAAAACCCCTCCGGCCGGGGGGCGGCCGGAGGGGCAGGCCTGTGTCGCCTCGGGAGAGGCGCCGCGCAGGCTTACTGGGCGCGACCGAGGCCCGCGATGAGCAGCTTCCCGCCGAGGTCTCGCATGTTTCGATGAGGCATGACTTCCTCTCAATAACCAATCTAGAGAAAGGAAGTGGAATCCGCTTCCGCTGACCACGGATAGCAGAACCGCAACTCCTTTCGACACCCCTTCAGTCGATAAGAGCACCGGGGGCGACCCCCGTCGCTCCCTTCCCGGACATTAAGCATAGTCTCTTCGCGAGTCGCAAGACAAATTGCTGCTACATTGGTGCCGTTTCGGTTTATTGTGCTGTGGGTAAGTCGTATTACTACGAGGCGGTGAAGCAGGGTGGTGGGTTTCCGGGAGAACGCCCTCCCGCCCAATGGCGACCCCACCCGGAATTTGCCGCGGTGACTGCGGAGCCCAGAACTATCTCGTCCGCGGCTTCTTTTCTACTTGAGAAGTCGCCCGCCCAGTCAAAATCCGTCGCCGATCATGCCATCGAGCCTCAAGGGCGTGCAGCGCGCAAGTGGTTGGTGGCGGGTGCTTTTCTCCCGAGACCATAGGTCCGCGGAGGGAAAGTGTGAGGACAAGAAGTACAACCGTTTCGGACCTTTTTTCTTGGCCTTTCTTCGATTTCTCTGCGATGATCCGGGCCTTGGGAAGGGGCGAAACGTGGGGCGCCTGGGCATCAGCTTGATCGGTGGACGGAAGGCGGGCGCCTTGCTCGCCCTTCTGCTCGTCTTCCGGCTGCTCGTTCCCGCCGGCTGGATGATCGCCCCGAGCCAGGCCGGCGGGCCCGGCTTCGTGCTTTGCGACGGCGCCGTCGCCGCCGCCCCGGCGATGCACGGCCACGCCCGCGATCATGACGGGCCGGCCCCCGCAAAAACTTCGGACGGCCACTGCCCCTATGCCGCGCTCGCTTCGCCGGCCCTGCCGCCCGCGCCGCCGAGCATCACCGTCCCCGTCCTGTCCCCGGACCTCGCTCAGCAGAGGATATCGCGCGACGGACGCCGGCTCGGCCTCGCCTCGCCGCCTCCGCCGGCCACGGGACCCCCACTCCGCGCCTGACTCTCGGTTCGCCTCGCGGCGCCCTCCCGAAAGACAGGAATTCGTCATGTTCCCATTTCCGCGCGCCCCTGGAGCGGCGTGCATGTTGCTCGGCCTGTGGGCCATTCCCTGCCACGCCGCGGACGTGGCGGGCGACGCCGCCGATCCGGCCGGCGGGCCGATCGTCGTCACCGGCAAGCGAGTCTCCGCCCAGGACACGCCGGCGACGAGCGAGGGCGTCGACGCCGAGACGCTCGCCGACACCGTCGCGGTGATCAATCCCGAGGATTCGGTGCGCTATCTGCCGAGCCTCCTGGTCCGCAAGCGGCATATCGGCGACACCCAGGCGCCGCTGGCCACGCGCACGTCCGGCGTCGGCGCCAGCGCCCGAAGCCTCATCTATGCCGACGGGGTCCTGCTCTCGGCGCTGATCGGCAACAACAACGCTTCCGCCTCGCCGCGCTGGGGGATGGTCTCGCCCGAGGAGATCGAGCGGGTCGACGTGCTCTACGGGCCCTTCTCGGCCGCCTATCCGGGCAATTCGATCGGCGCCGTGGTCCAGTTCACTACCCGCCTGCCCGACGGTCCCGAAGGCTCGGTGAGCGCCGCGACCAGCCTCCAGCGCTTCGACCAGTATCGAACGAAGGGGACGTTCCCCGCCTATCAGCTCGACGGCACGGCGGGGGATCGCTTCGGCCCGCTCGCCTGGTTCGTCAGCGCCAACCATGTCGCCAGCAAAAGCCAGCCGCTCGCCTACGCGACCGTCGCCCGGCCGGCGGCGAACGGCGCGGCCGGAACGCCCGCGACCGGGGCGATCGAGGATCTCAACCGGGCCGGAGCGCCGATCTTCGTCCTCGGCGCCGCCGGCTTCGAGGACCAGGCGCAGGACAATCTCAAGCTCAAGCTGGCGCTCGATCTCGGCTCGGCCCTTCGCCTCACCTACCGGGTCGGCCTGTTCCTCAACGACACGGAGGCGACGGCGCAGACCTATCTGAGCGCCGGCGGGGCGCCCGTCTTCGCCGGCAGCCTCAATCTCGGCGGCAAGGCGGTGAACGTTCCCGCCAGCGCTTTCTCCAACAACGTCTACACGCTCGACGAGCGGCACTGGATGCATGCTCTGTCGGCCGAGGGCAAAGCGGGGGAGAGGCTGGACTGGCAGGCGGTCGCGACGCTCTACGATTTCGACCGCGACGTGCAGCGGATCCCCACCGTCGCGCTTCCGGGCGCGGCGACGGGCGGGGCGGGCAACATCCTCCGGCTCGACGGCACGGGCTGGCGTACGTTCGACGCGCGGGCGCGCTGGCAGCCCGCGCAGAATAGCGCACACGAGCTCAGCGCCGGCCTGCATTACGACCGCTTCCAGCTCGCCAGCGCGCGCTTCGCCGCCGCCGATTGGCGCCACGGGGCGGCGGGCGCGCTCAACCAGGCGGCGCGCGGCCGGACCCGGACCGAAGCCGTCTGGGCGCAGGACAGGATCGGCCTCGGCGAGGCTGTCGAGTTGACTCTCGGCGCCCGCTACGAGCGCTGGCGGGCCTATCGCGGCTTCAATTTCTCGCTCGCGCCGGCGCTCTCGGTGAGCCAGCCGGAGCGCGAGCGGGACGGATGGTCGCCCAAGGCCTCGCTGCGCTGGGCCTTCGCCGACCGCTGGAGCCTCACCGCTTCCGCCGGCCAGGCCTATCGCTTCCCGACCGTCTCCGAGCTCTATCAGGCGATCGCAACCGGGCCGACGATCACCGTGCCGGACCCGAACCTGGAGCCCGAGCGGGCCCGCTCGGAGGAGCTGGCGCTCGAGCGCAAGGGCAAGACCGGACACGTGCGGCTGTCGCTGTTCAACGAGAGCATCCGCGATGCCCTCATCTCGCAGACCGCGCCGCTCGTGCCGGGCTCCTCGACCCTGTTCAGCTTCGTCCAGAACGTCCCACAGGTGCGCACGCACGGCGCCGAGCTCGCCTTCGACTGGCACGGATTGTCCCGGCTGGAGGCTTCGGGAAGCGTCACCCTGACCGATCCGAAGGTCGTCGAGGATCCGGCCTTCCCGGCCGCCGAAGGCAAGGACATCCCCCAGGTTCCCCGGCGCCGCGCGACCCTGGTTCTGACCTGGCACCCGGACCAAAGCGCGGCGCTCACTTTGGCGGGCCGCTATTCCAGCCGATCGTTCGGGACGATCGACAATAGCGACATCGTCACCCACACCTTCCAGGGCTTCGAGGGCTATTTCGTCGTCGACGCCCGCGCCAATTTCCACATCGGCAAGCGTTGGGAGGCGGCTTTGGGCGTCGAGAATATCGGCAACGAGAAATACTTCATCTTCCACCCCTTCCCCCAACGCAGCTTCACGGGGGAGCTGACCTATCGCTGGTGAGGCGGCGAGGCCTTCGCGGCGCCAATAAGTTGAGGAAGTTGAGGGTTGCCGAGAGGGGTTCATTCTTCCTCTCCGGCGGCCGCGAGATTGTATGCGAGGCGCTCCCAGACTTCGTCGGCCAGGTCGCGGATCAGCCCGCTCGTCCAGGCGGCGGCCAGCTCGTCGTCCGTCCAGTCGGCGATCCGGTCCAGATCGAGGGCCTCGATGGATGGGGCGCTCGCTTCGTCGCCCGGTGGCCGTTCGGCGGCGGCCGCTGCGGCGTCACTGCAGACCTGGAAGCATAAAGCCGCGCCGAGGCCGGCAACCCGTTCGCCGAAATTCCCGTCGACGACATGCAGCCAAGTCATGAAGCCGCTTCTGTAGGCTCGCACCCATTGGTCGGGCTCCCAATTAGCCTTGTCGCCGGGATCGAGATCGAGGACGTCGATGTCGCGCGCGTCGACATCGAGATAATCGTCGCAGCCGGAGAGGCGGGCGAAGGTGGTTAGCTCCGGATCGCGATCGGGAGTCGCTGGCGGTGGAGTCGCGGGGCCTGCCTCCGCCGGGCGCCGAGCTTCGACGAAGGCATCGGCATCGCCGCCGTCGGCGAGGCAGTCGATGAATTCGTCCATGTCTTCGGAGAGGGCGCGAAGATGGGCCTCGCTCGCCGCTTCCTTCTCGGCGAGCCGATCGAGCCGGGTGAGCAGGGCCATGGCGAGCCGATTGTCGTGATAATGATATTCGCCGACAACGACCCCGTCGCGCTTGCGGATGCTGACGCAGCCGGCGATGGCGCGCGACTGGAGCTCGGAGGCGAGGCGATCGCGGGCGCGGTTGATCAGGATCGCGTCCCACATCCTGGCGAAAGCGCGGCCCTGGCGGCGGTTGCGGAAGGCGTAGGCGGCCGAGGCGGAGACTCCGACCGCGGCGGCGGCATGCTCGACGACTCCGGTCGCGGCGAGGGTCCGAAGGAACTCGCCGATCTTCTCGGGCGTGAAGCCGTCGCGGCGGGGCTTGCGGGAGCCGGCCGGGAAGGTCTCGGCGATCGTCTCGGCCAGAGCATCGTCGAGGCAGTCGGAGTGGGAAGGGGCCTCGAACCGGCGTTCGGGCGGGTCCGCGGACCGCTGCGCGGGGCGCGGCGGCGGGTTGAGGGAAGAGGCGAGCTCATCGGTCGACGCCTCAGGCGAATGCGCGTTGCGCGAGTCGTAGTTGTCCATCCATGAGCTTAGAACATGAAAAGAACATGTAGGAAAACGGAATTTGCATGTCGGACGATTCTGTTAGAAAAGTCTGTATATCGGTACTATGGGTTTCCGATGGATTCTCCGAGAAACCCATCGATTCCGCAAATCCGGAGCCGGACGCGGAAGCCGAGGCGCGCGCCAGGGCAGACGTGCGCGCAGGCCGACTGATCAGTCATGAAGCCGTTCGGCGATGGCTGCTGTCCATCGGGACCGATAATCCCTTGCTACGGCCACGCATGTCGTTTCCGATGGCTGACCGAGATCATCGGCTGTGAGTGCTGAACGAGTGCGGCGAGAGGGCCCGGCAGAGCCGTCCAACTTGCGTGCGGGCGGCGGAGGTGGCACGTCCGACGGTATGGAAGCGCGCGTCGCTCGACTTGAGGCACATGTTGAAACGCTGAGAAGCGACGTCGCGGAAGTGCGTGCCGCCGTAGCCGCGTTGATCGAAAGGGTCGCCGTCCTGACCGAAAGGGTGGCGCACTTGCCCAGCAAAGGCTTCGTCGTTTCGACAAACATGACGGCGATCGCCTTCTTGAGCGCCGTGATCCTGTTCGGCGAAAAGCTGAAGGCGCTGGCCGGGCTGTAGCGGCCTCAGCAACCTTCAATCCGCCACTCGACGGCTATCGCGTCGCATCGCCGTCTCTCCTAGAGTCGGTCCTGACAAGGCTGAATCGTTTCCCGGCGAAGGCCGGGATCCAGCCTTTCAGCCTGTGAAACCTGGACCCCGGCCTTCGCCGGGGAGCAGCCGCTTCAATGTCAGCAGGGCAAACTCGAAGGCGCGGTAGAGCTTTGATTGCCCCCGGCCATTAGCTAGTCGAGGAGCTCCACCGCCATCGCCGTCGCTTCGCCGCCGCCGATGCAGAGGGTGGCGAGGCCGCGCTTCTGGCCGTGGGTCTCGAGCGCGCTGAGGAGGGTCGCCAGAATCCTTGCGCCGCTGGCGCCGATCGGGTGGCCGAGCGCCGTCGCGCCGCCGTGGACGTTCAAGGCCTCCCTCCGGATTCCGAGGTCGCGCATGGCGATCATGGCGACGCAGGCGAAGGCTTCGTTGACCTCGTAGAGGTCGACGTCGCCGATCGACCAGCCGGCTTTTTCCAGCGCCTTGCGAACCGCGGGCACCGGGGCCGTGGTGAACTTGTCCGGCGGGCCGGCATGGGCGGCGTGGGCGACGATGCGCGCCACGGGCTTCACCCCGAGGCGGTCGGCGACGCTCTGGCGGGTGATGACGAGAGCGGCGGCGCCGTCGCTGATCGAGCTCGCATTGGCCGCGGTGATCGTCCCATCCTTGGCGAAGGCGGGCTTGAGGCCGGGGATCTTCTCGGGGTTGGACTTGCCCGGCTGCTCGTCGCGGGTGACCGTCTCGTCGCCCTTGCGGCCCTTGACGACGACCGGGGTGGTTTCGCGGTCGAAGGCCCCGGATTGGATCGCGGCATTGGCCCGGCGAAGGCTCTCGATCGCATATTCGTCCTGGGCCTCGCGGGTGAACTGGTATTCGCGCGCCGAATCCTCGGCGAAAGTGCCCATCGCGCGGCCCTTGTCGTAGGCGTCCTCGAGGCCGTCGAGCATCATGTGGTCGTAGACAATATCGTGGCCGATGCGGGCGCCGGAGCGGTGCTTCTTCATCAAATAGGGCGAGTTGGACATCGATTCCATGCCGCCGGCAACGATGAGGTCGGCCGATCCGGCGGCGATCATGTCGTGGGCGAACATCGCCGCCTGCATTCCCGAGCCGCAGACCTTGTTGATCGTCGTCGCCTCGACCGATTTGGGAAGGCCCGCGCCGAGCGCGGCCTGGCGGGCGGGGGCCTGGCCGAGGCCGGCGGGGAGCACGCAGCCCATGAAGATCTTGTCGACCTCGTCGCCGGATATGCCGGCCCGCTCGACCGCAGCGCGGACCGCGGCGGCGCCGAGCTCGGTCGCGCTGGCGCCGGCGAGTGCGCCCTGGAAGCTGCCCATCGGGGTTCGGGCGTATGAGAGGATGACGATCGGGTCGGTGGCGGTCATTGGCGTTTCCTCGTCACCCCAGCGAAGGCTGGGGTCCCAGGGGGTGAAGGGCTCCGCGCTTTTCACCCGCCGGGGCCCCAGCCTTCGCTGGGGCGACGGGTTCGAGGCTGGCGCCCACATAGTGGGGAGCTGCGCCTTGTTCAAACTCGAACCCCTCTGCTAGGGCCGCCGCGACAGGAGGAAGGCATGGCCGATTTCGGGCTCGACTTCGCGCTCGGCGAGATGGCGGACGCGATCCGCGACACCACGCAGCGCTTCGCGAGCGAGAAGATCGCGCCGCTCGCCGCCCGCATCGACGCCGAGGACTGGTTCCCGGTCGAGCTCTGGCCCGAAATGGGGGCGCTCGGGCTCCACGGGATCACCGTCGAGGAGGAGTTTGGCGGGCTCGGCCTCGGTTATCTCGAGCATGTCGTCGCCCAGGAGGAGGTGGCCCGCGCCTCGGCCTCGATCGGCCTCTCCTACGGCGCCCATTCGAACCTTTGCGTCAACCAGATAAGGCGCTGGGCCAATCCCGAGCAGAAGGCGAAATACTTGCCGAAGCTGATCTCGGGCGAGCATGTCGGCTCGCTCGCCATGTCGGAGGCCGGGGCGGGCTCCGACGTCGTCTCGATGAAGCTCAAGGCCGAGAAGGTGCAGGGCGGCTACGTCCTCAACGGCACCAAATTCTGGATCACCAACGCCCACCATGCCGACACGCTCGTCGTCTACGCCAGGACGGGGGAGGGCAGCCGCGGGATCACCACATTCCTGATCGAGAAGGGCATGCCCGGCTTCAGCCTCGGCCAGAAGCTCGACAAGATGGGCATGCGCGGGTCGCCCACCGGAGAGCTCGTCTTCAACGATTGCGAAGTGCCCGACGAGAATGTGATGGGGCCGGTCAACGGCGGAGTCGGCGTGCTGATGAGCGGGCTCGATTACGAGCGCACCGTGCTCGCCGGGATCCAGCTCGGGATCATGCAGGCCTGCCTCGACGTCGTCCTCCCCTATGTGCGCGAGAGGAAGCAGTTCGGGCAGCCGATCGGAAGCTTCCAGCTGATGCAGGCCAAGATCGCCGACATGTATGTCGCGCTCAACTCGGCGCGGGCTTACGTCTATGCGGTCGCCAAGAATTGCGATGCGGGAAAGACGACGCGCTTCGATGCGGCCGGGGCGATCCTGCTCGCCTCGGAAAGCGCGGTGAAGGTCAGCCTCGAGGCGATCCAGGCGCTTGGCGGGGCAGGCTATACCAAGGACTGGCCGGTCGAACGCTTCATGCGCGACGCCAAGCTGCTCGACATCGGCGCCGGCACCAACGAGATAAGGCGGATGCTGATCGGGCGCGAGCTGATCGGGGCGGCGTAGTTCCCCGGCGAAAGCCGGGGCCCAGCCTCTCGGTCGTCGAGCTGGGCCCCGGCCTTCGCCGGGGAACAGCTTCAGGTTCACCAAACTTTGACCCTTTTCTCCGGCGCCAGGTACAGCTTCTGGCCGGGCTTGACGTTGAACGCCGAATACCAGGGATCGAGATTCCGCACCGTCAGCGCGCGGAACTGCCCCGGCGCGTGGCCGTCGGTGGCGATTCGCTGGCGGAGGGATTCGGGGCGCGTCTTGGTCGCCCAGGACTGGGCGAAGGCGATGAAGAAACGCTGGTCGCCGGTGAAGCCGTCGATCACCGGCGCCTCCTTGCCCTTCAGCGAGGCGCGATAGGCCTCGAAGGCGGCGGCGAGGCCGGCGACGTCGGCGATGTTCTCGCCCAGCGTCAGCTTGCCGTTGAGGTGGAGCCCCGGAAGTGCCTCGTAGCTGTCATATTGGGCGGCGAGTGCGTCGCCGGCCTGCTGGAAGCGCTTGAAGTCCGACGGGGTCCACCAGTTGCGAAGGCGCCCGGTCGAATCGAACAAAGCGCCGTTATTGTCGAAGCTGTGGCTGATCTCGTGGCCGATCACCGAGCCGATCGCGCCGTAGTTGAAGGCGGCGTCGGCCTTGGGGTCGAAGAACGGCTTTTGAAGGATCGCCGCCGGGAAGTTCAAAGCGTTCTGGACCGGCAGGTTGACGGCATTGACCAGCTGCGGCGGCATCCACCATTCGGCGCGGTTCATCGGCTTGCCGATCTTGGCGATCTGGTGGCGATATTCGGCGAGGTCCGCATTCTTGCGGTTGGCGTAGGCATCGGTGGCGCTGATCTGCAGCCCGGAATAATCGCGCCATTCGTCGGGATAGCCCACCCCGACGACGATCGACTTCACCTTCTTGAGCGCCTCTTCCTTGGTCGAGGGCGCCATCCAGTCGATCGACTGGACCCGGCGGGCGAAGGCGGCCTTGATGTTGTCGACCATCGACTGGACTTCGGCCTTGGCCGAGGCCGGGAAATATTTGTCGACATAGGCCTTTCCGACCGCGTCCTGGAGCGCGTTGCTGACGGCGTTGAGGGCGAGCTGGTCGCGCGGCCGCTGCTTCGGCGTTCCGGCAAGGGTCGTCTGGTAAAAGGCGAAGCTGGCTTCGCGGATCGGCTTGGGAAGCACCGAGGCCCGCTGGTTGAGGGTGTGGAAAGCGAGCCAGTCCTTCCAGTTCTGAAGCGGCTCGGAGCCGACCAGAGCGGCGAGCTTCGGGATCGCCCCGCCGTGGAAGGCCTCGAACTTCTGTGCCTGGCCGAGCTGGGCGGCGCCGAGCAGGGCGCCCCAGTCGATCCCCGGCGCCTTCTGCTCGAGCTCGGCGCGGGTCCAGACCTGGGCGCCCTTGGAGAAGTCCTCGCTCTCCTCGCGGGTGGCGTGGGCGCGGGCGATTCTGGTCTCGAGGTCCAGGATGCGGTCCGCCGCGCCCTTCGCGTCGGCGGCGCCCGCCGCCTGCATGACGGTCGTGACATAGGCGCGATATTTGTCGCGGATGGCGGCCATCTTCGGATCGGCCGAAAGATAATATTCGCGCTCGGGAAGGCCGATCCCGCCCTGCATCAGATAGGGCAGAGTCTCGCCGGGCGTGGAAAGGCCTTGGGTGACGAAGATGCCGAACAGATTCTCGGTCTGGAAATTGGTGGCGTTGAGCGGATCGGTGTCCGCGCGAAGCGTGGAGCCGATGGCGGCGCTGAGCTGGGTCTTGTCGGCGATGCCGGCGATGGCGTCGAGATCGGCCTTGGCCGGGGCGAGGCCGGCGCGGTCGATCGCGTCGGTGTCGAGATAGGCGCGATAGTAATTGGCGATGAGCGCCTCGTTGCCCGACGTCGGGTTGGAATCGAGGATTCCCTTCAGAAGCTCGCGGGTCTGCCGCTCGCGTTCCTGGTCGGCGATCAGGAAGGCGCCGGTGCTCGACCGGTCTTCCGGAATGGGCGTGGTCCTGACCCAATTGCCGTTGGCGTAAGCGAAGAAGTCGTCGCCCGGCTTGGCATTCTTGTCCATCGCGGCCGCGACGATTCCCGCCTCCGTGCCCGGCGACTGGACGGCGGCGCTTTGCTTGCCCGGCCCTCCGCCCGAGCAGGCGGCGGTGGCGAGGAGCAGAGCGAGGAGGAGGGATCGATTCATCACGAAGCCTTTCGGAAAAGCGGCGATAGAGGCGGGGCGGGCTTATAGGCCGCTTTGCCCCGCGCGCCAGCGCTTCCCATCAAGCGGCTCAGCCGTTAGTCAGCCTCGCCATGACGGAAGCCGGAAAAATGAGCAAAAGCGGGATAGGGACGCGCGGATGAGCGAGACCCTGCTCAACGTCTTCCAATGGTATGGCGCGATCGCCGGGGCGATCGCCGCGTTCGTGGTTTCGCTCGACCTCGGCCGGCGGGCGACCGGCTGGGCGTTCGTCCTCTTCGTCACCGCCTCGATCGCCTATGTCGCCTGGGGCTTCCTCAACGACGAGGGCAAGGCAGTGGCGTGGCAGAATGTCGTGCTGTTCGTGATCAACGTGATCGGCGTCTACCGCTATCTGATCCGCAAGAAGCCGGTGCACTCGGAGCCGAAAGCGGCATGAGCGCTCGCCCCCCCGTCATCCCAGCGAAGGCTGGGATCCCAGCGGGTGAAATGCACCTGCGCTCTTCACCCCCCGGGGCCCCAGCCTTCGCTGGGGCGACGGTGTTCGAGTGACCGAGATCGTCTCCAAGATCGACGCGGAATCAGACTCCTACCGCACTTATGCTGCGCACAATCGCGGGCTCGCCGAAGCGCTTCGCGAGCGCGTCGGCCAGGCAGCGCTAGGCGGCCCCGACAAGCATCGCGAGCGCCACGTCGCCCGCGGCAAGCTGCTTCCGCGCGAGCGGGTGAACCGGCTGCTCGACCCGGGCTCGCCCTTCCTCGAGATCGGCCAGCTCGCCGCGAACGGCATGTACAAGGATGAGGCGCCGGGCGCGGGGATGATCGCGGGCATCGGCCGCGTCTCCGGCCGCGAGGCGATGATCGTCGCCAACGATCCGACGGTGAAGGGCGGCGCCTATTTCCCGACGACGGTGAAGAAGCACCTGCGCGCGCAGGAGATCGCGATCCAGAACCGGCTGCCCTGCGTCTATCTCGTCGACAGCGGCGGCGCCAACCTGCCGCACCAGGCCGAAGTCTTCCCCGACCGCGAGCATTTCGGGCGCATCTTCTACAACCAGGCGCAGATGTCGGCGGAAGGGATCGCCCAGATCGCCTGCGTGATGGGGAGCTGCACGGCCGGCGGCGCCTATGTGCCGGCGATGTCGGACGAGAGCGTCATCGTCCGGGGACAGGGCACGATCTTCCTCGGCGGCCCGCCGCTCGTGAAAGCGGCGACGGGGGAGGTGATCTCCGCAGAGGATCTGGGCGGCGGCGACCTCCATGCGCGGAAATCCGGCGTCGTCGACCATCTCGCCGAGAATGACGAGCATGCGCTGGCGATCGTCCGAAGCATCGTCGGGCGGCTGAACACGGTGAAGGCGATCGATCTCGACCTCGCCGAACCGGTCGAGCCGAAGCTCGATCCGGAGGAATTGTACGGGATCGTCCCCGACGACGTGCGCACGCCCTATGACGTGCATGAGGTGATCGGGCGGATCGTCGACGGGTCCGACTTCCACGAATTCAAGGCGCTCTACGGCTCGACCCTGGTGTGCGGCTTCGCGCGCATCTGGGGGATGCCGGTGGCGATCCTGGCGAACAACGGCATCCTCTTCTCGGAGAGCGCCCTCAAGGGCGCCCATTTCATCGAGCTCGCCTGCCAGCGGCGGACGCCCTTGCTGTTCCTTCAGAACATCTCCGGCTTCATGGTCGGCGGCAAATATGAAGCGGGCGGCATCGCCAAGGACGGGGCCAAGCTGGTGACCGCGGTGGCGACCGCCCAGGTCCCGAAGGTGACGGTGCTGATCGGCGGCAGCTTCGGCGCCGGCAATTACGGCATGGCCGGGAGGGCCTACGGGCCGCGCTTCCTGTTCAGCTGGCCGAATTCGCGGATCAGCGTGATGGGGGGCGAGCAGGCGGCCAGCGTCCTCGCCACCGTCCACAAGGACGCCGAGACCTGGACGGCGGAGGAAGCCGAAGCCTTCAAGGCCCCGATCCGCCAGCGCTACGAAGACGAGGGCAACCCTTATTACGCGACCGCGCGGCTTTGGGACGACGGCATAATCGACCCGGTTCAGACGCGGGATGTGCTCGGGCTCGCCTTCAGCGCCTGCCTGAATGCCCCCATTCCGGAGCGCGCGCGCTTCGGAATCTTCAGGATGTGACGATGGTCGAGGAATCCTCAGACGCGGGCTCCCTCCACCATGCTGCGCATGGTTCCCCTCCCCGTTCCGGGGAGGAGCTTGGGCGGCGGCGCGTCCCTGTTCCTCCCCGGAACGGGGAGGGGGACCAGCCGAAGGCTGGTGGAGGGGGCCCACGCGTCCTCCAGGCGCCGATCAAGACGGTGAAGCTCGCACGTAAGCTGCGAAAGGATCTGAGCCCCGCAGAGCGACTTTTGTGGTGGGCGCTCAAGCAGCGGCCGGGAGGGTACAAGTTTCGCAAACAGTGCCCGCAGGGCCCATTTGCGCTCGACTTCGCCTGCCTGGAGGCGAGGCTGGCTATTGAGGTCGACGGAGAGGCGCACGGTCGAGGCGATCGTCCTGAGCGCGACGCACGCAGGGATAGCTTCCTGAAGAAACTTGGATTCAGCACGATGCGGATTCCCGCGCAGGAGGTTTTCGGCAATCTGGAGGGTGTAGTCCGCGGAATCGTGAGCGAGTGTGACAGTCGGGGCCCCCTCCACCGTGCTTCGCACGGTTCCCCTCCCCGTTCCGGGGAGGAGCAAGGGTGATACGCTCCCTCCTCATCGCCAATCGCGGCGAGATTGCCTGCCGGATTATCCGTACCGCGCGACGGCTGGGGGTGCGAACGGTGGCGGTCTATTCCGACGCGGATCGGCACGCGCTCCACGTGCGGGAGGCGGACGAGGCGGTGCATATCGGTCCGAGTGCGGCGCGGCAGTCATATCTCGTCGGGGAGAAGATCATCGCCGCCGCCAAGGAGACGGGCGCAGAGGCAATCCATCCCGGCTACGGCTTCCTCTCCGAAAATGCCGGCTTCGCCGAAGCGGTGGAGGCGGCGGGGCTGGTCTGGGTCGGGCCGAAGGCGGCGTCGATCCGGGCGATGGGGCTGAAGGATGCGGCCAAGACGCTGATGAGCGAGGCCGGGGTGCCGGTGACTCCCGGCTATCTCGGCGAGGACCAGGCGGCGGAGCGGCTGCAGCGCGAGGCCGACGCGATCGGCTATCCGGTGCTGATCAAAGCCGTCGCCGGCGGCGGCGGGAAGGGGATGCGCAAGGTCAACGCGTCGTCCGAGTTCCAGGAGATGCTCGCTTCGTGCAAGCGCGAGGCCGCCGCGTCGTTCGGGGACGACAAGGTGCTGATCGAGAAATATGTAGAGCGGCCGCGCCATATCGAGGTTCAGGTGTTCGGCGACAGCCACGGCAATTTCGTCCACCTGTTCGAGCGCGACTGCTCGCTCCAGCGGCGGCACCAGAAGGTGATCGAGGAGGCGCCGGCGCCGGGGATGGACGAGGCGACCCGAGCCGCCGTCTGCGAGGCGGCGGTCAAGGCGGCGAAGGCGGTCGACTATGTCGGGGCGGGGACGGTGGAGTTCATCGCCGACGCTTCGGACGGGCTCAGGCCCGACCGGATCTGGTTCATGGAGATGAACACGCGGCTGCAGGTCGAGCATCCGGTGACCGAGGCGATCACCGGGCAGGACCTGGTCGAATGGCAGCTTCGCGTGGCGTCGGGCGAGAAGCTGCCGTTGCGGCAGGACGAGCTGGCCATCAACGGGCATGCGATCGAGGCCCGGCTCTACGCCGAGGATCCGGCGCACGAATTCCTGCCCTCGACCGGGCGGCTCGACCATTTCCAGCTCGGCCGCGGAGTGAGGGTCGATACCGGCGTCGAGGAAGGCGACCGGATCAGCCCCTATTACGACCCGATGATCGCCAAGCTGATCGCGAGCGGCCGCGACCGCGGCGAGGCGATCGACCGGCTCGTCGAGGCGCTGGAGCGGGTCGAGGTGTGGCCGGTGAGGACCAATGCGGCTTTCCTGGCGCGGGCGGCGGACGATCCCGATTTCCGGGCCGGCGACGTCGACACCGGCTTCATCCCGGCCCGGCTCGACCGGCTCGTGCCCGATCCGGCGCCGCCGGAAGGCGTGTGGAACCTCGCCGCCACCGCCTTGCTCGCCTCCGACTTCGGAACGCCACGCGCGGAAGGCGATCCCTGGCTGGCCCTTCAGGGCTTCCGCGCCAATGCGGCCGGCGATCTCAGGATTGCCGTCAGCCATTCGGGCGAGACCCGGATCGTCGACGGCGGCGGCAATCCGGCGCTGGAGGGGATCGCGACGGCGGAGGGGGATGAGGTGCTCGTCTTCGCGGCGGGACAGGCCTTCGCTTTTGCCCTTCCGGGCGCCGGCGGCGGCTCCGCGGGCGGCGGCGCGTCGGACGGGACCCTGCTCTCGCCGATGCCGGGGCGCGTGCTTTCGGTCGAGGTGCGGCAAGGGGACAATGTGGTGAAGGGCCAGAAGCTGCTCACCCTCGAGGCGATGAAGATGGAGCATAGCCTTGCCGCGCCCTTCGATGGCATTGTCTCCGAGCTGGAAGCCAAAGCGGGGGCGCAGGTGAGCGAGGGGATGTTGCTGGTCAGAGTGGAGAAGGGGGATGGGTGAGCACCGTCATCCCAGCGAAGGCTGGGATCCCAGGACGCGAACGCGCGGGCGCCTTGTTCTCGCTGGGGTGACGTTGTAGTGCCCGGGCGCTTCTACGAGCAGTGGACGATCGGGGACCGGATCCTCCACCAGCCGCATCGCACGGTGACCGAGACCGACAACCTCCTCATCTCCGCGCTGACCCACAATCCGCAGCCGCTCCATCTCGATGCGGAATATGCCGGGGCGAGCGAGTTCGGGCAGGTGGTCGTCAACGGCACCTTCACCTTCTCGCTGCTCGTCGGGCTTTCGGTCGGGGACACGACGCTCGGAACGCTCGTCGCCAACCTCGGCTACGACAAGGTGCGGATGCCCAAGCCCGTGTTCATCGGCGACACGCTTCGGGCGGAGACTGAAGTGATCGCTTTGAAGGACAGCGCCTCCCGGCCGGAGGCCGGAATCGTCACCTTCGAGCACCGGATGCTCAACCAGCGCGACGAGATCGTCTGCACGATGGAGCGGACGGCGCTTATGAAGAGGCGCGGGTGAGGCTGCGCTCGCTTCTGTTCGTGCCCGGCGACAGGCCGGACCGGATGGAGAAGGCGCTTCGCGCCGGGGCGGACGCGCTGATCCTCGATCTCGAGGATGCCGTCGCGCCAGCGGCCAAGCCCGACGCTCGGCGGCACGTCGCCGAGTTCCTCAACAATCATAACGAGGCGAAGATCTGGGTCCGGATCAACCCGCTCGACGGCGAGGAGGTGGAGAAGGATCTCGCGGCGGTGCTCGCCAGCCATCCCGACGGGATCGTGCTTCCCAAGGCCGAAGGCGGCGCTTCGGTTACCGAGCTCGCCCGGCGGCTGACCGATCGCGGCAACGCCACCGCCCAGATCCTCGCCATCGCCACCGAGACTCCCGCCGCCATCTTCCAGCTCGGCAGCTATGGCGGCGCCAAGAGGCTGGCGGGGCTGACCTGGGGGGCGGAGGACCTGCCCGCGGCGATCGGGGCGGCAACCTCGCGCGAGGCCGACGGGCGCTTCACCCCGCCTTACGAGCTTGCGCGCTCGCTGTGCCTGTTCGGCGCGGCCGCGGCCGGCGTCGCGCCGATCGAGACCGTCTACCCGGCCTTCCGCGACCTCGACGGGCTTGCGGCCTATGCCGGCCGGGCGCGGCGCGACGGCTTCACCGGGATGATGGCGATCCATCCGGACCAAGTTCCGGTGATCAACACCGCCTTCACCCCGAGCGAGGCCGAGGTCGCCCATGCCCGCGCCGTGGTCGCGGCGTTCGAGGCGCGGCCGGGGGCGGGGGCCGTGTCGCTCGACGGGCGGATGATCGACCGGCCCCACCTCGTCCAGGCGCAGCGGACCCTGGCAGCCGCTCAGGGCTCGTGAACGGCGCTCCGCCGTTGGCGGAGAGCACGTGGACGGCGCTCGCCCTCATCCTCGGCGCCGCGATCGGAAGCTTCCTCGCCACCATCCTGGTCCGCTGGCCGAAGGGGCGGAGCGTCGTCGCCGGCCGCTCCCAATGCGACAAATGCGGCCGGACGCTCGAGGCGCGCGATCTCGTCCCGATGCTCAGCTGGACCCTCGCCAGGGGGCGCTGCCGCCATTGCGGCGCCCGCATCGACCGACGCCACCTCGCCGCCGAGGCCGGAGCGGCGATGATCGGGGTCGCCGCCATCCTCGCCCACCCGCTTCCGCTGGCCGGGGTGACGGCGGTCTTCGGCTGGTGGCTGTTCCTTCTCGCCGCGCTCGACGTCGAGCATGAATGGCTTCCCGACCGGCTGACTTGGCCTTTGCTCGCCGCCGGACTCGCGGCGGCCTGGGGCGGGTTCGGCCCGCCGCTGGGCGGCCGGCTGATCGGTGCCGCGGCGGGGTTCGTTACACTGTTTTTGATGGCCGAAGCCTATCGCCGGCTTCGCGGGCGCGAGGGGCTGGGCGGGGGCGATCCCAAGCTTTTCGCGGCGATCGGGGCGTGGCTCGGCTGGACCCAGCTGCCCTTCGTCCTGGTCGGGGCGGGCCTGATCGGTCTGGGAGCCGTGCTCCTGAAACGGCTTCGCGGCGGACGCGTGGCGGCGACCGACCGGGTTCCGCTCGGCGCCCTGATGGCGCTCGCCGCCTGGCCGATCTGGATCGTCACCGTCCGTTAGCGGCGCCGGCCGCCATAAGCGGCTTGCGCGGCAAGGGAAAAGCTGTGAGGCTGGGGGTTGGCGACTCCTGGGCTACGGGCCGCCAAGATATTGTTACCATTGTGTTATTGGCCGCGGACGGGCTCGCGGCGGAGGGGATTGAGGGTAAATGCGTCTTGCCTTTGACAGCCGGCGGCTGATCGGCCGCGCCCGGGGCGTCAGCGGCTGGACTGCGCTCGAAGCCGCCCTCCTCGCGCTCATCGCCATCCAGTGCGCCCGTCTGGTCTGGACGATCGTCACGCCGGTCGGTCCGGTCGGCGAGTGGAGCGCCGGCGGCGGAGCCCCGCCCGCCTCGTCCGAAGCCCTGACCGGCTTCGATCCCTTCTTCCGACTCACCGGCGGCGGTGGGCCGGCGACGATCACCTCGCTCAACCTCAAGCTGTTCGGGATCCGCCAGGACCAGGCGTCGGGCCGCGGCTCGGCGATCATCGCGACTTCGGACGGCCAGCAGAAGAGCTTCGCGGTGGGCGACGAGATCGAGCCCGGCGTGATCCTCAAGGCCGTCGCCTTCGACAACGTCACCATCAGCCGCGGCGGCGCCGACGAGCAATTGTTCATGGACCAGTCGCAAGGACCGCAGACGACGGCCGTCCCCGCCGCTCCGCCGGCCCCGGCACCGCCGCCGCTCGTGCGGCCCATTTCGTCCGCTCCGCCGTTGCCGGCGGCGACAAACCCGCTCCAGGTCAGCGCCCAGCCGCGGATGAACGGGCAGCAGCTGACCGGCGTGATCGTCCAGCCGCGCGGCAATGGCGATGGCTTCCGAGCCGCCGGCCTCGCGCCGGGCGATGTCGTCACCGCGGTCAACGGCGTTCGGATCACCTCGCCCGATCAGGTGCAATCGCTCGCCGCCGAGCTCGCGTCGCCGCGCGTGACGCTTCAGGTCGAGCGCAACGGCCGGATGGTGGTGCTTCGGCCGGGAGACCGAAGGTGAAGCGCGCGCTCCTCGCCCTCGCCCTGATGCTCGCCGCGCCGCTGGCGCCCGCGAGCGCCCAGAACGTCGTCAACTTCCGCGACGCCGACATCCGCGCCTTCATCGAGGATGCGGCCCGGGTGACCGGGCGGACCTTCATCGTCGATCCGGCGGTGAGCGGGAAGGTCTCGGTCGTCACCCAGCGCCCGCTGTCGCGCTCCGAATATTTCGAGCTTTTCCTCTCGACGCTTCGAGCCAACGGCCTGATGGCCGTACCGCTCCAGGGCGGCGCGTTCCGGATCCAGCCGATCGCCTCGGGTGCGGCGGCGGGCGGGCGCGTCGCCTCACGCGGAAGCGCGAACAATTTCGTCACCGAGATCTTCCGAACCCGCAACATCGACGGGACGGCCGCGCTCGAGACTCTCCGGCCGCTGGTCAGCCGCGAAGGCTCGATCACGGCGACCCGCAACTCGATCGTCGTCGCCGACTTCGCCGACAATGTCCGGCGGATCCGCCAGGTGCTGGCAAGCATCGATCGCGACACCAGCACCAGCCGGATCATCCCGCTCCGCAACGCCGGCGCCCGCGAGATCGCCCAATCGCTGAACACGCTGATGGAAGGCGCCGCGGGGGAGGGCGGCCGGGCGGCGGTGATCGTGCCCGTAGACAGCTCAAACTCGATCGCGATCCGCGGCGACGCGGCGACGGTCGCCCGGCTGACGGCGATGGCCGAGGAGCTCGACCAGCGCGCCGCGACCGGCACCGAGATCAGGGTCGTGTTCCTCGAGCATGCCGACGCCGCCCAGCTCCTGCCTGTGCTCCAGCAATTGCTCGGCCAGCCGGTCACCCCGCCGCCGGCGGCGCCGGGCCTTACGCGCCGCGACGAGACCAGTTCGTCCACCACCCGGATGGGCGGCGGCCAGCCGACGACCCGCACGACCGTCACCACCCCGACCACGGCGACGGTGACCGAGACGGCCGGCGCGCCGACCGGCACGAGCATCTTCGGCCCGCGCGGCGCGGTCGTCACCCGCTTCCAGGGCGCCAACGCGCTCGTCATCGCCGCCTCGACCGACGTCCAGCGCCAGCTGGGCGAGGTCATCCGCCAGCTCGACACCCGCCGCGAGCAGGTTCTGGTCGAGGCGATCATCGTCGAGATTTCGGACGATGCCGCCAAGAAGCTCGGAGTCCAGCTGCTTCTCGCCGGCCTCGGCGGAAGCAACATCCCGTTCGCCGTCACCAATTATTCCAACGCCAGCCCCAATCTGCTGACCGTGGCCGGCGCCGCGGCGGCCGAGCGCCTCAGGACCACCACGACGACGGTGAACGGCCAGGTGGTGACGACCACCCAGAATTCGCCGGTCGCCGACGCTCTCCAGCAGGCGGCGGTCAATTCGGTGCTCGGCGCCACCGGCGGAATCGCCGGCCTCGCCATCCGAAGCGGCAACGCTCTGTTCGGGGCGATCGTCAACGCGGTCAAATCGGACAGCAAGTCGAACATCCTCTCCACCCCGTCGATCATGACGCTGGACAACCAGGAAGCGCGGATCCTCGTCGGGCAGGAGATTCCGATCACCACCGGCGAGGCGCTCTCGCCCAATTTCGACAACCAGTTCCGGACGGTCGACCGCGAGAATGTCGGCATCACGCTCGAGGTGCTTCCGCAGATCAACGCCGGCGGCTCGATCAAGCTCAATCTCCGCCAGGAGGTCAGCTCGATCGCCGGCCCGGTCTCGGGCAAATCGGCCGACCTCATCCTCAACAAGCGCGAGATCGAGACGGTGATCACGGTCGACGACGGCGAGATCGTCGGGATCGGCGGCCTGCTCGACGACAATGAGCGCCGGACGATCGAGGCGATCCCGTTCCTCGGCGACCTTCCCGTGGTCGGAAACCTGTTCCGCTCGAAGAGCCGGACCCACGCCAAGACCAACCTGATGGTCTTCATCCGCCCCACCATCCTTCGTTCGCCGGACGATGCGCGCTCCATGACTGAGCGCCGCTACGGCTATATTCGCGACATGCAATATCGCCAGAATCCGGACGAGGAGCCGTCGATCGACGAGCTGGTCCGCGAATATATGGGCATGACGCCCCCCAACCCGCCGCCCGCGCCGCCGCCCCCGCTCGATCCCGCCGCCTACGCCCCGCTGGCGCGGCCGGGGGACCAGGTGGTGACTCCGCCTCGGCCGCCGGTAGGGGAGACGCCGAGGTGAAGACCGATCGCAGCGGGGCCGCGCTGTTCGGATTCATATCGGCGAAAATCGCTTCGGCGCAGTCCTGCTCACCGGTCACGCCCGCGCCCTCGCCGGCCGAGGTGGCGCGAGTCGATCCGGAGCTGGTGAATCCGCTCATCAGCGGTCCCCAGTGGATCGTCGAGGCTTGCGATCTCGAGCTCGCGCGCAGCCTGCCCGGCCCGCCTCCGCTCGAGTGGCCGGCGCCCCAGCCGGCCAAGCTGACCATTCCCGGCAGGGGAAAGGCGCCGCCGGTGGATCTGGTCGTCGTCGATCCCGGTCAAACGACCACGCCGCGCCCGGCGCTGCTCTGGATGCACGGCGGCGGCTATGTGCTCGGAGATGCCTCCCAGGAGCTTCCCATTCTCCAGCTGACGGCCATGGAGCAGGATTGCCTGATCGTCTCGGTCGACTACCGGCGAGCGCCCGAGACCCCGTTTCCCGGATCGCTGGAAGACAATTATGCGGCCTTGCTCTGGCTCTACCGCAACGCCGAATCCCTCGGCGTCGACCCGAAGCGGATCGCGGTCGGTGGAGACAGCGCGGGGGGCGGGCATGCCGCCATGCTCGCCATCGCCGCCCGCGACCGCGGGGAGGTGCCGGTCCTTTTCCAGCTGCTCATCTATCCGATGCTCGACGACCGCACCGGAAGCACCGATCAGGGCTCGCTTTTTACCGGGCAGTTCCTGTGGCTTCGCCAGTCGAACGTCTTCGGGTGGACGTCCCTGCTCGGCAGCCCCGCCGGATCGGGCAGCGCGCCGCCGGGATCGGTTCCCGCGCGGGTGGAGGATCTCGCCGGGCTGCCGCCCGCCTTCATCGGCGTCGGCGCTCTCGATCTCTTCGTCGAAGAGGATGTCGAATATGCGCGGCGGCTGATAGCGGCGGGCGTTGCGACCGAGCTTCTGGTCGTGCCGGGCGCCTATCATGGCTTCGACATGGTCGCTCCCCTGGCCCAGGTGTCGCAGCGTTTCACCGCCGCGTGGCAATCGGCCCTCGCCAAGGCCTTTCTGGCCACCGGCGGATGACCATTGGCCGCCATGGCGCGTGGCGACGGATCGATGCGCGCTTCGCACCTACCGCGCCGCCGTCTATAAGCGCTTGATGTCCGCCGATATCCATCTCGAGCCCGAGCGTTCGCGACCTGCTTCGAGCCTCCCTTACGCCTTCGCCAAGCGCCAGGGCGTGACTCTGGTGGCCGAGGCGGACGGCCTCGCCCGTGTCGCGCTTCGCGAAGGCGCCGATCCGCGCGCGCTGATCGAGGTCCGCCGGGTGCTCGGCCGCCCGCTCAAGGTCGAGCCCGCCTCGCCGGAGCAATTCGACCGGCTGCTCTCCGAGACCTACGCGATGGACGAGCGCGCCGCGGCCGATGCGGCCGGCTCGCTCGGGCTCGGCGACGAGCTTTCGCACCTCGCCAGCGACCTTCCGACCGCCGACGACCTGCTCGACAGCGCCGACGACGCGCCGGCCATCCGCCTGATCAATGGGATCATCGCCGACGCCGCCCGGCAGGGCGTCTCCGACATCCACATCGAGCCCTACGAGACCGGGCTGGTGGTCCGGATGCGGATCGATGGGGTGCTTCGCGAGACGCTTCGGATGCCGGCCCATGTCGCGCCGGTCGTGGTCAGCCGGATCAAGGTGATGGCGCGATTGGACATCGCCGAGCGGCGCGTGCCGCAGGACGGCCGGATCGGGCTGACCCTGGGGGGCAAATTGCTCGACGTGCGCGTCTCGACCTTGCCGAGCCGGGCCGGCGAGCGGGTCGTGCTCCGGATCCTCGACAAGGAGAATGCGGGGATCGATCTCGATTCCCTGGGCATGCCGCCGACGGTCCACGCGCTTTTCCGCGGCGCGCTCGCCGAGCCCAACGGGATCGTCCTCGTCACCGGCCCGACCGGCTCGGGCAAGACGACCAGCCTTTACGCGGGCCTCAGGCTGCTCAACGACGGCAGCCGAAACATCCTCACCGTCGAGGACCCGGTCGAATATGCCGTCGACGGGGTCGGCCAGACCCAGGTCAACGCCAAGGTCGGCCTCAGCTTCGCCGCCGGGCTTCGCGCAATCCTGCGGCAGGACCCCGACGTCGTCATGGTCGGCGAGATACGCGACCGCGAGACCGCCGAGATCGCGGTCCAGGCCTCGCTGACCGGCCATCTCGTCCTCTCCACCGTCCATACCAACGACGCGGTCGGGGCGATCACCCGCATGCGCGACATGAAGGTCGAGCCCTTCCTGCTCGCCTCGACCCTTCGCGCGGTGATCGCACAGCGGCTCGTCCGCCGGCTCTGCCCCGCCTGCCGGGCGCCGGTGGCGGTCGACGCCGCGGCGGCGGCGCTGATCGGCCTGCCGGAAGGAACGGCCGTCCACGAGCCGCGCGGCTGCGGCGAATGCGGCCAGAGCGGCTACAAGGGCCGGACCGGCGTGTTCGAGGCGGTCCGGATCGACGAGACGATCCGCCGACTGATCAACGCCGGCGGCGACGAGGTGGAAATCGCCGCCCACGCCTTCCGAGCGGCACCCAACCTCACCGCCGCCGCCCGCGATCTCGTCCAGAGCGGGACGACCAGCGTCGAGGAGGCCGTTCGGGTATCGCGGCGTGAGAGCGAAGATGTTTAAGTTGGCCCTCCTCCTGCTCCCCGGCGAAGGCCGGGGTCCAGTGGCTCGGACATCTGGGCCCCGGCCTTCGCCGGGGAACCCATTGCAGCCGTCATGAGTGAATATGCCTATCTCGTGCTGGACCGGGCCGGGCGTGAGCGGCGCGGCTCGCTGAGGGCGGACACGCCCGACGAGGCCCGCGAGAAGCTGAGCGCCCGCGGGCTGTTCGTGGTCAAGATGGAGACGGCGAGCGTCGAATCCGCGCCGGCCCTGCTGTCGAGGCGCGCCTTCACCCGCCGCAAGCTCAACGCCAGGCAGCTCACCGTCTTCACCCGCCAGCTCGCGACTTTGGCTCTGGTCAGCCCGCTGGAGGAGGCGCTTCGAACCATCGCGCGGCAGACGGAGAAGGACCAGGTCCGCGACATATTGCTTTCGGTCCACGGCTCGGTGCTCGAGGGGCGCCGCCTTTCGGAGGCGATGGCGCGCCAGCCGGCGAGCTTCCCGCCGCTCTACCGGGGAATGGTCGCGGCCGGCGAAGGCTCCGGCACCCTGCCGGCCATCCTCGAACGGCTGGCGCTCCTGCTCGAGCGGCAGGGCCAGGTGCGAAGCAAGGTGCTGAGCGCGATCGCTTACCCGGCCGTTCTCGCCCTCGTCGCCGCCTTCGTCGTCTTCGCCCTGATGGTGTTCGTGGTGCCGCGCGTCGTCGACCAGTTCGAGGATATCGGCCAGAAGCTTCCCTTCCTCACCCGAGCCGTGATCGGGGTCTCGCATTTCCTCGTCGTCTGGTGGTGGGTGCTCCTGCTCGGGATCGCGCTCGCAATCCTCCTCGCCGCCCGAGCGCTTCGCGACGAGGCGCTCCGGCTGAGGGTGGACCGCGCGCTTCTCAAGCTGCCTTTGTTCGGGCGTCTTCTCCGCGACCTCCACGCCGCCCGGATGGCTAGGACCCTGTCGACGATGGTCGCCAGCCGGCTTCCGATGCTCGAGGGGCTCAAGCTCACGACAAAGACGGTTCACAACCGGGCCTTGCGGGCCGCCTCGGCCGAGATCGCCGAATCGGTGCGCACCGGCGGAAGCCTTTCGGGCGCGCTCAAGCGGGCGGGCATCTTCCCGCCTCTGCTCGTCTATCTGGCGGCGAGCGGCGAGGCGAGCGGCCGGCTCGACATGATGCTCGAGCGCGCCGCCGACTATCTCGAGCGCGAGTTCGACAGCTTCACCGCGACCGCGCTCGCCCTGCTCGAGCCCGCGATCATCGTCGCCATGGGCGCCCTGGTCGCGATCATCGTGCTCTCGATCCTGCTGCCGATCCTGCAGCTCGATACATTGGCCGGAGGAATGGGATGATTGGAAATCCGTGGAAAATCCGTCGTCCCAGCGCAGGCTGGGACCCCAGCGCGAAAGGGCGCCGCGGCCGGTCCCACTGGGGCCCCAGCCTTCGCTGGGGCGACGAGGGTGAAGCCGAGAGCGGCTTCACCCTCGTCGAGCTCATGGTCGTCATCGTCATCATCGGGCTTCTCGCCACGGTGGTGATCATCAACGTCCTTCCGGCGACCGACAAGGCGGCGGTCACCAAGGCCAAGGCCGACGTTGCGACGCTTGAGCAGGGGGTGGAGATGTACCGGCTCAACAAGCTTCGCTATCCCAATGCCGAGGAAGGGCTGAAGGCGGTCGTCTCCGAAGGCTTCGTCAAGCGCCTGCCCAAGGACCCGTGGGGCCACGATTATCTCTACGCCGCGCCGGGCAAGAACGGGCGCCAGTTCGACATCTACAGCTACGGCGCCGACGGCCGCGAAGGGGGCGAGGGAAAGGATGCCGACATCGGCAATTGGGACGGCTGAACGGGGATTCACCCTCGTCGAGCTGCTCGTCGTCCTCGTCATCGTCGCTCTGATGGCGGCGGTGGTCGTGGTCGCGATTCCCGAGCCCGGCGGCGGCGTCCGGAGCGAGGCGCTTCGGCTGGCGGCTCGGGCCGAGGCGGCGCGCGAGCGGGCGGTGATGGACAACCGGCCGATCGCCCTCAAGCTCGATGAGCGCGGCTATAGCTTCCTGTGGCGGCACGACGGCGAATGGCGCCCGATCGGCGAGAAGCCGTTCCTCAGGCAGGAATTCGGCGACGGGACCCGGGCCGCCATCGACGGCGGCGCGGGAAGCATCGTCTTCGATTCGACCGGCTTCGCCGAGCCGGCCCGGCTTCGCCTGGTCCGCGGCAGGGACGAGGCCGAGCTCGAGATCGCCGACGGGTGGCGGGTCCGTGTCGTCCGATAGGGCGGGCAGGGAGGGGGGCTTCACCCTCATCGAGATGCTGGTGGCGCTGGCCATCTTCAGCCTCGCCGCTTTGGCCCTGCTTCGGCTCGAGGGCGCCACCGTCTCGACGACGGCTCTGCTCCAGGAGCAGGCGCTGGCGCAGATCGTCGCCCGCAACCTCGCCGTCGAGGCGCTCAGCGATCCCCAGCCGCCCGCCTTCGGCGCGAGCCAGGGCGAGGCGGCGCAGGCCGGCCGCCAGTGGCGCTGGATCCGGCATGTCGGCCGCTCGCCCGAGCCGCGGATCCAGCAGATCCTGATCGAGGTGCACAGCGACCGCGGCCCCGAGGCGGCGAGGCTGGTCATCTTCCGGCGGGGGCCGATGTGAGACGCAACGGCTTCACCCTCGTCGAGCTGCTCGTCTCGCTCTTCATCTTCGGCCTGCTCTCGGCGGCGGGCGTGGCCCTGCTCTCGTTCAGCGTCCGCGCGCAGGAAGCGGCGGAGACGCGGCTCGGCGCGCTCGGCGACTTCCGCCGGGCCGGGGCGCTGCTCACCGGCGACCTCGCCCAGGCGGCCCCGCGGGCGGTGCGCGATTCGCGCGGCGACGTTCGACCGGCCTTCGTCGGGGCGGGGAGCGGCGAACAAGGCGGCATTGTACTGGCCTTCGTCCGGCGCGGCTGGGAGAATATCGAGGAGTCGCCGAGGCCGTCGCTCCAGCGGGTCGAGTACAGCCTCGCCGCCGGGCGGCTCGAGCGGCGCGTCTATCCGCGGCTCGACGGGGCGGAGCCGCTTCCCGCCGGGCTCGTCGCCGACGGCGTCCGGCGGCTTCGGCTGCGCTATCGGGACAAGGAGGGCAATTGGCGGGACCGCTGGGACCCGACCCGGCCGAGCGAGCTTCCGCGCGCCGTCGAGCTGGTCATGGATGCTCAAGGGACCGGAGTCACCCGCCAGCTCTTCCTCACCGGGCCCGCGCAATGAGGCGCGGCGTACCCGCCTCGGAACGCGGCGCCGCCCTGCTGGCAGTGCTCGTGCTGGTCGCGATCATGGGGACGATCGCGGCGGTGGCGTTCGACCGGCTTCGGCTGTCGACCGCGCTTTCGCTCAACGGGGCGGCGCTCGACCAGACACGCGGCTATGCGCTCGGGGTCGAGGATCTGCTCACGCTCCGCATCGACGATCTCGCCGCCGAGGACCCCTACGTCACCAGCCTCGCCGGCGACTGGAACGGCGCCGAGCGGCAAATCCCGCTGCCGGGCGAGGGAGTCGCGCTGGGGACGGTCCGCGACGGCGGCAATTGCTTCAATCTGAACAGCCTCGTGCAGGGCGATCCCGCCACCGGCCTCGTCCAGCGCCCCGCCGGGATCGAGCAGTTCACCGGCCTCATGCTCGTCCTCGGCGTTCCGGACGCGACCGCCCGGCGGGTGGCCGCCGCCGCCGCCGACTGGGCGGACAGCGACTCGGTCGTCGGTCCCGACGGGGCGGAGGACGACGCCTATCGCGCCGCCGCGCCCGCCTACCGGCCCGGCGACACCTTCTTCGCCGATGCCACCGAGCTGCGAGCCGTGGCGGGCGTGACGCCGGAGATCTTCAGGCTCGTGAAGCCGCACGTCTGCGCCCTTCCGACCGACTCGCTCTCGCCGATCAACGTCAACACTTTGCTTCCTCAGGACGCGCCATTGCTCGCCATGCTCGCGCCGGGCAGGGTCCGGATCGATCGGGTGCGCTCGGTCCTCGCGTCGAGGCCGGCGGGCGGCTGGTCGAGCAGCTACGACTTCTGGCGCAGCGCCCAGGTCGCTGGCATAGAGTCGGCCGCCGACCCGATGTCCCAGCTCCAGCTCAAGACCTACTGGTTCACCATCGACCTCGACGTCCGCTTCCAGGACGCCGAGCTCGAGGAATGGGCGCTGGTCGACGCCCGGCTGAGCCCGGCGCGGGTGGTGGCGCGGCGCTGGGGCGGCGGGGAATGAGGGACGCCTTGCTCGTCTTCCTCGGCCGCGACGGCGGCCTCGAGGGCTGGCTTCGCCTGGCCGACGGCAGGGTTGCGGCGCGCGGAGCCGATGCCGGCGAGGCGCCGCGCGGGGACGCGCTGGTCGCCATCGTCCCCGGCGAGCAGGTCGCGCTCCACTGGCTGGCGCTTCCGGCGGGGCTCTCCGAGGCCCAGGCGACGGGTGCTGCAAGGCTTGCGGCGGCCGAGCTCAGCGCGCAGCCGGTGGCCGAGCTCCATGTCGCCGTCGGCCCCGATCGGGACGGCGAGCGCTGCGTCGCGCTCGCCCCGGCCGAGGCGATGCAGGCCTGGCTTGCGACGCTGGCCGGGAGCGGTCTCGATCCCGATCGGATGCTACCGGAGACCTTGCTCCTGCCCGCGCCGGCGGAAGGGCTGGCGAGCTCGAATGCCGGATCCGTCTTCCTCTATCGAGGGCGAAGCGAGGCCTTCGCGGCGGAGCCGGAGCTGGCCGGGCTTCTCCTCGCGGGGCGCGAGGCAGTCGATCTCACTCCCGAGGATTTCGAGGCGGGCCTGGCGACGGCGCTCGCCGAAGCGCCGGTCGACCTGAGGCAGGGTCCGTTCGGCCGCCGCCGCGAGTGGCGGGTGGCGCCGGCGCGGCTCAGGCGGCTGGCGCTGCTGACGGCTATGCTCCTGCTCGCCAGCCTCGCCGTCCAGGTCGCCGCCATCGCACGCTATATCTTCGCGGCGGACGCCGCCGAGGCCGAGACCCGGCGGATCGCCCAAACCGCCCTTCCACGAAGCGGCGCCGTGGCCAATCCCGGCGCGGCGCTGCAAGGCCGGATCGCCGAGCTGCGCGGCGGCGGGGCCGGGTTCGGCGCGACGGCGGGGACGGTCTTCGCCGCGGTCAGGGACACCGCCAATGTCGAGCTTTCGGCTTTGTCCTTCTCGCCCGACGGCTCGCTTCGAACGACCGTCTCGGCCGACGCGCCGGCGGCGATCGACCTTCTCCGGCAGCGGATCGAGGACAAGGGGTTCGCAGTCGAGGCCGGAGCTCCGCGCGCCGGCGGCGGGCGCCGGATCGCCGATTTGACGGTGCGGCCGCGATGAGCGGGCGCTTCGCCGAGCTGTGGCGGGCGCGGACTCCGCGCGAGCGCTGGCTGCTCGCCGTGATGGGAGTTCTGCTCGCCTTCGTCCTCGTCTGGCTTCTCGTGCTCAGGCCGCTGGGCGACATGCTCTCGCAGGCGCGCGAGCGGCACGGGCTCGCCGTCGCCGAGCTGGCCGAGGCCCGGCAGCGGGCGGGGGCGATCGCCGAGCTCGAGGGCCACCGGCCGGCGCCCGTCGCCGGACCGCTCGACGCTTTCGTCGCCCAGTCGGCCTCGGCGGCCGGATTCCAGCTCTCGCGCCTTCAGCCGCAGGGCGAGGGACGGGTCTCGATCGCTCTCGACTCCGCCCGGCCTCAGGCGCTGTTCGGCTGGATCGCGCAGCTCGAAGGGCAGGGCCTTCTCGTCGAGACGTTCGATGCCACCGCCAATCCCGACCGGACCCTGGGGGCCCGGATCCTGCTTCGGACCCGGGCCCGCTGATGCGAATCCGGCGGCGCTGGTGGCGAGCGCTCTTCTTCGGCGGCGCCTTCCTGTTCGCGCTCGCGGCGCTGCTTCCGCTTCGGGTCGCGATCGGCCTGCTCGGGCTCGAGGCGCGAGGGCTGTCGGCCGAGCGGGCCGAGGGCAGCGTCTGGCTGGGCGTTCTTACCGACGCCCGCTTCGGGCCGGCGCGGCTCGGCGACGTCGGCGCCCGGCTGAGGGCCTTGCCGCTGCTTCTGGGTCAGGCCCGGCTCGACCTCCGGCAGGAAGGGGCGGGGCTTCGCGCCGGCCTGTCCGGCTCGAGGCACGGCTTCGGGATCGACGACGCGACGGGGCCGCTCGTCCTGTCCGGATTCGCCGGGCTTGCGCCGCCTTCGCTCGACCTCGACGATCTCAGCGTCCATTTCCGCGACGGTCTGTGCGACTCGGCGGGCGGGCGGGTGAGGGCGACGCTTCCGGGCCCGGCCGGGGGAATGCCGCTTTCGACGGTCCTGAGCGGCGAGGCGCGATGCGACGGCGCCGCCCTGCTCCTGCCTCTGGCCGGCCCGTCGGGCGCCGACCGGCTCGACGTCAGGCTCTACGGCGACGGGCGCTATGCGATCGAGGGGAAATCGAGCGGATCGGCTTATTCCGGGCGGTTCGAAGGATCGTTCTGACCGTCGCGATAGCGGCTCTCGATGAATCGTCCCTGGGTCTCGAAGGCCTGGCGATCGCTCTCGGTGAGCCGGTCGCCTATCTCGCCGAGCGCCTGCTTCGCCGCGTCGAGGCTGGCGACGAGGCGCTGGTCGGCGGTGAGGCCTTCGCCGTCGGTCTGCTGGCGATAGGCGGCCGGGATCCGCTCGTAGCGTTCGATCAGCTCGGGGAGATGCTTGCCCATCAGCCGCCGGGCGTCCTGGGCGAGCGGATCGAGCGGATCGACCTCGGCGAGCCGCGATTCGAGCAAAGGCAGCTGGGCGCCGATCGCGTCGGTGCGCCGGGCGGCGGGCGCGGGCAAAGCGGCTCGGCGCTGAACCAGCATGGCCTCCAGCTGGCGGACCACAATCGGGGTGGGCAATTCCTCGCTATAGGCGACCCGCTTCCCTTCGCCGCCCGGCCAGAAGGAGAAGAGGAGGAGGATTGCGAGGATCCCGAGGCCGACCAGGAACAGGCCGGTGATCCCGATCGGCTGGATGAGGCCGAACAATATGGTGGCGACGATGAGGAGCCCGATCGCCATGCCCATCCCGGCGACCCGGCGGACGAGCCCGGCCAGGGTCCGGCCGTAATAGCGGCGGCGAAGATCGGCGCCCGGCGCTCCCCGGCCCTCGAACCGCGCGAAGGTCGCGTCCATCCGCTCGATCACTTCGTCGACGCTGCGCGGCGCCATGCTCGTTTCCTCGTTGCCCGGGCCCAAAATGGGCGGCCCGCCGCCGCCGCGCAAGACATAATGTGTGTTATGTCGATAATACAGTAATCGTCGGCCACCGGCGCCCATAGGAATCTGGTAGGCGAAAATAGGATTTGCAAATTGAGATTTCCTATGTTCTAATGATGTTCTCAACCAGGTCGAGTCGCGAAGATTCGGGAGGGAGGGGCAATGAGACACTGTCGGGACCGGATTGCGATCCTTCTGGCCGCCGCTGCCGTGGCGGCGGTGCCGGCGCTGGCGATCGCGGCGGAGACGATCGCCTATCGCTACGACGCGCGCGGCCGGCTGGTCGGCGTCGATCGCAGCGGCAACGTCAACAACGGCGTCGTCACCAACTATTCCTACGACAAGGCCGACAACCGGACGGCCAAGACGACCACCGGCTCGGCCAATCCGGGGCCGCCATAGGCGATCGGATCGAAGTGGTACTTCGATCCGGGATTTAGCCGAGGCTCGCGCAGGCGCGGGCCGAACCAGGTTTTGGAGAATGACGATGACATGCAAGTCCGCTCGCCGGGCGACGGCGCTCTGCGCGCTGCTCACCGCCACCGCTTATTGCGGGTTCAATGCCGCGCCGGCGGCGGCGCAGGCCGCGCCGACCTTCCGGGCACTCGACCCGAACGGGGTCGACCTGGTCAAGGGCGACTTCCTCACCAGTTTCCCCGAAGGCTCGATCGGCTCGGGCGAGGCGGAGCTCGCCCTGCTGAGGATGGTCGGGGCCACCGGCACCAACGGCACGCGCGGCCTGAGCCAGTTCGACCACATCATGCTCAACAGCTCTTCGACCGGAACCTATGTCGACTTCGGCTCGAGGAACGACGCTTTTCCGGCCGCGAACGCGCGCGGAGCGACCCTTTCGGGCGGCGGCGACAGCTATGCATATCGCGCGCCGGACGGAACCGCGATCGCGTTCGGCGACCCGAGCGGCAATTCGGGCGGGGGAACCACCAACTTCTGCGACGGCTCCGGAACCCAGTCGACCTGCATCCTGGTGCCGACCGCGATCACCTCGCCCGACGGCAAGACGGTGACCCTCGAATATGAGTTCTGGCGGCTGTGCATCCTCAGCCACCAGATCGACGTGCCGAACGACTGCACTTACACGCCGCGAATCTCGAGCATCTCGAACAGCTTCGGCTATTCGGTTCTGTTCAGCTACGCCTCGGCGGCGGGCAACTCGACCACCTCCAACCCGCCCGACACCTTCCACCAGCGCACCGGCGCCGTGTTCCGCAACAGCGCGGCGGGGACAACCAACCTCGCCAGCGTCTCCTATTCCTATCCCTCGACCGGGGTGACCGACGTCACCGACACGGGCGGCCGCACCTGGCGGGTGACGAGCGGGAGCAGCTATTACGGAGTCCGCCGCCCGGGCGCCTCGTCCGATACATTGGGCGCGAGCCTGAGCAGCGGGGTGGTCACCTCGGTCGCCAATGCGGGCGTGACGACGAGCTATTCGCGTGTCGTGAGCGGCTCGACGGCGACGATGACGGTGACCGACGCGCTCAGCCAGGCGACGACGATCGTCTCCAGCCTCACCACCGGCCGCCCGACCTCGATCACCGACCCGCTCAGCCA
>JBJMTX010000004.1:0-39947 GCA_045811485.1 Allosphingosinicella sp.
GGCTCGTTGACGATCCGCAGCACGTCGAGGCCGGCGATCTGGCCGGCGTCCTTCGTAGCCTGGCGCTGGGTGTCGTTGAAGTAGGCCGGGACCGTGATGACGGCTTGCGTGACGGTTTCACCGAGATAGGCTTCGGCGTCTTCCTTCATCTTTTGCAGGATAAAGGCCGAAACCTGCTGCGGCGAGTAATCCTTGCCGCCGGCATTGACCCACGCATCGCCATTGGGGCCGCGGGTGATCTTGTAGGGGACCAGCTCGGTGTCCTTCTTGGTCACCGGATCGTCGAAGCGGCGGCCGATCAGGCGCTTGACCGCGAACACGGTATTGTCGGGATTGGTGACGGCCTGGCGCTTGGCCGGCTGGCCGACCAGACGCTCGCCGTCCTTGGCGAAAGCGACGATCGAGGGGGTGGTGCGGGCGCCTTCCGCATTCTCGACCACCTTGGGCTTGCCGCCTTCCATGACGGCGACGCAGCTGTTGGTGGTTCCAAGGTCGATACCGATGACTCTTGCCATAATAATCCTCTTGTGCCCCAAAAGTTTAATCGCACCGCCCGCCCTTCAAGCCAGGCACGCGCAGTGTTTCGGAAGCGATATAGGAGCCGATTCCGAGGCGACAAGAAGTCGGGGTCCCGCTAGGAGACGGCGGCGATGAAGAAGCCGCTCAAAAGCCACGTTTTTGCCGCCACAGCGGCGCTCCTGCTGCTGCCCGCCGCCTGCCACCGGCCGCCGCCCGACGGGACGGTTCGGGTCGGGCCGGCCTGGGTAAGGCTGCCGGCCGCCAAGAGCCACCCGGGAAGCGCCTATTTCCGGATGGAGGCGGGGAGCGAAGGGACTCGCCTTCTCGGCGTATCGACCCCCGCCGCGCGCTGGGTCGAGCTTCACGAGACGCAGATGTCGGGCACAACGGCGAAGATGCGCGCGCGCAAGGACGTCGAGTTCCCGAGCCGAGGCGAGCTCGTCTTCGAGCCGGGCGGGCGCCACGCCATGCTGTTCGGAGTGAACCCGCGGCTCAAGCCCGGCGACAAGGTCCCCCTCACCTTCTCGTTCAACGTCGCTCCGCCGGTGACGGTGGAGGCGGAAGTGCGCGGCCCCGCCGACGAAGGGCCCGACGCGCATTGAGCGACCTGGCGCACTGCGCTAACCTATGTTTCGCTTTGCACAGGGGAGGCAAGACATGTCCGGTTTCAGGGAGTTTCTCGCGCGCGGCAACGTGCTCGATCTCGCGGTGGCAGTGATCATCGGCGCGGCGTTCGCGACGATCGTCACCTCGCTGACCGACGACATCATCATGCCGGTCGTCGGCTGGCTGTTCGGTGGGCTCGATTTCTCCAACTATTTCATCCGCCTCGGCGACATTCCCGCCGGCTTCAAGGGCGATCCGAACGATTATGCCGCGCTCAAGGAAGCCGGAGTGGCGATGCTCGGCTACGGCCAGTTCCTCACTGCGCTCGTCAATTTCGTCATCCTCGCCTTCATCATCTACCGGCTGGTAAAGGCGGCGGCGCGGATGCAGCGGCCGGCGGCCGAGGCCGCCCCGCCGGTGCCGACGGACGAGCTGCTGGTGCTCCGCGAGATCAGGGACGAGCTTAGGACCCGGCCGGGCATGACGGCTTGAAAGATGCCGTTTTACCGGTAGTTAGGCAAAAGGGCGCGAACACCGCCCGAACTCGAAGCGGATCGCTCAGGGAATTTGACAATATGCTGGTGAAAAAGTTCGGCCGCGTGCTTGCGGCGGCCGCGGCCCTTCTGTTCCTGGGCACCCCCGCTCACGCGATCGACCCGCTGCCGGCGGATGCGAAGATGGTCGCAGACCCGGCCGTCATGACGGGCAAGTTCGCCAACGGGCTGAGCTATGCGATCATGCGCAACGGCGAGCCCGCCGGCGCCATCTCGATCCGCCTCGCCGTCAAGGCCGGAAGCTATGACGAGGAAGAGAGCGAGCTCGGCTACGCCCACTTCATCGAGCATATGGCTTTCCGTTCGACGAAGCAGGCGCCTCAGGGCTCGCTCGACACCCGCTTCGCCGCCCTGGGCGTCGCCTTCGGCCGCGACGAGAACGCGGCGACCGGGCTCGAGACGACCATGTACCAGATGGATCTCCCGCACGCCGACAATGCGGCGGTCAAGACCGTGCTCGAATGGCTTCGGGGCGCCGCCGATGGAATATTGTTCACGCCCGCGGCGGTCGACATCGAACGCGGGGTCGTCCTCGCCGAGCTTCGCGCCCGCAACAGCCCGATGGCGATCGCCTCGGATAAGACGTCGGACTTCCAGGCGCCGGAGCTTCGCTCCTTCCATCGCGATCCGGGCGGAACCGAGGCCTCGCTGAACGCCGCCACGGCCGCCGGTTTGCAGAAGTTTTACGACCGCTGGTACCGGCCGGAAAATGCCGTGATCGTCATCGTCGGCGACGCCGCTCCGGAAGAGATGCTGAAGGCGGCCGAGGCGGCCTTCGGCAGCTGGACCGCGCGCGGCGCCCCGGCGCCCCGAGCCAAGCCGGCCGTTCTCGCCCCGCGCGGGCTCGATTCGATGACCCTGAAGGATCCGACCCTGCCGCTGGCCGAAAGCGCCTGCCGGATCGCGCCTCAGGACGGTCCGCGCGATTCCAGCCTCGAGACGATAAGGCCCGAGACGCTCTCGCAGATCTGGGTCGGGATCCTCTCCACGCGCTCGGCGCGATCGCTTCAGAAGCCCGGTTCGGCGCTTCTCGGCGCGGCGCCGATCGTCAACCGGAGCCTTCCCGACGCGCGCCTCGCCTGCCTGATCGCCGTTCCCAATGCGGGCAAGTGGCGCGAGGGCCTGGCCGAGGCGCAAGGCGAGTTCCGCCGCTTCGCCGAGAACGGGCCCACCGCCACCGAGGTCGAGACGGTGACCGAGCAGCTGCGCTCGCGGCTTCGAGCCGTCATCTACATGCGCGCCACCCGCTCGACCCGGGATCTCGCCCAGCAGATCGCCGAAGCGCAGACGTCGGGACGGCCGTTCACCACCCCCGAAGAGGCAATGAGGGTCTACGACCTGATCGTCGCCGGGATCACCCCGGCCGACGTCAAGGCCGCTTTCGACACCGACTGGACCGGCACCGGCCCGCTGCTCGTGATGACCGGGCCGGGCGAGATCCCGAAGGAAATGCTGGCCGCGGCGTGGCGCGAGAATGAGGGCGCCAAGCCGCTCGAAAGCTTCGCCGACGCCGAAGCGGCGCAATGGCCTTATTGGCAGTTCGGCAAGCGCGGCAAGGTCAAGGGCCGCGAGACCTTTCCCGAATTCACCCGGCTCACCTTCAAGAACGGAGTCGTCTTCAACTTCAAGCAGACCGATTTCCAGTCGGGCGGCGTCGAGATACGGGTCCGCTTCGGCCATGGCGAGCGGGCGATGAAGCCGGACGAGCGCATGCCGATGACTCTCGCCACCACCCTTTTCCCGAGCGGCGGCCTCGGCAAGATCGACTATGCCCAGATCGGCCTCGCCCTCGCCAACACCACCTGGGGCTTCACCCTGGAGGCCCAGCCGACGACCTACGTCCTCAAATCGAGCACGCTGTCCGACAATGTCGACCAGCAGATGCGCCTGCTCGCCGCCTATATGACCGATCCGGGCTTCAGGCCGCTGCTCGACGAGAAGCTGCCGACGGCGATCGAGCTCGCCTATCAGGCGTCGGACACGGATCCCGCCCAGGCCGCCTTCAACGCTTTCGAGCATGCCGCCTTCCCGGGCCGGGAATCGATGCCGCCGCGCGAGCAGATGTCGGCCTATCGGGCCGCCGATTTCGAGCGGATGCTGAAGCCGCAACTGCTCAATTCGCCGATCGAGGTGACAATCGTCGGCGATATCGGCGAGGCCGCGGCCACCCTGGCCGTCGCGCAGACGTTCGGCGCTCTGCCGCCGAGACCGAAACTGGCGCCCGCGCCGACCGGCCGAGGCCCCTTCCGAGACTTCCCCGCCGCCCTTCCCGGGCCGATCGCCGCCACCCATCGAGGCCCTCCCGATAAAGCGGCGACCCTGCTCGTGTGGCCGCTCTACGTGGCTTCGCCGGCCCGGCGGCAGGAGGAATATTCGCTGCTCATGCTACGCTCGATCTTCGAGGCGAGGCTGCTCCAGCGGGTGCGCGTGGTGATGGGCAAGGTCTATGCGCCGAGCGTGGGCATGGACACGCCCGACAATGCCGATCAGGGCCGGATGTTCGTCATGCTCGAAGCGACTCCGTCCGATGTCGGGGCGCTGGCCGAGGCCGCCCGCTCGGTGGCCAGCGAGCTTGCCGGAGGCGCGATCACCCAGTCGGAGCTCGACGACGCCCGGACCCCCCTCCTCGCGCGGGGCGAGCAGGCGCTTCGCGACAATGACGGCTGGGCGAGCCTGATCTCCTATACGACCCGCGACCCGGCGGCGCTCGACGAGCTCACCGCGCTTCGCCCGTCGCTCGAGAAGCTGACCCTCGACGACGTCCGCCGCGCCGCCGCGACCTGGCTGACTCCGACGCCCATCGTGGTGAAGGCGCTGCCGGCGGGTCGCTGACCGTCATTGCGAGCGAAGCGAAGCAATCCAGTGCGGCCTCTGACGCCCGCTGGATTGCTTCGTCGCTTCGCTCCTCGCAATGACGGCGAGGATCAGAACCGCTTGCGCACCGTCACCCCCACCGTCCGCGGCTGGCCGACGTGGAAGCCCAGGCGGGCTCGCCCGCCGCGCTCGCGGTCGAAGGCCAGGATCGCGTTCTCGTCGAACAGGTTGTTGACGTAGAGGGTGAAGTCGATCCCGCTCGCCATCTCGATCCCGGCGCTGATGTTGACCAGGTCATAGGCCGGCAGCCTGAGGTCGAGTACCGTCGAGGCGCTGGCCGGAGCGCCGCCGAACGGCAGGTTGTGGACGAAGGTGCGCGGGTTGTTCTCCTGGTCGCCCGGCTGGGTGAAGCGGGTCCCGACATGCTGGGCCGTCGCGCCGATGAAGGCCTCGCTGCGTCCGTCATCGTTGATCGGGACATGATAATAAGCGCTTGCGGCGAGCTGGAACTTGGGCACCGAGGGAAGCCGGTTGCCCTTGCGAATGCCCTCGAGCACCTGGCCGTTCTGCTTGAGGCGGGTTTCGTCGAACTGGGCCTCGATCCAGCTGCCGGCGAGCGACAGGTCGAGCCCCTGGGCGGGCCGCGCGGTCAGCTCGAACTCGATGCCCTTGGTGTGGGCGTCGGCGTTGAACACCACGCGCGACGAGCAGGAGCCGGCGTCGGCAGTGACCTGGAGGTTGCTGATGTCGGTGTAGAAGGCGGCGGCGTTGAGGGTGACGGCGCCGAACTGCGACTTCACGCCGGCTTCGTAATTCCACAGACTCTCGTCGTTGTAGCGGTCGAAGCCGCCATAATCGATCCGGTCCTGGGGGCTGCACAGGCCTTCGTTCAAGGGATCGTTGACTCCGCCGAGCCGGAAGCCTTTGGCGGCCTGCAGGTTGATCCTGATATTGTCGCTGGCCTCGTAGGTGAGAAGCAGGCGCGGCGACAAGCCGTCGGACTTGGTCTGGTCGGTCTGGTTGTCGCCGTTCGAGAAGAGGCCGCCCGATTTGAAGCCGCGATTCTCCTTGAAGTCGTAATAGCGCAGGCCCGCCGTGGCGGTGAGGCTGTCGCTGAGGTCGTAGCTCGCCTCGCCGAACACGGCCTTCTGCTTGATGTCATAGGGCAGGTCGGCATTGTAGGGCGAATTCAATGGGAAGCCGTTGGCGACCGCGGCCGCGGTCCCGGCCCCGAAGCGGGCGTCGATGAAGGCGTCGTAGCCCGGGGTCGGCAGGCGCTGGGCGTAGACCCGCTTGACGTCCGAATAGAAGGCTCCGACCAGCCACTGGAACGGGCCGTCGCCGCTCGACGAGAGCCGAAGCTCCTGGCTCCAGGTCTCGAGGTCGGTCGTGTCGACCAGGTTCGAGGGGAGGAGCACGCCTGCAGTCGGGAAGCCGAGATCGACCGAGACGCTTCCGGTGAGCGCGCTGGCGTCCCGGCTGACCAGGATGTCGCGGTTGATATAGGTGGTCACCGAGGTGAGATCGACGGCGCCGAGGTCCGCGCTTCCGGTGAGGTCGGCGATAACGGTCCTGTCCTTGAACGCTTCGTCGAGAAGCAGATATTGCTCGCGCTCGCCGAGCTGGATCTTGGGCCGCGTCGTCGTGAACGGGTTGGCGTAGAGGTTGTAGACCTCCTGCCGGTTGAAGCCGTTCGAGCGCACCTTCTGGTAGACCAACCGGGGCGTGATGGTGATCCCCGGCGCCGGTTCGATCCGCACCGCGATCCGCCCGCCGGTGCGGTGGCCGTCATTGACGTCCTGCTCGCGCGGCCCGCCCTCGCGGAGCGCGTTTATGAATCCGGCATATTGGGTATGGTAGGCGACCGCCCGGATGGCGGCACCCTCGCCGATCGGGATGTTGATCGCACCCTTGAGATGGCCGCCGAAGCTGTCGCCCTCGATCATGTTGAGATTGCCTTCGACCACGCCTTCCATGTGGCCGAGCTCGGGCTGGTTGGTGATGTAGCGGATGGTGCCGCCGACCGAGCCCGATCCGAACAAGGTCCCTTGCGGCCCGCGCAGTGTCTCGACACGGTTGAGGTCGAACAGGTCGAGGTCGGGCTGGAACAGCGACAGCGAGATCACCGATTCGTCGAGATAGACGCCGACCTGCTCTTTCACGCCCGGCTGGTCGCGGATGATCTGGCCGGCGGACACTCCGCGGATCGAGACCTGGCTCTGGCCCGGCCCGAGATTCTGGACGTTGAGGCCGGCGACGTTGCGCGACAGATCCTCGATGTTCGTCGCTCCGAGCCGGCGAATATCCTCCTCGGTCTGGGCGTTGATCGAGAACGGGACTTCGAGCAGCGTGGTCTCGCGCTTGGTCGCGGTGACGACGATGGTGTCGCCCTCATTCTCGTCGGTCGCGGCGGTGGTGGTCGCGGCCTGCTCGTCCTGCGCAAAGGCCGGCGAGGCCGTGGCGAGGCAGGCGGCGAGCGAGGCGCCGGCGAGCAGGACGGTCTTGCCGAAGCGGCAGCGAATGTCGGTGCGAGCCATCTTACGTCTCCCCTCGTTGTGGCTCCGCAACAATCTTCCCGCCGGGCCGGAAGATCAAGGAAAGTGCGCCTCCGCCGGGGGAAATCCGCCACACTGTTGCATAAGCGTTACAACTTGGCCGGCTTGACTTGGAAGGATGCAGGCCAAATGCTGCCCCTTCTGGAGGGGGCGGATGGCGAGCATGACGCGCCGGGCGGCAATCAAGGCGGGAGCAGTTGCGGCGGCCGCCGCCGGTGCGCCGGCCATCGCAGCCTCGGCGGTGGCCGACGTCGCCGTGATCGGCGCCGGGGTGTTCGGCGCCTGCACCGCCCGGGCGCTGCAGCGCGCCGGCCGCCGGGTGACCCTGATCGACGCCTGGGGCCCGGCCCACGCCCGGGCTTCGTCGGGCGGGGAATCGCGGCTGACCCGCGGAAGCTACGGCGCCGACGAAGTCTATACGCGGATGGCTTGGGAATCGCTGGCCGAATGGCGCGCTTTGTCGGCCCGGGCGGAACTGCCGCTTTTCCACCAGGCCGGCGTTCTGTTCTTCTTTCCCCGCGCCGAGGACTATCTGCGCCAGTCGGTCGAGGTCCATCGCCGACTCAAGCTGCCCAGCCAACTGATGGAGCGGCCCGAGATGCGCCGGCGCTTCCCGATGATCGACTTCGAAGGCGTCGAGCTCGGCCTGTACGAGCCGGAGTTCGGCGCCCTCATGGCGCGCCGGGCGGTCCAGACCATCGTCGCCGAATTCGTCGCCGCCGGCGGCGAATATCTGCGCGGAGCGGTCCGGCCGCCGGCAAGCGGGAGCGGATCACTCGCCCGCATAGAGCTGCAGGACGGTGCGAAGCTCTCCGCCGGCCAGTTCGTCTTCGCCTGCGGCCCGTGGCTTCCAAAGCTCTTTCCGGACCTGCTCGGCCGCCGAATCTTCCCGACCCGCCAGGAAGTCTTCTTCTTCCGTCCCGCGGCCGGCGACGAGAGCTTCTCGGTCGGCCGGCTGCCGGGCTGGGCCGACTTCAACGAGGGCGACATCTTCTACGGCTTCCCCGACCTCGAAGGCCGAGGCTTCAAGATCGCCCACGACAAGCACGGGCCTGCGATCGACCCGGACTCGGGCGACCGCATCCCCTCCCCCGCCGCCCTGGCGGAGGTGCGGGCCTTCATGGAACGCCGTTCCCCGGCGCTTCGCGGCGCTCCGCTCAGCGAGGCGCGGGTCTGCCAGTATGAGAATAGCGCGAACGGCGATTTCCTGATCGATTTCCACCCGCGGCGCCCCAACGTCGCGCTCGTCGGCGCGGGCTCGGGCCACGGCTTCAAGCACGGTCCCGCCGTCGGCCGCTACGCGGCGCAGCTTCTGACCGGGACTCTTGCCGCGCCCGAGCCTCGCTTCTCGCTCGCTTCCAAGGGCGAGAGCCAGAACCGGGCCGTGCACTGAAGGAGAGACGAATGCCGGAACCCCTCGACTGCTTCCGTTCCTCGACCTGGGGCTGGCTTCGCGGCACCCTCGCCGGCTGGGCGACGATCGCCCTCGTCCCGGCCGGGATCCTGCTGACCGCGCCGGGGACGTGGGACCGCTGGCCGCTTCTGATCTCCGCCCTCGCCTTCCTGATCGTCGCCTGGAAGTGGCTGCAGAACATGGCGGCCCGCTACGACGTCTGCGAGGATCGGCTGATCGTCCGCCGCGGGATCCTCGTCAAAAGCCTCGACGAGGTCGAGCTCTACCGGGTCAAGGACATCCGCCTCGATTTCACCCTGATCAACCAGATGGCCGGGATCGGCACGATCACATTGGCCTCCAGCGACGAGACGACCCGCCGCGAACCGCTGGTCATGCCCCAGATCGAGGCCGCGGCCGAACGCCGCGAGAAGCTCCGCGACCTCGTCGACAAGGCGCGGCAGAAGCGCCGGGTGCGCGAGATCGACATGGCGCAGGAAGGTTATTGAGCGGCGGCGACGGCTCTTCACGAAAGTCCGGGAAGCTGGCGCTCCGGAACAGCGCGAGGCCACTTGCGCAGGTCACTGTTTGGGTTAAACTTGCCGTTTCTTAAATGGAGTCCAACATGGCAACGCTGCTCCGGACTTTGTCAGCTGCGGAAGCTGCGACACTTTCGACAGAAGTCGAGGCGGCCGTGGAGCGTGGGACATGTGATTCGCTAGACCTTCCGCTTCCCTCTGATCAAACGCGATACCTTCGGTTCCGCGCTAGACAGTTCCAGCGACAGTATCAGTTCCTCGGTGATAATGGATTAATGACCCATCCCTGCGTCAGGATTGGCGGTGAGCCCGTACCGGTTAGCTTCTCCCTAGACGATTTGCGGTCAGCAGTAAGCGGCGACTCGGAGGGTTCGGAGGGCCGCGTCATTGAGATTCTTTCCCGGGATACGTCCTCGGACATCGAGATGGTGAACAAGGAAGAAATCAAAAGAATATTTTCTGAGCGGTTCGTCGAATTCGTCAAGTGTGGCTTGGAATGGACCGGCTTCTCGGGATCGGGCGGCGGCGGCGGCGACCGCAATATCGATGAGGGATCCAACTTTGGCGAAGCTGGAGGGATGCAAATCACTGTCAATAGCAACACTCACGGACTGCAGGTTGTTTATTCCGAACATTTTTTGATACGAGGGAAAAGATCAGAAAATGCCTTCGGTGAGACCCTTACGTCGCCCGTGACGGGAATAGTCACGCAACCCGGACTTTATTATTTTGGAACAGCTGACAACGACAGCACCAATTGGTCACGGTTTACGTTCAAGATTCCGCCGACTCGTACGGTAAACTTGATGCACTGAGCTTTTCACCGGTGGCGGAATTAGACAATTTGATAAAATGGGGGGGCGCTCTGATCGCCGCCGCCGTCGCCATGGTCATAGCTTGGAGGTCCCGCTCTGGGCGGGAACCTGACCCGACGGGGATCTCGAAATTCGTCTACAATCTGACAATCGTCGTAGTCGCGGCAATGCTTGCATCGATTGTCTACGATGAAGGCCGCAGCCTTGGTTTCGGTAGCATGGCCCAGCTGATCCAGATCAGTCTGATCTCTTCGGTGATAGCGGTCTTCTCGTATCTCGGCTTGTCTTCGTTGCTCGTCTACGAGGTCGAGGCCATTGAAGACCGGAAATCGATCAGGAGAAGAATTATTGGCGGTTTTTGGCTAACACCGAACGCTAAACAGGAGGTCCGAGGCGGGAATACCGTGCAGAATTTCCTGCTGGAAACGAATTACGATCCGGATCGGGTTTGGTCGCGCCCGTCGCGGGGGCTGGGGCTTTTGCTGGTAATCGCGTCGTATGTCCTTCTGATGGTGGGGCTGTCAACGACGCTGGCGGCGAGTGCGGCTCTGTTGGGGAAAGCGGCCAAGAACTCATCAGTCGAAAGTGCCGCGGGGACGGGGACCAATGCCAGCGGTGCCTAGGCGAAGTCGTCAGGGCTCGTGACGATCTACTGAGATGAAGCACCCTTCGCCGAGCCGATGATCTCGCGCAGATAGTCGCTATGCTCGCGGAAGGCTCGTTCGCCGGCTCGAGTGATCGAGACTCTTGTCCTGGGCTTCTTGCCGACGAAATCCTTGGCCAAAGCGACATAGCCCGCGCCCTCCAGCGTCGCGAGGTGGCTGCCGAGATTGCCGTCAGTGGCGCCGACCAGCGCCTTCAGGCGGTTGAACTCCAGCCCCTCGCCTTCCCGCTCGATGTGGAGCGCGGCCATGATCCTCAGCCGCAGCGACTGGTGGATGATCTCGTCCGGCTTCGCCACGTCACACCTGCCGCAGCCACAGGCCGCCGAGGACGAGGCCGCCCCCGGCCGCGACCGCGACGACCAGCGCCGTCCATTGCGGCGCCAGCACATAGCCCGCCATGGTCATGAGGACGTTTCCGCCGCCGATCCAGACGAAGCGCGTCATGCCCGCGGCGGCCCCCGAAAGCGAGTAGGCCAGGCCGGTGATCAACGCCGGAAAGATGAGATAGGCGAGCGGGCTGCGCGGCTGGAGCACGTAATAGGTGCAGGCGATGAAGACGAAGATGGACGCCCCCATCAACAGGCTGCGGCGGAACTGCCCACCCTTGCCGCCCCGCGCCGCTGCGGCACGCGCGCCGAGCCAGGACGAGCCGAGGCTGCCGACCAGGATCAGCGGGATCCAGGCGAGGCCCCACCGCTCCGGCGGCAGGACGGCGCAGGCGCCGTAGCCGGCCATCCACACCAGACCCCACAGGATGAGGTGAGGGCTCGCAATCGCATAGCCCTTGGCATTGCGGGTGCGCCGCTCGGTGCGTTCGATCTCATCGAGGGCCGCCGCGGCCTGTCCGGGTGAAACGCTCATGACCATTCTCCATGGTGTGCAGATTACTCTGAAGTACAGAGTGCTCTGACACACGTCAAGCGGATAAGAATAGATAGCCAAGGCGCGGCAGAGACGCCGCGGGCGCGAGATCGACATGGCCATGAGGATTATTGAGAGACGGCGTGTTCACCGGTTTTCAATTCGGCTGGGTTAGGAGCGGCAGAATGGCAACGCAGCGCCAAATCGCCCTGGTTGAAGAACCGCCGCATCACTGGGCGCACCAGCTACCCTATCGAGCCATCGTGTACGTTCGCGCCAATGGATCGACTCCCTTGTTCGCAGTTGCCGGCGTCAAGGGCGGTCCCTGGAATGCCGAGAAGGCGCTTCGGACAGCACGCGACACCTACCCAGCGAACTGCTTCTACTGCGGAATATCCAAGAAGAAGGCGGACTTGACGATCGATCACGTTGAGCCACAAAGGAAGCAGGGAAGCGGGGATCTCGCTAACCTCGTCTTGGCATGCCAACCTTGCAATGTGGCGAAGGCAGACAAGCCGATTGAGGTGTTTCGGCCCGATGCTGGCCGGGAGTGGCTTTCCGGCGTCTTGCGTCAGGTGCAAGAGCGACTGAACAGGCTCGCTTGAGTTAGGTCCCGATGGAGCGGAAGCCGTTTCCCGGCGAAGGCCGGGACCCAGTCTTTTCGCCCGTGCCGCTGGACCCCGGCATTCGCCGGGGAGCAAATTGTCCAGTCCGACAGCCGCCTAACCCTTCTTCGCCACTCCAACCAAAGCCGGCCTGAGCAGCCGATCCTTGATCATGTAGCCGGCCTGCATCTCCTGGACGATCGTCCCCGGCTGCTCGTCGCTGGCGATCTCGACCATCGCCTGGTGGCGGTGGGGGTCGAGCGGCTGGCCGAGGGCTTCGATGCGGGTGATCCCGTTTCTCTGGAAGACGGTGTCGAGCTCGCGACCGGTCGCCTCGATGCCGGTGATCAGCGACTTCATCCTCTCGTCCTGGCGCAGATCCTCCGGGATCGAGGCCAAAGCGCGGTCGAGATTGTCCTTCACCGAGAGCATGTCGCGCGCGAAGCCGGTCGCCGCGTAGGTGGCGGCGGTGAGCTTCTCCTGCTCGAGCCGGCGGCGAACGTTCTGGGTCTCAGCCTGGGCGTAGAGGACGTGCTGGCGCACTTCCTCCAGCTCCTTGACGAGATCGCCGAAATCCTGGTCGGGCGAAGCCTCGCCGGCCTCGGCCTCGGTCTCGTTGGTCTCTTCCTGCAATTCCTGTTCGTCCATCATGCCATCAATCTCGATAGTGCCTGTGCCGTGAAATCAACCATGGGTACGACCCGCGCATAGTTCAACCGCGTCGGGCCGATCACGCCGACGACTCCGACCACCTTGCCCTCGTGTCCCCGATAAGGCGCGGCGATGACGGAAGATCCGGAAAGCGCGAACAATTTGTTCTCCGAGCCGATGAAGATCTTCATCCCCTGCCCGGCCCGGGCGCTGTCGAGGAGGCGGACGATATCCTCCTTGCCCTCGAGCTCGTCGAGCAGCTGGCGCACCCGCTCGAGATCGGCCGCCGCGCCCGGCTCGAGCAGGTTGGCCTGGCCTCGGACGATGAGCACCGGGCGCTGGGCATTGTCCTGCGACCAGATTGCGAGGCCACGATCGATCAGCTGGCGGGCCGCCTCGTCGAGGGCCGCCTTGCCGGCCTTGATTTCGTGCGCGAGACGCCTTTGCGCTTCGGGCAGGGTGAGGCCGGAGAGCCGCGCGCTGACATAATTGCCCACCTCGGTGAGGGCCGAGGCGGTGGTGCCCGGCGGGATGTCGACGACCCGGTTCTCGACTCCGCCGTCGGCGCCGACCATTACCGCCAGCGCCTGCTCCGGGGAGAGCTGGACGAAGCCGAGGTGGCGAAGCACCGGCTCGCGCTTGGGGACGAGGACGATCCCGGCGCAGGCCGAAAGGCCCGAAAGCGCCGCGGTGGCGGCGGCGAGCGCCTCCTCGATCGGCCCGCCGCGCTCCAGCCTAGCCTCGATCGCCGCCCTTTCCTCCGGGCTCGGCTCGGCTGCCTGCATCATGCCGTCGACGAACATCCTGAGGCCAGACTCCGTCGGAACCCGCCCCGCCGAGGTGTGCGGATGGGCGAGCAGGCCGAGCTCCTCAAGATCCTGCATGACGTTGCGGATCGAGGCGGGGGAGAGGTTGATCCCCGGCAGCTTCGAGATGGTCCGCGAGCCGACCGGCGCTCCCGAGCCGAGATAATTCTCGACGACTTGGCGGAACACCTCGCGGGCGCGTTCGGTAAGCTCGCTGACGGGGGTCGATGCCATGGGCGGCTAGATAGGCAAAGGGCGGTGCCGCGTCACCCCGCTCAAGCCATTTCGCGCCTCGAAAGGTCGACCAGCATCGCGGCGGTGACGACGAGGCCGCCGACCAGCCCCACCCCGAGCGCGAGCTGCGCCCGGGCCGGATCGGCGGCGAGCGCATTGGTCGCGATCAGCCATGGGAAATAAGGGCCGTATTCGGATCCGGTCGCCACGACGGCGACGAAGGTGCCGCCGATACCGAGGACGAGCGGAGGCACGAAGCTTCGAAAGCGCAGGGCGGCCCAGAGCTGAAGAGCGATGAGCAAGAATGCCCCAGCAAGCATCTTTCCAAGCGTCGCCGCGAAATCGGCAAGAGCGAGCGCGCCGGTGAGCTCGCGTTCCGGCGTGGCGAAGTCGCTGAGCCAGCCCAGCGCCGGAGCGAGCAGAAACAGAAGAGCCGTCATTCCAGCCACGAGCAGCACGACCGTCGCAATCTTGGCCACGAAGAAGGACGGGCGTCGCACCGGCAGGGCGAAGAGGTGATTCCAGAATTTGGGACCGTGCTCGAGCTGCGCGACCAGGATGGTCAGCGCGGTCACGGCCATCGGAAGCATGAAGAAGCTCCAGATCGCGGACACGGTGAGCAGATAGCTCGACCAGGGTTGGTCCGCGCCCGGCTTCTGATTGAACATGAGAGCGCAGAGCAAGGCGACCATGGCGGGCGCCGCGGCGCACAGCAGGAGGGCGAGGGAGCGGCGCAGCTTGGCCAGCTCGACGATGAGGGCGTTCGACATGGGGTCCATCCTTCAGGCGGCGAGAAGCCGGTCGGCCTGCTCGATCCGGTCGTGGAAGATTTGCTCGAGCGAGGGCCGCCGGAGCTCGATGCGCGACACCCGGATCCCGAGCTCGACGAGCATGAAGTTGATTGGCGCGATGTCCGCCTCCGGAGTGTCGACCAGAACCCGGTCGTCGTCGCGGGCGGTGGCGAGGCCGGTCGGCCGAAGCAATTCAACAACCGCGTCTGGACGGTCGACGGTGAAGGCGACCATTGGGCGCGCCCCGCCAGTCAGCTCGCTCGCCGGGCCCTCCATGAGCAGCCTCCCCTCATGCATCAGCCCGACATGGGTCGCGGTCTGCTCGACCTCGGAGAGAATGTGGCTTGAGACGAACACGGTCACCCCCTCCCCTTCGGCGAGCGCCGCGACGAGGCGCCGCATGTCCCTGATGCCCTGCGGGTCGAGGCCGTTGGTGGGCTCGTCGAGGACGAGCAGCCGCGGCCGGCCGATCAGCGCCCGGGCCACTCCGAGCCGCTGGCGCATTCCGAGCGAATAGCCGCCGACCCTGCGCCCGGCCGCGCCGGTCAGCTCGACGATGCCGAGCACGCGGTCTATCTCGGCGCTGGGAGCGCCGAGCAGGCGCGCGGTGATTGCCAGATTCTCACGGCCGGTCAGATGGTCGTAATGGCAGGGCGTCTCGACGAGGGCGCCGGCGAGCCGGGCGGCCGCCCGTCGCTCGGTGCGGACGTCGCGGCCGAACAGCCGCGCGCTTCCGCCGTCGGGCCTCAGCAGGCCGAGAAGCATTCGGATGGTGGTCGTCTTGCCCGCCCCGTTCCGGCCGAGGAAGCCGTAGACGGCGCCTTCCGGCACGGCGAGGTCGATCCCGCATACTGCCTGCTGGCGACCGAAGCGCCGGCTCAGGCCTCTGGTTTCCACTGCCGGATTCATATTCTCCCCTTTCAACCCTCGACTCGTCCCGTTCATTTGTTTAAGTTAGATATGGATTTATTTAAGTGCAATATAAATTTTTGGAGACATTGATGGACGCTGAGAAGTTCGAGCGGCTGCGACGGCACAGCCTCTGGCTATCGCGGCTGATCTGGCTGCTGTTCGCAGCGACGGGGCTGGTCGTGCTGCTTCCGACCGCGATCGCGGTCGCCACCGTCGCCCAGGGCCAGGGCATCGCGCCGCGGATCCTGTTCGTCTTCGTGCTCTGGTGCCCCGCTTCCTTCTACCTTTACGCCTTGTGGTCGATCGGCGGCGCGTTCGGCGCCTTCGCGCGCGGCGGCCTGATCGGTCCCGCGATGGCGAAGGGGTGCCGGCGGGCGGGCGTGGCGCTGGCTCTGGGGGCTGCGGCGAGCGCCGTGGCCGTCCCAAACCTGATGCGCCTGCTGGCGGAGTATGGCCTCGCCGTCGAGGCGGTTCGACGGTTCAGCTCGGTGCTGATCTTCGACACCGCCTATCTCGCCGTCGGAGTCGTCGGAATCGCCCTGTTCCTGCTCGGCGGGCTGCTCGAAAGCGCGGCGGCGGTGCAGCAGGAGGCTCAGGATCTTCGTGCCGAGCTAGGCGAGTTCTTCTGATGCCGGTGGTTGTCACGCTCGACGCGGTGCTGGCGGCGCGGCGGATGAAGGCGAAGGAGCTCGCCCGGACGATCGGCATCAGCGAAACCCAGCTGTCCCTGTTCCGCTCCGGCAAGGTCCGCGGCGTTCGCTTCGCGACCGTCGCGGCGCTGTGCGCGGTGCTCGAGTGCAAACCCGGCGACCTGCTCGATTATGTCCACGACCCTGCCGACGTGCAGCGCGGTGCCGGAGCCGAGACGTAGCCGCTTCCCGCAAAAAGCCGGTCTGGATTGTGCGCCCGGCTCTGGCTAAGGCGCGGCCTTCGTTTTGAAAGGAATTGCATGCGCCCCTCCGGACGCGCCCCCGACCAGATGCGCGAGATCGTCATGGAGCCGGGCTTCACCCGCCATGCCGAGGGCAGCTGCCTGATCGCCTTCGGCGACACGCGGGTGCTGTGCACCGCCTCGGTCGAGCAGAATCTGCCGCCCTGGCTTCGAGGCAAGGGCAAGGGCTGGGTGACGGCCGAATATGGCATGCTTCCGCGCGCGACCCACACAAGGGGACGCCGGGAGGCGGCGGCCGGCAAGCAATCGGGGCGCACCCAGGAGATTCAGCGGCTGATCGGCCGCTCGCTTCGCGCGGTCGTCGACCTGCAGGCGCTGGGCGAGCGGCAGATCACGGTCGATTGCGACGTCATCCAGGCCGACGGCGGAACCCGCACGGCGGCGATCTCCGGCGGCTGGGTGGCGCTAAGGATCGCGGTCGACAAATTGCTCCAGCAGCAGCTGATCGCCGCCGATCCGATCCGCCAGAAGGTCGCAGCGGTGAGCTGCGGGATCCATGGCGGAAGCGCGGTCCTCGATCTCGACTACGAGGAGGATTCGAACGCCGGCGCCGACGGCAATTTCGTCCTCACCGGCGACGGCAACATCGTCGAGGCGCAGGTCACCGCCGAGGGCGAGACCTATGACGAGGAGGGCCTCCTGCGCCTTCTGAGGCTGGCCCGGATCGGCTGCGGGGAGATTTTCGCGGCTCAGGACCGGGCGACCGGGCGATGAGGAAGCTTCGCGCCGGCAAGCTCGTCATCGCCAGCCACAACGAGGGCAAAGTGCGCGAAATTCGCGAACTTCTCGGCCCCTACGGAATCGAGCCGGTCTCTGCCGCCGAGCTCGATCTTCCCGAGCCCGACGAGATCGGCACCAGCTTCGTCGACAATGCCGATTTGAAGGCGCGCGAGGCGGCGGACCTGTCCGGCCTCCCGGCCCTCGCCGACGACAGCGGCCTCTGCGTCGACGCGCTCGAGGGGCGGCCGGGAATCTATTCGGCGCGCTGGGCGCTCGCCGCCGATCCGCGAGTCCCGGCCGAGGCCGGGCCGGGCGCGATCGAAGGCCCGCGCGATTTCGACCTCGCCATGCGCCGGGTCGAGCAGGAGCTCGAGGCGCTCGGCCCCGAGGCCAGCCGCGCCGCCCATTTCGCCTGCGCGCTCGCCCTGGTCTGGCCGGACGGGCATAGCGAATGGTTCGAGGGACGGGTCGACGGGACCCTGGTCTGGCCGCCGCGCGGCGAGCGCGGCTTCGGCTACGACCCGATGTTCGTCGCCGCCGGCCGCGACCTCTCCTTCGGCGAGATGGATCCGGCCGAGAAGCACGCCATCAGCCACCGCGCCGACGCGTTCAGGAAGCTGGTGGCGGCGCTGCTGTGAACCTCCCCGTCATTGCGAGGAGCGAAGCGACGCGGCAATCCAGCACTGAATCGGCGGCGGCCCCGGAGTCTGGATTGCTTCGCTGCGCTCGCAATGACGGAATCGCCCTCTACGTCCACTGGCCGTTCTGCGTCTCCAAATGCCCCTATTGCGATTTCAACAGCCATGTCCGCGAAAGCGTCGACCAGGCGGCGTGGCGCGGGGCCTTGCTCACCGACCTCGCCTGGGAGGCCGATGCGCTCGGTGGCCGCCCGCTTTCCTCCATCTTCTTCGGCGGTGGAACGCCGTCGCTGATGGCGCCGGCGACGGTTGCGGCGCTGATCGAGACGGCCGAGCGCCATTGGGGCTTCGCACCCGACATAGAGATCACACTGGAGGCCAATCCTTCGTCCGTCGAAGCCGCGCGCTTCGCCGACCTCGCCGCGGCGGGCGTCAACCGGGTCTCGCTCGGCCTTCAGTCGCTCGACGACGGGGCGCTTCGCTTCCTCGGCCGGGCGCACGACGTGGCGGAGGGGCGGGCCGCATTCGAGACCGCGCAGGCCTGCTTCGATCGGGTGAGCTTCGATCTCATCTACGCGCTTCCGAAGCAGAGCGAGGCGGCCTGGGCCGACGAGCTCGGCCGGGCGCTCGGCTTCGGCACCGGCCATCTCTCGCTCTACCAGTTGACCATCGAGCCCGGCACCCGCTTCGCGTCGATGGCCGCGCGCGGCGAGCTCGCGCCTCGCGACCCCGACGAGGCGGCCGCCCTCTACGAGCTGACCCAGGCGCTGACCGAACAAGCCGGCCTCCCCGCCTATGAGATCTCGAACCATGCTCGCCCCGGCGAGGAGAGCCGCCACAATCTCGCTTACTGGCGCTACCGCCCCTATCTCGGAATCGGCCCCGGCGCTCACGGCCGCCGCGGCGGCTCGGCGACCCTGCGCCACCGCAAGCCGGAGAACTGGCTGGCCGCGGTGGTGCGCAACCGGCACGGCATCGCCGAGGAAACCCCGCTCTCGCCCCGCGAGCGCGCGACCGAAGCCCTGCTGATGGGCCTCAGGCTTAGCGAGGGCGTCCCGCTCGAGACGGTTCGAGAGGCGATCGATTTCCCGGCGGTCGAGCGCCTTGCCGGGCAAGGGCTGCTGGACGCCGAGGCGGAGCGCCTGACCGTCGCTCCCGAAGGCCGGCTTCTGCTCGACGCGATCCTCGCCGAGATCGCGCTCTAGTCGAACCCCCGCGGCGCCGGAGAGACGACGATCGACCCGGTGGCCGTCACCTCGCGCACCTCGAGCGAGCGTTCGGCGATTCCGCTCGAGGTGAAGCGGAACGGGCCGTCGACCCCCGCGAAGCCGCCCGGATCGCGAAGCTCCCGCTCCGGGAAGGCCCGACCGAGGCGCCAGTTCTTGGCGATCCGGACGGTGAGCAGGACGGCATCATAGCCGAGGCTCGCGAGCCGGTAGGGATTGGCGCCGTAGCGGGCGCGGTAGCGCGTGCGAAGCTGGTTGAACATGTTGTCGGAGACGCCCGCATACCAGGCGCCGCGGAGCGCGGGGGTCCGGCCCAGCCCGGTTTCGGTGGTCCACAATTCGGTCCCGAGCAGGCGCATCCCGGCGGCGGTTCCGGTCTTCAGCAGCGGCGCCGCGACGGCCGCATTGCGCCCGCCGTCTCCGATCAGAACGGCGTCGAGCGGCCCCAGATCGTGAAGCCGCGAGACGGCGGTCCGAAGCGCGCCCGGGCCTCCGCCATAGCTCTGCATTCCGACGAGATGTCCGCCGCCATGCTCGACGGCCTCGATCAGAGCATCGCCCGCCCGCCGTCCGTAGACATTGTCCGGCACCACCGCACCGAAACGCTCCATCCCCTGGCTTCGCGCATGCTCGACGACCCGCGAGATAGACTGGCCGGGCGTGAAGCCCATCAGATAGACGCCGTTGCCGGCGACGCTGACGTCGTTGGAGAAGCTGATCACGGGGACGTCGGCGCGCCGCGCGATCGGGGCGACGGCGCGGACGTCGTCGGCAAGCAGCGGGCCGAGGAAGAGGCCATTGCCTTCCGCCAGCGCCTGGTTGGCCGCGGCCGCGGCTCCGCCCTTGGCGGTGTCGTAGACAGTAATCCGGATTCGCTCCCCGCCCGCGTCGAGCAGAGCGAGATTGGCGGCGTTCGCGATCGACTGGCCGACTCCGGCATTGGCGCCCGAAATCGGAACCAACACCGCGACCCGGTTGCGGGTCTCCTCGGGCGGGAGCTGCGGGCCGCGCGCTTCCTCAGGCGGCTGATGGACCTCGGGCTGCTCGGGCTGGGGCGGCGGCTCGTTGCGAGGCTTGGGCACCAGCTGGCAGCCGCCCAGCGCCATCGCAAGGGCCGCCGCGGCGCCGAGGGCGAGGATTGAGCGCCGCGCTTGCGGCCCGGGGGAATGCTCTGCCATGACCCTGTACCTCATGAACGCCAAGCTGACCCCCGGCCTCTATATCGTCGCGACCCCCATCGGCAATCTCTCCGATCTTTCGCCCCGGGCCGCCGAGACGCTGGCCAGCGCCGATCTCATCGCCGTCGAGGACAGCCGGGTGACCGCCAAGCTGCTCAATCACATCGGCGTCAAGCGCCCGATGCTTCCCTATCACGACCACAATGCCGACCGGATCCGGCCGCAGCTGATCGAGCGGATGCGCGAGTCGGCCGTCGCCCTGGTCTCGGACGCCGGAACTCCGCTCATCTCCGATCCGGGCTACAAATTGGTCCGCGACGCCCGCGCCGCCGGCATCGCCGTCACCACCCTCCCCGGCCCGTCCGCCGCCATCGCGGCGCTGACCCTGGCCGGCCTCCCGACCGATCGCTTCCTCTTCCTCGGCTTCCTTCCCGCCAAGGCGGCGGCGAAAGCAACGGCGATCGCGGAGGTCGCCGGCGTTCGCGCGACTCTCGTCCTCTACGAGAGCGGGCCTCGGCTTGCGGCGACCCTCGCGGCCCTGCTCGAAGGCCTGGGAGACCGCGAGGCGGCGGTGGCGCGCGAGATCAGCAAGAAGTTCGAGGAGACCGCGACCGGGCCCCTCTCGGAGCTCGCCCGCCGCTATGCCGAGGCGCCGCCCAAAGGCGAGATCGTGATCGTGGTCGCTCCGCCCGGGGAGGCCGAGGCCGCGAGCGACGCCGAGGTGGACGAGGCCCTGCGCGAGGCGATGACCCGTCTTTCCCCTTCCCGCGCCGCCGCCGAGGTGGCGGCGACGCTCGGAGTGCCCAAACGGCTCGCCTACGAGCGGGCGCTCAAGCTGAAATGAATCGCCGGCACGCGGAGCGAGGCGGCCGTCGCGCCGAGCGGCTCGCGGCCTTCTGGCTCCAGCTCAAGGGCTGGAAGATCCTCGGCCGCCGGGTTCGCACCCCGGTCGGCGAAGTCGACCTCGTCGCCCGCCGCGGCCGAACCGTCGCCTTCGTCGAGGTCAAGGCGCGGGCGACGGCGGACGAAGCCGGCTGGGCGCTCGACGAATGGCGGCTCCGCCGAGTCGCCGCGGCGGCCGAGGCGCTCGCCCACCGTTACGCGCGCGACGGCGACGACATCCGCCTCGACGCCGTCTTCATCCTCCCGCGCCGCCTGCCCCGGCACATGACCAATATCTGGCACGGATGACAGCGCCCTCCTTGGCGGCTAAGCGCGCGCCATGAGCCTTCGCATCGCCGTTCAGATGGACCCTCTCGAGGGGATCAACATCGCCGGGGATTCGACCTTCGCGATCATGCTCGCCGCCCGGAAAAGGGGGCACCGGCTGTTCCATTATCTCGCGCCGGACCTCACCTACCAGGGCAGCCGGGTGACGGCGCAGGCGCGTCCGGCCGAGGTTCGCCCTCAAGCCGGCAATCATTACAGCTACGGCGATTGGCAGGCGCTGGACCTGGCCGACGACATCGACGTCGTGCTGATGCGCCAGGATCCGCCCTTCGATCTCGGCTACATCACCGCCACCCACCTCCTCGAGCGGATCCAGCCCGGGACCCTGGTGGTCAACGACCCAGCCTCGGTGCGCAACGCGCCCGAGAAATTGTTCGTGCTCGATTACGCCCGCTTCATGCCGCCGACGCTGATTACCCGCTCGCTCGAGGAGACCCGCGCCTTCCTCGCCGAGCATAAGGAGATCGTCGTCAAGCCGCTCTACGGCAATGCCGGCAACGCCGTCTTCAAGGTCGGCCGCGACGCCGCCAACCTCGGCTCGCTGGTCGAGCTGTTCGGCCACGTCTGGGTCGAGCCGTTCATGGTCCAGGCCTTCCTTCCCCAGGTGGCCGAGGGCGACAAGAGGATCGTGCTCGTCGACGGCAAGGTGACCGGAGCGATCAACCGGGTCCCCGGCCAAGGCGAGATCCGCTCCAACCTGGCCGCCGGCGGGACCGCGCATCCGGCGGAGCTGACGGCGCGGGAGCGGGAGATTTGCGACGCGCTCGGGCCGGAGCTTGCGCGGCGCGGCCTGCTCTTCGTCGGGATCGACGTCATCGCCGGCTTCCTCACCGAGATCAACGTCACCTCGCCGACCGGGATCGTCGCCATCGACAGGTTCAACGGCACCGACACGCCCGCCCTCATCTGGGATGCCATCGAAGCGAAGCTGGCATGACCATCGAGCTCCCCGGCGAAGGCCGGGGCCCAGTTTCATCCGCAGCATCGCTGGGCCCCGGCCTTCGCCGGGGAACCTGCAATGGGTGACTGGACCATCCGACTCATCGAGCAGACCGGCTATTTCGGAATCTTCCTGCTGATGTTCCTCGAGACGGTGTTCCCGCCGATCCCGTCCGAGGTGATCATGCCGATCGCCGGGGTCCAGGCGGCGCAGGGGACTTTGAGCCTGTGGGCGGTGATCGCGAGCGGAACCGCCGGGGCGATGCTCGGCAACCTCTTCTGGTATGCCCTCGCCCGCGTGATCGGGATCAAGCGCTTCAGGCCCTTCATCGAGAAATACGGGCGCTGGATGACGATCGACTGGGACGATGTCGAGAAGTCGGAGCGCCTGTTCGGCCGCTTCGGCGGGGTGATCGTCTCCGTGGGGCGGCTGCTGCCGACCATCCGCTCGATCATCTCGATCCCGGCCGGGATGCTGGAGATGCGGCTTAGATCCTTCCTGATCTGGTCGACGCTCGGCACCGCCGCCTGGACTGCGATCCTGGCCACCGCCGGCTGGGGCCTCGGCAAGGCCTTCCACGACGTCGAGAAGGTGCTCGGGCCCGTCTCGACCGCGATCATCGTCCTGATCGTAATCGCCTACGCCTGGCGCCAGCTGACCTGGCGGAAGCGGCATCCGTAGCCGTCATGCCCGTGGGTGCGCATTACGGTAGACGTCCATCAAATGCGCCGCGTCGACGGCCGTGTAGATCTGGGTCGAGGAGAGGCTGGCGTGGCCGAGCAGCTCCTGGAGCGATCGCAGGTCGGCGCCTCGGCCGAGCAGGTGGGTGGCGAAGCTGTGGCGCAGCGCATGGGGCGTCGTCCGGTCCGAAAGGCCCAGCCGGGCCCGGGCGCGGCGGACGACCCGGCGGATCATCTCGCCGTTGAGCGGCCCGCCGCGGGCCCCGCGGAACAGCGGGGCCTCGCGCTCGGTCGCATAGGGACATTGGGCGAGATAGGCCTGAATGGCCTCGCGCACCGGCGCGAGCAGAGGCACGATCCGCGTCTTCGCCCGCTTGCCGGTCACGCTGATCGCCTCGCCCAGCGGCAAGGCGGCGCCGGTGAGGCCGAGCGCCTCCGCGACCCTGAGGCCGGAACCGTAGAGCAAGAGCAGAAGCGCGGCGTCGCGCGCCGCGATCCAAGGCGCGCTCGCCTCCTCCCCCACCTCCTCGGCCAGCGCCGTCACGTCGTCCGGCGCGACCGGCCGCGGGACGCTTCGCGGGCGCTTCGGGCCCTTGAGGCGCGGCAGGGCCGGATCCCCTCCCCGCTCGCCGGCGGCAAAGGCGAGGAAGCCGCGGACGGCGGAGAGCTCGCGCGCCGCCGAGCTGTTGCCGATCCCCTCGCCGCGGCGCTGGGCGAGAAAGGCGCGAAGGTCCTTCGCCTCGAGCCGGCCGAGCGCGGCGAGATCGACCGGGCCGCCGAGATGGCCGGCGAGGAAGGCGATCAGGCGATGAGCGGTCGCCGCATAGGCTCGCACCGTATGGGGCGAGCGGCGGCGGTCCCGGGCGAGATGCTGCTGCCAGCGCAGGGCGCTCGCGGCCGCCGGGTGGCTGGCTAAGGGATCAGCCACCGGCCCATCGAGCGGGTGAGGACCCGGCCGAGGAACATGAGCAGCTCCGAGCCGTGGCGGGTCTCGAAGCCCTGCGCCTCGCGCTGGCCGAGCGCGAGCAGGCCGCTGGGCAGAGGCGGCTCGCTGTCGAGCCGGACCAGAGCCTCGGCGCGGATCAGCTCGCAGGCGGGGCCGAACAGGGGATGGCCGCGGCCGACGCCGCGAAGCACGACTCCGTCGAGCCCGTCTATCGAGCGGCGGATGACCCGGGCGTCGACGAACTGGAGTCCCGAGGCATCGGCCCGGACGCCCTTGTCGCCCGCGAACAGCGCGACCGCGACGGCGTCGAGGCCGAGGATCTGCGGCCATTCCTGGGTGACGATGTGGATGAGATGGTCGAAGCCTTCCGCTTCGATCGCGGCGAGCACGGCGCCGTGGATCGAGGCGACCGCGCCCGAATGGCCGCGGGCGAAGGCGATGAGGTCCTGATTGGCCTCCTCGGCCGCGGCGACCCTGGCGCGAAGCTTGGCGACCGCCCGGTCCTCGAAGTTGATCACCTTGCCCATCGGAAGCGAAGCTAACCCGGTTAAGGTTAAGAAGCTACGTCATTTCCCTTCGGCCTGGGCCGGCGTCAGAACCAGCCGGCGCGGCGAAGCGCAGGCGCGTAGGTGCGGCTGACCGGAACGGTGAGTCCGCCGCGAAGGGTGAGCCGCCCGCGGCCGCCGCCCCGCCTGGCGCGCTCGACCGCGCCGCGCGCCACCCACCAGCTTCGGTGGGTCTGGGCGCCGTCGAGCGCCTCGAGCTCGGCCGCCGCGGCGGCGAGCCGCATGAGCAGGAGCGCTGAGCCGCGTTCGGTGTGAAAGGGCAGATAATGATCCTCGGCCTCGACGGCGAGAGGCTCGGCGCCGCGAAGCTTCTCTGGAAGCCGGTCGAGCAGGGCCGGGCGGCCGGGTTCCGGCGGGATCGGAACGATCGGAAGCGAAGCGGCGCGCTGCCCGAGCTGCCGGTAGAGCGCGAGCTGGACGATGACGAACACCGCCACGACCAGCAGGGTCTGCCGGAACACCTCCGTCAGCCGAGCAATCTCCCAGCCCCCATGGAGCGCGAGGGCGCTGAGTAGCCAGACCAGGGGAGTCATTGCGAGGGTGAGCGCAAGCGTGGCGCCCACCACCCGCCGCAACAGGCCGGAGGGCGCGCTCGGGGACTCGGGCATCGCGTCCATTAGCAACGCCGCGGCGAAGGCGCCGGCCGCCATCAGGACTCCCCAGTAGGAATAGGAGGTCCAGGGCTGCGTCTCGCCGGTTCCGAAGGCCCCGACCCCCGCCAGGAGCACCCCGCCGACCACGGCGATCGCCCAGGTCGGATGGTGGCGGCCGATGAAATCGCCCGCCGGTCCCGGACCGGATTCCCGTTCACGAAGCAAAGGTGCAACTTCGCGCATCGCCGCTGGCACTCCCGCCGCTCCCGCTTCAGCCTGCCCAGACATTTCCCGACGGAGGCGCGCGTGACAAGCAGGTTCTTCAAACTTTCGAGACACTTCGGTTGCTGGGCCGCGCTCGCGCTGGCGATCGCCCAGGTTCCGGCCTCGGCTGCGGGCATCCCCAATGGGACGGCCTTCGTCACGCTCGTCGATCAGGCCGAGGCGAAGAGCGCCGCCAGGGACTGGCAAGCGGCGGCCGAGCTTTGGGAAAAGGTGGTCGCGGCCAATCCGGTGGAGGGCCGTTTCTGGAGCCGCCTCGGCAATGCCCGCCTCGCTGGCAAGGATTATCGAGGCGCCATCCCGGCACTCGAGAAAGCGGTCGAGCTCGGCTCCGGCTTCCCGGAGAACAATGCCTACAACATCGCCTGCGCCTATGCCCTGCTCGGCGACAAGGACCAGGCCTTCGACTGGCTGAACCGCTCGCTCGCCGCTCGCTATCTCGACCTCCAATCGCTCGCCGCCGACCCGGACCTCGCCTCCCTGCGAGGCGATCCGCGCTTCGCGAAGCTGGTCCCGGTCCGCCTCGATACGCAGAATCTCTCCCGCGAGGCGGGATGGCGGAGCGACCTCGGCTTCCTGCTCTGGCAGATCGACCGGCTCGGCAAGGCCCCCTATCGGCTCAGGCCTCGAGACTGGTTCGTCGAGCGTTTCGATGCGCTTGCGGCCTCGACCGGCGAGCGCACAGACCTTCAGATGGGGCTGGAGCTCGCTCGGATCTTGCGCTGGCTCGGGGATGCCCATAGCGGCCTGATGGGCGGCACAACCGAGGATTGGGCGCTGACCCTGCCGGTCCAGTTCCAGCCGTTCGAGGAGGGCGTGTTCGTCACCGCCGCCGAGCCGGCCCACCGCGATCTCGTCGGCGCCCGGGTCATCGAATTCGGCGGCAGGCCGGTGGAGGCGCTGATGGCCGCGGTCGCGGAGACGGTCGGCCGCGACAATGACGGGCCGTGGGTACCGCTCCAGTCAGCCTACCGGCTCCGCCACGTCGCTTTGTTGAATGCGATGGGTCTTGTGCCCGACCGCACGCAGGTGTCGCTGAAGGTGGGGGGCCTCGACGGACGCGAGCGCACGGTTCGGCTCGAGGCGAACACCGAGCTGCCCGACATCTGGAAAATGAAGCCGCATCCGGCCGGCTGGGTCGGCCTCGGCGATGTCCTCCCCGGACCCCCGCCGCTCTACCTGCGCGCGCCGGAGAAGAATTACTGGTTCGAGCTGCTGCCGGCGAAGCGGACGCTCTATGTCGCCCTCAATACCGTTCGCGATATGAAGGAAGAGCCTCTGGCCGCCTTCGCGGGGCGGCTCGCCCGGTTTGTCGCCGACCAGCCGGTCGAGCGCGTCGTGATCGACCTGCGCTGGAACAACGGCGGCAACACCGCCCTGCTTACGCCCCTCATCGGCGCCCTGATCGCGTCGGAGAAGATCAACCGCCGCGGCCGGCTGGTCGCGCTGATCGGGCCGCGCACCCTCTCGGCCGGGCAGAATGCCGCTTCGCTGCTGGAGCGCTTCACCAACGTCACCTTCGTCGGCGAGCCGACCGGATCGAGCCCCAACTTCATCGGCGAGGACGACCCCTTCACCCTCCCCTACAGCAAGCTCAATGTGAACGTCTCGCATCTCGCCTGGCAGAGCAGCTTGCCGCAGGACCGGCGTACCTGGATCGCGCCGTTCCTCTACGTGCCCTCCACCTTCGCCGACTACCGCGCCGGCCGCGACGCCGCGCTCGAGGCGGTGCTCGACCTGCCGATTCCCGACTAGCCGATCTTCTGCCCCGTCTTCTCCCAGTCGGCGAGGAAGGCTTCGAGCCCGCGATCGGTGAGCGGGTGTTTGAACAGCTGGCGGATGACGGCGGGCGGCGCCGTCATGACGTCGGCGCCGATCATCGCCGACTGGAGGACGTGGATGGGATGGCGGATGCTGGCGACCAGGATTTGCGTCTCGAAATCGTAATTGTCGTAGATGGTGCGGATCTCGGAGATGATCTGCATCCCGTCGAAGCCGGTATCGTCGTGGCGGCCGACGAAGGGCGAGATGAAGGTCGCCCCGGCCTTGGCAGCGAGAAGGGCCTGGTTGGCGGTGAAGCACAAGGTGACGTTGACCATCGTCCCCTCACCGGTCAGCGCCTTGCAGGTCTTGAGGCCGTCGATCGTCAGCGGCACCTTGACCGCGATGTTGTCCGCGATCTTCCGAAGCACCTCGGCCTCGCGCATCATCCCGTCATGGTCGAGCGCGACGACCTCGGCCGAGACCGGGCCGGGGACGATCCCGCAAATCTCCCTCACCACCTCGAGGAAATCGCGCCCGGCCTTATGGATGAGCGAGGGGTTGGTGGTGACCCCGTCGAGCAGGCCGGTCTCCGCCAGCTCGCGTATCTCGGCGGTATCGGCGGTATCGACGAAGAATTTCATGTGCGTCACGTCCTCGGATCGGATTCGCTGGCCTCATAGCGCGGCGGGGACGGACTTGGCGACCTACCTTCGCGGACGCTGCTTCGCCGAGACCGACTTGATGACGAGCTCCTGCTTCGCCGCCGGATCGAAGGGAGGCTCCGACCGGGCGACCGCTTCGTCGATCAGGGCCTGGACTCGTGGATCGTCGAGCAGCGCCGGATCGGCCAGCCGGATGTGCCGCACCTGGCTCCCCTTGCCGCTCAGAAGCCCGTGCGGGTCCGGAAGGCCGGCCCCGAACAGGAAGCACAAGGTCACCCAGCGCGGGAAGACGGCGAGCGAGAGCACGGCCCTCGACACCTTGCCGCTCGCCCCGAAGCCGATCGCGAGCGCGTTGTAATTGTCGTAGACCATGATCGTCGCGCCGGGCAGCCGCGCCCGCATCCGGGCGACGAGGTCGTGGGCCTGGGCTTCCACCTCAGGCGAGAACTTGGCCAGGAAGCCGTCGAGCTGTGCCTGCGCGTCCCCCATCGCGCTACCTTAGCTTACCGGCGCAGGATTCCGAACACGCTTGCCAGCACCGGATCGCCGGAGCTCTGAGGATCGGCTCGGATCGCCGCTTCCTCGCGGCCGATGGCGCGATAGATGCCCGCCGAGGCCTTGCGCGCGACGTCGGCCTGTAGGCCGGGGAAGTTGATCCCGGTCGCGACCGAGAGGACGCGCTGGATGATTCCGCTGTCGGCCACCCTCAGCGCCGTCCCGACTTGCGGGAAGATGGCGTCGAAGATTCGCTCGCCCATCTGCCCCTGGAGATAGTCGGTGGCCGCGGTCGGTCCGCCGCGGACGATTCGCAGAGCGTCGGTGATGCTCATGTCGCGGATCGAATTGTAGACGACAGGCGCCGCCGCCCGCGCACCCTCCTCGGCCGCCGCGTTGACCAGCCGGAGCAGCCGATCCTGGACCGCGCGGGTGCCAAGCGCGATGGCAAGCGCGGCGGTGACCCCGCCCCTGCCGAGCTGCGCCGGAAGCTCGACCCGGGCGATGTCGTCGCGGAAGAAACCTTCGTCGCCGAGCAGCCTGGCGAAGGCGCGCTGCGACGAAAGGGTGAGCAGGCGCCGGATCGCGTCCTCGAAATTGACCAGGTCGCCGAGCCGGGTGGCACAGCCCGGCAAGGCCAGCAGCGGCATGACGAGGCCGGCGACGACGAGCCGGCGACGGGTAAGCGACATGTCCATCTCATCCTCTCGCGGTCGGGACGGAGCGGTAACGACCGTCGCGGCGCGATGTTGCAAGTGCTGCCAACCTGCCTCGTCATTCCCGCGAAAGCGGGAATCCAGCGCTGAGTCGGAACTGGATCCCGGCTTTCGCGGGGATGACGGGAACCTCTTTCCGCATCCCGTTCCCCGCCCGGTTGCCTTTCCGCCCGCGGGACTCGATCTAGGCGGGGATGAACCGCGCTCGCGTCCTCCTTCTCAATGCCGCGCTCGGCCCGCTCGACTATCGGGTCCCGGCGGGAATGGACGTCGAGCCCGGCTCGATCGTTCTCGCCCCGCTCGGGCCGAGGCAGATGACAGGCGTCGTCTGGGAGCCCGACCGGCTGGAGACCGAAGAGGTGGGCGACAACCGGCTTCGTCCCCTCCTCGCCGCTTACGACCTGCCCCCCCTCGCCGAGCCGCTGAGGCGGCTGATCGAATGGACCGCGGATTATTATCTCGCCCCCCTCCCCTCTGTGCTTCGAATGTCGCTCGCTTCGGCGAGCGCGCTGGAGGGCGGGCGGACCGTCACCGAATATCGCTCGACCGGGCTCGTGCCGGAACGACTGACCCCTCAGCGCGAACAGGCGCTCGAGCGGATCGCCGAGCGGCAGGGGCTGGTTCGCGAGCTGGCGACGACGGCGGGCGTGTCCGACGGGGTGATACGCGGCCTCGTCAAGGCCGGCGCGATCGAGGCGGTCGAGGTCTCGGTCGACGACCCTTTCCCGATCCCCGATCCCGATCACGCGCCGCCCGAGCTCGAGCTGGCCCAGGGAGCCGCAGCCCACCTCTTCGTCGAGGCCGTCGGAAAGGCCGAATTCGCCCCGTTCCTGCTCGACGGGGTGACCGGCTCGGGCAAGACCGAAGTCTATTTCGAAGCGGTGGCCGAAGCGCTTCGCACGGGACGCCAGACTCTCGTCCTTCTGCCCGAGATCGCGCTCACCGAGCCCTTCCTCAAGCGCTTCGTCGCCCGCTTCGGCCATGAGCCGGTCGCCTGGCATTCGGGCCTTCGCCAGTCGCAGCGCCGGCGCGCCTGGCGGGCGATCGCGAGCGGCGACGCCAGGGTCGTGGTCGGCGCGCGCTCCTCGCTCTTCCTGCCCTATCCCAGGCTCGGCCTGATCGTCGTCGACGAGGCGCACGAGACCAGCTTCAAGCAGGAGGAGGGAGTCCAGTATCACGCCCGCGACGTCGCGGTGATGCGGGCCAAGCTCGAGGGGCTTCCGATCGTCCTCGCCTCGGCGACCCCGGCGATCGAGAGCCGGCAGATGGCCGAGATCGGAGTCTATAAGGAGGTGAAGCTCCCCGAGCGCTACGGAGTCGCCCGGCTTCCCGAGATCGAGGCGCTCGACCTCACCCAGGACCCGCCGCCGCGGGGGCGTTGGCTGGCGCCGCGGCTGGTCCGCGAGCTCGACGAGACCCTGGCTCGGGGCGAGCAAGCGCTCCTCTTCCTCAACCGCCGAGGCTATGCCCCGCTCACGCTTTGCCGCCATTGCGGCCATCGCTTCCAATGCCCGAACTGCACCGCCTGGATGGTCGAGCACCGCCTCGTTCACCGCTTGGCCTGCCACCATTGCGGGCACATGATGCCGCCCCCCCATGCCTGCCCTGAATGCGGGGAGGGCGACAGTCTCGTCCCGGTCGGGCCGGGCGTCGAGCGCATCGCCGACGAGGTCGCTGCGCTCTTCCCCGACGCCCGAACCGCGATCGTCACGTCGGACACGATCTGGTCGCCGGCCAAGGCGGCCGAGTTCGTCGGGCGGATGGAGGCCGGCGAGATCGACATCGTCGTCGGCACCCAGCTCGTCACCAAGGGCTATCACTTCCCCAACCTCACCCTGGTCGGCGTCGTCGACGCCGATCTCGGCCTCCAAGGCGGCGACCTCCGCGCCGCCGAGCGCACCTTCCAGCAGATCGCCCAGGTCGCCGGCCGGGCCGGCCGCGGCGAGAAAACGGGCCGAGTGCTGGTCCAGACCCACGAGCCTTCGGCGCCGGTGATCGAGGCCCTGGTCAGCGGCGACTCCGAGAGCTTCTACGCCGCCGAGACCCAGGCCCGGCGCGAGGCGGCGATGCCGCCTTTCGGCCGGCTGGCCGGGATCGTCATCTCGTCCGAGGACCTCGCCGAGGCGACCGAAGCGGCGCGGACGATCGGCCGGGCGGCGCCGAGGGTCGACAATATGGCGGTGTTCGGCCCCGCCCCGGCCCCGCTCGCCATGCTCCGCGGTCGCCACCGCCAGCGCCTCCTCGTCCACGCCGCCCGCTCGGTTGACATGCAGGAGGCGATACGCGCCTGGCTCGGCGCTTTGAGCTGGCCCCGCGGCGTGCGGGTGACCGTCGACGTCGATCCCTACAGCTTCCTGTGAGCGCCGCGGAAACAGCGCTTCCAGTCTCGATCGGAATCCATTAAGCGCCTGTGCAACAAGGATTTATCGGATGAGCATGATGACTGCACTGGTTCGCTTCCTGTGGCTGGCTTTGCTCGTCTGCGCGCCCGCCGCCGCCCGCGCGGAATGGCGCGAGGCGAGCAGCCGCCACTTCCTCGTCTATTCCGAGGGCAACGGCGAATCGCTTCGCGACTTCGCGACCAAGCTCGAGAAGTTCGACAAGGCGATGCGCATCCGGCTGGGCTTCGAGGACGCCGATCTCGGGCCGGCCAACCGGGTCACCGTCTATCTCGTCGACAACCTCACCGACGTCCGCCGGCTCATCCACGCCAATGCCGCCTCGCAGATCGCCGGCTTCTACGCCGGCCGCGCCGGAGGCTCGATCGCGGTAGTGCCCCGCGCCACCGGCGCCAGGACCTCCACCGACCTTAATCCAGCTACCATACTGCTCCACGAATATTCGCATCACCTCATGATGCAGAATGCGTCGGTCGCCTATCCGGCGTGGTTCCGCGAAGGCTTCGCCGAGTTCAACTCGACCGCCCGGTTCGAGGAAGACGGAGCGATCGGATTCGGCGCGGCTGCCAACCATCGCGCCTGGGGCCTGTTCGCCATGAACCCGCTGCCGATCGAGACGATGTTCGATCCGGGCAGCCGCAAGCTCAGCGTGGCCGAATGGGAGGCGACCATCTACGCCCGCGGCTGGCTGCTCACTCATTACCTGATGTTCGATGAGGCCCGCAAAGGGCAGCTCACCGCCTACATCAAGGCGATGAACGAGGGGAAAGGCAGCCTCGACGCGGCGCGCGAGGCCTTCGGCGATCTCAAGGTTCTGGACCGCGAGCTCAAGGCCTATCTCGGCCAGCGGCGAATCCCCTATATGCGCCTCAGTCCCGAGGTTCTGACCATCGAGCCGATCGCGGTCCGCACGCTTCGCCCCGGCGAGGCGGCGATCATGGACCTTCGAATCCGCTCCGACGTCGGTGTGACCAAGGACGATGCGGCGCGCGTCGCCCACGACATGGCCAAAGCAGCCGCCGCCTATCCCAACGACGCGACCGTCCAGGCCGCGCTCGCCGAGGCCGAGTTCGACGCCGGCGAACTGGATGCCGCCGAGGCCGCGGCCGATCGGGCGATCGCGGCCGATCCCAAGAATATCGAGGCCTTGCTCTACAAGGCGCGGGCCCGGATGGCGCGCGCTCAGAAAGCCGGCACGACCGACGCCGCCACCTGGAAGGAGATCAGGCATCTGATCACGACCGCCAACCGGGCCGATCCGAACGATCCCGCGCCGCTGATCCTCTTCCACCGAAGCTTCATCGGCCAGGGCATCGCTCCGACCCGCAACGCGGTCGAGGGACTTCTCCAGGCCTTCGAGCTGGCGCCTCAGGATCTCGGCCTTCGGATGAATGTCGCCCACCAGCTCCTGGTCGACGGCAAGGCCTCCGAGGCCCGGCGAGCCCTCGCCCCGATCGCCTACGATCCCCATGGCGGCGAGCTGGGCCAGGCCATCGTTCAGGTGATCGCGCTCCTCGACGAGAAGGGCCCCAAGGCGGCGCTCGAGGCCTGGGACTCGGCGGCCAAGCTCAAGAAGGAGGATAAGGCCGACTGAGGCGCCGAAGCGGCAGCCATCCGGTCGGCACCCTTTGTCCCCGGCGCACGGCATGGACAACGAGCAGGATCCCGGCCGCGGTGGCGATCGCGATGCAGATGAGCGACGCTTCCAGCCCGAAGCCGCCGCCCGAAAGCAGCGCTGGGCCCTGAAGGCGAGCCTCGACGAGTCCGTTCGAGTCCATTCCGGACACGGGTATGTCGAAGACCTCGCCCTGGGTGACGTTCCACGCGGCATGGATTCCCATGGCCAGCCACAGGCGCCGGGTCGCCATGTAGGCGGCGCCGAGCAATATGCCGCCCTCGAGCATGATCCCGACCGTGGAGACGAGGTCCGCATTCGGATTTGCCGTGTGGGCGAGGCCGAACAGGACCGAGGAGACAATCAGCGCGACCCAGCTGCCCGCCAGTTCCTCGACCCAGCGGAAGAGGATCGCCCGAAAGATCAGCTCTTCCGCGACCGCCGGAAACAGGCCGTCCCCGATCAAGGCGGAGGCGAGGTCACCGGTACCGCCCCAGCCGACGATCCGGTAGACTCCGGCCAGGGCCACGGCGGCCACGATCAGCGTGAAAAGCGATGCGCCGAGCAGAAGGCCTGCGCCCAACTCGCGAAAGGCCCCGGGTCCGGCAAGGTCGTCATGCTTGCGCTCCCCGAGACGCCGCACGACGAGCTTGTAGACGCCGATCATGACCGCCACGACGGCGATCTGTGCGACCAAATCGACGGCAGGCGACGGCGGGAAGCCACGCTCGAACAGCCCGGCGACGACGCCCGCCGAGATGGTCACGGCGACGAAGGCGATCGCCAGGCTCACGAGCGGAAAATCGACGATCCGCCTCCACAAGGGCTTTCTTGCCGCTGGTGCAGGAGTGCCGCTTTCGTCGTCCATAGCCCCATGCTCGCCCACGCAATGGCAGGCGGCAAGCGGTAATGATCAGGCTCCGCGCCGCTCCCTTTCGAGCAGCCGGGCCTTGCGCTCGAGGCCGTAGGCGTAGCCGCCGAGCGCTCCGCCGGTGCGGATGACCCGATGGCAGGGGATGAGGACGGCGACGTGGTTCGCGCCGTTGGCCGATCCCGCCGCCCGGACCGCGGCGGGCTTGCCGACCGCGGCCGCGATCTGGGCATAGGTGCGGGTCTCGCCGGGCGGAATCCGGGTCAGCTCGCGCCAGACGGCCTCCTGGAAGGCCGTGCCGCGGACGTCGAGCGGAAGGTCGTGCGGCCGCTCAGGCGTCTCGACCGCGGCCACGGTGCGCCCGACGAGGTCGGCCATCGCCTCCCCGCCACGCTCGATCCTGGCATTGGGGAAGCGGCGCTTCAGCTCCGCTTCGCCCTCGTCGAACGACAGACGGCAGATGCCGCGCTCGGTCGCCGCCACCAGCATCGTCCCGAGCGAGGTCTCGGCGGTCGCCCATTGGATCGTCTCGCCGCGGCCGCCGTCGCGCCAGCGGGTCGGGGTCATTCCGAGCCGATCCTTGGCATCGGCATAGAAGCGGCCCGGGCCGGAATAGCCGGCATCGTAGATGGCGTCGGTTACCCGGCGGCTTTCGGTCAGGGTCTCGGTCATGGCTCGGGCTCTCTTGGCTCGCGCATAGGCGGCCGGGGTGACCCCGGTCGCTCGCTTGAACAGGCGGTGGAAATGGAAGGGTGAATAGCCGGCGGACGCCGCCAGCGCGTCGAGCGAGGGCGGCTCCTCCGCCGTCTCGATCAGCCTCAGCGCAGCCTCGATCGCCGCGGAGTCTCGGCTGACCTCGTCGGGCCGGCATCTCAGGCAGGCCCTGAGGCCGGCGGCTGCGGCCTCGGCGCCGGTCGCGAAGAAACGGACATTCTCCCGCTTCGGATGGCGGGCGGCGCAGGACGGGCGGCAGTAGATTCCGGTGGTGAGCACGCCGGTGACGAAGCGCCCGTCAAAGGCGCGGTCGCGGCGAAGCACCGCCGCCCAGGCCGCCTGGTCGCCGATCGGGCCGGAGTCGTTCATGGCGACGGGTCTATCCGGACGGGGGTGGGTTGCAAGGCTCGCCATGGCTCAGTTCCTCTCGATGCGCGCCAGGAAGCAGCCATAGGCGGCGCTGTGCACGTGGATGGCGTCGATTTCGGCCTCTTCGAACAAAGCGCGAATCTGCGTGTCGGCCTCGCCGGGCATGGCGAGGACTCCGCCGCGAAGCATCCCCTCGGCATCGAAGCCGCGAAGGCTCAGGGTCCGCGAGGCGAACAGCGGCGGGACTTCGTTCACGTAGCGGGCGGTCTCGGCCTGCTTGCGGACGTAGATGGCGTGGCTGGCCCGGAACGGCGTCGGAACGTCGTTCGAGACATGGTTGACGAGCAGCAGCTCTTCGCCGGCCGCCGCTTCCTCGAGCGACACCCGACAGGGATATCCGGTCGACGAGTCCGCATGCACCCTGCGGGCATTGCGGGCGGCGAGCTCGGCGTCGCCGAGGTCGAACAGCACGGCGAACGGCTCGGCGTCCAGCCCTTCGATTCGGTAGGCCATGATCGTCTCCTTCGCGGCGGTTTTACCCGTCGGGCTGAGGCCTTGCGTCCCGAGGCTTGCGGTCAAAGCCCCGACGCTACGGTTGCATCGCAGCAAAGCCCCTGCTAGGGCGCCCGCGACCTTCACGAGGCGCCGCGCGCGCCTCTTATCATGGGTCAGAAAATCCGATCTGGAGGTTAGGCGCGCGTGGAGAATTCCGGCGGCATTCAGGCAAGCTTGGCAGGCCGCTATGCGACGGCCCTGTTCGAACTCGCGCGCGACGAGCGCAAGCTCGAGGCGGTGGGCGCGAGCCTCGCCTCGCTGAAGCAGGCACTGGCCGATTCGGAGGATCTTCGCGCCCTGACGACCAGCCCGCTGACCCGCCGCGACGACGCTCTCAAGAGCGTTTCCGGGCTTGCGGCGGCGATGAACCTCGATCCGATCGCGGCCAATTTCCTCGGAGTCCTCGCCCAGAACCGAAGGCTCGGCCAGCTCGGGGCGATCATCCGCAACTTCAACCTGCTCGCCGCCCTCCATCGCGGCGAGACGACCGCCGAGGTGACCTCCGCCCGGCCGCTCGACGACACCCAGATCGAGGCTCTCAAGACGAACCTCAAATCCCGTCTCGGCCGCGACGTCGCGGTTGATCTCAACGTCGATCCCACGATCTTGGGGGGGCTGGTCGTCAAGATCGGCTCCCAGATGATCGACGGCTCAATCCGGACCAAGCTCAATGGTCTCGCACAAGCGATGAAAGGCTAAGCCCGCAGGGCTTCGATGAAAGGCTGAAAATGGACATCCGCGCCGCTGAAATCTCAAAGGTCATCCGCGAGCAGATCGCGAGCTTCGGCACCGATGCCGAAGTCTCCGAGGTCGGGACTGTGCTCTCCGTCGGCGACGGAATCGCGCGCATCTACGGGCTCGACAACGTCCAGGCCGGCGAGATGGTCGAGTTCGACGGCGGCATCAAGGGCATGGCGCTCAACCTCGAGGCTGACAATGTCGGAGTCGTCATCTTCGGCTCGGACAGCTCGATCCGCGAGGGCGACACCGTCCGCCGCACCGGAACCATCGTCGACGTCCCCGTCGGCAAAGGCCTTCTCGGCCGCGTCGTCGACGGCCTCGGCAACCCGATCGACGGCAAGGGCCCGATCGAAGGCGCCGAGCGCCGCCGCGTCGAAGTGAAGGCCCCGGGCATCATCCCGCGCAAGTCGGTCCACGAGCCGGTTCAGACCGGTCTGAAGGCGCTCGACGCGCTCGTTCCCGTCGGCCGCGGCCAGCGCGAGCTGATCATCGGCGACCGCCAGACCGGCAAGTCGGCCGTCGCGCTCGACACCTTCATCAACCAGCGCGAGATCAACAAGTCGGGCGCCGAGAGCGAGAAGCTCTACTGCATCTACGTCGCCATCGGCCAGAAGCGCTCGACCGTCGCCCAGATCGTCCGCGCGCTCGAAGAGAGTGGCGCGATGGAGTACAGCATCGTCGTCGCCGCCACCGCGTCCGAGCCGGCCCCGCTCCAGTTCCTCGCGCCTTACACCGGCTGCACGATGGGCGAATTTTTCCGCGACAACGGAATGCACGCCGTCATCGTCTACGACGACCTTTCCAAGCAGGCCGTCGCCTACCGGCAGATGTCGCTCCTGCTTCGCCGTCCGCCGGGCCGCGAGGCCTATCCGGGCGACGTCTTCTATCTGCACTCGAGGCTTCTCGAGCGCGCGGCTAAGATGAACGAGGATAACGGTTCGGGCTCGCTCACCGCCCTCCCGATCATCGAGACCCAGGCGGGCGACGTCTCGGCCTACATCCCGACCAACGTCATCTCGATCACCGACGGCCAGATCTTCCTCGAGACCGAGCTTTTCTACCAGGGCATCCGTCCGGCCATCAACGTCGGCCTCTCGGTCAGCCGCGTCGGCTCGGCCGCGCAGACCAAGGCGATGAAGAAGGTCGCCGGCTCGATCAAGCTCGAGCTCGCCCAGTATCGCGAGATGGCGGCCTTCGCGCAGTTCGGCTCCGACCTCGACGCCTCCACCCAGCGGCTCCTCAACCGCGGCGCCCGGCTCACCGAGCTGCTCAAGCAGCCGCAATATCAACCGATGCCGGTCGAGGAGCAGGTCGTCTCCATCTATGCGGGCGTCAACGGCTTCCTCGATACGGTGCCGGTCAACGCGGTCACCCGCTTCGAGAGCGCTCTCCTGAGCCACTTCCGGAGCGACCATGCCGACGTGCTCGGCAAGATCCGCGAGACCAAGACGCTCGACGACGACACCGCCGGGCAATTGAAGTCGATCATCGGCGATTTCGCGAAGACGTTTGCATGATTGTGCCCCGGCGAAGGCCGGGGTCCAGAACTGGGTCCCGGCCTTCGCCGGGAAACTAAGAGGATAGAATGGCCAGCCTCAAGGCGCTCAAAGGGCGGATCGCGTCGGTCAAGTCGACGCAGAAGATCACCAAGGCGATGAAGATGGTCGCCGCCGCCAAGCTGCGCCGGGCGCAGCAGGCGGCGGAGGCCGGGCGCCCCTATGCCGAGCGCATGGAGGCGATGATCGCGAGCGTCGCCGGCAAGGTGGCGATCAATCCGCAAAGCCCCAAGCTGCTCGCCGGGACGGGCCGCGACCAGAGCCATCTGCTCGTCGTCTGCACCTCGGACCGCGGCCTTGCCGGCGCGTTCAACTCGAACATCGTCCGCGCCGCGCGCAAGAAGGCCGACGATCTCGTCCGGGAAGGCAGGCAGGTCTATTTCTACCTGGTCGGGCGCAAAGGTAAGGCGGTGATCCAGCGCCTGTATCCGAAGCAGATCATCCATCAGCACGACACCAGCGAAATGAAGTTCGCGAGCTTCGCCGAAGCGCAGAAGATCGCCGACGACCTCATCCACCGCTACCAGACCGACGGAATCGACGTCGTCCACCTCTTCTACGCCCATTTCCAGTCGGCGCTCGTCCAGGAGCCGGTCGGGCAGCAGATCATCCCGGTCTCGGTCCCCGAGGCCGGCATCGCGGCGGGCGGCCCCAGCGCGGCGATCGAATATGAGCCGGACGAGGAAGGGATCCTCGCCGGCCTTCTCCCGCGCAACGTCGCCGTCCAGATCTTCCGCGCGCTGCTCGAGAATGCCGCCTCGGAGCAGGGCAGCCGGATGACCGCGATGGACAACGCGACCCGCAATGCCGGCGACATGATCAACCGCCTCACCATCCAGTACAACCGCACCCGCCAGGCGGCGATCACCACCGAGCTGGTCGAGATCATCTCCGGCGCCGAGGCGCTCTGACGATGTTTGCCGCTCCCCTCCTGATCGGCGCCCTGCTGCTGCCCTCGGCCATGCCCGGAATGGCGGGCGAAATGGAAAGCGCCGCGCGCCTGTCGCTGATCGCCCGGTGCGGCGCCGCGCCGCGCTGCGCCGCGTACAGCCGGCAGGACGGCGTCGAGCCCCGGATCCGCATTAGCGACATCAGCTGCCGCGAGGCGAAGCACGACCGGGTCCGGGTGCGCCATTGCACCTTCGCCGCGCATTCCGCGGCGCGCCCCGACCGCCTGAAATGCAGGGCCGAGTTTCACGAGTGGCCGGGCGAGGCCGCCTCGCCCTGGTCGGACCGGCAGGTGATCCGGACTCGCGGCGTCTTTCTGCCGACCAGCGGCAAGGCCGCGCCGATGCAGCTCGGCGCCTCGACCCTCAGCTGCTCCGGCAGCCCCTTCGATTATGTGAGCTAGGAAGCAAGGAACAGGACATGGCAACCGCCGCAACCGCCCCCACCAACAATGTCGGCCGAATCAGCCAGGTGATCGGCGCCGTCGTCGACGTCACGTTCGACAGCGACCTTCCGGAGATCCTCTCCGCTCTGACCACCGATAATAACGGCAACAAGCTCGTCCTCGAGGTCGCCCAGCATCTCGGCGAGTCCACGGTCCGAACGATCGCGATGGATTCGACCGAGGGTCTCACCCGCGGCCAGCCGGTCACGGATACCGGGTCGCAGATCCGGGTCCCCGTCGGCCCGATGACGCTCGGCCGAATCATGAACGTCGTCGGCGACCCGATCGACGAGCGCGGCCCGATCGGCCACACCGACACCGCTCCCATCCATGCCGAGGCTCCGCTCTTCGTCGATCAGTCGACCGAGACCTCGATCCTCGTCACCGGCATCAAGGTCATCGACCTGCTCGCCCCCTACGCCAAGGGCGGCAAGATCGGCCTGTTCGGCGGCGCCGGCGTCGGCAAGACGGTGCTCATCCAGGAGCTGATCAACAACATCGCCAAGGGCCATGGCGGAACCTCGGTCTTCGCCGGCGTCGGCGAGCGTACCCGCGAAGGCAACGACCTCTATCACGAGTTCCTCGACGCCGGAGTCATCGCCAAGGACGCCGACGGCAATCCGACCCCGGAAGGCTCGAAGGTCGCACTCGTCTTCGGCCAGATGAACGAACCGCCGGGCGCCCGCGCCCGGGTCGCCCTCTCCGGCCTCACCCAGGCGGAATATTTCCGCGACGTCGAGGGCCAGGACGTGCTCTTCTTCGTCGACAACATCTTCCGCTTCACCCAGGCGGGTTCGGAAGTGTCGGCGCTGCTCGGCCGCATCCC
>JBJMTX010000005.1:0-5477 GCA_045811485.1 Allosphingosinicella sp.
GGCGGCGCTGGCCGGCGGCGGCGGCGCGGATGCCGAAGCCGCCGGCCGCTCGCTGATCCTCGGCCTGCGCGGCGCCCGGACCCTTCCGTCCCTCCCCGGCGGCGGCCCGCTCGACCTCTCGCTCTACGAAGCCGACCGCGAGATCGCGCCTCTCGTCGAGCGCCTCGCCGCGCCCGGCGCGGCGAGCGACTTCTCGCTTCTGCTCACCGGCCCGCCGGGCACCGGCAAGACCGCGCTCGCCGCGCATCTCGCCGAGCGGCTCGACCGGCCGCTCACCGTCAAGCGCGCCTCGGACCTGCTCTCCAAGTGGCTCGGCGAGACCGAGGCCAACATCGCCGAGGCCTTCGCCGAGGCGCGCGAGACCGGCGCGGTGCTGCTGTTCGACGAGGCCGATTCGCTCCTCCTCGACCGGAGCGACGCCCAGCGCTCGTGGGAGATCACCCAGGTCAACGAGCTCCTGACCTGGATGGACGCCCACCCGCTCCCCTTCGTCGCGGCGACCAACTTCGCCCGCCGGCTCGATCCGGCGGCGCTGAGGCGCTTCGTCTTCAAGATCGAGCTTCGGGCGATGTCGCCGGAGGCGGCGGAGCGGGCCTGGGCGTGCTTCTTCGGCGGTACCCCACCGGCCCGGCTGGCGCAGGTGAGCGGGCTCACGCCCGGCGACTTCGCGGTGGTCAAGCGCCAGCTGCGTTACATCCGCGAGCCGAGCTCCGGCCAGATCCTCGCTCTGCTCGAGGCGGAAGCGAAGGCGAAGCCGGAGCGCGTGGCCAAGATCGGCTTCTAGGATTGCGAAGTGGCCTGCAGAACATAATGAAAACTATTTTCCTTGCGCGCCAAGGGTCTGGAACATAAGGCGAAAATGCGCCCCATTCCCTTTCCTATTGCGTAAGGGAAAAGGAACGGCTTCGACAGGCTCAGCCCGAACGGTGATCGTTGCACAGCGTAATTCTTTCGGCGGAAGACGATTTCGACGGTTGGCGCGACGACGCCCGAGCGTTGGCAGGCGCCGCCGTTCCGGCCGCCGAGGTGAGCTGGCAGGTCGGCAATTCCGCAGGCGACCTCTTCGCCGCCCCCGCCCCGCTCCCTTCGGGCGGCACCCCCTTCTCCGTCCCCCGCGTTTTCCTCACCCTCGCCGAAACCGCGATCTGCCGCTCGGACCCCGAGCGTTTCGCGCTGCTCCACGCCCTTCTCCTTCGGCTTCGCGAGCGGCCGGGCCTGATGTCCGACGGCGCCGATCCGCTCGTCCAGAGGCTCGAGCGGATGGCCAAGGCGGTTCGGCGCGACGTCCACAAGATGCGGGCCTTCCTCCGCTTCCGCGAGGTGGCGGCCGGGGAAGGGCCGCGCTTCGTCGCCTGGTACGAGCCCGAGCATCATGTCGTCCGCCACAATGCCGGCTTCTTCGTCCGCCGCTTCGCCAACATGGCCTGGTCGATCCTCACCCCGGAGCTCTCGCTCCACTGGGACGGCGAGACGCTCTCCGAAGGCCCCGGCGCGTCGCGGGCCGACGCGCCCGAGGGCGATCCGCTCGAGGCGGTGTGGAAGACCTATTACGCCTCGATCTTCAACCCCGCCCGGCTGAAGACGGGGGCGATGCTCAAGGAGATGCCGAAGAAATATTGGAAAAACATGCCCGAGACGGCGTTGGTGGGGGAGCTGGTGGCAGGCGCCCAGGCGCGCGAGGCGAAGATGGTCGAGGCAGGACGGGTGACGGTCGGAGGCAATTTACGCACCGCCTGGGAAGCGGTCCGCGAGGAGGCGAAGGGCTGCACCCGCTGCCACCTCTACAAATGCGCGACCCAGACGGTGTTCGGCGAGGGCCCGCTCGACGCCCGCATTCTGTTCGTCGGCGAGCAGCCCGGCGACCAGGAGGATCTCGCCGGCCGCCCGTTCGTCGGCCCTGCCGGCCAGCTGTTCGACCGGGCGCTCGGCGACGCCGGGGTCGATCGCTCCGCGACCTACGTCACCAACGCGGTCAAGCATTTCAAGTTCGAGCAGCGCGGCAAGCGCCGGATCCATTCCAAGCCCGACGCCGGCGAGATCGAGGCCTGCCGCTGGTGGATCGAGCAGGAGCGCCTGCTGATCCGGCCGCCGCTCACCGTCGCCCTGGGCGCCACCGCTGCCCGCTCGATCTTCGGCAAGGCGGTGACGATCACCTCGATGCGCGGCAGGGCCCACGATCTGCCCGAGGGCGGCGAGGCCTGGGTCACCGTCCACCCCAGCTTCCTGCTCCGCGTGCAGGACAATAAGGAGGCGGAATATGCGAGGTTCGTCGAGGATCTGGTGAGGATCAGGAAGCGGCTGGAAGCGATCGCCGCCTGAGCCGCTCCGCCGCGGCCTTCACCCGCTCGCGCCGCGCCTCGGTCTCCTTCGCCGCGAACTCCTCGATCCGCCGCACCCTCTCGGGCCCGGCCGACTCGGGCGAGCCGGAGTCGAACGGCGGCTTCGGGTCATATTCAACGGCGAGCTGAGCCAGCCGCGCATGCTCCTCGCCCCGCAGCGCGGCGACGAGGGCGAGGGCGAAGTCGATCCCCGCGGTGACTCCGCCGCCGGTGATCCGGTTGCGGTCTCTCACCACCCGACCTTCGGTGGGGATCGCGCCGAACAGGGCCAGCTCATCGCGCCACATCCAGTGCGAGGTCGCTCGATATCCCTCCAGCAGCCCGGCCGCGCCGAGGATCAGCGAGCCGGTGCAGACGCTGGTGACGAAAGCCGCGGACTGCCCGACCTCGCGAACCCAGCCGAGCTGCTCCTCGTCGTCGATGACGTCGTGGACCCCGGCCCCTCCCGGCACGCAGAGTATGTCCGCCGTCCGACACGCGTCGAGCGTGGCATTGGGCACGATGGCGAAGCCGCTGTCGGTCGCGATCGGCTCGCGCGTCCGGGCGACGCTGAGCAGGGTCGCCTTGCCCAAGCGGGCGAAGATCTGGGCGGGTCCGGTGAAGTCGAGCTGGGTGATTCCGGGAAAGACCAGGAAGGCGACCTTCACCGGCTCCATGTCAGAGCCTGACCAGCATCTTGCCGATATTGCCGCCCCGGAACAGGTCGAGGAAGGCGTCGGGCATCGCCTCGATCCCGTCGCGCACCGTCTCGCGGCTGGTGACCTTCCCGGCCGCCATCCAGCCGCCCATGTCGCGGTAGAAATCGGCCATCTCGGCGAGATAGTCGGTGTAGATGAAGCCCTTCATCTGGATTCGCGCCGCGATCACCCGCATGATGTATCTAAAGGGGTGGGACGGGGCGCCGTTATAGCCCTCGATCATCCCGCAGATGGCGAAGCGGGCATTCTGACGGGCGGTGGCGAAGGCGGCGTCGAGATGCTCGCCGCCGACATTGTCGAAATAGACGTCTATCCCCTTCGGCGCCGCTTCCATCAGCGCCGGGACCAGCGGCCCGGCCTTGTAGTCGATCACGGCATCGGCGCCGAGCGACCTCACCCATTCGCATTTCTCCGCGCCGCCGGCCGAGCCGATCACCGTCATCCCCTTGGCCTTGGCGATCTGGACCACCGCCGAGCCGACCCCGCCCGCTGCGGCCGAGACGAAGACGATGTCGCCCTCCTTGGCCTGAGCCGCCCGAAGCAGCCCGAAATAGGCCGTCCCGCCGGTCAGGCCGAGATTGCCGAGCCAGTGATGATCCTCGACTCCGAGCGGCGGAAGCTTGTTGAACCGCTCCGCCGGCCCCGCCGCCTGCTCGCGCCAGCCCATCATGTGGAAGACGGTCTCGCCGACCGCGAAGTTCGGCGAACGGCTCTCGACCACCTTGCCGACCGCGCCGCCGTCCATCGGCGCCCCGACCTCGAACGGCGGGACGTAGCTCTTCACGTCGTTCATCCGCCCGCGCATGTAGGGGTCGACCGAAAGCCAGTTATTCTCGACACGGATCCAGCCGTCCTCGAGCGCGGGCAGCGGCGCTTCCTTCAGCTCGAAATTGTCCAGGGTCGGCATGCCCTGCGGGCGCGACTTCAGATGCCAGGCGCGGGTGGTGTCGGTCATCGGTTCCCCCTCTTCGTCATTGCGAGCGAAGCGCGGCAATCCAGTGATGCGCCTCCATCCCTGGATTGCCGCGTCGCTGCGCTCCTCGCAATGACGAAAAAAAGCCCGGCTCCCACGGGGGAGCCGGGCCGGGCTTCGACAATGAGCCGCGATCAGTCGTCGCGGTCGCTGTAGGTGCCCGAGAAGCTGCGATCGAGCGCGCGCGGGCCGTCGTCGGTCCTGTCGCTGTGCTCGAACAAAGCGCGGTTGCGCTCCTCGTCGTGCCAGGCGTTCATCGCGTCCTTGGCGGAGCGGTTGAGGCTGACCTTCTGGTCGATACTCTCGACCCAGCCGCAGGGGATCGAATGATGGACCCCGCCGGCATTGGGATCGGACTTGGCGAGGACGATGCGGTCGCCGCGGACCTTGTCGACGGTGCCGACATGCTCGCCGTCCGAGCCGACCACCTCCATATGCTCGCTCGCCTTGCCGAGCAGCTGGCGCTGGTTCCGGCGCTTCTCGCGCCAGCCGCCGAACTCCTGCTCGAACTTGGACTGATGCTCGCGCCGATATTCGTCATAATCGCGGTCGAGATCCTCGATCTGCCGCCGCCGCCATTCCGAATAATGGGGATCGTGGATATCGCCGCCGCGGCCGCCGGAGCTGCTGGAATAGCTGCCCGCGCCCGCCGTGGCGCCGGCGCCGAACGACTCGCCCACCGGCGAGCGTCCGTGGAAGGACCGTTCGAACGATCCGCGGTCGCGTCCGCCGGAGCCGCCCCAGCGCTCGCCGCGCTCGCCGCCGACCGAGCTCGAGAACCAGCCCTCGCGCTCGCCGCGGTCCGAGCCGCCGGCCCAGCCGCGCTCGCCCGGAGGCTCGCGGTTCCAGCTCTCGCCGCGCTGGTTGCCCCAGCCGCCACCCATCCAGCCCGAGCCGCCCGAACCGCCCGAGCGCGGATCGTTGTCGCGCCGGCCGGTCATGCGCTGCTCCTGCTCCCAGCGCCTTTCATCGATCTCGCGCCGCCGCTGGGCGTCGTCGTCGCCGAACCAGGAACGGACCTCGTCGCCGGCCCGCTCGAAGAAGCCGCGGTCGTCGTCGTCGCGCCCGTAGCCGCCGCGTCCTTCGCCGCGGCCGTAACCGCTGCGGTCGCGCCATCGATTGTCGAAGCGATCGTCGCTGCCGTATCCCATGATACTCTCCTGTGTGTGATCTCTGCCCGCCATACCGGCGCAGACCATCCGCGCGGGCGGGCTGCAGGGAGAACGAGAGGGCGGGGGCAGCCGTTCCGCCGCTCGGGGCGGAGCGTTCAGCGCTGCGGTCGAAACGAATCCGCGGCAATTGGCGCATTGCGAAAGCGGCGCCGGCTCGCTATCTGGGCGCCTCCCAGCCCGCCGCCGAGCGGGAAAACCTGGCCGCCGGAAAGGCGCGGGGCTGTAGCTCAGATGGGAGAGCGCTGCAATCGCACTGCAGAGGTCAGGGGTTCGATTCCCCTCAGCTCCACCAGCC
>JBJMTX010000006.1:0-68290 GCA_045811485.1 Allosphingosinicella sp.
CTGGCGATCAGCCAGGGCTCGCTGCGCCGCGGCTCGGCCGCCTGCTACCTCGACGTCGCGCACCCGGAGATCGAGGAGTTCCTCGAGATCAGGAAGCCGAGTGGCGACTTCAATCGCAAGGCCTTGAACCTCCACCACGGCGTGCTGGTCACCGACGAATTCATGGAAGCGGTGCGCGAAGGCGCCGAGTTCATCCTCCGCAGCCCGAAGGACGGCTCGGAACGCGGCAAGGTCGACGCGCGCAGCCTGTTCCAGAAGCTGGTCGAGACCCGCCTCGCGACCGGCGAGCCCTACATCATCTTCATCGACGCGGTGAACAGGTCGATGCCCAAGCATCACCGCGACCTCGGCCTCAAGGTCTCGACCTCCAACCTCTGCTCGGAAATCACGCTGCCCACCGGCCGCGATCATCTCGGCGCCGACCGCACGGCGGTCTGCTACCTCTCCAGCCTCAACCTCGAAACCTGGGACGAGTGGAACAAGGACAAGCAGTTTATCGAGGACGTCATGCGCTTCCTCGACAACGTCCTCACCGACTATATCGAGCGCGCGCCCGACGAGATGGCGAGGGCGAAATATTCGGCGATGCGCGAGCGCAGCGTCGGCCTCGGCGTGATGGGCTTCCACTCCTTCCTCCAGGCCCGCAACATCCCGTTCGAGGGGGCGATGGCGAAGAGCTGGAACCTCAAGATCTTCAAGCACATCGCCGCCCAGGTGAACGAGGCCTCGATGATGCTCGCCAAGGAGCGCGGGCCGTGCCCCGACGCCGCCGACATGGGGGTGATGGAGCGGTTCAGCTGCAAGATGGCGATCGCCCCGACGGCGTCGATCTCGATCATCACCGGCGGAACATCGGCCTGCATCGAGCCCATTCCGGCCAACATCTACACCCACAAGACGCTGTCCGGGTCCTTCTCGATCAAGAATCCGTATCTGGAGAAGCTTCTGATCGAGAAGTCGAAGAACTCGGAGGGCGTCTGGTCCTCGATCCTCGAGCGCGGCGGCTCGGTCCAGCATCTCGATTTCCTCACGCCCGAGGAGAAGGACGTGTTCAAGACGTCGTTCGAGATCGACCAGCGCTGGCTGATCGAGCTCGCCGCCGACCGCACGCCGTACATAGACCAGGCGACGTCGCTGAACCTGTTCATCCCCGCCGACGTCGACAAATGGGATTTGCTGATGCTCCACTACCGCGCCTGGGAGCTCGGCATCAAAAGCCTCTATTATCTGCGCTCCAAGTCGGTCCAGCGGGCCGGCTTCGCCGGCGGCGTCGAGGCCGACAACACGCCCGACCTCAAGCAGATCGAGCTCGCCGCGACGACGGATTACGACGAGTGCCTGGCGTGCCAGTGAACTCTAACGTCGCCCCAGCGAAGGCTGGGGCCCCAGCGGGTGAAAGTCGCCGGTGCTTTTCACCCCCCGGGGTCCCCGCCTCCGCGGGGACGACGAAGTCGATTGCCCCCGCAAGAGAAGAAAGCCGCGCCTGGCTCCCTTCGGCGCGGCCCCTGGCGGGGAAAGGCCCCGGCGCGATGGCGCGCGCGAATCCGCATGCGCGCGCGCGGCGTAAAGCGTCTCCTTTCCCCGCTTTTTCCGCCTCCCTCGGCGCCCTGTTCCTTGCCGGCTGCGCGGCGGGGCAGAGCGCCGCGGCGGTCCAGCCGCAGGCGCCGGGCTTCTGGCTCGGCCTGTGGCACGGCTTCATCTTTCCGGTCGCCTGGATCGTCTCGCTCATCAAGCCCGACGTCGCGGTCTACGCAGTCCCCAACAACGGCGGCTGGTACGATTTCGGTTATTTCCTCGGCGTCGTCGTGCTCGGAGTCGGCGCGCGCCAGTCGTCGGTCGAGATCCAGGGCGCTCGGCGTACCAGCGTCCACACAACCACCACGATCCACCATGAGGAGCGCGACTGATGCCCGAGACGATCACCGTCGGCCATATATTGATGCTGCTCGGCCTGATCGCCGGCCTCTACGCGCTGTGGCAGGCCTCGATCTTCCTCAAGCACCGCACCGCCGGCCGCGGCACGCCGCAATATGCCCGCCGCCGCGACGGCCGCCGCTACGCCGTGTGGGGCCTCATCGTCGCCGCGATCCTGTTCGCGCTCGGCTGCCTGACGCCGCTGTGCGAAATGGCGATCGCGTGAGCGGCTGGACCCGATAAGCTTCAACCAAGGAACCTTCCGATGCCTCTCCTCGAAGCCCGCAAGCAGTACAAGCCGTTCGAATATCCCTGGGCGTTCGAATATTGGAAGCGCCAGCAGCAGATCCACTGGATGCCGGAGGAGGTCCCGCTCGGCGAGGATTGCCGCGACTGGGCGCAGAAGCTGACCGATCACGAGCGCTCGCTGCTCACCCAGATCTTCCGCTTCTTCACCCAGGCCGACGTCGAGGTGCAGGATTGCTACCACGACAAATATGGCCGCGTGTTCAAGCCGACCGAAGTGAAGATGATGCTGACCGCCTTCTCCAACATGGAGACGGTCCACATCGCGGCCTACAGCCACCTGCTCGACACGATCGGCATGCCCGAGAGCGAGTACAGCATGTTCCTCCAGTATAAGGAGATGAAGGACAAGCACGACTATCTCGCCACCTTCGGGGTCGACACCGACGAGGACATCGCCAAGACGCTCGCCATGTTCGGCGGCTTCACCGAGGGGCTCCAGCTCTTCGCCAGCTTCGCGATGCTGATGAACTTCCCGCGCTTCAACAAGATGAAGGGCATGGGCCAGATCGTCTCATGGAGCGTGCGCGACGAGAGCCTCCACTGCGAGGGCATCACCCGCCTGTTCCACGCCTTCGTCAAGGAGCGCGACTGCTACACGCCGGCGGTCAAGAAGGAGATACGCGCCGTCTGCCACCACACCGTCGAGCTCGAGGACGCCTTCATCGACCTCGCCTTCGAGATGGGCCCGGTCCCCGGAATGAACCCCAAGGAGATCAAGCAATATATCCGCTACATCGCCGACTGGCGCCTCAGCCAGCTCGGCCTGAAGCCGATGTTCATGATCGACGACCACCCGCTGCCCTGGCTTGCGCCCCTCCTCAACGGCGTGGAGCACGCCAATTTCTTCGAGACGCGGGCGACCGAATATTCGAAGGCCGCGACGCGGGGGAATTGGGGCGAGGTATGGGACAATTTCGACCGCAGGAAGAGCGCGAAGGCGGCGAATGATGGCGTCGTGGCGGAGGCCGGCGGGGACGATATGTTCACGCGGGCGGGCGTCGCGGCTGAATAGGAGGACGAAATGGCAGAGAATGATCGCAACGTTTTTCCCACCGGCGAGGGGCGATGGGCAAATCAGCGGCAAGGTGCTGACCGGCCTGCCAGTTTGCACGACACGCAGAGGGAGGCCGAGGACGCCGCCCGCGAGATGCTTCGCAACTCTGGCGGTGGAGAGCTCATTACTCACGGTCGTGATGGCAAGATTCGCAGTAAGGACACAATCGGCCGGCCGGACCCATTCCCACCACGCGACCGCGAGCACTAGGTCCCCCTGACCGTGCGCCGTGCCGAGATAGAGGTAAGGGATATTTAGCGTGCCCGAAATCCCTTCAGCGTCACAAATTAGCGGTCTTGCAGCGTTGCTTGCCCCTGGCGTCGTGATCTTGGGGATCAGGAGCCGTTTTAAAGATGGTCCGCCGCAGGATCTAAAGGACGCTTTAGTGGCGTACGGAATCGCCTCAACAGCATATTATGCCGTAGCCCACCCGATTTTCCATACGAAAGGCGGCATCAACCTGGCAACTTGGCTATGGCAACTTCTCCAGTACTTCATAGTGCCCTCCGCAGTTGGGATCGCTATCGTACTACTTGATAAAAGTGATCTTTTCTACAAAATATCTTCTACACTTGGATTGAAACCGACCCACCACATTCCCGCGGCTTGGGACTATGCTTTCTCACGCATCGTCAAGGGAACTTACGTGCTTGTGAGACTTAAGGATGGCACATTGTATGCTGGATTGATGGGCAAGCAATCCTTTGCGTCATCCGCTTTCGCAGAACGGGATTTGTATATTGAGGAAGTATGGTCGGTCCCCACGAACACACCGTGGAAGGTGGTTGAGCCGAGGCGTTCCGTGCTATTGTGTGGCAACGACATTAGGTGGGTGGAAATTTTTCGAAGGAGTTGAGCAATGGGCGACCGAGATAGGCATGGCACTTGGGAGGATTTGGAGAAGGGATATATCCCGCAGGACGACGGAGTTCGCGGGGGATATCAGCCGGAGACGAGTGAAGCCGATACCCCGCCTTCGGGCGGAGGCGGCGGCCAAGAACCTCCACAAGAAGACAAGTGATCGCAAACCTCGGGAAAATCCGGGGAGGCGATATCTAGCTTTCTAAGGGTGGGAAATGGTGACGGTTACCATTTTCCCAGCGGGCATTCGCTCCTCGACTGAGCCGTATCCGATTTTCGTGAATGCCTGGCGCACGGCTAAAGTGCGACCATGCCTGCCGGCCCAATCACCGTCGTCGACTCCGCAGAGTTCCGCCGCTGGTTCGCCGGTCTTCGTGATGCCCGGGCCAAGGGCCGCATCCTCGCGCGGCTTCGCCGGCTTTCGCTCGGCAATTTCGGCGACACCAGATCACTCGGCGGCCTGCACGAACTGCGGGTCGATTACGGCCCGGGCTATCGGATCTACTTCGTCCGCCGCGGCGACGCGCTTGCCCTGCTCACCTTGGGAGGTGACAAATCGCGGCAGAGAACCGATATTGGCCGGGCTCGCGAGATCGCGGCGGCATGGGAGCCTGACGATGGGGATTGAGACTCGGCCCTGGGACGCCGCGGAGCATCTCGACAGTAATGAGGCCATCCTCGCCTATCTCGAAGCCGTCTTCGAGAACGGCGATCCGGAGCTGGTCGCCGCCGCCCTCAACGACGTGTCGCGGGCCCGGGGCCTCGCCCAGGACGCGCTGACCGCGCACAGCGATATTAGCTCGGTCATCGCGACCCTCAAGGCCCTGGGGCTCGAGCTGACCGCCAAGGCGGCTTGATCGAGGGCCTGGACCGTCAACCTTGCCGGTTCGCCAGCCGGGAAATCCGGGACAGTATACATTTTGGACCGCGCTGGGAAAATGGTGACAGGGGAAAATGGTGACAGTATCCAATTTCGGCCGGGCTTGGGATTGCTGGTCCCAAGGCATCGCCGGCGCCATGCATCAAAGAACAGCCCGAGAGCGTTGAGGCGGTCCTGAAAGGGCTGACCCGCGGGCCAAGGGCGCAGGAGTTCCGCACCACCCGTTGTCGCCTCATGACCAGATAGAGAAAAACGGTCGTCTTGGCCGGTCCCCTTTCAGGACCGCCCATTTAGGCTTGCGACCCGGCCGTTGGCGGCACCCGAAGGGGAGGCGGGACGACGGCGCCGGCGTCGGGTCCCCCGTCCAGGAATCGCACGCCGGCCGCTTCGTAGGCGCGCCGCAGCGCCAGGATCAGCTCGGGCGTAACGTCACGGTGATAGCGTTCGAAGCGCAGCGCCGTCCGGCGGCTCACCCCGGCCGCCGCGGCAGCATCCTCCAGCGACCATTCGAGCGCCGCGCGTGCCATCCGCGACTGGTCGGGCCGAAGAGCGGGACGTTCCAGATCAACCCCCTTGACGCATTCGTGGGTGGTCCCTAAAAGGGACCGCGAAGAAAGGATCCTCAGGCATGGTTGCCGCGAGGCATAACCTGACGCGCCGGGCGTTGCTAGGCGTGGGTATCGGTGCCTGGGCGGTGGGCGGCGACGCATTCGCCGCTCCGCTCGCCGCCGATGCGCAGGGAGCGGCAGAGCTTGGCGCCCGGTCCACTACGGTCCTGCGGCATCGCTGGGAGCGCGCGGTCGCCGCGTTCCGGCAGGCGGAATCCCGGCTCGCCGGCTTCAAGGCCGCCGAAGCGCGGCTTCCGGCCGAGCGTCGCGCGTTTCCCGCCTGCAAGGCTCTGGAGCAACAGTCGGCGATCTGGAGGACCTTCGCTGCGAGGCGCTTCGCCGGCTGCTCCGGGCTCCGGCGCCCGACCTTCCGGCGCTCGCTCTCAAGCTCGACCTCGCCGTCGCCGATCGGGCGTGGGAGCTGGAGGGCTGCGAAACCTGCCTCGCCACAGCTGCGGCCGATCTCAGGGGATTCGTTCATGGATGATCCGGAGCTCACCCGGCACCGCGGAGAAGTGTCTCCTCAGGAGACGAACCGCATAATCGGATAGGCCGAGAGCGCCGCCATCGCGAGGAGCGCCGCGGACTGGGTGACGGCGGCCCTTCGCGGGGGCAGGCGGCCGAGCAGGAGATAGGCGCCGACCAGCAGCGGAAGGGCGAGGATGTCGAGTTGGCAGAGGCGGTCCGACGGGTAGTCGGTCGCGAAGAGGGTGGCGATTCCGGCGGCCGGGACCAGCAGGAAGCCGGCGCGCCTCGGCCAGGAGGCGCCGCCGAGGACTCGATCGGCCGCGACGAGGGCGAGCAGAAGCGCCCAGAGCAGGGCCAGGGCCGTCAGTGTCGCATAGGCCTGGGCGACGACGCTGTCGCCCGGACCGGCGATCGCCGCGAGGTCGAGCGACAGGAACCATGAATAGAGCAGGAAGGCGGCGCCGGCGCCCGCCGCCATGACGATCGTTCCGGGCCGAGGCTTGGCGCGAGTCTCCATCGCCGCACCTGGGCGCCGATGCGCTGCGGAAGGCAACGACTCTTTTGCGCAGCCGGACCGATGGTGCCGGGCGCCGAGGAAACCGCCCTCCCGCCGCCTCGAAACGCGCGGGTCGCTCCCGGCCCCTCCGCAAGTAGCTCCCCTTCCGGTGCTTTCTCCGCTTTCCTACATCGCCCGTGCCGGCATATTTGTTCCGGCTCTGTTCGAAATCGATTCGGAACCGAGCCATGACCGATCGCAAGCCCCCGCCTTTCAACCCTCCTCGGGACGACCCCTCCGGCGCCGAGCAGGCGCTCCCCGCCATCCCGTTCGAGCCGGTTCCGGTCCAGCCCCGGCGCGACGGCTGGACCGCGGCGAAGCAGCGGCGGTTCATCCTCGTTCTGGCCGAGACCGGAATCGTCCGGCTTGCCGCGGCGGCGGTGGGAATGAGCGAGGCGTCCGCCTACCGGCTCGCCCGCCGTCCCGACGCGGGCTCGTTCTGCAGCGCCTGGGACGCCGCCTTCCGGATGGCGGCCAGGCCGGCCGCGGCCAAGCTCTACGAATATGCGCTCGACGGGATGACCGAGACGGTGTGGCGCGACGGCGAGATCGTCTACCGGCGGCGGCGGCCGTCCGAAAAGGCGCTCATCTTCCTCCTTTCGCGGCTCGACCCAGTGCGCTTCGGCCGTCCGCCCGCGGCGACGACCTGGACCGACACCGAAGGCGAGCTGATCGACACCGTCGCCGAGACCGCCGACCTGTTCGACGGATATCTCGACAATTTGCGCGACCTTCCGCCGGACGCCTCGGACGAGCGGGAGGACGTCGCGAATCCGCCGGATCCGCAGGATGGCTGAGCCCTCGCACGCGCGCGCCCGCGCGAAGCCGTCTGACCTTCATGACCTTCGTCCGTTTTCGGACAGGCGTCGCTCGGATAGGCGCTCGGACCGGGTCCGGGAGCGCCGTCAAGGTGACGGACCGGCACGGGCCTCGAGGCCCGCGCCCGCGCCGCCCATGGCCTCAATCCCGCCTCAGCGCCTCCGGCCTGTGCGCCGCCCGCTTCCCCTCCTCGGTCTCGACGATGAGCTGAGGCTCGTCCTCAGACGCCGCCACCTTGTGGCCCTTGATCCGCGTCGGGCGCGTCTGCTCGCGCATGACCTTGCCGTGGGCGGTGCCGCCGTGGCTGCTCCAGGCGACCTTGTCACCGGGCTTCAAGGCGCGGGCCATCTACAGCTCGACCTTGGCGCTGTCGCCGAGCGCCGGGCGGGCGTCGGAGACGGCGGCGGCGGCCATCTTGACGTAGGCTCGAAGCTTGCCGGGGCTGTCCCAATATTGCGCGTCCTTGGGCGTCACCTTGAGCAGGCGGATGGCGGGGTCGTCGGGGCTGTCCCACCAGGCCTTGGCGGGCGTTCCCCACAGCTCGCTTATCCTGGCGCGGTCGTTCGAGACCTCGGCCCGGCCGGTCACCGAGACATAGGTCTGGCCCGACGTATCGGCGAAGGCGAGGTTGACGTTGGGCGCCCGCGCCACCTCCTCGTCCTTGGCGCTGTCGGCGTCGGTGAGGAAGTAGACCATGTTTTCGTCCGGCCGGACATAGGCCGCCATCGGCCGCGCGCGTATCTCCTCGCCGTCGAGGCTGGCGAGCATGCAGAAGCCGACCTCCTCCATCATCCGCCAGACCTTGCCGGCGCCGTCTTCCTCTTTCCCGAACATGACGAATCCTTTCCCGTTCGGAGCGGTCAAAGCGCCCGGAGCGGGGGAAGTTCCTTGGCCCGAGTCGGCGCCGCTGCCGCCTCAATCGTGGGGACAGGAGGGCTCGCCGTTGCAGATCAGGCTGTCATAGGCCGAGCCCGGCGAGATATCGTGAGCGGAGGCGAGCAGCGGGAGATAGCCGCTTCGGACTCCCCCGATGCCGAGCCCGCGCAGATAGCGCCTCGCCACCTGAATGCCCTCGCCCAACCCGATCCGCTCGAGAATCCGGCTTCCGACCGGCACGTAATTGTTGTCGCGAAGGCGCGGCCAGACCGTCCGGATCACGGCTTGCGCCCAAATCGGCGCATCGCCGCCCGTCGGCACATAAGGGACGACATCGAACGCCACTTCGTAGCGGCGGCAACGAATGCCGCCATGCGCCATGTAGGCGGTGCGGAAATCTTCATTGCCGGCGCGCGCCGCGGCGATGGTGGTGACCCGGATCGGCGGATCGAGCCCCGGGATCGCGAGCGCGCGCCAGCCGGCCAATGTCGCGAGCGCGCCGCCCTTGCTGTGCCCGGTGACGAACAGCGCGTTGGGGCCTCCCGGCCGGATGAGGGCCCGGATGGCGGTCTCGATCCGGTCCCAGAGCCCGTCGACCGAGTCGGCGAAGCCGCGATGGACCCGGCCCGGATAGATCCTGTTCTCGCGCGAGAGGAACTCGACATTGTTGATCCAGTCGAGCGCGACCTGCCCGGAACCGTGGTCGTCGCGCACGAACGGGGCCAACGTGCCCCGGAAGGCGAGGACGATGCCCTCCGCGACCCGCCCGACGAGCGCGCGATCGATGTCGTCGAGCCCGCCGGCGATCGACGTCGGTGCTTCCGTCCAGCCGACCTCCGTCCCACTTCCGGGTGTCCGCGACTGATAGGTCTGCCTGCAAGCGAACAGCAATCGCCGCCTGATGCACGAATCCGGCATGGCTCGCCCCCCTCACCGGCCTTGCTTCATCCGCGGGCCGGCCGAAGAACGTTACGCTTCTTTCGCGCAACGTTCAAAGCATGGTGCTCAGGAAACCATTCGCTTTCGCCGCCCCGCCCCGCCATAAAGCGTCCATGTCCGATCCTACCCTGCTCGAACGCGCCTTCGATCTTGCCCGCTCGGGGCGCTTCGCCTCGGTCGCCGACATCCGCACGGCGCTCAAGCGCGAGCGCTACGAGCAGGTCGAGGCGCATCTCGCCGGACCCTCGATCGCGCGCCAGCTCAGGGCGCTGTGCGAAGAGGCCAGGCGCTCGACCTAGCCTAGCCGCCGGCCGCCGCCGGCGCGATTCCGTTTATGTGCCAGCGCCTCTGCGCCTCGGTCGAACCGGGGACGTCGTTGACCCGCCTCAGGGTCACGGTCGATCGCTCGCGGAACGGCGTGCCGTCCTTTCTCTTGCCGTAGGTCTGAACCGGGACCTCGACATAGCTGGAGCCCGCCGCGCCTTCCATCTCGCCCGGCGCCCCGACTTCGGCGTGATATTCGGTATAGGGCTCGAACTGCGCCGCGAACGCCGACTCGCTCTTGCCGCTCGCCTCGCCGTCGCCGCCCCACAGCCGCCAGGCCTCGCCATATTTGCCGGCCTCGATCAGCGCATAATAGGCCTGCACGACCTGCGCCGCCCCCTGTGCGCTCTTGTCGGCGATCGGCGCTTCGGAGACCGGCGTGCGGTCGCCGGCGAGCCCGCCCGGAGTCCCCGGCGCGGTGGGGCCGGCGGACTCGGCGGGGGCGGGCGTCGCCGAATTGCCCGCCGCCGCGGGCGCCTCGGAATCGGCGGCCGCCGCGGGCGCATCGACGCGGTTGTCCGGTTGGGCCGGGGCTGTGCAAGCCGCAGCGAGCGACGAGGCCGCGAGCATGGCGATAATCCGCATCATGTGCCCCCCAACGAAGCCGCTTGCTGCCCGTTCCGGTGTCTTCAAGCCTTCGCCCATCGGGTTTCATCGGTCGCCGCGGCCTGCTTGGCAGAGTTACCCACTACTAAATTTCGCATATGCAAGATTGCACGTTGAACAGCATTTAGCAGGTTGCTAAAGATCCCGATATGTTCCAGCCTGCCGAGCCGCTGTCCGACGCCGCGATCGATCTGCTGGCCAGTGCACGCGGCAAAAGCTTCGGCACCATTCTCGCCGATCCGCCATGGCAGTTCCAGAACCGCACCGGTAAGGTTGCGCCCGAGCACAAGCGCCTGTCGCGCTACGGAACGATGACTCTCGAGGAGATTTGCGGGCTCCCGGTGGCGGATATCGCGGCCGATCCCGCCCACCTCTATCTTTGGGTGCCCAATGCGCTGCTGCCGGAAGGTCTCCGGGTCATGGACGCCTGGGGGTTCCGCTACATTTCGAACATCGTCTGGCACAAGGTGCGCAAGGACGGCGGATCGGACGGCCGCGGTGTCGGCTTCTACTTCCGCAACGTGACCGAGATTCTTCTGTTCGGGGTGCGGGGCAAGAATGCCCGAACGCTCGATCCGGGCCGCAGCCAGGTCAACATGATCCAGAGCCGCAAGCGCGAGCACAGCCGCAAGCCCGACGAGCAATACAAGATCATCGAGTCGTGCAGCTGGGGGCCGCGGCTCGAGATGTTCAGCCGCGGCAAGCGGCGCGGCTGGACCGCCTGGGGCAATCAGGCCGATCACGATTACAAGCCGACCTGGGATACGTACGGCTACAACAGCGCCGTCGCGGCGGAATAGCTAGATCGCCTCGGCTTCGTCATCGGCTTCCGCAGCTGCTTGATCGATGATCGGCCGCAATTCCGCTTCTGACTCTCCAAGCGTCACGATGCTGTCGGGCAGGCCGATTAACACAAGGGGACATGGGTTTCCGACGCCGCGATGGATTCGGTCTTCCAGTTTCCGCCAGTGCGTTGTCGCCTCGCCAAATTTGTCAGCTACGAACTTGTTGACGAAGACCTCTCGGAAGGTCAGCTCGCCCCTCTTCTTTGTCGCCTTCATTCGCTTCAGAATGGCAGCCCGCTGCTTGGAGGTGGGATCATAACCCCACTTCAGCAGGTCATCGAAGCTTTGAATCTCCCGCTCGTCGAAGAAGCGACCAACAAGGTCCCGCATGCGATCATGCAGGCTGCGGCCGCGGGTGATGATGATGCCCACCGATATCGCGCCATCTGCGTGCAATCGTTTGAAGTTTTCTAGATCGCGGTCGTAAAACGGATCCTTGTTGTTCCATTCGATTTCCAATGCGATGGTGCCGGTAGCGCCGCCTTCGAGGCTAAAAGATTTCACGTGGTCCATCTTGTGGGTGATGGCCTCCCTGGGCACCTCGTTGATGAGCTTCTTGACCACGAATTCCTGGGTTGCCCAGCCATGGGCCTGAAGCCCTCTGCGGAGGCGTTGGGTACCTTTCGTCTCTCCGCCCCCGCCCGCAATGATCTCCTCGATCGGAATCGTAGCGTGCTGCAGCACCTCCTCGATCTCGTCCGCCACGGACGGAAAGTCGCCGCGGAGGATAGCCTTGGCATGGCTTTGAAATTCTACCTGAAATCCGGCTTCGATAAGCGTCTCGAACATAAGGTTGAGCTTAGCCGCAGTGCCTAGGAGGGTCTACCCGCCGTCGGCTCGCATTCGTCGCCGCTTGAAAAAAAAGAACAAACCACGAATATTTCATTTTCCCACATCCCCGGTCTTGGGATAAATGATTCGCTCCTTTTTGAACGGGAGCGACCGACATGTCCGATTACGACGATCCGCAGGGCGAGGAATCGCGCCGCGAACTCATCCCCGCCGACGACGCCAATGACGTCGCAGACGAACCCTTCCCCTGGGACGCGCCCGGCGCCGACGAAGAGCCGCCGCCCGACTCGCCGCGCCAGCGCCGCGACGCCTTCACCGAGGCGCGCAAATGCGTCTTCCTTCGAGCGCTGGTGAAGACGGGCTGCCTCCAGGAAGCCTGCAGCCGGACCGGAACCGCGCCGCGCACCGTCTACCGCCACCGCGAGCAGGACGGGGATTTCGATCGCAATTGCGAGACCGCGCTTCGGATGAGCGCCATCCCGCTCGAGCTCACGGCCTGGAAGCGCGCCGTCGACGGAGTCGAGGAGCAGGTCGTCGTCGGCGGCCGGATCCTCCACCGGGTCCGCCATTCCGAGCACCTCCTCACCCTTCTCCTCAAGGGCTCCGATCCGGCCAAATACGGCCCCAATCCCGGCTTCAAGCGCAAGCGGATCCTCAAGCACGAGCGAAAGCAGATGGAGCGCGAGATCCGGGCCGAGCTCAAGGCCGAGGAGGAGGCGAGCCGGCCGACCTTCGAGGACGCGATCGTCCAGCTCGACAAGGCCCTCGACGCGTTCGGCGCGAGGCAGGAGCAGGCGCGGGAGCGGGAGGGCTGGACGACGTCGCCGGAAGGATGGTCGATCCCGCCCGGCTACGGACTCATCGAAAGTGACGAAGCGCCGGAGGAAGACCCCCCCGGTTCCGTGTGACACTTGTGCCATTCGCCGCTTTCCGCGCATCCTCGCGGACGCCACCAACAGGGGAGGAAGACCATGTCAGAGGCCAATGTCGATCTCGTCCGCTCGATCTATTCCGCCTTCGCCTCCGGCGACATTCCGGGAGTCGTCGGCGCGATGGCGCCGGAGATGGAATGGAACGAGGCGGAGAATTTCCCCTATGCGGACGGCAACCCCTATCGCGGCGCCGAGGCGATCCTGGGCGGCGTCTTCGCCCGCCTCGGCGGCGAGTGGGACGGCTTCGCGGCCGTGCCGGAGGAATATCTCGACGCAGGGGACACCGTGGTCGTCCTCGGCCGCTACCGCGGCACCTGCAAGGCGACCGGCGGGAAGCTCGACGCCCAGATGGCCCATGTCTGGCGAGTCAGGGACGGCAAGGCGGTCCACTTCCAGCAATATACCGACACGCTCCAGGCGCACCGGGCGATGGGACGCGGCTGAGCCCGTGAGCCGCGCCATTGTCCTTCGCGCCCGGTTGGCCCATCCTTCGGGCGATGCGCATCCTCGACGTCGACGAAGCGAGCCCGCGCGAAGCGGCCGCGCTCACGCCCCATCTTGCCGACGGGGAGGAAGTGCTCGCCGCCTTCGCCTCGCCGACCGGGGCGATCCTGTTCACCGAGCGCCGGCTGATCGTCGTCCAGCCCGAGCATCTGCTCGAGGAGAAGGTCGAGACGACGTCATGGCCGTGGCGCGAGGTCAAGCGCTTCGCCATCCAGGAGGGCGAGGCGCGGACCGCGGTGCGGATCTGGCTGGGCGGCGACGATCATCCGCTCCACCTGCGCGCCGATTCGGGCGGCGGGCTCATCGCCCTCCAGCGCCTGCTCGCCGAGCGGGTCGGCTAGCTTCGCCGCGATGCGGCGGGGCAAGCGACCGGCCGCAACCCCGGCTCGACGTCCGGCGTTTATCCGCTCCGGAAGGAGTAAGGCCATGCCTCAGGGTGACAAGGGCAAATATACCGGCAAGCAGAAGCGCAAGGCCGAGCATATCGCCGAAGGCTATGAGGATCGCGGCGTCGGCAAGAAGGAAGCCAAGGCGCGCGCCTACGCGACGGTCAACAAGGAATCGGGCGGCGGCAACAAGTCCGGCTCCGGGCGCGGCAAGAAGGACAGTCACGAATCGTCGCGCAAGGGCGGCCGAAAGGGCGGGTCGACCGCGTCCAGCCGAAGCGCGGCCGCCAGGAAGGGCTGGGAGACTCGCCGCCGGCAGGGCAACGGCTGACGGGCCTTCCGCCCGTCCCGCCTCCGGCCTAAGGTCGCGTCCGGGAGGATTGCATGGACCCGCCGGCGACCCGCTATCGAGTCATCGAGAAGGACGGCCGGCTGATCGTCGTCGACAAGGGCGTTCCCGTCACGCCGTCGATCGGCCCGCCGCCGCCGGCCCGGCCGGGGCGGCCGTCCCCGGCGCCGGTCGGAGCCGGGGATCCCCGAGCGCTCGATCGCTTCGGCCGTTTGCTCCTCACCGCCGTCACCCGCGAATGGGATTCGCAGGGGCGGGCGGTGATCGCCTGGCGATGGGAGCAGAACGGGGTCAAGAAAAGCTGGGACGCCGTGCTCGACGAGGGCCAGCAGCGCCGCCTGGGCCGGGCGCTGGTCGCGATCGCCACCGCTCCCTTGATGTTCGTCCTGACAATTCTCAGCGGCGGGCTTCTGCTCCTTCCCGCCTTCGTGGTCGGCGTTCCGGCCCTCATCTACGGAATGATCGGGATCCGCCGCATCCAGAAGGAAACGGGCGATACGCAGCGGGTCGCCTGAGGCGGGGCTGCGGTCAAGTTGACGCTCCCCCCGCCCGGTCCTATCCCCGCCGCGCTAATCCCCGTGGGAGCCTCAATTGACCGACCAGCGCAGCTTCGACGATCGCGACGGCTTCATCTGGCTCGACGGATCGCTGGTGCCGTGGCGCGAGGCGAACGTCCACGTCCTCACCCACGCCCTCCATTACGCCTCGTCGGTGTTCGAGGGGCAGAAGGCCTATTCCGGCGAGATCTTCCGCCTCACCGACCATAGCCGCCGGCTCAAGCGCAGCGGCGAGCTGCTCGGCTTCGAGATCCCCTTCAGCGTCGAGGAGATCGACCAGGCCTGCCGCGACACGCTCGCCGCCAGCGGGCTCGAGAACGCCTATATGCGCCCGCTCGCCTGGCGCGGCTCGGAGCAGATGGGCGTTTCCGCCCAGCGCTCGAAGATCCACCTCGCCATCGCCTGCTGGCCGTGGGGCGCCTATTTCGGCGAGGAGGCGATCCTGAAGGGCCTCAGGCTCGCAATCTCGCCCTGGCGCCGGCCGGCCCCCTATACCGCGCCGACCGAATCCAAGGCCGCGGGCCTCTACATGATCTGCACGCTCGCCCGCCACAAGGCGCAGTCGGAGGGCTTTGACGACGCCTTGATGTTCGACTGGCGCGGGCGGGTCGCCGAGGCGACCGGCGCCAACGCCTTCTTCGTCAAGGACGGCGCGCTGCATACGCCCACGCCCGACTGCTTCCTCAACGGGATCACCCGCCAGACGGTGATGGAGCTGGCGAGGAAGCGCGGGATCGAGGTGGTCGAGCGGCCGATCTGGCCCGAGGAGCTTGAGGGCTTCGAGCAATTCTTCCTCACCGGAAGCGCGGCGGAAGTGACTCCCGTGGCCTCGGCCGGCCCATGGAATTTCGAGGTCGGCGAGCTCACCCTCCAGCTCCGCAAGGACTATCTCGACCTCGTCCACCGGCGGATTTCGAACAGCTAGGGCTTCCGCCCGAGCCCGCGGCGGCTATAAGCCGCCCGCCTGCTGGGGCGTCGCCAAGTGGTAAGGCACCGGTTTTTGGTACCGGCATTCGCAGGTTCGAATCCTGCCGCCCCAGCCAGTTTCTCTTCGCCTCAGAAACGGACGCCGAATCCCATCAAGGCCTGGTGCTTGTCGAAATTCTGCGAGCGCTCGTACAGCGAGTAGCGATATTCCGCTTTGAGGAAGGTGTGCTTGCCGACCGCGAACTCGGCGCCTCCGCCGAGGCGGATGCCGTCCGAATGGGGATTGGTGACGAAGTTGTCGGGCGGGATGAAGAAGCGGTTCGATTCGCCGTAATTTGAATAGCCGGCCTTGCCGTAGACGGTGATTCCCGGCGTGATCTCGGCGCCGAACCTCGCGCCGACATAGAGATCGCGGCTGGTCCGGAGGCAGATCGAGCCCGGTATGCTGCCGAGGAGGTAGCAACTTCTCGCGGTGCTGTCGCTTACCTCGCCTTCGAGGCCGAGGCGGAAGCGCTTCCAGCCGACGTCGTAACCGGCGCCGATGCCGTAGAGCAGCCCGTTCGCCCGATCGACGCTGTCGAAGGCGGCATTCTCGAAGCCGATCACGGCCTCGATATGGGCACCGGTCGAATCGTGGCTCGGCTTGTCCTGGGCGAAGGCGGCGGCGGGAAGAAGGGCAAGCAGGGTCCCTGCTGCCGGAAGGCAGTGACGAAACATGGCATTTTCCTTTGGTTGAGGGTTAGTGCGCCTCGAGCGACCAGGACAGCGTCAGCTGACGGCCGCTGAGATCAGGCGGCCCCGGGCCCGAGGTGGGCGCGCTGACAACCAACCGGGGCACGTTCGCCGGCCATTTCGGCCGGGTCGCCCGCTCCCTCGAATTGCGGTGGAGCGGGTTCGGCACGTCGAAGCGGGCTCGGGCCGAGGGATCGCCCAGGGCCGCGAGCTCCGCGCTCGGGTCGCGTCTCGGCAGCTGCCAGCCATAATCGGGGAGACTTTGCGCTTCGGCCGAGCCCTGCCCGTCCTCGCGCGCGACGGTTTCGACGCGGGGAGCCGGCCCTTCGGCCCCCTCGAAAACCCGCGGGCGCGCGGGCGCATCCGAAGCGACGGTCTCGTCCCCCGCCGGCCGGCCCGGCGCCTCGCTCGAACCGGCTTGCGCCGCGGAAGGCGTCTCCGCACGCGTTTCGAGAGCGGACTCGATGTCGCCCCGACTCGCCTGGAACGGGCCGATCGGCGTCGACGGCGGGCTTACGGGAATTGCGGCGGCCACGATCAGGGTGGCGAGAGCGGCGAGCATGGCCGAAGAGGCGAGCAAGGCGCCGCCGGGGCGATCCCGGCGGGCGGGACTCGTGATCGACACCAGCCGGCGCTCCAGCTGGCACATCCCGGCCATGGTCGCCGCCAGTTCCGGCTGCGATCGCCCGCTGATGGTCCGCGCCAGATGAAGGAGGTCGCGGGCATAGGCCTGCGCGGAACCGCCCGCCGTCAGGACGCGATCGTCGGCGGCATGCTCCTGCTCGATTCGCAGCTGTCGGGCGGCGAGCCAGGCTCCGGGATGGAACCAGTAGAGCGCGCAGGCGAGCGAGGCGAGCGAGCGGCTCAGGCTGTCGCGGCGGGCGACATGCGCGAGCTCGTGGAGGAGGACGAGGCGCCGCCGCTCGGACCGCCACGACGATGCCTCGGCCGGAAGCAGAAGCTTGGGCGCGAGCGTCCCCCAGGTCATCGGCATGGCCGGGCCGGGGGCGATCCGAAGCTCGATGCGCCGGGACAGCCGAAGCTCGGACGAGAGCTCGGTCAGAAGCGTCTGCCACGCCGCTTCCCCGGCGGGGCCGGCCTCGCGCCAGATGCGCGCCAGCTTCCAGCATCCGACCGCCAGACGCGCCAGAAGCGCGGACGCGCCGAGCGCGTAGGCGGCAAGAATGATCAGGCTCCAGCTCGGATGGTCCGGCGACCCCGGGGACACCGGCCCCGCAAGCCCGGCCGGAGCGGCCGCGGCCACGCTCGCGGCTTCCGCCGGGAGGACCGGCAGGCGCAAGGCTGGGGCGAGCGACCACAGGAAGGGCAGCGCCAGCAAGGCGGCGATTGCGAAGAGCCACGCCATGTGCCGCGCAGCGGCCGACGCGCCGATCTTGCGGAGCGCGGCGGCGGAGGCCCAGGCGACGCCGAGCAGCAGCGTCGCCCGGAGCAGCAATTCGAGCCCGGCGGCGAGATCCGGGAGGGGCAGCCAATCCATCACGGCTCCTCCTCGCGCGGCGCCTTGTCGAGCAGCGAGGAGAGGCGATCATATTCCTCCCGGCTGAGCGGCCTGGATTCGAGCAGGGCCGCCACCGCCGTGCTGATCGAACCTTCGAAGAAGGTGGCGACGAGGTGCGAGAGAGCGGAGGCGCGGACGTCCTTCTTGGCCGAGGTCGGCGAATAGACGTAGCGAAGCCCATCCTGGGCGTGGCGGAGCAGGCCCTTGCCCTCGAGGTGGCGAAGCATCCCGCGGACGCTTGAATAGCTGGGCGCGTCGGGGAGGTCGGCCAGGACCTCGGCGGCGGTCGCGCTGCCGCGGCGGTAGACGATCTCCATGATCTGCCGCTCACGCTTGCCAAGCTCATTGGTAAGGTCGCGACTCACGGATGTCCTCCTCTCGACGAGCTTATGCCAATCTATTTGCATGTGTCAATAGATTTGCATCTCTATGTGGCTGAACCGCAATGCTTGACCCACATATAAAGATATCTTTATATCCTTATCACCATGTCGACGCCCGCTCCTGGCGCCGCCGAGATCTTCCGTTCGCTGGGCGATCCGACGCGGCTTCGAATCCTCGCTCTGCTGAGAGCGATGGAGCTGTCCGTCGGCGAGCTCGCGCAGGTGCTCGGCCAGAGCCAGCCGCGAGTGTCGAGGCACGTGCGGATCCTGATCGAGACCGGCCTCGCCGAGCGGCGCAAGGAGGGCAGCTGGGTGTTCCTCAGCCTCGCCGATCCGCGCCGGGTCGAGCCGCTCTTCGCCGCGCTCGAGCGCTGGGCCCAGCTAGACGGCGAGGAAGCGTGGGGCGCGGCCGACGCCGCCCGCCTCGCCGCCGTCCGGGCCGACCGCGCCGCGGCGGCCGAACGCTATTTCGCCGCCCATGCCGGCGAATGGGACGAGATACGCTCGCTCCATATCGCCGAGTGCGAGGTCGAGGCCGCCTGCGCTCGGGCGCTTGGCGGCCGCCCGGTCGGGCGCCTCGTCGACATCGGCACCGGCACCGGCCGGATGCTCGAGCTGTTCGGCGCAAGCGCCGATCGCGCGCTCGGCGTCGACCGCTCGCCCGAGATGCTCCGCCTCGCCCGGGTCAAGCTCGCCGAGGCCGGCCTCGCCGCCGCCGAGCTCCGCCAGGGGGACATGTACGCATTGCCGCTCGCCGCCGGCTCGGCCGACACGGTCATCCTCCACCAGGTGCTCCATTACGCCCAGCAGCCCGCCGCGGCGGTCGCCGAGGCGGCCCGGCTGCTCGCGCCTGGCGGCCGGCTCCTGATCGTCGATTTCGCACCTCACGAGCGCGAGGAGCTTCGCGCCCGCGACGCCCACGCCCGGCTCGGCTTCGCCGACGAGGCGATGCTCAAATATCTCGAAGGCGCCGGGCTGCTCGGCCGGGTCGTCGAGCATCTCGAAGGCGGCGAGCTGACCGTCACCCTGTGGGAGGGCGAGCGGCCCGAGGAGAAATTGAAGGTGGTGGCATGAGCGCCCTGATCGGCCATCGCCGCGAGCCCCTGTTCGCCGACGTCGCCGGCGACGTCGACGTCTCGTTCGAATTCTTCCCGCCGAGGACGGAGAAGATGGAGGAGACGCTGTGGCAGTCGGTCAAGACCCTCGAGCCGCTGGCGCCGCGCTTCGTCTCGGTGACCTACGGGGCCAGCGGCTCCACGCGTGAGCGCACCCACAATACGGTCGTCCGGATCCAGCAGGAGACGAAGCTCAACGCCGCCGCCCATCTTACCTGCGTCGAGGCGAGCCGGAGCGAGATAGACGAGGTCGCGCTCGGTTACTGGCAGGCCGGAATCCGCCATGTCGTCGCGCTTCGCGGCGACCCTCCCGAGGCGGGCAAGGGCTTTTGCGCGCGTGACGACGGCTATGCCAACGCCGCCGAGCTGGTCGCCGGCCTGAAGCGGGTGGCGCCGTTCGAGATCTCGGTGGCGGCCTATCCCGAGATCCATCCGGATTCGCCGACCAAGGCGGCCGATCTCGACAATCTCAAGCGCAAGATCGACGCCGGCGCCGACCGAGCGATCACCCAGTTCTTCTTCTCGCCCGAATGCTTCCTCCGCTTCCGCGACGAGGCGGCGGCGGCCGGGATAGAGGCCGAGCTCGTGCCCGGCATCCTGCCGGTGTCGAACGTGGCCCAGACCCGCAAGTTCGCGGCCTTGTGCGGAGCCACCATCCCCGCCTGGATGGACGCCTTGTTCGAGGGGCTCGACAACCTTCCCGCCGCCCGCCAGCTCGTCGCCGCCACCGTCGCCGCCGAGCTTTGCGGGCAGCTCTATGCCGGCGGAGTCCGCCAGTTCCACTTCTACACCCTCAATCGGGCGGAGCTGGCCTACGCCATCTGCCACCTGCTCGGGCTTCGGCCGAAGGATGAAAATGAGCATCGCACAGCAGCTTAGGGCGGAAGCCGGCAAGCGCATCCTGATCAAGGACGGCGCCTACGGGACCCAGGTCCAGGCACGCCGTCTGAGGGAGGCCGATTATGCCGGGAGCCTCGGCCTGTCGCGCGACCAGAAGGGCAATAACGACCTTCTGAACCTCACCCAGCCCGAGCTGGTGCGCGAGATCTGCCAGAGCTTCGCCGATTCCGGCGCCGAGATCCTCGCCACCAACAGCTTCAACGCCAACCGCATCAGCCAGGCCGATTACGGCGCCGAGCCGCTGGTCCGCGAGATCAACGTCGCCGCCGCCCGGATCATCGCCGAGGTCGCCGATCGCGAAGCCCAGAAGGACGGGCGCAAGCGCTGGGTGGTGGGCGCGCTCGGCCCGACCAACAAGACGCTCTCGCTTTCGCCCAACGTCAACGATCCGGGCTATCGCGAGATCGACTTCGACACCCTCTCGGACGTCTATGTCGAGCAGATCGAGGGGCTGGTCGAGGGCGGCGCCGAGATCGTCCTCATCGAGACGGTGTTCGACACCCTGAACGCCAAGGCCGCGATCCATGCCGCGCGCCGGGTGGACCGCGAGCTTCCGATCATGCTGTCGATGACGATCACCGACCTTTCCGGTCGGAACCTCTCCGGCCATTCGATCGAGGCCTTCTGGGCGAGCGTCCGCCACGCCCGGCCGCTCACCATCGGCCTCAACTGCTCGTTCGGCGCCGGTCAGCTGCGAGCCCATGTCGCCGCTTTGTCCGGGATCGCCGACACCCTGATCATGGCCTATCCGAACGCGGGCCTCCCCAACGATCTCGGCGACTATGACGAGGGCCCGGCCGAGACCGCCGCGCAGGTCAAGCAATGGTGCGAGCAGGGCATCGTCAACATCGTCGGCGGCTGCTGCGGGACGACGCCCGCGCATATCGCGGCGATCGCCGAGGCGGCAAAAGGCTTCGCGCCGAGGAAGATTGCCGAACCGAGCCGCCGCACCCTTCTCGCCGGAATCGAACCGATGGTGCTGGCGGCTTAAAACCCCTCTCCCTGCAGGGGAGAGGGAGGGGCCCGCCGCGAAGCGGTGGGAGGGTGAGGGATTATCATTTCAGGAAGAACATCAAGACCGTGAACCAAGTGACCAATAGCCCCTCACCCGGCTCGCTTCGCGAGCGTCCCTCTCCCCTACAGGGAGAGGGGGTTACCACCACCGCCGCCTCCTCCACCTTCGTCAATATCGGCGAGCGCACCAACGTCACCGGTTCGGCGCGCTTCAAGAAGCTGGTCATGGCCGGCGATTATGCCGCTGCGGTCGAGGTCGCTCGCCAGCAGGTCGAGAACGGCGCTCAGGTGATCGACGTCAACATGGACGAGGGCCTGCTCGACGCCGAATATGCGATGACCACCTTCTTGAAGCTGATCGCCGCCGAGCCCGACATCGCGCGGGTGCCGGTGATGATCGACAGCTCGAAATGGACGGTGATCGAGGCGGGGCTGAAATGCGTCTCGGGCAAGCCCATCGTCAACTCGATCAGCATGAAGGAGGGCGAGGCGGAGTTCCTCGCCCACGCCCGGAAGGTCCGCGATTACGGCGCCGCCGTCGTCGTCATGGCCTTCGACGAGGTCGGCCAGGCCGACACCAAAGAGCGCAAGGTCGAGATCTGCGAGCGCGCGTACAAGCTTCTCGTCGACGAGGGCTTCCCGCCCGAGGACATCATCTTCGACCCCAACATCTTCGCCATCGCCACCGGGATCGAGGAGCATCGCCGCTACGCATTGGACTTCATCGAGGCGTGCCGCGAGATCAAGGCGCGCTGTCCGCACGTCCACATCTCGGGCGGCCTCTCCAACCTCAGCTTCTCTTTCCGCGGCAACGAGCCGGTGCGCCGCGCGATGCACTCGATCTTCCTCTACCACGCAATCCCCGCCGGGCTCGACATGGCGATCGTCAATGCCGGCCAATTGGACGTCTACGACACGATCGATCCCGAGCTCCGCGAGGCCTGCGAAGACGTGATCATGGACCGCCGCGACGACGCGACGGAGCGGCTGGTTACGTTGGCCGAGAAGTTTCTCGGCTCCGATCCCGTCCGCGAGAAGGCCGAGGCGGAATGGCGCGGCTGGGACGTCGGCAAAAGGCTCGAGCACGCCCTCGTCAAGGGCATCGACGCCTATGTCGTCGACGACACCGAGGAAGCGCGCCAGACCGCCGAACGCCCGATCCACGTCATCGAAGGCCCGCTGATGGACGGAATGAACGTCGTCGGCGACCTGTTCGGATCGGGCAAGATGTTCCTCCCCCAGGTCGTCAAGTCGGCGCGGGTGATGAAGAAGGCCGTCGCCCACCTCATCCCCTTCATCGAGGCGGAGAAGGAGAAGACCGGCGCCGCCCAGGGCAAGGGCCGGATCGTCATGGCCACCGTCAAGGGCGACGTCCACGACATCGGCAAGAACATCGTCGGCGTCGTCCTCCAGTGCAACGGCTTCGAGGTGATCGACCTCGGCGTGATGGTGCCCTGGGCGGACATCCTCAAGGCCGCCAACGAGAATGAGGCCGACATGATCGGCCTCTCCGGCCTCATCACCCCGTCGCTGGACGAGATGGTGACGGTGGCCGGCGAGATGCAGCGGGCCGGGATGAGCCTGCCGCTGCTGATCGGCGGCGCGACGACAAGCAAGGTCCACACCGCCCTGCGCATCGATCCGGCCTATGAAGGCCCAGTCATCCACGTCCTCGACGCCAGCCGGGCCGTGGGAGTCGCTTGCTCGCTGGTGTCGGAGACCCAGTGCGAGCCGTTGATCGCGAAGACGGCCGAGGATTACGAGGCGACCCGCCAGGCCCGGGCCCGCGGCGGCCAGAGCGAGCTCGCGACGCTCGACGAAGCCCGCGCCAACGGCTTCCCCTACGATCCCTCGGGCAAGCCGCCCGCGCCGCAGCGGCCGGGCCTTCATCAGTTCGGCGAATGGCCGCTCCGCGACCTTCGCGCCTCGATCGACTGGACGCCCTTCTTCCGCGCCTGGGAGCTGGCCGGCAATTACCCCGCAATCCTCCAGGATCCGATCGTGGGCGAGAGCGCGACGTCGCTGTTCAACGACGCCAACGCCATGCTCGACAGGATGATCGCCGAGCATTGGGTGACCCCGCGCGGCACCGTCGGCCTGTGGCGCTGCCGCCGCGAAGGCGACGACGTCTTCGTCCTCGCCTCCAACGAGGAGACGAGGCTCCCCTTCCTCCGCCAGCAGGTGAAGAAGAGGGAAGGCCGCGCCAACATGTGCCTCGCCGATTTCGTCGCGCCCGAAGGCGAGGACTGGATCGGCGGCTTCGCGGTCGCGATCCACGGACTCGAGCCCCACCTCGCCCGCTTCAAGGCGGAGAATGACGATTATTCGGACATCCTCCTCAAGGCCCTCGCCGATCGCCTGGCGGAGGCCTTCGCCGAGGTCCTCCACGCCCATGTCCGCAACAGCGTCTGGGGCTATGCGGAGGAGCATCTCACCAACCAGCAGCTGATCCGCGAAACCTATGAAGGCATCCGCCCCGCCCCCGGCTATCCGGCCTGCCCGGACCACAGCCTCAAGCCGGTGCTGTTCGACATGCTCGGCGGCGAGCCGGCGGGGGTGACGCTCACCGAGAGCATGGCGATGCTCCCCACCTCCGCCGTCTCCGGCTTCTACTTCGCCCACCGCGACAGCCAGTATTTCGGGGTCGCCCGCATCGGCCGCGACCAGCTTGAGGACTATGCCGGGCGGCGCGGGGTGAGCCTGCAGGAAGCGGAGCGCTGGCTAAGGCCGAATTTGGACTAGGCAACCGTTCCGTCATTGCGAGCGAAGCGCGGCAATCCAGTGCGGCCTCGGAGGCCCGGTGGATTGCCGCGTCGCTTCGCTCCTCGCAATGACGAAGCTATCGAAACGCGGCGAGGCCGCCGATCATGTCGAGCCCGGCATGTGCGACCATGCCCGGGACGAGGCTTCGCCTCAGCAGCGCCGCCAGGCCGAAGAGGATTCCGAAGAGCGTGATCTTCACGATCAGGACGCCGCCCTGATAGCCGTGCGTCACTCCGAACAGCACGGCCTGGGCGGCGACGCCGAGCCAGGGGCTGCCCAGCCAGGCGCCGAACTGCCGCTGGAAATAGCCCCGGAAGGTGAGCTCCTCGACGAAGCCCGCCGAGGCGGCGAGCAGCATCCAGAGCGGAACGAGAGACGCCTGGCGGACGAGCAGGGTCTGGACGAGGGCGGTGTTGCCGTTGCCGAGCAGCTTCGACAGCAAGAGCTCGGCTCCCGCGAACAGGCCCAGCAGCAGCAGGCCTAGAAGCGCATCGACGGCCAGGGTCCGGACTGTCAGGGGTCGGTCGCTGATCAGGCGCGGAAGCGAAGTCCCGTGCCGCTTCAGGCCCATCCGCACGTAGACGAACAGGCCCCACTCGGCCGCCAGCAGAGCGAGGTACAGGATTACGCTCCCGCTCTTCGGCGCGGCTCCGCCGGCCGTCCCCCTCAGCAAGGCCGCATAGCCCGCCAGCGCGAACGCCAGCAGGATGGCCGTCAAGATCAGGCTGTGCTTGCGGGAGGCGATCGGCTGCGGCCGGGTTGGGTCTGGCAATATTGACATTGTCAACATAGCCGGTAAGGCAAAAGACGATGACCGTCAATTCATCCTCGCAAGCCCGCCCTTATCATCACGGCGCGCTCAAGACGGCGGTGCTCGAGGCGGCGGCCCTCATCCTGGAGCGGGACGGCATTGCCGGCCTGACCCTTCGCGGCGCGGCGCGCGAGGCCGGGGTCTCCCACGCGGCGCCGAAGAATCATTTCGGCGATCTGGCGGGGCTGCTGAGCGAGCTCGCCGCCTCAGGCTACGTCCGGCTTCGCGAGGAGATGCTGGCTGGCGCCGACGCCGCGAAGTCGCCCTCCGCCAGGCTGCACGCCATCGGCGCGGCCTACGTGAATTTCGCGCGTTCCAATCCCGCCCTCTTCCTGCTCATGTTCCGCCGCGAGCGGCTGGACATGGACCGGCCGGCGTTGCGCGAGGCGGCGGGCGCCCTGTTCGAAGTCCTTGCCGGCGCGGTGGGAAGGGAGGCCGATTCCGGCCCGGCCCTGGACGAGCGCGAGGCTGTGGAAATGGCCCTGGCCTGGTCGCAGGTGCACGGCCTCGCCATGCTCCTCATCGACGGAAGGCTGCGCCCGATCCTGAACCGCCTGCCGGGCATGGACGAAGAGGCTTTCGTCTCCCGGCTGCTCGCCCAGCCCGGCGTTGAGGGATAGGGCCGGCGCTGTCCCACTCCGGGCCGGTGCGCGATCGCCCCGGTTTCCGCCATCGACTTGCCGGCGCTTCCGCGCGATTCAGGCGCGCATGAGGCTTGTTTTCGCCCTTGCCGCACTCGCCCTTTCCGCCACGCCGCTCCCGGCGCAGCCCGCTGGCGGCGCGTTCGTCGTGCCTGAGACGGGGCAGGCGTACGGATCGCTGCAGGAAGCCGTGGATGCGATCGGCGGCGGTTCGGGCACCATTCTCATCGCCCCCGGACGCTACCGCCAGTGCGCGGTCCAGGAGGCCGGCGAGATCGCCTATCGCGCCGAGCAGCCCGGCACCGCAATCTTCGACGGCAAGGCCTGCGAGGGCAAGGCGGCGCTCGTCCTCGCCGGGCGCGGCGCGACCGTCGATGGCCTCGTCTTCCAGAACATCCGCGTGCCGGACGAGAATGGCGCCGGGATCCGGCTCACCCAGGGCGACCTCATCGTCCGGGACTCGATCTTTCGCGACAGCGAGAGCGGGGTCCTCGCCGGCAACGATCCGGACGGCGCGGTCCTCATCGAGCGTTCGACCTTCTCCGGCCTCGGCCTGTGCGCGGACGATTGCGCGCACTCGATCTACATCGGCCGCTACGGCTCGCTCACGGTCCGCCAGAGCCGCTTCGAGCGCGGCCACGGGGGCCATTACGTCAAGAGCCGGTCACCGCGGATCGAAGTCCGCGATTCGAGCTTCGACGACAGCGCCGGCTCGAAGACGAACTATATGATCGATCTCCCGGAAGGCGCGACGGGAGTCATTTCCGGCAACGTTTTCGTCCAGGGACGCGGCAAGGAGAATTATACGGCGCTCGTCGTCGTCGCGGCCGAGGCGCTCGCGAATAATTCGGACGGCCTCGCCGTCACCGGCAACGAGGCGAGCCTGGCGCCCGGAATGGCGAAGCCCGCCGCCTTCGTCGCCGATTATAGCGGAGCCCGTCTCGCCCTCGCCGGCAACCGCCTCGGCGACGGCATCACCGCGCTTCAGCGGCGCTGAGCATCCCGCTCATCCAGGGACCTCCCGGCGGCGATGCTATCGAGGGCGACCGGGCTCGGAAAGCGATGCTATAGCGCCGGCGTGAATCGCCTCCTTATCGTCCTCATCCTGCTGTTCATGGCGGTCCCCGCGCAGGCCCAGCTCGCCCCCGGCGAGAAGGCGATGGCGGTGCGCCTGGTGGCCGAGACCGAGCGGCCGGCGGCGGGTTCGAAGGTCACGCTGGCGCTGGTCATGACGCCTCGCGAAGGGTGGCACGGCTATTGGAAGAATCCGGGCGATGCCGGTGTCGGCACCCGGATCGCCTGGCGCTTGCCGCCAGGGATGAAGGCGGGGCAGATCCGCTTCCCGGTGCCCGAGCGGCTGATCATCCAAGGGCTGATGAACTACGTCTACGAGGGCGAGCACGCCCTGCTCGTCGATGTCGACGTGCCGCGCGGGCTTGCGGCGGGCACTCGCCTGCCGGTGCGCGGCCGGGTCGATTATCTCGTCTGCACCGACAAGATCTGCGTGCCGGAAAGCGCCGACATCGCGACCGATCTCAGCGTCGGCGAGGCCGGCGCCGCGCCCGCGGCGAGCTTCGAGCGCTATCGCCGCGCCTTGCCGCGCCCGCTCGGCACCGAGGCGCGCTGGGAGCGGCGGGGGGACCTCCTCAGGCTCGGAATTCCGCTGCCTTCGGGAGCGAGGCTCGACGATCCCTATTTCTTCCCGGCGACCGACGGCGCCCTGGTCTATTCGGCCCCCCAGGCGGTGTCGCGGCGCGGCGACTGGCTGATCCTCGAGACCCGGGCCCCCGGGGCGGCCCCGGCGGTCGTCGAGGGCGTCCTGAAGATCGGTCCGGGCGAGGGGCTCGAGGTTCGTGCCGTGGCCGGCCCGGTGCCGGAAAAAGGCGTCCCGCTGGCATCCTCCGAGCCCGCGCCGGCGGCCCGAGGCGCGGCGTTCTGGGTCGCGCTGGCCGGAGCGATCGTCGGCGGCCTGCTGCTCAACGTCATGCCCTGCGTCTTCCCGATCCTCAGCCTCAAGGCGCTGAGCCTGGCCCGCGCCGGCGGCGACGAGCGCACCGCCCGGCGCGAGGCTTTGGCTTACGCGGCCGGTGCGGTGCTCGCCTGCCTGGCTCTGGGCGCCGTTCTCCTCGTCCTTCGCGCCGGCGGGGCGGCGGTTGGCTGGGCGTTCCAGCTCCAGGATCCGCGGGTCATCCTCTTCCTCCTTCTGCTCGTCACCGCGATCGCGCTCAACCTCGCCGGCCTGTTCGAGCTTCCGGCGCTCGGCGGACGCCTTGCCGGCGGGCGCACCGGCGCCTTCTCGACCGGAGCGCTCGCCGCCTTCGTCGCGACGCCCTGCACCGGGCCCTTCATGGGGGCGGCGCTCGGCGCGGCGCTGGTACTCCCGGCCGCCGCGTCGCTGGCCGTGTTCGGCGGCCTGGGCCTCGGCCTCGCTCTCCCATTCGTTCTGCTCGGCTACGTTCCGGCGCTTCGCCGGCTGCTGCCGAAGCCGGGGCCGTGGATGCTTCGCTTCCGCCACATCCTCGCCGTGCCGATGGCGCTCACCGCGCTCGGCCTCGCCTGGATCCTCGAGCGCCAGACCGGCCTCACCGGCCTTGCCATAGGGGCGGCCGGCGCGGCCGTGCTCGCTTTGGTTTTATGGCGGGGGGGGCGGCGCCAGCACTGGTCGGCGCTGCTGCCCGCGCTCGTCCTGGCAGGACTCGCGATCGCCGTGTTGCCCACCGCTCCGGCACCCGCCGAGTCCCGCACCGGCGCGGCGCTCGGCGCCGAGCCGTTCAGCGAGGCCCGGCTGAGCGAGCTCCGCGCGGCGGGCCGACCGGTCTTCGTCTATTTCACCGCCGACTGGTGCCTCACCTGCAAGGTCAACGAGGCGGCGGTGCTGGACCGCGAGGAAGTCGCCCGCGCCTTCCGCGACAAGGGCGCCGCGGTGCTGGTCGGCGACTGGACCCGAGGCGACGCGGAGATCGGCCGCTTCCTCGAGAAGCAGGGCCGCTCCGGAATCCCCCTCTACCTATGGTATCCACCCGGCCGCGAGCCGGAGGTACTGCCGCAGATCCTGACCGTGGGCACGCTGACGGCCCTAAAGCCCTAGTTCGGCCACGCCCTCTGCCCGGCCACCCAGGTCTCGAGCACCTTCGTCTGCCTGATCTGCTCCGGCGTCGCGTCGGCGAAGATGTCGCGGTCGATGAAGACGAAGTCGGCCCAATGGCCCTTCTCCAGGCTTCCCAGCCGGTCCTCGGCGAAGCCGGCATAGGCGCCGCCTCGGGTGAAGGCGGCGAGCGCCTGCTCGAGAGTCAGCCTCTGCTCGGGGAGCCAGCCGCCGGGGGGCTGGCCCTGGGCGTCCTGGCGGCTGATCGCGGCGGCGAGGCCGGGGAAGGGGTTGGGCGATTCGACCGGGAAGTCGGAGCCGAAGGCGAGCGGGACTCCGTTGGCGATCATCGTCCGCCACGCATAGGCGCCGCCGAGCCGCTCAAGGCCCAGCCGGGCCTCGGCCATCTTCCAGTCGGAGGTCTCGTGCGTGGGCTGCATCGAGGCGATCGTCCCGAAGCGGGCGAAGCGCGGGAGATCGGCGGGATCGACGATCTGGGCATGCTCGATCCGCCAGCGCCGGTCGCCCTTGTAGGTGTCGGCCAGCTCCTCGATCGCGCCCAGCACCTGGGCGTTGGCGGCGTCGCCGATGGCGTGGACGGCGATCTGGAAATTGTCCATCGCCGCCCGGCTCATCAGGTTGCGGATCTCGGTGTCGGTCATGAAGCCGAGGCCGCGCTGGCCCGGGCTGTCCTTGTAGGGCTGCTTCAGCCAAGCCCCGCGCGAGCCCAGGGCGCCGTCGGCGTAGAGCTTGACCCCGATCATCCGAAGGCGGTCGCCGTAGAGCCAGGGCGTCGGCTTGGTGCCGGCGACGGCGAGCGCCGTCTCGACCCCGGAGCCGTAGGAGATGATCCTGACCTTGAGCCGTCCGGCGTCTCCGGCGCGCCGCATCACCAGCCAGTCGTCGACGCTGGTGCCCATGTCGGAGGCGGCGACGAGGCCGACCGAAAGCATGAGCTGTTGGGCCCGCTCCAGCGCCTGGTCGCGGGTCCGGGGCAGAGCGGGGGGGATCACCTTGTCGACGAGGCCGGTGGCGGCGTCGACGAAGATCCCGGTCGGCTGGCCCTTCGCCATCTCGATCCGCCCGCCGGAAGGGGAAGCGGTTCGGGCGGTGATCCCAGCCTCCTTCATCGCCAGGCTGTTGGCCCAGCCGGCATGGCCGTCGACCCGCTCGAGCCAGACCGGGCGGTCCTTCACGGCCGCGTCGAGCTCGGCGGCGGTCGGGAATCGGCCGAGCCCCCAAATCTCCTGGTTCCAGCCGCGCCCGATGATCCAGCGCGGGGTCGGGTTGGCGGCGGCATAGGCGGCGATCCTCGCCTGCGCCTCCCCGAGCGAGCGGGTATCGGACAGGTCGAGCTGGATCGCGTTGAGGCCGAGGCTCATGATATGGCCGTGGGCGTCGATCAGCCCCGGGATGAGCGTCCGCCCCTTGCCGTCGAAGCGGAAGCGGGTCTTGTCCGGCTTCCGCTCGCCGCGCTGGAAGAGCCGCTCGACCTTGCCGTCATCGTCCACCAGCAAGGCCGCGAAGCGCACCAGCCGCCCGTCGGGACCGACCGTGTAGCCGTTGACATTGTCGACCAGCACGTCGGCCGAGGCCGGGACGGCGAGCATGAGAGCCGCGATCGCGGCGAGAAGGGGACGAAACATCGCCCGGCGATAAGGCTTGTTTCGCCCCGGCGCCAGATGGTCTAGAGCGCGCGTCGATGGCCAGCCCGGCGCCCGTAACCCGACTTCCCGTCACCCTCGCCGACATCGAGGCGGCGGCTCGGCGGATCGAAGGCTCGGTGGTGCGCACGCCCACCCTGCTCAGCCGCACCCTGTCCAAGGCCACCGGCGCCGAGGTCTGGGTGAAGTTCGAGAACCTCCAGTTCACCGCCGCCTACAAGGAGCGCGGGGCGCTCAACAAATTGCTGCTGATGGACGTCGCGACCCGCGAGCGCGGAGTCATCGCCGCGTCGGCGGGCAACCATGCCCAGGCGGTCGCCTATCACGGCGCCCGGCTCGGCGTTCCGGTCACCATCGTGATGCCGACCTCGACTCCGAGCATCAAGGTCTCGCAGACCGAAGGCCATGGCGCCCGGGTCATTCTACACGGCGAGATGTACGACGAGGCCTATGCCGAAGCGCTTCGAATGGCGGAGGCTGAGGCGCTCACCTTCATCCACCCGTTCGACGACCCCGAGATCATGGCCGGGCAGGGCACGGTCGCGCTCGAGCTGCTCGCCGACGCGCCGGACATCGACACGCTCGTCGTTCCGATCGGCGGCGGCGGCCTCATCTCGGGCGTCGCGACCGCGGCCAAGGCGCTTCGCCCGGACATCGAGGTGGTCGGGGTCCAGGCCGAGCTCTACCCAAGCATGTACTGCCGGATCGGCGGCCACGATCTGCCCTCGGCCGGAGACACGCTGGCCGAGGGGATCGCGGTCAAGAAGCCGGGCCGGATCACGCCCGGTATCATCGAGCGGGTCGTCGACGACATTTTGCTCGTCCCCGAGCGCGACATCGAGACTGCGGTCAGCCTCTACCTCCAGATCGAGAAGACGGTGGCGGAGGGCGCCGGCGCGTCCGGCCTCGCCGCTTTGCTCGCTTTTCCGGAGCGCTTCGCCGGCCGCAAGGTCGGCCTCATCCTCACCGGCGGGAATATCGACACCCGCCTGCTCGCCACCGTGCTGCTCCGAGACCTCGCCCGCTCGGGCCGCATGGCGCGCCTCAGGATCCAGCTCCAGGACCGGCCCGGAGCGCTCTACGCGGTGGTGAAGCTGTTCGACCGCCACTCGGTCAATGTCATCGAAATCTATCACCAGCGCGTCTTCACCACCCTTCCGGCGAAGGACGCCTTCATCGACATAGAGTGCGAAGCGCGCGATGCAGAGCATCTCGACGCGCTCGTCGCGGCGCTCGGCGAGGCCGGCTTCAACGTCCATCCGGTAGAGATTCGCTGAGCCATCGTCCCGCGCCGGAACAGCAACAGGGTTAACTCCGTTTTGGGGGCGCCTCGCCCTTTCCAAGCCGCTCGCAAAGACGCATAAACAGACTTTCAACCACGTGCTTTAAAGCCTGGAGCCCCGTTGAGCGCACCTTTCCGCTTTCCCCGCTTCTTCGTCACCAGCCCGGCCCCTTGCCCCTATCTCCCGGGCAAGACCGAGCGGAAGGTGTTCACCGAGCTTGCGGGGCAGCATGCCGCCGACCTCAACGACGCGCTCGGGCGGATCGGCTTCAGGCGAAGCCAGGCGGTCGCCTATAGGCCGAGCTGCCTCGATTGCTCTGCCTGCGTCTCGGTGCGCGTCGTGGCGAGCGAGTTCCAGGCGAGCGCGACCCAGCGCCGGATGCTCAAGCGCCACGCCGATCTCGAGGTCACCGCCTGCAAGCCGTGGGCGACCGAGGAGCAATATGAGCTCCTCCGCCGCTATTTGAAGCAGCGCCACCCGGACGGCGGAATGGTCGGGATGGACGAGAGCGACTTCTCGGACATGATCGAGCAGAGCCCGGTCAAGACCTACGTCATCGAATATCGCGAGCCGTCGAGCGGCGGCCGCCCCGGGCGCCTGGTCGGCGCCTGCCTGACCGACCAGCAGGCCGACGGCCTGTCGATGATCTACAGCTTCTTCGAGCCCGAGGACAGCTCGCGGCCGGGGCTCGGCACCTACATCATCCTCGATCACATCGTCCGGGCCGGCAAGGCGGGGCTGCCCTACGTCTATCTCGGCTATTGGGTCGAGAGCGCCCGCCGGATGGCCTACAAGGCCCGCTTCCGCCCGCTCGAGAAGCTCGGACCGAGCGGCTGGCACCGCTTCGATCCGGACCAGCGCGAGCTTCCGCTGACCCGGTGACCGCCGTCATTGCGAGCGCAGCGAAGCAATCTACGCGTCTCCACCGCCGCTGACTGGATTGCCGCGTCGCTTCGCTCCTCGCAATGACGGAACGGCGCCGCCGCCCCACCAACTTCCTTTTAACAATTTCCCCCTAAACCTTGGCCCCATGGGGCGGGGTATGTGGAAGTTGAGCCGGCTGATCGACGCCGGCGAAGCGGAAAGCGTGGGCGGCCGGGCGCTGCTCGAGGAGCGTTTCCGATCGCTTCAGAAGCAGATACCGCTCCTCTATCTCGTCATCTTCACCAACATGATGGGGCTCTACCTCGCCTCGGGCGGGGGATTGCGCGCGCCCTGGGACTTCCCGGCGCTTCTGACCGGGCTCATCATCTTCCGGATGGTGCACTGGATGCGCGTCCGCAACCGCATCCTCTCCCCCGAGCGGATCCTTCGCGAGCTTCGCAAGATGTGGCTCTACGCCGTCATCTTCAGGTCGGCTTCTGCCTGTGGTCGTTCCGGCTGATGGCAACCCACGATCCTTCCGAGCACGATTTCATCATCCTTTTCGCCAGCCTCGCCGCGATCGGCTGCGCCTATGGCGTGAGCCGCTTCCCGGCCGCCGCTCGGACGCCGCTGCTCATGCTCGGAGTCCCGCTCGCCGTCAGGCTCTCCATCTCCTCGGATGTCGCCCATGTCCTGATGGGCATCGGCCTCGGCTGCATCATCCTGGTTCTGTTGCGCTTCCTCGGAATCCACGACGAAAGCTTCCGCGAGCTGGTCGAATCGCGCACCGCCATCACCCTCGAGCGGGAACGCGCGCTTCGCGCCGAGAAGCTCGCCAAGGTCGAGAAGGCCAAGGCCAAGCTGATCGCCGACACCGATCCGCTCACCTCGCTCGCCAATCGCCGGGCCTTCGTCCGGGTGCTCGGGCGCCGCGCCGGAAGCCTCGCCCGCTCCGGCGGCGGATTCGCCCTGGCGATGGTCGATCTCGACGGCTTCAAGCCGATCAACGACACGTTCGGCCACGCTTCGGGCGACCGGGTCCTCGAGGGGATTGGCGGCCGCCTCATCGCCGCCGGGGGCGAGGGCGCCTTCATCGCCCGGACCGGCGGCGACGAGTTCGCCTTGCTTCTGCCGAAGGTCCGCGACGTCGCCGCCTCCAACCAGGCCGGCGCCGTCATCTGCCTCGCGCTCCAGGAGCCCTTCGTCGTCGACGGCCGCGAATTCCGCATCTCGGGCTGCTGCGGAATCACGCTCCTCAAGCGCGGCGATTGCGACGTCGAGGAGGCGCTGATCCGCGCCGACACCGCCCTCTACCGGGCCAAGGAGACCGGCCGCTCGGGAGTCGCCGTCTTCACCCAGGAGATGCACGAGATCCATCGCCGCCGGGTCCTCGTCGAGAAGGCTTTGCGCCTGCCCGAGACGCTCGACCGGATCGGCCTCGTCTTCCAGCCGATCACCGATCTCGCCACCGGCGAGTTGAAGGCGCTGGAAGCGCTGGCGCGCTGGCACGACGACACCCTCGGCCGGATCCCGCCCGACCAGTTCATCCCCGTCGCCGAGCAGATCAACGTCATCGAGCCGATCAGCGACAAGCTGCTCGCTTTGGCGGCCGCCGAGGCGGCGCGCTGGGCCTCGGCGGTGCGCCTCTCGTTCAACGTCAGCGCCGTCCAGCTCTGCACGGCGGGGTCGGCGGCCCGGATCCTCGCCATCCTCGAGCGCGCCGGGCTCGATCCGCGCAGGCTCCAGGTCGAAGTCACCGAAACCGCCTTGCTCGCCGACTTCGAGGTCGCCCGCGACAACCTGTCGGCGCTTCGCGCCGCCGGGGCTCGAATCGTCCTCGACGATTTCGGTGCCGGCCATGCCTCCATCTCCTATCTTCGCGAGATGCAGTTCGACGGGGTCAAGCTCGACGGCGCGCTGATCGCCACCGTCGCCGATTCGCTTCGCAGCCGCCGGCTGCTCAAGGGCGTGCTCGACCTGTGCTCGGCGCTCGGCCTCCCTTCGGTCGCCGAGCATATAGAGACCGACGAGCAGCTCCGGCTGCTTCGCGAGATGGGCTGCCGCGAGGGCCAGGGCTATCTGCTCTCGCCGCCTCTCCACGCCGAAGCCGCCGCCGCCCTCGCCGCCCCCAAGCTCACAATCATCGGCGGAAGAGCCGCGGCGGCCTGACCGTCATTGCGAGGAGCGAAGCGACGAAGCAATCCACGTTTCGGCCGCGGAGCCGCTGGATTGCCGCGCTTCGCTCGCAATGACGATCAGGCGGCCATCCACGGCGGGTTCGGGATCTGCTCGGTCGCCTCGTGAAGGAGCACCGCCCAGCGCAGCGAGAGTGCGTTGAAATATTCGTCGTCCGCATCGATCCGCCGGGTCAGGATCGGCGCCGCCGGATCGGCGGGCATGACCACCAGGTCGAGCGGCCGGGCGACCCCCAGGTTCGAGCGCATCGCGCTGTCGAACGAGAGAAGGGCGACCTTCACCGCCTCGTCGAGCGGCGTCGAGCGCCGGATGCCGCGATCGAGGATCGGCTTGCCATATTTGGTCTCGCCGATCTGGAGGAAGGGCGTCTCCGGCGAGCAATGGATGAAGTTGCCGGCCGAATAGACGAGGTAGAGCGAGGGCGGCTCGTCGCCGATCCGGCCGCCGAGCAGGAGCGAGACCGAGCTCGAGATATTGGCCTCGGCAAGGACGGTCCCGACCGTCCGGTTGACCCCCTGAACCGCCTCGCCGACCAGCTCGGCGACCCGGAACAGGCTCGGCGCCGTCGCCACCGTCATCGCGTCCGAATCGCCGACCGGGGCGGGGAGCGCCTCGATCAGCCGGCCGATCACCGACTGGGTCATCGACAGGCTCCCCGAAGTGCACAGGAAGATCTGGCGATCGGGTCCGTTGGCGAGGACGTGGAGCTTCCGGTAGGAGGAGAAATTGTCGACCCCGGCATTGGTCCGGGTGTCGGCGATCATCACCAGCCCGGCGTCGAGGAGAAGGCCAACGCAATAGGTCATCGTGTCGCCCCCAATAGACTCGCGACTGGTCGTCCTTGCTTCCCGGCGAAGGCCGGGACCCAGTTCGCCCGGCGGTGCCACTGGGCCCCGGCTTTCGCCGGGGAGCGAAGGGGCCCGATTCCCCTCACTCCGTGGTCCCGCCGTCCCAATGGTCGTTTTCGTGGTCCCGCTCGGCCTGCGCCTTGTCCTTGTGGACGGCCTTGTCCTTATGCTCGGGCGGCCCGTAGATCGTGTAGAGCCTGAGCGGCGCGTCGCCGTCGTTGACGACGTTGTGGCGGGCGCCGGAGGGCACGATCACCGCATAATCGTCTTCGACCTTGTTGGCCGCGCCGTCGATATAGACGGTGCCGCGCCCTTCCTCGATCCGGAAGAACTGGTCGCGATCCTCGTGCACCTCCTCGCCGATGTCGCAGCCCGGCGGCAGGGTCATCAGCACCAGCTGCAGATTCTTCCCCGTATAGAGGACCCGCCGGAAATCCTCGTTGGCGACCGTCGCTTGCTCGTCGCAATAGCCCTTCATCTCGCTCCCTTCGCGCTGCCGACGCCGGGTGAACCGAAGAGCCCGCCTTTACGTTCCCGCACCCCTTGGGCACACCTGTGTGCCAGGCACGTACCTGGCACGTACCTGGCACGTACCTGGCACGTGCCTGGCACGTGCCTGGCACCGAAGGGAGGGTCCCTGGCACCGAAGGGAGGGGTGCCTGTCACCGAAGGGAGGATGCCATGGACGATTGGAAGCTGCCCTGGGAGGGCGGGTGCCGCTGCGACGCGGTGCGGATCAGGGTGACGAAGCCGCCTCTGCTCACCGGAGCCTGCCACTGCACCGGCTGCCAGAGCATGACCGCGAGCGCCTATTCGCTCACCGTCACCGTGCCGGCGGACGGGTTCGAGGTCACGCAGGGCGAGCCCGTCCTCGGCGGCCTGAAGGGCCCGGTCTCCCACCATTATCACTGCCCGGATTGCCTGACCTGGGTCTTCACCCGCGCCGAGGGCATGGACTGGTTCGTCAACCTGCGCGCGCCGGTGCTCGACGATCATCGCTGGTTCGCCCCGTTCATCGAGCTGTTCACGGCCGAGAAGCTGCCCTGGGCCGAGACCGGCGCGGCGCACAGCTACGAGGGCAGCCCGGAGCTCGCCGAGTTCGAGGCCTTGATGCGCGGCTTCGCCGCCGACGGTCCGCGTCCCTGAGCGCTTCGCCGCTCGTCGATGGGCGCCTCCGCCCCTCCCGCGAGCGGGGTGGGCTTGGGCCTGGGGAATACAGGCGCCGCTTCCCCGCCCTCGTCGCGCGGTCGTCGGCCGCGGGGCGGCTTGCCCGGCCCATCGCCCGCCTTGCGGCCCGCCATTCTGCGCATCGCGGCCTCGATCGACCGCTCGCGAACGTTCATGGCCTCGGCCACCCGGCGCGCCGCCGACCCCAAGGCCCGTTCGTGATGGGCCATGGCGCGTTCGATCGCGGCCTGGTGGCGGGCCATATGCGCTTCGAACGCCGCTCTGGCTTTCGCGAAGGGATCGTCCATGTCTCTTCCAGGCCTTCCGTTTTCCGGCGAGCGAAGCTTACCACGAAAGCGCCATCCGGCCTATCGCAAAGGGTCATGGCCCCAGTTCATCAGGCTGTAGCGCCAGCGCGAGGTCGCCATGTTCGCCGGCTCCCGGGCGCGGTGACGGCGGATGAATCCGACCGTCTTGCGCATATGGCGGTAGTCCTCGTCCCTCGATGGGCCGGAACGGAGAAGCTCGACGATCCGGCGTCCCGAAGCATGGCCGACCGATTCGCCGCCGCCGTCTCGCTTGAACCCGACCCGGCGGCTCTCGTCGGTTTCGAGCCAGGCTTCGAGCTCGCCGGACTCCATGTTGACCGACGCGGCGAAGTCTGCGGCAATTTTGGAGCAGTCGAGAGTCAATCCTTCACCACTTTCCCGCCCTTGATGACGACGTCGACATGTTCGAGCTGCCGAACGTCCGCGAGCGGGTCGCCGTCGACGGCGATGAGGTCGCCGTAGCGGCCGACCGCGATCGCTCCGACATCGCCTTCGCGGTCGAGCGCCTGGGCAGCGTTGCGGGTCGCCGCCTGGATCGCCTGCATGGGAGTCATCCCCCATTCGACCATCTTGGCGAACTGGCGGCCGTTGTCGCCGTGCGGATAGACTCCGGCGTCGGTTCCGAACAGCATCTGCACGCCGGCGCGGACCGCGCGCTGGAAGGTCTGGCGCTGCTTGAGGCCGATCATCTTCTCCTTGTCGAGGCTCTCCTGCTCGGTGCCGTTCGAGGTGCCCGTGGCGAGGATGTAGTCGTCATTGTAGATGTCCATGTCGAACCAGGTGTGGTGCTGGAGGGCGAGGCGGATGGTGGCGTCGCTGGCAAGGCTGCAATGCTCGATCGTGTCGACCCCGGCGAGGATCGCGTCCCTGATCCCCTCGTCGCCATGGGCGTGGGCGGCGACCTTCAGGCCGAGCATGTGCGCCTCGTCGACGATCGCCTTCATCTCTTCCAGGCTCAATTGCTGGGCGCCGACCGCGTCGCCCGCCGAGAAGACTCCGCCGGTCGCGCAGATCTTGATGATCTGGGCGCCATATTTGTGCAGCCAGCGCACCTTCGCCCGCCCCTCGTCGGGGCTGTTGACGGTGCTGACCTCCTGGCGGTCGAACTGAGGCGGGAGCATGTTGTTGTCGCAATGGCCGCCGGTGGCGCCGATCGCATAGCCGGCGGTGACGATCCGCGGCCCCTCGAGCCAGCCGCCGTCAATCGCTTCCCTGAGGCCCACGTCCTGGAAGCCGTCCGAGCCGACGTTCCTCACCGTCGTGAAGCCGGCCATGAGCGTCTTTCGGGCATTGGCGGTTCCGACCGCGGACCAGAAGCTGTCGGTGTACTGGAAGCCGCGATAGCCGCCGATCTCGGCCAGCGAAGTGAGGTGGACGTGCATGTCGATGAGGCCGGGCAGGAGGGTCTTGCCGGGCAGGTCGATCCTCTTCGCCCCTTCCGGGATCATCGGCCGGGCGCCGCCGCGGCCGACGACGGCGACGATCCGCCCGTCGGTGATCACCACCACCGGCTCCTCGACGACCCGCCCGGCGAGCACGTCCACCATCCGGTCGGCGGTGACGACGACCGTTTCGGCCGCCGCCGCCGACGACGCCATTCCTGCGAGCGCCAGGCCCACGATCCACTTCATCATCCTGAACCTCCAGTCGATCCCGCGCCCTGCTCGGGCCGTATGTAGAGCCGTTTGACGATCGGGAAGCGACTCGCCACCTCCTCCTCGATCTCGCAGACGAGGCGTTCGACCGAGCGGGCGTCGATCGTGTCGACGAAATCGACGCTCATCATCGCGGTGATCTGGTCGGGCGCGGAATGGACGGTGAGGATCCGGCCGATGCCCGCGATCCCGGGCCGCCCGCCCGCGATGGACCGGAGCCCCTCGACGATCTCCGGCTCGGCCGCCTCGCCGATCAGAAGCTCCTTGGATTCGACCGCGAGAAGGAAGGCGGTGAGGGCGAGGATGACCCCGATCACGATCGAGGCCGCGCCGTCGTAGAACGGGTCGCCCGTGATCTGCGAAAGCGCAAGGCCGATCGCGGCGACGATCAGGCCGGCCATCGCCGCCCCGTTCTCGAGCAGGACGATGAAGGCGGGCGGGTCCTTCGAGCGGCGGACCGCCTCGAGCCAGCCCATCCGCCCCTTCGACGCCCTGAAATCCTTGAACGCCGCCAGGGTCGAGCCGCCCTCGAGCAGGAAGGCGACGATAAGGACTCCATAGGCGACGAAGGGCGATACCGCCTCCTCCGGATGGAGGATATGGAGGATCCCCTCGTAGACCGAGACCCCCGCCCCGAGCGAGAAGACCAGGACGGCGACGACGAAGCTCCAGAAATAGAGCTCGCGCCCATAGCCGAACGGATGGCGGTCGTCGGGCGGCTTCCTCGCCTGCCGCCGCCCCCAGATGAGGAGCAGCTGGTTCGACGAATCGACGACGCTGTGGACGCCTTCGGTCAGCATCGCCGAGGAGCCGGTGAAGGCGGCGGCGACGAATTTCGAGACCGCGATCCCGAGGTTCGCCGCGAAGGCGATGAGGAGGGTTCGGTTGCTGTCGGCGCTCACGAGGGACAGTCCCTAGCGGGAGTCCCCGTCAGCGCAAGCCGCTGCTCAATTGGCGGAGGCCAGCGCGATGCCGGGCGCGGGGTCGCGGCGGACCAGCGCCAGCGCCTGCTCGGCCCCGAGCGCGCCGTCGACGATATGGACGTCGCCGCCGACCCGGGTCACCGCGAACAATTTCTCGGCGAAGGCGAGCGGGAGCCGGACGCAGCCGTGCGAGGCGGGACGGCCGGGGATCACTCCGGCGTGGAGCGCGATCCCGTCATTCGTCAGCCGCTGCATGAACGGCATCGGCGCGTTGTTGTATTTGTTGGAATAATGCTGGCGATGCTTCTCCATGATCGCGAACCGGCCGAGCGGGGTGCGATGGCCCGGACGCCCGGTGGAGACGGTCGTCACCCCGATCAAAGTATCGCCGCGATAGATGTAGCCGCGCTGGAGCGGGACGCTGACGACGATCTCGACCTCGCCCGCTTGCGCCCGCTCCGGATGCCAGACGAACCCGCCGGGCTTCAGCGACTGCGCCTCGGCGGCGACCGGATCGGGCAGCGGCGCGGCGGCGGGGAGCGCGGGGGCGACGACGGCCGGCGCCGCGACCGCGGCCGTGCCGGTCTCGCCGTCGGCGGCCGCCGCCTGGGCCAAGGGCGCCGAATTGACCAGCAGCAGCGCGCCGGCGGCGATCGAGACGTTGCGGAAGCTGACGAATTTCATGGCTTCGACCCCCGGGCGGGGACCCCCGCCCTTTCCCCGGCCGGAATGGCCGTTGGTGGTCGAACTAGGCCGCCCGCGTTGCGGCGCGATGCCGCCGCCGGGTCTTTCTTGTGTCCTTTGTTTCAGCGCGCGGAGCTGACTGCCCCACGGCTCGCCGCGCCTTCGTGCGCCCGCTGGCCGAGATAGGCGGCGAGGAGGCCCAGCACCAGCGCCGCCGCAACGGCGATCGCGACCACCCACGCCACCGCTTTCTTCTGCGCCGCCTCGTAGCCGTCGGGCTCGCCGCTCGCATAGCTTTCGAGGAATCCGCACCGCCCGCACCGCCAGGTCGCGATCGTCATCTGCGGACGCCCGGCCAGCTTGACCCCGGTCCAAAGGCTCCGCTCGGCCGATCCCTCGACCCAGCTCGAAACGCCGACGCCCCCGTGAGTCTTGTCGAGCACGAACCCCTCGACCATCGACCCCCCGCATTTCGGACATGGCTTGGGCTGCGGCATGCGTTCCTCCCTGGCAGGCTCCCGATAGTGGCTGGCCCGCCGGCCGATGTCGAGCCGGCCTGACCATCGCCGCCCCGTCCCGATCGGTGCCAGCTACGTGCCAGGCACGTGCCAGGCACGTGCCAGCTACGTAGCTGGCACCGAGGCACCCGGAAGGACTCGGACAATCCAGGCGCGGAAGCCTCTTTGGTCCTTTGGTGCTTTGGGTGAACCATTCACAAGACGCTGATCCTCGGCTCGACCCGCTGCCGCTTCACCATCAGCTCGGTCAGCGCCCACACCATCGCGTCGGCGCGGTCGGGCGATCGGCCCGGCCCGTGATAGCCGCCGCCATAGGTGAGCCCCGCCAGCTCTCCCTCCAGCTCGGGAAAGCGCCCGGCCAGCTTCGCCCGGCCGCTCTCGAACAGCACCGCCACCGGCTCGGCCCGCGCCGTCTTGCCCTCGCTGGCATGGACCGGCGTCACCGGAAGCCCGATCCCGGCGGTTCGAAGAACGCTCGTCACCATCTCGCCGCCATTGTTCTTCTCGGCCACCACCCGGTGCGCGCCCCAGGCCTCGGCCGCCGCCTCCACCTTGCGTGCCCACCCTTCCGGCGACAGGCCGGCGACGCTGAGGTCGGCGAGCACGTGGCCGATGCCCTCGCGGGTCAGCCCGCACACCACGATCCCGCAGGCATCGCCCTCGGCCGAAGCCGGCGGATCGACTCCGATGACGATCCGGCTGAACGCCTCCCGGGGCAAAGCGGCGTCGAGCCTCGATCGCTCGATCAGCGCCCAGGGCCACAGCGCCCCCTCGACGTCCTCGAGCAGCAACCCCTCGAGCTCCTGCCGCCCGAACCGGGTCCCCGCATGGGCCTCGACCGCGCCGGCGACGAAATCCTCGCTGTTGTGCGGATTGGCCCAGGTCGGCCCGCCGCTGGTCGCCGTGTCGCCGCACGCCAGGATCCGCTTCAGCGCCGCCACCGCCTTGGGGGTCGTCGTCACCAGCGCCCGGGGCCTGTCGCCGAGCCTGAGGCCGAGCTTCAGATTGTCCCACGCCGCCGCCCCGCGCGGCCATTTCGCCAGCTCGTCGCACCAGGCGATATGGTGCTCCGGCCCGCGCAGGCTGTCGGGATTGGCGGCCGAATAGACGAAGGCCTCGGCGCCGCTGGCGAAGACGAGCCGCCGCCGGCTCGGCTCCCAGACCATCGCCTCCCTCTCCTCGGCCGTGGCCGCGGCGATCAGTCCGCTGCGCCCCTCGACCATGACGTTGCGCGCTTCCTCCGCCGTCGCCGCGACCAGCGCGATCGAGGCGCCGGGATTGGCGCGCGCGAAGGCGCTCACCCATTCCGCCCCCGCCCGGGTCTTGCCGAAGCCGCGCCCCGCGAGCACGGTCCAGGTCCGCCACGGCCCCTCCGGCGCGAGCTGCCCGTCATGCGCCCAGGCCGGCCAGTACATCGCCAGCGCCCTTCGGTCCGCCTCGCTCAGCCGCCCCAGTACCCGCCGAAGCTCGTCGCCCTCCAGCTCCCCCAGAGCCGCCACCGCCGAATGCTTCACCGCCAATCTCCTCCCGCCGCCGCCCCGCCCAGGTGCCCCCCCCCCCCCACGTGCCAGGCACGTGCCAGCTACGTGCCAGGCACGTGCCAGCTACGTGCCAGCTACGTGCCTGGCACCACCTTACGTGCCTGGCACCACCTTACGTGCCTGGCACCACCTTACGTGCCTGGTGACTGTCACTCCGCAGCCTCACGCCCCGCCGCGCCCCCGCTGCCGCTTGATCGCCTCCACCTGGCGAACGATCCGCTCCGTCACCTCGTCGATGCTCGGGGGCTTCGGCACCCGTCCGCGCCGCCCGCGCCCGCGCTTCTTCTCCTCGCGCCATTTGAGGAAGCGGATTGCCGCGTCCATGTCGAGCGGGCCCGGCTCGATCGCGGAGTCCGGGCCCGTCCCCGCGCCCGAGTCGCGGCTGCGTATCTCCGCCGCCACCCGGAACTCGATCTCGATCTCGGCGTCGTCGAGAGTCTCCTCGAACCGCCGGGCGAAGTCCGGATATTTGCGCCGCCGCTGGGCGATGCAGCTGTCGGAAAAGCCCACGGCGCGCGCCGAGGCGCGGATGTTGCCGCACATGGCGAGGGTGGCGAAGAAACGGTCTTCCACCGCCCGGCTCCACCTTTTCTCGCCGCATCTCCGAAGCTGCAGCCGCCCGTTCGGACCGCGGCCGATCGCCAGCGGCGACTCGCCCGCCGCCTCGTCATAGGGCCCGTCGATCCCGGCCAGCCGCCGCTCGCATTGCTCGAGCGCCTCGTTCCACTGCCGGTCGAGCAGCACATCGTACTGCCGCCTCTGGTCCATTAGCCGCGGCTCGATCCCGATCGCCCCGGCCGCCAGCCCCCTGTTCCCGGTCTGCGCCAGCACCTCCAGGAACTTCTCCCGCCGCGCCTGCGTCAACAGCCGCCGCCGCTGCCGCCTGTTCTCACCCTCCCCGTCGCCCACGTCCCGCTCCTTCGCCCAAGCGAATCCCCACGATTCGCGATAGGAACATTACAGGAACTTCCCTCGAGCGCCAACCCCAAAGTGCCAAATAGGTGCAAATGTGGGAATTCGGAATCGTCTTTTATCCAGCCCGGTCAACGGCTTGACCGCGTTTCCATTTCCCACATTTGCACACTCGGCCCGGTCCCCGGAGGAGCTGCTCTCTCGTCGAAAAGGATCTCTCCCGATTCGAACCGGGGCCGCATCACCCGTTGGCCAGCCCGTCCCGTCCTATGGGCCGGGGAGGGGTCTGAGCGGTGCCCGCGAACGGCGCGCCAGCGAAGCGGCGAAGCCGCGTGCCAGCTACGTGCCAGCTACGTACCAGGCACGTGCCAGGCACGTAGCTGGCACTGGCGATATCCCAGGCACGTAGCTGGCACCTGGCGATATCAGGCGTGCCAGGCACGTAGCCGGCACTCGGCGATATCAGTCGCTCCCGCCTCCACCCTCTCGGGGCGGGAGGCGTCCGCTGCGCTCGGCGAGGCGCAGGTCGGCATGGTCGTCGGGATCCAGGCCCTCGTCGAGGAACGCCCGCCAGTCGTCGACGCGTGCCTTCGCGGGCGCGGGATCGACGAGCCGGTCGGCGGCGAGCCCGAGATGGCCGCGTGCGCTCGACCAGCGCCAGTCCTCCGGCCGCGCCGCCAGCCGCGCCCGCACCGGGTTGAGCTCGATATAGCGAAACGAGGCGTAGAGGCGCGCCTCATCGAGGGGGAAGGAGGCGAAGCGGTCCTGCCAGAGATGGCCGGTCCAGTCGTGGCGCCGATTGGCCTCGAGGGCGTAGCGGCGGTGGAGGGGGCCGAGCGCCCGGGCCAGCCCGTTCTCCGCCGCCGGCACCAGGATGAGGTGGACATGGTTGGGCATCAGGCACCAGGCCCACACGGTCACCCCGTTCCTGCCGCACCAGTGGCGCAGCAGCGCGAGGTAGAAGGCATAATCCTCGTCGGCGAAGAAGACCGCATGCCGGCTCTGGCCGCGCTGGGTCACATGATGGGGCTGACCGGGGATGACGAGGCGGGGCGGGCGCGGCATCGCCCTCGATTGCCACAAAAGCGCAATTCATGCGAGTCCCTTCACGGCAAAACGCTGACCGCCACCGTCCCGTCCCGATTGGTGCCAGCTACGTGCCAGGCACGTGCCAGCTACGTAGCTGGCACCGAGGGTTCCCAGCTACGTAGCTGGCACCGAGGGTTCCGAACGTCCCCCGGTCAGGCTTCCTGGAATTTGAAGCCTAGATAGGTCCCCCCCGCAATGCCGGCGAGCAGCAGCAGGTTGGTGTCGAACTCGGGGAATGCGAACCGCCAGATGATCGTCCAGGCGAAGATCGCGCCCAGCACGACCGTCCACGCGATCAGCTGGAGGCGGTGAAGCGCGGCGCCATTAGCGTCGCCCATGATGTCCGACCAGAAGCTCACCGACTTCGCCGGCTTCGCCGCCGGAGTTCCGGTTCCGGTCCCGGCACCGCTGCCGGTACCGGTATCCACCATCCGCGCCGCCACGCCCGTCGTGGCGGATATGCCGAGGAGAGCGATGACACCGCTGGTAAGGACGCCTCGCCACTGCCCGCTCACCAGCCAGATGAAGAGAAAGCCGCCGAGCGTCAGAACGAGCCACCAGCCCATTTGCACGCGGCCGAGGCTGAAGGGGGAATCCGAGTCGCCGTCGCGGAGCAAGCCGGTTTTCCAGCCCGACATCACGATCCCGGCCGCCAGCAGGAGCAGGCCGAGCCCGCCCACCAGCACCCAAAGTGGGTTGAAGACGCGCAATGTCGCGCGCTCCCTGACCGGTTCGCGCAAGACCGGAGGCGGGTCGTCGCCTTCGCCGACCGCGACGCCGATCCTGACCGCGCGGGTGCCGCCGCCCTTGGGGCCGCCGAGAATGTCGCGCCAAGCCTTGCCTGCCTCGCTGGAGGCGTCTTCCACGCCGCGCAACGGAATCTGCTCGATCACCCAGTCATTGTCGCCGGTCGGTCCGCCGACCGCGACCGTGCGCCCCTCCATCGGCACCTTCACCTCGTCGACGAACAGGAAGATTTTTCGCTCTTTCGGTAGAGCATCCAGCGCGGCCTTGGCCTGGCTGAGCCGCGTCTGGGCCGCCACGGCCGCCGGGCTGCCCGGCTGTGCGGTGCCGGCCGCCGCCAGAGCGGCCTCGCCCGCCTTCACCACCCTCTCCTGCTCGGTCAGTGCAGCGCGCTCGCTTGCGAAGAAGCGCGCCCGATCGAGGGCCAGGCAGAGCGGCGCGCCGAGCCGGATTTCCGAGCTTGTCAGATAGACCGGCGGAGGCGTCGGCTTCGCGTCGGCTTTCCTGAGCGGCGGGCATTCCAGGCTCGGCCTCATCGCCTGCGAACCGCTGAAATAGCCTGCGGACCCAAGCATTGCGAGCCCGATCACGGCCAGAATAAGTCCCAGTCTCGACATTCCGCGTCTCCCCCACAGAGCGAGCGGAAACTAACATACGCGCCGGCGCGGGGAAGCCGAGTTGTCACCAAATCGGATGAGCGGCTTTGAAACAGGCTTCGGGTCCCCAACGTGCGCCGGGGAACGGGCTATCGCCCTGCCTTCTTGTTCTTGCCGCCGAAGACGCCGATTACCGCTCCGAGAGCGCCGCCGACAAGCACCACTGGAAGCGTGATCGGGGCGCTCGCGGCAAATGCAGCGACCGCGAGCGCGGAGCCTCCGATCGCGGCGCCTTTGGCACCGTCGTTGACCGCGTCCTCGCCGTCGGCGACCGATCGGATTGCGTCAGCAATGAGGTGAGGCGAAATCGACATGGGGATTTCCCTTCCGCGAGCGGGTTGCCTTCGACACTGTTTACCACGTGCGTGGGATCCTGCCCACTGGAGGAGTTGAAGCTCCCGATCGAACTGGGGCGGACGGCTGTAAAGCGCTCTATCAATTGAGGACGCCTATCTTTCATCGAAAGTAGGGGTTGCTTCTTTGTCAGCGCCAAGCGCGACCTCGTCGCGATGTTCGCGTGCTTCGTGTGAACAATCCCGTGCCGGCGCGGTCGAAAAGCTAGGTCCGCAATCGCCTAATAATGAAGCGCCCCCCCATAAGCATCCAGCACGCTCTCATGCATCATCTCGCTCAGCGTCGGATGCGGGAAGACCGTCTCCATCAGCTCCGCCTCGGTGGTCTCCAGCTGCCGCGCCACCGCATAGCCCTGGATCAGCTCCGTCACCTCCGCGCCCACCATGTGGGCGCCCAATAGCTCCCCGGTCGCCTCGTCGAACACGGTCTTGACGAAGCCCTCCGCCTCGCCGAGCGCGATCGCCTTGCCGTTGCCGATGAAGGGGAATTTGCCGACCTTGACCTTCCCCCCCGGCCGCTTTCGCGGCGGCTTCGGTCAACCCGACGCTCGCCACCTGCGGGGCGAGTAGGGGTAGCCCGAGGACAGTCTGGTGACAGTCACGTGACTGTCACTAGAGCGCTCGGCGATTAGCTTGAATCGTTTGGGGATTCCCAAGACGTTCGAGGTGTGATTCAAGCTGAGGGCTGGTGCGAGGAGGCCAGTCCTTATGCCTCGAGCTTATTCGCAGGATCTTCGGGACCGGGTGATCGATGCGGTGGTGGAGGGCGGTGAGAGCCGCCGGGCTGCGGCGCGTCGCTTCGGGGTCAGCGAGTCGTCGGCGGTCAAGTGGCTGGAGCGTGTGACCGCGCTCGGCGATCGTTGCTGCGCGGGCAGGGGGGCCATCGGCCCTCGAAGGTCAAGCCGCATCGCGACTGGCTGCTGGCGGCGATTGCGGCCGAGCCGGACCTGACGCTTCAGGCGCTCTCGGACCGGCTGGTTGCAGAGCGCGGAGCGCGTGCCGACACGAGCATGCTGTCGCGCTTCTTCCGGGGCGAAGGGATCAGCTTCAAAAAAAAGCGTGCTTCCCAGCGAGCAGGACCGCAGCGACGTGGCTCGGCGGCGGGCGAGCTGGAAGCGCTATCAGGGTCGGCTCGACCCTGAGCGCCTCGTCTTCGTCGACGAGACCTGGGCCAAGACCAACATGCTTCATACCCACGGCCGTTGCCGACGAGGCGAGAGGCTGCATGCCAAGGCGCCGCACGGCCATTGGAAGACGCTGACCTTCATCGCCGCCCTCCGCCACGACCGCATCGAGGCGCCCTGCGTCCTCGACGGGCCGATCAACGGCGTCAGCTTCACCGCCTGGGTCGAGCAGTTCCTCGTCCCCACCTTGAAGCCCGGCGACATCGTCATCCTCGACAATCTCGGCAGCCACAAAGGCGATGCCGTGCGCAAGGCGATCCGGGCCGCCGGCGCCAGGCTGCTCTTCCTCCCGCCCTACAGCCCCGACCTCAACCCGATCGAACAGGTGTTCGCCAAGCTCAAGACCCTGCTCAGAAAGACAGCCGAACGAACTGTCGAGGCCGTCTGGAAACGTATCGGCGCCCTGCTCGACCGCTTCACACCCGACGAATGCGCCAACTACTTCGCAAACTCCGGATACGCATCAATCTAATCGCAGAATGCTCTAGCCCATACAATGGCCCTAATCGATCGCGGGATTCAGACTCCGGCGTTTAGTCCGGACAGTTGAAATAGCAGGGGGTCTTCGTCGCCGGACCGTAAGGGCTCCGGTACGTGGAAGACGTGGATGGCGTCGTGGTGGTGTAAGGGTTTCTGGTCCCGACTTCCCCCGTGTAGGGATTGACGTTCCCCTTGGTCGAATAATTGTCGAGCGTCGTGCTGTTGGGGCTCGAACGGTAATGCGGAGCGACATAGGTGCCGTTGCTGCGCGTATAGCCCTTCACGTGCACCTGAGCCGAAACCGAGGGCGCGACGAGCGCCGCGGCAAACAGCGCGAAAATCAGCTTTCTCATCTCGGCCTCCCTGCGAAAGCCGAGTCGTATCAGATATTTGCTTATTCAGCTATTCGATACAGACTTGCCGAACTTGCGGACAGCTTATATTTTCGGATCGCCTCCGTGGACGAAAATACCGCCCTCCATTTTCTGAATTGACGATCTGGAGCGATAATTCAATCTTCCCATATCGTATGCGAGAGCGAAGAGGTGGAATCGTGCGAGTTGGCAATTCGGCGCGGAGATCGGCGGGACTCCGGGGACAGCCCCCGATCATCTATTTCAACATTGGGTGGATGACGGAATACCAGGGGCCCGCTCCGAACGACCCGACGATCGGCGCGCATCGATATCTCGACGAGCACCGCCATGGGGCGGAATCGTACAATTTCGTTCGGAGTTCCGATGGGACCGTTCGCGGCTACCGGCCGCCAGGGGACCGCGAGCGCACCAACATCACCCGCCTCGGCGCCGGCGCCCGCGACGACATCCTCGAGGGTGTGCTGGTCGTCTGGATGGCGCGGGAGCCCGGCACCCAAAAAACGCTGATCGTGGGGTGGTACGAAAACGCAACGGTCTTCCGGAAGGCACGCGACGGCGGTGTCGATTTCCATGGCGAGCGTATCCATTACACCGCTGAGGCCCGTGTCGAGGATGCGGTACTTCTCCCTCCCGTCGCCCGGATCTTCAACGTGCGGAGCAGCCGTACCGATCCCGGCGCCGGCTTCGGGCAGAAACCGACTTGGTATGGCGCCCCTTCGGTCGATGCGCGGGTCTGGGACTATGTTCAAGCGAGGAGGGGGCGGCGGCCGAGGGCGAAGCCTGCGAAGCCTGGGCGGCCACCGAGAAATATCGATCCCGAACTGCGCCGGAAGGTCGAGAAGGCCGCCATCGCCCACGCCACGGCTTATTATCGGCTGCCCGAGAACGGGGCGTGCGACGTATGCAGCGTCGAGGCTGAGGCGAAGGGCTGGGATCTCGAAGTCGCCGGCGCAGACGTATCGCTGCTCGTCGAAGTGAAGGGCTTGCTGAAGTCAGAGATCATCTGCGAACTGACCTCGAACGAATATGCGAAAATGATGAGTGGGAAAAACCGGAAGCGCTACGTCGTCTACGTGGTCAACAATGCCCTCGCGGAGCCCCCCGCGGTCCCCACCGCATCAATCTTCGGCCATGTTGGGGGACGGCTCTGGCGCACCGAGGACGGCCGCGAGTTGATCATCAGGGAGATGGTCGCAGCCATTCTTACCTGTCGCTAGCCGATGGTTCGCCGCTCTCTCCCGCTGCCGCCTATTCTTGCTCTGCGGGACGATCCGCCTCGGTATAGCCGCCGACCACGTAGATGAAGCTTTGCACGTCGATATAGTCCTCGGCGCCAAGCGTCCGCGTCGCCGCGAGCGTCTGATCGGCTAGGTCCATGAGCGACCGGTAGACCCGCTCGGTGATCTCGGGGCTGTAGACGTGGTGGAACTCGTGTCCGATACGTTGCGCGAAATCTTGCGTGACCGCGGGTTTGCAGAACATATTATCTGCCGGCCGCCACAGATATCCGAGATAGGTCGCTTTCGGCCAGCTCTGACGGCCGTACTTCCTGAGCGCATTTTCCATGCCTTGGGCACCCGCGGCATAATCGGCCGAGGCGAATCGTGCCGCCGACCGGAGGAAGGCCGGACCCTCGGGGTTCTCGAGGACCTGCTTGATGTGCATCGATTCGTAGGGCGAGAGAATGTTGAGCCAAACCGGCGCCCGTCGGACCGCTCTGGCGTCCATCTCGGTTGCCTCCAGCGCGTCCTCGAGCGCTAGGATCGAATTGAGTGCGCGGCTGGCGTCGAGCTTGTATTCTCGCTCTTGCGACACGCTGCGATCGCCCCGCAGCCCGCCCGGCATGAATTCGAGAAAACGGGCAATCGCTCCGTCCATCCCGAGATAATTGGGATCGAGCTTCCCGGCTTCGTTGCGCAGCCTGGCGACGAGGCGGACTTCGTCCTCGTCGGTGAGGACCTCGCCTCGCTGGCCATCGACGATCACTGTACCGGCAAAGCCGCCGTCCTGCGATGCCTGCCACCGAAGGGTGGCCTTTCCGTAACGTTCGGATCTCGTGGCCATGACCGATCTCCCTGTACGGACCGCGTCATCTCCTGCTTGCCGCGGCCGTTTCTGGCGGTCTGAACGTGTATGCTCGCCGAGGGAAGCCAAGAGGGCCTATATGTCGGACACTTCCGCCGCTGCGCGGCGGGGGACTCCGGGGACTTGGTGCCGGGCACGTGCCAGGTACGTGCCTGGCACCGTCGGGCCCTGGCACCGTCGGGTCCCCCGAGTAGCAGTTGAGTGACCGTCGAGTGACAGTCACGTGACCGCCACCGAGCCCGCCCCTTCGTCGCTGCGGCTTTGCAGTTGGTCCCGGCACGATGTAGTTTGCAGACACATGATAGGTTTGGTCCTCGTGTCGTACGGCAACTTTTCCGAGGCGCTGTTGCGCGCGACGGAGTTGGTCCTCGGCCCGATCGAGCAGGCCGCCACAATCTCGATCGAACCCGATGACGACATGGAAGCAAAGAGGAGTGTCCTCGCCGCAGCCATAAAGAATTGCGACTCCGGCGAGGGCGTGGTCGTCGCCGTGGATTTGTTTGGAGAAACGCCCAGCAATCTCGCGATTTCTCTCATGAAGGGCAACGTCGACGTTATCGCTGGCGTCAATCTGCCGATGCTCATTAGGTTTGACGGCGCTCGAAGGAAGCCGCTGCTCGAATGCGCGGAAGCTATGCGTGAGGCCGGCAGGAAGTACATCACAGTGGCGAGCGAGTTTTTGACAGAGCCGCTCGATGACGAAGTGGCGCCTCGCGCTCGGCCCGACGAGGACGAGAAACAGGCAGCATCCGAAGCGCTACAGGATGTGGCGGACAACCTCATCAGGCTGAACGACGCCCTTCGATCCTCACGATTTCGCCACTCTGCTCACGGTCAAATCGGGCATAATCTCGCGCCGGCATTCTCCTCGGAGGATGAGGACCTACTGGAGGACGGCGGAGCCGCCGCCCGCGTCGCCGCCGAGGAATTGGAGGGCGGGCAACCTCGCAAAGACGTACTGAGGCTCTGCATCAGCGCGTTGAAGAGAGTCTTGAAGCTATTGAAGGAGCTGGCGCAGTGGACCTTGTCGAAAGGCGACCTGTTTTTAACCGAGGCGGCGAAATCGGCCGGTAAGGCCGTTGGGCCGGCCGTCGTCGTTTCCGCAACTATCGCGCAATTGACCGGCGAACTCTCGGAACTCATCGACAAGCTTCGAGCCTTCGCAGGACTGTAGCCCGACTCCTAATAATGCACCGCCCGCCCATAAGCGTCGAGCACGCTCTCATGCATCATCTCGGAGAGCGTCGGATGCGGGAAGACCGTTTCCATCAGCTCCGCCTCCGTCGTCTCGAGCTGCCTCGCCACCGCATAGCCCTGGATCAGCTCGGTGACCTCCGCCCCCACCATGTGGGCGCCCAATAGCTCCCCAGTCGCCTCGTCGAACACCGTCTTCACGAAGCCCTCCGCCTCGCCGAGCGCGATCGCCTTGCCGTTGCCGATGAAAGGGAATTTGCCCACGCGGACCTTCTTGCCGGCCGCTTTCGCGGCGGCTTCGGTGAGGCCTACGCTCGCGACCTGCGGCCTCGAATAGGTGCAGCCGGGGATGTTCCAGGTCTCGAACGGGTGGGGCTTCTTGCCGGCGCCCCCTGCTGCAACAATCGCCTCCACGCAGACGACGCCCTCGTGGCTGGCCTTGTGGGCGAGCCAGGGCGGGCCGGTGACGTCGCCGATCGCGTAGACGCCCTCGACGTTGGTCCGGCCGTAGCCGTCGACGACGATATGGCCGCGGTCGGTCTTCACGCCCAGCGCCTCGAGGCCGATCTCCTCGGTGTTGGGGACGATTCCGATGGCGACGATGGCGTGGCTGAAATCCTGCTCGCCCGCGCCCTTGATGCTTGCCTTGACGCCGTTCGGGCCGGGCGTGAGCTTGTCGACCCCGGACGAGACGTGGATCTTCATCCCCTGCCTGGTCAGCGCCTTGTGGACGAAGGCCGAGACCTCCTCGTCCTCGACCGGAAGGATCCGGTCGAGCATCTCGACGATGGTCACCTCGGCGCCCATGTCCGAATAGAAGCTGGCGAACTCGACCCCGATCGCGCCCGAGCCGATCACCAGCAATCTGGTCGGCATGACCTTGGGCACCATGGCGTGGCGATAGGTCCAGATCCGCTCGCCGTCCGCCTTGGCGAAGGGGAGGTCGCGGGCGCGGGCGCCAGTGGCAACGAGGATGTGCTTGGCCTCGAGCACCTTATCCCCGACCTGCACCTTGCCTTTGCCGGCGAGCTTGCCCTCGCCCTCGACGACTATGACCTTGTTCTTCTTCATCAGCCCCTTGACGCCGGCATTGAGCTGGCCGGCGACCTTGCGCGAGCGGTCGACGATCTTCGCCAGGTCGAAGCCGGGCTTCTCGGCGCTGAGCCCGTAGGCCGAGGCGTGGGTCATGTAATGGTAGATTTCGGAGGTGCGCAGAAGCGCCTTGGTCGGGATGCACCCCCAGTTGAGGCAGATGCCCCCCAGCTTCTCGCGCTCGACGATCGCCACCTTCATGCCGAGCTGGCTCGCCCGAATCGCGGCGACATAGCCGCCGGGGCCGGAGCCGAGGATGATGAGGTCGAATTGATCAGCCATGTCGTTTCCTAGGGTGCGTCACAAAAGAGGAAATGCCGGTAAAGGAGCCAGGCCTGCGCCGCCCAGGCGAGGGGGATGGCGGCGAGCAGCGACCAGTAGATCGGCCGCAAAATCGGCCAGCGCACGGCGAACAGGCCGGCCGTCCACGACAGAGCGAGGACGATCCAGACGGCGCCGCCGAGCAGCACGAGCGCGTCGTCGTCGCGCGCGGCGAGGCAGAAGGCCGCCATCAGGCTCGCCTGCCGGCCCTGCATGTCGAGCACGCAGCCGCCGAGCTGGAGGATAAGCAGCGCGATGGTGAGCCGGCGCCCGCCCGGGCCGCTGACGAAGCGGGTCCACCGGCTCAAGCCCGCCCGCCGCCGGCCGGCCTCATCGCTCCGCCCACGACAGGAAGACCCAGGCGAACAGGGTCACGCCGGCGAAGATCGGAAGCGACCAGGCGAGCTGGGTCTGGCCGATGCTGAACGGGACGGTGCCGATCCGCGACCAGTGGCCGAGCTGGGCCTCGTCCGCCCGGGCCACGTAGGGGATGGCGATGGAGGCGGCGAGGCCGACGATGATCGCTTTGCCGAGCGCCATTTCAGGCCAGCATTCCGAGCGGCCGCTCGACGAGGCGCTTGAACGCCTGCATGAGGCGGGCGCCGTCGGCGCCGTCTATGGCCCGGTGGTCGAAGCTTCCCGTCGCGGTCATGATCGTCGCGATCTGGAGCGAATCGTCGATCACCCAGGGCTTCTTCTCGCCGGCGCCGATCGCCAGGATCATCCCCTGAGGCGGGTTGATGACGGCCGAAAACACGGAAATCCCGAACATCCCCATGTTCGATACCGACGCCGTACCCCCTTGATATTCCTCGGGTTTCAGCTTGCCTTCGCGGGCTCGGGCGGCAAGGTCCTTCATCTCGGTCGAGATGGCCGAGAGGCTCTTGGCGTCGGCCCCGACGATGATTGGGGTGATCAGCCCGGCGGGGATCGAGACGGCGACGGAGATGTCGGCGCGCTTGAAGGTGACGAGCTCGCTGCCGGTATATTGGACGTTGCACTCCGGCACCTCGATCAAAGCCGCGGCGAGCGCCTTGATCAGCATGTCGTTGACGCTGAGCTTGACCCCGCGGCTCTCGAGGCTGGCGTTCAATTCGGAGCGCAGCTTGAGCAGGGCGTCGAGCCTGACGTCGACGGTGAGGTAGATGTGCGGGACCTGCTGCTTCGATTCGGTGAGGCGGCGGGCGATCGTCTTGCGCATGTTCGAGAGCTTGGCGATCTCGTGCGGAACGTCCGGAATGGCGAAGTCGCCGGCATGGGCGACTGGCCCCGGGGCCGCGGCGGCGGCGGGCGCCGCGGTCGCGGGCTTGCCGGCGGCGCCGTCGACGTCGGCCTTGACGATCCGGCCGCCGGGACCGGTGCCGGCCAGGCCGCCGAGGTCGATCCCGCGCTGCTCGGCGAGGCGGCGGGCGAGCGGGCTCGCCTTGATGCGGTCGCCCGTATCCGCCCTGGGCTGGGGCGCTGCGGCGGGCGGCGGCGGAGGCGAGGGCGTGGGGGCGGCGGCTTCCCGGGCCGGCTGCCCGGCGCCGGTCTCGCCGCCATCCTTCGCCACCGGCTCCTTCGCGGCCGCAGGCGCCGCGGCCGGTGCCGAAGCGTCCTCGCCCTCGCCGGCGATGAGCGCGATGACGGTTCCGACCTTGACCTCGTCCGTACCCTCGGGGACGAGGATCTTCGCGATCCTGCCTTCGTCGACGGCCTCGAACTCCATCGTCGCCTTGTCGGTCTCGATCTCGGCGAGGAGATCGCCGGCGGCCACGGTGTCGCCCTCCTTGACCAGCCATTTGGCCAGCGTCCCTTCCTCCATGGTCGGGGACAAAGCGGGCATCTTGAGCTCAATGGGCAAGGCGAGGCTCCCGGTCGGCTGTGCGGGTAACGCCAAACAGCAACACAAGGTGCCGGGTCAAGCCTGTCCTGAGCGGCCGGCCTGCCGGCCAGCCGAAGGGGCCTGTCCTGAGCCCGGCGAAGGGGGCGGCGCTTGCACCCTCGACGGTTCTGGCGCAGCATCCGCCGAAGCGGGGGCTTCATGCGATCCTATTTAGTGGTCATCGACGAGACGAGCGAGGCGCGCGCGGCCCTGCGCTACGCCGCGCGCCGGGCCGCCGGCACGGGCGGCGGGGTGATCCTGCTCGCGGTGGTCGAGCCGGCCGAGTTCGTCCAGTGGGGCGGGGTCCAGGCGGCGATGGAGGAGGAGGCGAGGCTGAGGGCCGAGGCGATGGTGCTCCAGGCCTCCGGAGCAATCGTCGAGGAAGCCGGGATCGCCCCCACCATCCTCGTCCGGCAGGGCGAGCCGGTGAAGGCGATCGCGGACCTCCTCGCCGAGAGGGACGACGTCGCGGCCCTGGTGCTTGGCGCCGCCGCCGAGGGCGGGCCGGGCCCGCTCGTCAGCCATTTCGCCGGGACGGTGGCCGGAAGCCTGCCCTGCCCGCTGGTGATCGTCCCCGGCCGCCTCGCCGACGAAGCGCTCGACCGGCTGAGCTAGCTTCTAGCCCCGTTCGCCCGGGCGGGGCCTTGGCGGGGGCGGGGGAGCCCGGTAGACCGGCTTGCTGTAATGACGCCGGGGCGCCGCGCGGTGCTCGGTCACCGTCTCGTAATAGGTGCGCATCTCGACGACGGGCGCGGTGGTCGTGGTGGTCTCGGTGATCGTCACGCCGCCGCAGCCGCAGCCGGAGCCGTAACCGTCGCCGTAGCCACCGTATCCGTAGGGCGGCGGCGGGGCCGGCACCCGGAAGACGCGCGTGCAGGTCCGGCGGCAATCGCCGTGCGGACCGTCGCGGTGCCGATAGATGCGGACGACCCGGCGATCGCCGTCGCGGTGGTCGCGGCCGTAGCCGCCGTCCTCGGCCCAGTCGTCGCCGTCACGATCGTCGTCGTCATAATCGCCCATGCGACGATCGCCGCGACCGTCCCAGTCCCAGCCGTAGCGGCCGTCCATCACCCGGCCGTCGCGGTCGACCAGCAGCGCGTCGTCATAATAGCGGATCCAGCGCCCGCCCGGCATGGGCGGCGGGAAGCCGAACATTTGCCAGTCCTGGACGACGAATTGCGGGCCCATGAACATCGGCGGGATCATCGCGCCGCGGTCGATCCGGTGCATCGGCATCATGTGCCTCCCCGGCATCATGTGCCCGCCGCCCGGCATCATTGGGCCGCCGGGCGGCATAGGCGGCATCGGCATCGGTCCATGCATGCCGTGCATCGGCATCGGCGGGGGAGGGGGCGGCGCGGGCTGCGCCATCGCCATCGGCGCCCAAGCGGCCGATGCCGCCAAACCTAACAGCCAGAGCTTGCTCATCTTCGTCCCCTTGGTCCGAAAGCCTCCGGCCCCGGCGCGAGGACGAGGCTGGTTACCGGCTTTTTAACTCTTCGCGAGGGGCTTCGCTACCGCCGGACAGGCGGGGCGCGAGCAGTCGTGCCAATTCGAGACAGCCGGCGACGTCGGCCGCGTCGAAGCGGGCGAGGCGCGGGCTGTCGAGGTCGATCACGCCGAGCAGGCGCCCTTCGTGCACCAGCGGCACGACCAGCTCGGAGGCCGAGGCGCTGTCGCAGGCGATGTGGCCGGGAAACGCATTGACGTCCTCGACGCATTGCGGCTCGAGCGTCGCCGCCGCGGCGCCGCACACGCCCTTGCCGAACGGGATCCGGATGCAGGCCGCGCGTCCTTGAAAGGGGCCCAGCACCAGCTCGCCATCGACGTTGCGATAGAAGCCCGACCAGTTGAGATCCGGCAGCGCCTCGAACAGCAAGGCGGCGATGTTCGCCATGTTGGCGACGGCGTCCGGCTCGCCGTCGGTGAGGGCGTCGGCGGCTGCGACGACCTGGCGCCAGGCTTCGGCCTTGTCGGCCGCCTCAATGCGAAAATCATACATGTCGGTCATTTGGGGAGAACGAGGCAGCGAAGCAATCAGGATTCCCGTTCCCGCGATGCTATCGAGCAAGGTGCCGCCCTGCTAGAAATCCGGAATGCTGAGCCTTTCCTGCCATTGCGGCCAGATCCGGATCGAAACCAGCAAGCGCCCCGACTTCATCCACGAGTGCAATTGCACGCTCTGCCGCAAGGCGGGCGCGCGCTGGGGCTATTTTGAGCCGCCCGAGGTGAGCGTCGAGGGAGAGGCGGAGGGCTATTGCCGGAAAGACAAGGACGATCCGTCCGCGCAAATTCAATTCTGCGGCAAGTGCGGCTCGACGACCCACTTCGTTCTGACCGAGAGTGCCGTGGCGAAGCATGGAAACGTCGTCATGGGCGTCAACATGCGGCTTGCGGAGGAGAGCGACCTCGCCGGCATCGAGCTGCGTTATCCGGACGGGAAGTCATGGTCGGGCCAAGGGGCCTTCGGCTATGTGCGGGAGGCCCGGATCATCGGTGGCTAGTCCAGCCTGACCTTGCCCCGTCCCTGCTTCACCGCGCCCCGCCCCTTCTTCTCGTCGACCCTGCGCGCCTTGGCGGCGCGGCTGGGCTTGGTCTTCACCCGCTTGCGCGGCGCGATGTGGGCCTTGGCGATGAGGTCCGCGAGTCGCGAGCGGGCTTCGTCGCGATTGGCCTCCTGGGTGCGGTGGGTTCGGGCGGTGATGATTATCTCGCCGTCGCCGGTCATCCGGCTTCCGGCAAGGCGTTTGAGCCGGGCATAGACCGGCGGAGCAAGGCCGAGCCTGAAGACGTCGCAGCGCAGCTGGACGGCGGTGGCGACCTTGTTGACGTTCTGGCCGCCGGGGCCGGTCGAGGCCAGGAACTTCTCCTCCAAGGCCTCTTCCGGGATGACGAAGGGCTCAGCTAAGGACATCGCCGAAGCCCGCATTGACGAAGGCCGGGGGGAGGGGCGCGGTCGCTTCCACGGGCGGCTTGTCGTCGCGCTCGACCCGAAGAGACAGAGCGTGGAGAAGCATCGGGCCGCTCGAGCCGCCATAGACCGGGTCCCCGGAGATCGGCAGCCCCAGGCCCTCGGCGGCGTGGACCCTTATCTGGTGGGTGCGCCCGGTCTCCGGCGAGAAGAGCAAGACGGCGCGTCCGTCGCGGACGGCGAGCGTCCGCCAGCGGGTGAAAGCCGTCTTCCCGTTGGGGTCGGGCACCATCCGCCAGCCTTCGGCTTCGCTCGACACCTTGCCGAGCGCCATGTCGATCTCGCCCTCGGGCGCCTCCGGAACGCCGTCGAGGACCGCGACATAGGTCTTGGTCACCTTCTTGTCCTCGAAGGCGCGCTGGAAGCGCTTGTGGGCCTTGGGATTACGGGCGAGGAGGAGGCAGCCCGAAGTGTCGCGGTCGAGCCGGTGGACGGGAAGCGGCGCGCGCTGGAAGCCGAAGCGGAAATGCTTCAGATAATCTTCGAGGCTCTCGGGCGTCTTCGAGCCCGGGTGGACGGCGAGGCCGGCCGGCTTGTCGATGACGATCGCCTCGCCGTCGATGAACAAAACATATTTATCCCACACCCGGCCGGCACTGCCACGCCCGTCGCGGCGGCGCAAAACCTGAATCGCCGCCGTGACCGGACTCGACCTTGCAACGCAGCGCGGATCCGCGCGCCTGGCGAAGAGCCGGAATGCCGCGGCCTGACCATCGGCGTCGTTACGACACGGCGGCCGATCAAGGCGGAAACGGAAATTACACCCCGTTACGGATCAAATAATTCTTTATTCCGGTTCAACGGGTTATAAGATCGGCCGCGATTTCGCTTTGCCTGGAAGTTCGCCGGTGTCGGCTGTTTCTCGGTTCAATCGAGGAACGACCGTTGATCGGCAGCCTGCTCATTCTCCTTCAGTCCGTCGCCGTGCCTGCCGGCCAGGCTTCTCCCCCGCGGGGCGCCCCGCCTGCCGCTTCGTGCCAGGCGTCCGAGCTGGGGCCGGCGGATCAAGGCCGGGCATCGGGAGGCGCAATTCTCTACGTCGGCTGCGGCCATTCGGCGGTTCGAATCGGCAGAGTGGAGTCCTACAGATCCAGCTACAATGTCGCGCTGGGCACCCTGGCCGTGGTGGTCCGCGAGACCGGCCGGACTCGAGTGATCGTGGCCCGCCCCGCCGCCGACGGCACCGTCGAGATACAGGACGTCTCACGCGACCTGGGAAAGCTCGCGGGGCAGCCCTTCAATGTCGAGCTTCGCGGGCTCGAGGTGGACCTCGGGCAATTCGCCGCCGACGGGACGATCGCGGCGCCGCCCCCGGGCCGGGCGGCTTCCAGCGCCCGGCTGACGCCGGACCAATACGTCCCGCCGGCAGCCGAGCGGCGCCAGGCAGCGCCTGAAACGCCGGTCGAGGGCGCGCCGCAATGAGGCGCCCGCATGTCGCCGCATCGTCCGCCGCGAGGGGGCTGACGCGAATCGGAGGATGGGCAAGGGTCGGAGCGCTGGTCGGGCTGCTGCTCTCGGCTCAGGCGCTCGCCGACGTCCCGGCGCCGCCGATCCGCGAGAATGTCGATGCCAACGGGGTGGATGTCGTAAGCGGGGCGTTCATCACGAATCCGACCGACGTCTCGATCGGGCCTCCGGGTCTCCACGGTCTGTCCTACACTCGGTATTGGGCCGGCGCCGGATGGCGCCACTCGCTGATCGTGACGATGAGCGGCAGCGGCGCCACGCCGACGGTGAGCATTGGCGGCTCTTCCGAAACATTCACCCGAGCGGCCGTCACCAGCGCGGGCAGCACCTACACGAACGACCTCGCCGACGGCGCTTCCCTTTTCCGCGAGCCCGCGGGCGACTACGTCTATACCGGCCGTGACGGCACGGTCGTGCGCTTCATGTCGGCCGGCGGAGCGATGCTCGGCGGATACGATTCCGAAATCGGCCGGGCGCGGTCGATCACGGCGCCTGACGGCACCGTCCTAACCTTCACCTACAAGACCGGAAGCTACACCGTGCCGGCCCCGGGCGGAGGCACGTGGACGATCAGCTATGCCCGCATCCAGTCGGTGACGAACAATCACGGCTACCAGCTGAAATTCACCTATGGGACGAACACGCTCAGCCAGGGGAACGAGGCGGCCTGGAAATATCCGAGTCGAGTCACTGGCATCAACAACGCGGTGGAATATTGCGACCCGACAGCCGATGCCTGCACCCTCGCCAATGCGTGGCCGCACGCCGATTATGCGTACACAGCCGGCTACAGCGACGTGAATTTGACGTCCGTCACCGACCCGGCAAACCGCACGTCGCTCTATGGCTACGAGGTGGACAAGCTGAACACGATCAGCCGCCCCGGTGCCGCGACCCCGGACGTCACGATCCAGAATTACGGTACCGACGGCTTCGTCAGCTCGATCCAGCGCGGCGGGCAGACCTGGAGCTATTACAACGCGCTCGGCGGCTTCAACTTCACGACCCGGACCGTCACGGTGACGGACCCGCTGTCCCACACCCGCACCGCCGTTTCGAACACGGTGACCGGGCAGCTGACTTCCGACACGGACGAGAACGGCCACACGACGACCTACGGCTATGACGGAACGGGCCACCTCGCCCAGGTGACCGCGCCGGAGGGCAATTACGTCACCTACGCCTACGATGCGCGCGGCAACCGGACGTCGACGACGGCCACGCCGAAGGCCGGCTCAGGCCTGCCCGCGATCTCGGCATCTGCGAGCTATCCGAGCAGCTGCGCCAGCGCGAAGACCTGCAACAAGCCCGATACGACGACGGACGAGGCGGGCAACGTCACCAATTATTATTACAATGCCGACGGGTCGATCGATTATGTGGAAGCGCCGGCGCCCTCGGCGGGCGCCGCGCGGCCGCGAACCCGCTACGGCTATGGCAGCTTCTATGCCTGGACGAAGACGGGCGGCGGGACTTTCAACCCGGCTGCGACTTCGATCATCCTCCCGGTCAAGACTTGGTCGTGCAGGACCACCTCCGCCTGCCTCGACACCAGCTCGGACGCAGTGAAGACCACTCTCGCCTATCAGAGCGGCTCGTCGTCGGCCGGCAGCAATTTACTCCTGACGGCCTCCACCAGCGGCTCCGGGACCGGAACTCCGGCCGCGTCGGAGTCTTACGGTTACGACAATGTGAGCAACGTTACGAGCACCACGGATGCGCTAAGCCGGACCCGCCAGATCCGCTACAACGACGCCCGCCAGGAGATCGGCCGGTGGAGTCCGGATCCCGATGGCAGCGGTCCCAGGCGGCCTCGTGTCACGGCTACGCATTATCAAGCCGACGGGCAGGTGGATATCGTCACGGTTGGTACGATCAATTCCGACGGCAGCGGGTTCACCGCCCTTCAGACCGTCAACATCGGTTACGATATATACGGTCGCAAGGCGACGGAACGGCTGAACGACGCGAACACCGGCGCAGTGACCGCCGCTTATTCCATGACCCAATATTCGTATGACGCGCTCGGCCGACCCGACTGCGTCGCGACCAGGATGACCCCGTCGACCTACGCATCGCTGCCGGCGGCCTGCACCCAGGTGACCATTCCGGGCTCCGACGGCCCCGACCGCATCAGCAAGACCCTCTACGACTATGAAGGGGCGGTCGATACCGTCAAAACAGGTGTCGGAACCGCGTTGGCGCAGGACGAAACCCATTACACCTATACCGCCAACGGCCAGGCCAGCAGCGTGACCGATGCGAAGGGCAACGTTACCGCCTATGCCTTCGATGGCTATGATCGCCCTTCGCGAACCTGCTTCAACAGCACGATCGCGGCCTGCACGAGCGGCTCGCCGGCCGATTATGTGGCTGTCACCTATGGCACGACCGGCCCCGGAACCGCGAAGGTGGTCGGCGCGAAGCTGCGCGGTAACGCTTCAGCGGCCAGCGTGGGCTACAGCTTCGACCTGCTCGGCCGAACTGTCGGCGTCGACTATCCGGGAACGGCGCTGACCGACAGCGACGTGACCTATACCTATGACAATCTCGGTCAGAGGCTCTCGGCGACCGACGCCAACGGCCATAGCAGCACCTGGGCTTATGATGCGCTGGGCCGCGTGACGAGCCAGGGCGATGCGATTTCGTCCCTGACCAGCCTGTATGATGCTGCCGGGCAGCGGGCGCGACTGACCTGGGCGGACGGATTTTACGTCACCTACGATTATGATGCCACCGGGATGATCACGGCCGTCAGGGAAAACGGCACGGCTGCGCTGGCGACGTTCGAATATGACGATCTCGGCCGCCGCACCAAGCTGACGCGGGGCAACGGCGTGGTGACCAACTACGGCTACGTTGGCGCCCCGCAGTTGAGCAGCCTCGGCCTCGACCTGCCGGGAACCGCGAACGACCAGAATAATACCTACGCCTACAACCCATCCATGCAGATGAAGCAGCGGACGTTTTCCAACGATGCGTACAACTGGAACGGCCATTATAACGTCAATCGCAGCTACACGACCAACGCGCTGAACCAGTATACCGTTACCGGCACCCTCACGCCGACCTACGACGTCAAGGGCAACCTGACCTCCGCGGGGTCGACGATCTACACCTACAACAGCAAGAACCAGCTGGTGCAGGCGAGCGATACGGGCAAGCAATTCTACTTCGATCCCGCCGGCAGGCTCGACACGATCCTGAGCAGCACGGGATCGGCTCTGGCCGCTTTCCAATATGACGGCGCCAACATCGCCACCGAAGTCAACCCGGCGGCGGCCAACGCCGTCACCAGGCGCTATGTCTGGGGGCCGGCTGCCGACGAGGCGCTGGTCTGGTATGAAGGCGCCGGGACGACGGCGGACAGGCGTTACCTGATCGCCGACGAACGGGGTTCGGTGGTTGCGGTCACCGACTCGTTGGGCAACCCGCTCGCGATCAATACTTATGACGAGTTCGGCATTCCCGGTTCCGCCAACCTGGGCCGCTTCCAATATACGGGGCAGGCCTGGCTGCCCGAGCTCGGCATGTACGACTTCAAGGCGCGGACCTATTCCCCGACGCTCGGCCGATTCCTGCAGACGGATCCGATCGGCTATGGCGACGGCATCAACTGGTACAATTATGGCGGCGGCGATCCGGTCAACCAGACCGATCCGAGCGGATTGACGACGGGCACCAACTACGACCAAGGCCCCGGGCTTTGCTCCTCGTGCGCCGGATTCAGCACGACGGGAGGGGTAATCGCGGCCACGGGTGAAAAGGGGGATCGCGAGAAAGGCAGCAACGCCCAGAGCTCGGGCGGGCTGATCGGCACCTTCGTCAGACTGGTTTTCTTCGACTCGGCCGGCAACATACTTGGGACAACGCCCTGGGGTTTCAGGCCCGAGCCCCTGTTCCAGAACCAGGATGCCGGGGGTTTCAGCGGAGGCTTCGGCAGCGGCCACTCGGGAGGAGAAGGTGACGAGGCACAAGAGGGCGATATCACGGTCACAGGATTCCGCAGAGCGGCGGTCCAGTATAGATACATGGACGGATTGACGCTCTGGAATCACTTCGTCGGCGGCACCGGTGAGCCTATATGCCTAACTCGGGAACAATTTGGCGAGATCGTCCGAAATGCCAGGCCGACAAGTCCGATGGTTAATGGAAAAACATACTCACGAAGGTCGGTCGATTTTTACGGGACTTATCTCGGCAAAGTCTATGGAGGCGGCACGATGTATTACGACAAGGGGGGAAATGCCGTCGGCTTCCATGATGTATATGATTTCGACTGGGCTAATCGCAGCTTCGGTGCGGAGGCGGCAACGCGCTTCGGTAGCACCGGCTATCTGATGGGCGGCAAAGACTTCAATTATGGGTATCCCTGCGAATGACCCGGAACATCGCTTTTGCACTGGCGGCCATCATGCTCTCCTCATGTGCGCCGCCGTCAAACACCCCCGAAGGCTTCACCGCCAAAACCGATATTGCTCTGTGCAAGGAAGCCCATGTCACGGACGTCAACAAAAACGATCCTTCTCGCCGCTCCGGCTTGTTTACTGAAACATATCTCGTTCGGGTGAAAATGTCAGAGAAATGCGCGCAGGACTTCTTCAGGGATTTGGAACGCTCCTCCGGCGAGCGCTGTCAGAACCGCGATAGCTGCCAAGTGCTGTCTCGTCGTGGCCCCTCGATCACCGCCGCGAAGGTTGGGAGCGGAGAATATGAAATAGTCTGGATCGGCTGAATAGCAGAAGCAGTTCGATCGGGCCGCCAAGGTATGGTCCATCGCTAGAGTTGATTCGAAAGGACGCACATTGGGCATGAAATCGGGAGCCAAGCTGCTTCTGGCCACGTCGGCCCTGGCGATCGCGGCGGTGACCCATGCCGCGGGGTCCGCCACCTACACCTATGACGCTCTCGGCCGGCTGGTCAAAGTGGAACATGCCACGGGCCCCAGCGCGGGGATCGCTTCGGCCTATAGCTACGATCCCGCCGGCAACCGCTCCAACGTCACCGTGACAGGGGCCGGCACGTCGACTCCTCCACCTCCACCTCCACCTCCACCTCCACCTCCACCTCCGCCTCCGCCTCCGCCTCCGCCTCCGCCACCGCCACCGCCTCCGCCGCCGCCGGCGGCAAATTCGCCGCCGACGACCGTTGCCGACACTCTGAGCCTGCTCTGCTACTCGAGCGCGACGGTGGACCTGACCGCGAACGACAGCGATCCGGAAAACAACGTTCCGCTGGCGCTTGTGTCCATCACCCGCACCGCGGGCGACGCCACCGCGACCGTCGCAAGCGGCTCGTCGGTCAACGTCGATGCCGGCTTCAACGGGCAGTCGAACTTCACCTACACGGTGCGGGACAGCCTCAATGCGACCTCCAGCGGTCAGCTGACCGTCACGGTGACCGGCTCCCTCGCTTATTGTCAGAGCAACATCCGGTAGCCGGCCGCGGGCCCACCGACGTCCCGCCCGCAGGGAGGCGGCCGTTCATGCCTGTTGCGGCCGCGCAACGTTTCGCGGGAGTGATTGTGAAACCTCGTTTAATTCGAAATTAACCTTTTGCGTTCACATCTCCCATGGTTAATGAACTTCATCAGGGGGAACGGGGCGCCAAGCCGCTCCGGGGACCTTTGAGCGAGAGGGGCCTGGTACCATGCGCGTGCTGCTGATCGAAGACGAGCCGACGACCGCCAAGAGCATCGAGCTGATGCTGACCGGCGAGGGCTTCAACGTCTATACGACCGACCTCGGCGAGGAGGGCTTGGATCTGGGCAAGCTCTACGATTACGACATCATCTGCCTCGACCTGAACCTGCCCGACATGCACGGCTACGACGTGCTCAAGAAGTTGCGGCTGGCCAAGGTCGGAACGCCGGTCCTCATCCTCTCGGGCATCAGCGAGATGGACTCAAAGGTCCGAGCGCTCGGCTTCGGCGCTGACGATTATGTGACCAAGCCCTTCCACCGCGACGAGCTCGTCGCCCGCATCCACGCGGTCGTCCGCCGCTCCAAGGGCCACAGCCAAAGCGTGATCCGCACCGGCAAGCTGGCGGTCAACCTCGACGCCAAGACGGTCGAGGTCGACGGTGCCCGGGTGCACCTCACCGGCAAGGAATATGCGATGCTGGAGCTGCTCTCGCTCCGCAAGGGCACGACGCTGACCAAGGAGATGTTCCTCAACCATCTCTACGGCGGAATGGACGAGCCGGAGCTCAAGATCATCGACGTCTTTATCTGCAAGCTCCGCAAGAAGCTGAGCCTCGCCTGCAGCGGAGACAATTATATCGAGACCGTCTGGGGCCGCGGCTACGTCCTTCGCGATCCCGAAGAGATCGAGACCGCCAAGGTCGCCTGACACGCCTTCACGGGGGCAGTGAGGCCGGCGCCCGCAGCGATGCGGGCGCCGGTTTTCGCATATCCGAAGTTGGTAGTTTGCGGTTAAGCCGCATCGAGCTAAAATGCCCGAGTGAGCATCGGTGAACGCACGCTCGAGCTTCTGAAGCGGTTCCATTCAGAATTCACGGATTTCCGGCGGGAGCAGCTCTCGCAAGGTATCAGGCTCGCCAGCATTGAGAAGCATCTCGCGGCGAGCCAGGTCGAGATCGCTCGGCTCAGTAGTGACATAGCCTATGTCAAACAGGACATCGCCCTGATCAAAATGCGCCTCGATCTCGTCGACGCCTGACGGCCGACCTCCTTTCTATTTCGACCGCTTGCCTCCGAGCCATTTCTCCCAGTCGATCCACGCGAAGGCGACCAGCGCCAGGATCATCGCGACCTGGAGGGCGATCCCGAGCGGGCTGGTCAGGCTGCGCTTGAAGGTGTCGCCCAGGCTCGTCTCGCGCAGGCCGGCGGCGGTGAAGACGTAGATCGAATACGAGACGATCCGGCCGGCGAAGAAAGCGGCGGTGAAGGGGAGGAGGCGGACGCAGGCGAGTCCGGCGGCCTCGAACAGCTGCGCCGACGGCAGCGGCGACAGCGCGAACAGCCCGAGCGCGAGGATGGTGTTGCGCCGGTTCTTCTCCACCGCCTTGCGGGCGGCGTCGAGGTTGCGGCGGATCCTCGCCGGCAGGCGATGGCCGAGGAGGCGGAAGCCGTGGGCGAGCAGGAGCCGCCCGATGGCCGCCGCCACCGCCGCGATCAGGATCGCCGGCACGGCCGCGAGATCGCTCTGCAGGGTGAACAGGACCAGGAGCGACCAGGTGGGCGGGCCGAGCGCCGGGAGCAGGTTGACGCCCAGGACGACGGCGAAGAGGAGGAGATAGTCGCTCATCGGCCAGCGTCTATCCGCTGCCGCGAGCGGCTTGCCAAGCCCGGGGCGGCGGCGCCGCCCTGTTTGGATGTCGATCCGGCCTCGTCCGCAGCCCCCAAGCCCGTGATCCGCACCATTACGGAGTCCGAACCGGACCGGCCTTCGAAGGCGGCGTGACCTGCGTCACGGCCTCCAGCCCCGGCAGCCCACAAAAGGGGGGCGATGGGGCTCAACGATTTCGCGTCAGACGCGAAACTGCTCGAAGGAGCGCGAACGTGGCTACTAGACCTGACAGACCCAAGAAGCCGTTGGACGAGACCCGGGATCCCCCGGCTCCGGTTTTCGACCCGTGCAGCCGGCAAAAGGCGGACATCCGTCTGCCATGCTGCCGCTGCGTCGGCGGCGAGGGGCAGACGATTCCGATCAACACGGGCAGCGGACCCGGCGCGGCGCCGTGGCGCGTGACGGGACCGGGCGCGAACAATGTGCTCGCGCAGGCGATTACCATGAACCAGCATCCGCTGTGGACGACGGCGCTTTCGCCCGCGCAGTGGGTGCAGCCGAACTCCAACGACGGCAACACCAGCCATCCCCTCGCCCACTATTATTACGATCTCCTCATCGAGGTGCCGAAATGCACCGTCCCGATGGAGGTCATGGTGGCGGGCCAGGCCGCCGGCGACGACGACGTCCAGATATTCCTGGACGATATGAACGTGCCGATCGCGAAGACCGACATCACTATTCCGGTGCCGTCCAACAACGTCCTTTCGGGCGCTGGAGGCTGGGGATTCACGACCGAACGGATCGTGAGCTTCTCCGGCGCCCTGTCCGCTCCGGGGCTGCACCTGCTTCGGGCGGTCGTCTTCAACGGCGGAGGCGGCCCTCACGGGCTGCTGGTGAGAGCCGCGCTGAAGACCGTCTGCTCCCCGAGGATGGAGGTCTGCTGTTGCTGAAGGCGGCCGCAGCCTGAGCGGGAACACCGCCCCGGCCCGTCGCCCCAGGGAGCGGCGGGCCGGATGCGGTCGCGCCAAAGCCTCGCGCGGCAGCTTGAAAATCTCCCCCGTTGACCCATATCCCTCTCGCGGCTATAGGCCGCCTCGCCCGCGGAGCCCTCGCGCTCCTGGAGCGGGCAAAGAGCTTGAACATTGCCGTAGCGTCGCAAAGGCCAGGGGGCCGCAAGGTCACCCCGGGTTTTTGCGTTTTTTGCGCCCCGGTAAAGTAACTTAGGGAAGTGAAGGGCTTCATGCCGACGATCAACCAGCTGATCCGCAAGGGTCGCGAGCCTCAGAAGGCCAAATCCAAGGTTCCGGCCATGGAGCAGAATCCGCAGAAGCGCGGAGTCTGCACGCGCGTCTACACGACCACCCCGAAGAAGCCGAACTCGGCGCTTCGCAAGGTCGCCAAGGTCCGCCTCACCAACCAGCGCGAGGTGATCAGCTACATCCCCGGCGAGGGGCACAATCTCCAGGAGCACTCTGTGGTCCTGATCCGCGGCGGCCGAGTCCGCGACCTTCCCGGTGTCCGCTACCACGTCCTTCGCGGCGTGCTCGACACCCAGGGGGTGAAGGACCGCCGCCAGTCCCGTTCCAAGTACGGCGCCAAGCGTCCGAAGTAAGCCCCGGACTTACGTTCCGGATAAGCTGAAGAAGAGGAAACCGATATGTCCCGTCGTCGTCGTCCCGAGAAGCGCGAAATCCTGCCCGATCCCAAGTTCGGGGACATCGTGCTGTCGAAGTTCATGAACTCCGTCATGCTCGACGGCAAGAAGTCGGTCGCCGAAGGAATCGTCTACGGCGCCTTCGACACGATCGAGACCCGCGCCAAGCGCGATCCGCTCGGCGTCTTCCACGATGCGCTCAACAACGTGAAGCCGGGCATCGAGGTTCGCAGCCGCCGCGTCGGCGGCGCGACCTACCAGGTGCCGGTCGAAGTCCGTCCGGAGCGCGCCCAGGCGCTCGCCATCCGCTGGCTCATCACGGCTGCTCGTGCACGCTCCGAGAAGACCATGGCCGGTCGTCTTTCGGGCGAGCTGATGGATGCTTCGCAGAATCGCGGCAACGCCGTGAAGAAGCGCGAAGACACGCACCGCATGGCCGAAGCGAACCGCGC
>JBJMTX010000007.1:0-55111 GCA_045811485.1 Allosphingosinicella sp.
ACAGTGACGTTCTCGAGCTTGATGCCGAGATCCTCGCTGATCATCTCGCCGCCGGTGAGGATGGCGATATCCTCGAGCATCGCCTTGCGGCGATCACCGAAGCCAGGCGCCTTGACCGCTGCGACTTTTAGACCGCCGCGCAGCTTGTTGACGACCAGAGTGGCCAACGCTTCACCTTCAATGTCCTCGGCGATGATGAGCAGCGGACGACCGCTCTGAACCACCGCTTCCAGGATCGGAAGCATCGCCTGGAGATTGGAGAGCTTCTTCTCGTGGATGAGGATGTAGGGGTCGCTGAGCTCGACCTGCATCTTCTCGGGGTTGGTGATGAAGTAAGGCGAGAGATAGCCGCGGTCGAACTGCATGCCCTCGACGACGTCGAGCTCGAACTCGAGGCCCTTGGCCTCCTCGACCGTGATCACGCCTTCCTTGCCGACCTTGTCCATCGCCTCGGCGATCTTCTCGCCGACGACGGTGTCGCCGTTGGCCGAGATGATTCCGACCTGGGCGATTTCGTTCGATCCGGAGACCGGCTTCGAGCGGGCGGCGAGATCCTCGACGACCTTGCGGACGGCGAGCTCGATGCCGCGCTTGAGGTCCATCGGGTTCATGCCCGCGGCGACCGACTTCATGCCTTCGCGGACGATCGACTGGGCAAGCACGGTGGCGGTGGTGGTGCCGTCGCCGGCGAGGTCGTTGGTCTTCGACGCGACCTCGCGAAGCATCTGCGCGCCCATATTCTCGAACTTGTCCTTGAGCTCGATCTCCTTGGCGACGGTGACTCCGTCCTTGGTGATTCGGGGGCTGCCGAAGCTCTTGTCGAGGACGACGTTGCGGCCCTTGGGGCCGAGAGTCACCTTGACCGCGTCGGCGAGGATATCGACGCCGCGCATGATGCGCTCGCGGGCGTCACGCGAAAAGCGAACGTCTTTCGCTGCCATGTTGATCTACCTTTCGATCGAATAAGTTGATGAAGTTGAGGGTTGCCGAGAGCCGTGCGGAGGGCTCAGCCGACGATCCCGAGGATGTCGCTTTCCTTCATGATCAGCAGGTCCTCGCCGTTGAGGCGGACTTCGGTGCCCGACCATTTGCCGAACAGGATCCGGTCCCCGGCCTTGACGTCGAGCGGCGTGATCTTGCCGTCTTCGGCGCGGGCGCCGTCGCCGGCGGCGACGACCTCGCCCTCCTGGGGCTTTTCCTTGGCGGTGTCGGGGATGATGATCCCACCGGCCGTCTTCTCCTCGGCCTCGACCCGGCGGACGAGAACCCGGTCGTGAAGCGGTCGAAAGTTCATGCGCGTCACCTCTTCTGTTTGCATTGGCGGCTTTGCGGCCCTTGGCCGCGGCCGTTTCGGTTGAAACCTGTTAGCACTCGCCCCTCGCGAGTGCCAGCAAGGCTCATCTAGGCGCTGTTCATCCAACGTCAAGCCTCGGCCGGCGCGAATTCCTCGCCCGGATTTGCAAGCCGCGGAACGCAAAAAAGGGGACAGTCCCCTTTTACGCGCCGGCTCCCCGAAAAAGGGGACTGTCCCCTTTTCGGAGGGGGCGCGATTCTCTCACCCCCGAATTTACAGCGGCGGGCCGCTGGTCTAGCCGATGGGCTCGACAGCCGGGAGCGTGAGATGAAGTTCGTGGGCAAGGTCTGGAAGCTGCTCGTCGGAATCAAGGACGGGCTGGTGCTCCTGTTCATGCTGCTCTTCTTCGCCCTGCTCTATGCGGCGATGACGGCTCGGCCGACGGTGCCCGCCGGCGAGGACGGGGCGCTTCTTCTCAGGCTGGACGGGCCGATCGTCGAGCAGCCCGCCACTGCAACTGCGAGCGAAGTTCTGAGCGGTCGTGGCGGCCCTCGCGAATATCGACTTCGCGACGTCGTCCACGCGCTGCAGACGGCGGCGGACGACGATCGCGTCAAGGCGGTCGCGCTCGACCTCGACATCTTCTCGGGCGGCGGCCAGGCGACCCTCGCCGCCGTCGGCGAGGCGCTCGACTCGGTTCGCAAGGCGAACAAGCCGGTGCTCGCCTATGCCACCGCCTATGACGACGACAGCTACCAGCTCGCCGCCCACGCCAGCGAGACCTGGCTCAACCCGCTGGGCGGAGTGCTGATCACGGGCCCGGGCGGCGCCAACCTTTACATGAAGGGCCTGCTCGACAAGCTCGGCGTCACCGCCAACGTCTACAAGGCGGGCACCTACAAGGCCGCAGTCGAGCCGTTGATCCGCAACGACATGTCCCCCGAGGCGCGCGAGGCGCTGACGGCCGTCTACGGCTCGATGTGGGAGAGCTGGCAGCAGGAAGTGCGCCAGGCGCGGCCCAAGGCCCAGATCGCCCCCTATGTCGCGGACACGGCAGGGCGCGTTGCCGCCGCCGGGGGCGACATGGCGCGCGCCGCCCAGCAGGCCGGGCTGGTCGACCGGATCGGCGAGCGCGAGGCGTTCGACCGCCGCGTCGCCGAGATCGCCGGAACCCGCTACGCCGCCGTCCCCGGAAGCTTCCGCCGGATCGACTACAAGGCCTGGGTCGACGCCAATCCGGCCGGCGACGACGACGGCGAGATCGGGATCCTCACCGTGGCCGGCGACATCGTCGACGGCGAGGCGGATCTCGGCACCGCAGGCGCCGAGACGATCGTCAAGGCGCTCGAAAAGGGCCTCCGCGAGCGCGACCTCAAGGCCCTGGTCCTCCGGGTCGATTCGCCCGGCGGCTCGGTCCTCGCCTCCGAGCGAATCCGCCAGGCCGTCCTCGCCGCCAAGGCCAAGGGCCTGCCGGTCGTCGTCTCGATGGGAAGCCTCGCCGCGTCGGGCGGCTATTGGGTCTCCACCCCCGGCGACAAGATCTTCGCCGAGCCCTCGACGATCACCGGCTCGATCGGCGTGTTCGGGATCATTCCCAGCTTCCAGGGCTCGCTCGCCAAGCTCGGCCTCGGCGCGGACGGCGTGAAGACGACCCCGCTGTCGGGCGAGCCGGACGTGCTCCGCGGCCCTTCGCCCGAGGCCGACCGGCTGCTGCAGATGGGCGTGGATTCGACCTATCGCCGCTTCCTCGCCCTCGTCGCCGCGTCGCGCAAGCTTCCGGTCGCTCGGGTCGACCAGATCGCCCAGGGCCGGATCTGGGACGGCGGCACCGCCCGCCAGCTCGGCCTCGTCGACGCCTTCGGCGGCCTCGACGACGCCGTTCGCGAGGCGGCCCGGCTGGCCAAGCTCGATCCCGACGAAGCCGATGCGGTGTGGCTGGAGAAGGAGCCGGATTTCGCCGACCGCCTTCTGTCCGCTTTCGCCGACGACGGCGACACCGACGAGGACGAGGCGTCGACCGACGCGTTCAGCCGGATCGCCGCCAAGCCGCGCCTTCGGATGCTCGCCGCGATCGGCGAGGCGGAGCGGCTGGTGAGCGGCGCCGCCATCCAGGCCCGCTGCCTCGATTGCGAGGCAGACCGCCCCCCGTCGGCCGGCCCGATCGCGCGCCTCGGCTTCGCCGCCTGGCTCGCCCGCCTCGTCGGCGCATGAGGCTGAGGGCCGCGACGCCCGACGACTCCGCGGCGCTCGCCGCCCTCTACGCGCCCTATGTGAGCGGGACGGCGGTCTCGTTCGAGACCGAGCCGCCCGACGCCGCGGCGATGCGCGAGCGGATCGAGGCGGGCGGCGATCTCTATCCCTGGATCGCCGCGCTCGGCGACGACGGAGCGCCGATCGGCTATGCCTATGCAGCGCCGTTCCGGACCCGCCCCGCCTATCGCTTCGCAGTCGAGACCACCGTCTATGTCCGTGCCGACGCCTGCGGCCGGGGAGTCGGCCACGCGCTCTACGAGCCCTTGCTCGAAACGCTCGTCGCGCGCGGCTTCACCCAGGCGATCGCCGCCATCACCCTCCCCAACGCGCCCAGCGTCCGGCTCCACGAACGCCTCGGCTTCGCCCAGGCCGGGATCTACCGCCAGGTCGGCTGGAAGCTCGGCGCCTGGCACGACGTCGGCCTCTGGCAGCGCCCGCTGGCTCCTGCTCAGGACCAGCCGGAGGGGCCGAGACGATTCCCCTCAGTTAGCCTCAATCAGGGCAGATCGACCGAATGAAGGCCTCCCATCTGCGGGGCGAGCTCGCCAAGTCGAGCGGGGATGCTTTCTGCAATCTCCTCCAGGCCTATCTGGATGCCGTCCTGCCGAGCACGGCTACAACCCGCCGTCTCGGGGAACTCGATCGCCAAGGCATCGATATTATTCAGTATAACGATCCTTCGCTAAGCGCGTCCAAGGCCATCCAATGCAAAGGCTATGAGCGGCCCTTCCATTCGAGCGAGCTCCCCAAGCTTCAGAAGGAAATTGACAAGTTCACGCAGCTTGGCCCGGTCGTGGATGAATATTGGCTTGTTCTCAACCGAGCCATTGAGCGGCTCGAGGATCGCCAAAAGATAGAAGCATGGCTACACCAGCTCGTCTCCAAAGGACGAGCTGCCACGGCTAAGCTGCTTGATCTGGAAGGCATCCTTGTGACCCTTGGCGATCTCGCGGCCTCGCAAATCGCCGAATGGTCCACCGCCGCTCAGAAGAAATTACGTGAGGACTATCGCGCACGGCTGGAGGTCGTTCGATACATAAACGACGTGCCGTATGTCTCGGAATCCACCGGACGTAATCCCGCGCGCCTGCTGAGCGCCACGACGCAAGCCTACCTGGCGAAATTGGGACCCGATACAACCGGGAAGAATCGCAGTCCGCCTCGCTACCTGCTCACGGGAGGCTTCGGTTTCGGCAAAACCAGCACGTTGCACGCCTTGGCCGCAGAATGGCTGCAACTCGGCAAGCGTATCATCTACACTCCCGCCGCCTTGCTCGATGAGGAGGCCTTCACCAATGCAGCCGGCTTGGCGTCGGAGCTGTTGCGCCTCATCCATCCAGAGGACAAAGACCTGACCGATCCGGAATTGAGGCTGTTCAAGACCCTCCTCAAGAAGGAAATTGCAAGGTCGAACGACTGGCTTCTGATTATCGATGGGCTTGATGAAAGTCCCTACTGGGAAAAGCCAGGCCACCTCGCTGCATTATGGGGGTCACTGAGCGACTTGGGCCTGCCGTTCGTTACGTCGATGCGCGACGAATTATTTCAGCTCCGCCGAACCGACTTCGAGGGTCGAGGGGTTCGGTACCGCGGCCAGTTTCTCAAAGTGATCAATCTGTTGGACTGGCCGGACGAGCTTATACTCGAATTCCTCAAGCGCTTCGAAGCCGCTCGGGCCGGGCCGACACCGCCCGCCTTTACGGACCTGACCGCCCTCGTCCGAAACGGTGCCTATGAGCAGCATTATGGCGACATCCCTAAGCGACCTCTGTTCCTCGGCATGCTCGCCGAGGACGCCTGGCTGGAGAAGGATCCCGAACAGAAGCTGCATCGGCTTTATGGAAAATATTTGCGGCGCAAGATCGAGGGCGACAGGTGGAGCGCAGGCGCATTTGGGAAAGTTGTCCGTCAGGGCCGACTTGCAGAACAGTTCGGCTTCGATGAAAGCACCGAGCGAATGATCCGGGCCATGCAGAATGTCGCTGGCAATCTGTTGGAGGGTGACAAGGGTAATGTGCCGGCCGAGGGGTATTCGGTCTTTGACGAAGAGGTTCTGGAGCAGTGCATCGCATCGGAAGGAGGCGTCGGCGCTCGCGCGGAAGAAGTGGTCCTCAACTCGGTCGTCCAACCCGCTGGGCGAAATCCGCTTACCGGCCGCCGACAGTTTCGGTTCGCACACAAGTCCTTCCAGGAATGGTTCGCCGCCCGCCACCTGGTGAGTTGCTCGGTATCCTTGGCGCGGATTGGCAAGGAAAACGAGGCGGTCTGGAAGTTTGCGGCCGGAATGGCTGCCGACCAAGCGGTCGGGCGCGACCTCCCGTGACAAGGTTGCGCGTTCGATCGGCGGGTAGCCGTGCAACCTGTTTCATTAATCGATGCGTGTATACCGGACGACGCCGTTCCCGGTCGGATCGTTCGACGACCTGCTCACCGTTTCGTAAGCGTCGGCGCCGACCTTCCGCCACCGGGTCGAGATCGCCGCCTTGCGGCCGTCGCTGCCGACATAGGACTGGTCGCCGAAGTCCAGCCCGTCCGGCCGGCCCCTCATCGTTCCCCGGCTGACCCCGCCCAGCGAGTTCCAATAGGTATATTCGACCTGCTTCGCCGCGGCGTTCCAGCTGTAGAGCGATTCGCCGCTATAGGGGCCGTCCGGCCCTTTCACCTCGTGGCGGTCGCGGACGTGCCGGCCGCCATAGACGCTCTCGAAGCAATGGGTATCGACCGCGCCGTTCCTGAACTCGCCGCGCCAGCAATGGCCGACGAGGAAGCCCAGCGGCGCGAGCTCCGGGCGGAGCACGGGCGCGGCCCCGGCCTTGGCGAAGCGCGCCTTCATCGCCTCGAACGTCGCCGCATTGCCGCGCTCGAAGAAGGCGATCAGCCGCCTTCCGGCCTCGCTGTCGGCATAGCCGGTTCCGGTAAGCCGCACTCGGGTACGCCCGTCGCCCGCGGGCTCGAGCTCGATCGCGTTGACGACCTTCGAATAGGTGTCGAAATCCTTGAAGCCGGCCGGCGCCTTGACCGTCCTGAAGACCAGCAGCCGCTCCGGAATCCGGAGCACGACCTGCTGGCGGATGGTCGACGGATCGCCCGGCACGGCATTTGGCTTGTAGCTCGTCTCGATGATGTCCGGCGCCGGTGCCCAGGCGACCGGGACCGCCCAGCTCTTCCAGCCTTCCGCGGTGGAGATTGCGGCCCACACCTCGCTGGGCGGAGCGTCGACGACGGTCTCCTGCGAGAGCATCTGCGTTCCGTCGGGCAATCGGGTCCGGCTCGCCTGAGACGGCGCCGCCGCCGCCATTCCCAGCAGCAACGCGACGATCCACTTCCTCATGCCGCCTCCCCTTCCTTCACCGTCAACGCCTCGAAATACGCGCGCAGCTGGGCGACCGACCGGTCGAAATGGCCGACGTCGCGGTGGGTCCGCGCCTGCATCACGCCGCCCTCCATCACTGTCAGCGCAAGCTCGGCGAGGGCGCGCAGATCGGTGCCCGCCGGAAAGCGGCCCCGCGCTTCGCCGAGGCAGGCCTCGACCGCCCCGACCCAGCCGTCGAAATTCTCGGCGAGAAGCTTGCGCACCGCGGGATCCGCCTCGTGAAGCTCGAGCGCGAGGCTCCCGATCGGGCAGCCATATTCGCACTCCGTCTCGACGATCAGCGACCGGTACTTGCCGAGCAGGGCGAACACCTTCTCGACCGGATCGGCGACATCCGCCCAGGCCGGCTCGAGCAGCATCGGCCCGATCCCGTCGCGATAGGCCTCGAGCACGGCGACGAGCAGGTCCTGCTTGCCGGGGAAGAAATGATAGAGGCTGCCGCTGTTGACCTGGCTCCGGCTCAATATGTCGGCGATCGACGTCGAGCCGTAGCCCTTCAGCCAGAACAGCTCCATCGCCGCCCCGATGATCCGCCCTCGAGTGTCCTTGCCGCCCATGCCTCTTTCTTGATTGAACGTTCAATCAAGTCAAGAGCGTTTGTAGGCAGGCAGCTTCCAGCCGAAGTGGATGGCCCCGCCGCGAAGAGCGAAGCCCGCCACCGTCGCCGCGACTCCCGCAACCGTTGCAGGCACTCCGGCCAGCATCAGCCCGACCATCAGCCCGGACGAGAGGGCGGCAGCGGTGACGTACAATTCGGGCCTGAGGAGGATCGACGGCTCGCCGGCGAGAACGTCGCGGATGATGCCGCCGAGGCAGGCGGTGAGCACGCCCATCGCGATGGCGGGGAGCGGCGCGAGCCCATAAGCGAGGCCCTTGGCGGCGCCGTAGGTGGCGTAGGCGGCGAGGCCGGCCGCGTCGGCCCAGTCGAGCGCCCGCCCCTGAAGCAGCTTGCCGGGGATCATCCACACCGCGCTCGCCGCGACCAGGCAGATGAGCAGGACGGCATTGGCATGGACCCAATAGACCGGCGCTCCGATCAGAAGGTCGCGCGCCGTTCCGCCACCGACCCCGGTGACGACGGCAAAGAAGACGAGGGTGACGTAGGTCTGCTTCTTCGCGGCGGCCAGAAGCGCGCCCGAGGTGGCGAACACCGCCACCCCGGCCCAGTCGAGATAGGGAAGCACCGAGCCGAGGATCTCGGCCGGCCCCGTCACCGCCGCCGCCCCAGCAGGACCGGCGCCATCGCGAGGCCGGCCAGAGCGAGCAACGCGAGGCCGATCGGCAGCGGATCAGGGGCATCCCCACGCGTGCCGAGGTCCATGACGTGGATTCGCCGCATCAGGTCGAAGAAGCGCGACCCGCGGGTGCGGCTGGCGATCACCTCGCCCGTCGCCGCATCGAGGTAGAAGCGAGTGCCGTCGCTCATCGTCACGCGCCATTCCGCCGAAGACGCGTCAGCGGCGGTGCGGTCGACGGCGGCGATTCTCGCGGCGCCCGTGTAACGCGCCTCGACGATCCGCGCCGCGTCCGCCGCGGCGAGCGGGGGAAGCAGGGCCCCGGTCCGAGCATCGGCCAGCCGGCTCCCACCGTCGGCATAGGCGATCAGCCATTTCGGCCCATCGGAACGCCCCTCGAGCCGAAGAGACGCGACCGGCCGCGGGCCGATGGCCGGAGCGACGGGGGCAAAGCCCGACGGGAGTGCCGGCACGTCCGCTAGCGGCGCCTCGCCGATGGGCCGGATGGCCAGGACCAGCCCCGAGACGGTCCAGGCGAGCAAGAGCAGGACCGCGACCCAGCCGAGCCAGATCTGCCAGCGCCTGAGCCTGTGCCGGGTCTTGTTCATCCCGCCCTCGCGCCCGGCGGCTATTTGAACCGCTCCATGCAGGCTTCGAGCACGGGGATCGGCGAGCCGAGATGCGCCGCCGCCGCCAAAGCGCGCTTCCGCTCCTTGAATTGCGCTTCCGAATTCGCCCCGGCGCGGGCGCGCAGCCCGGGCGCCAGCGCGTCATTCACCGTTGTGCGCATCCGCCGGTAGGCGGCGAGCTCGTTGCCGTAATTGACCTGCTCTCCCTGAAGCGCGACGCTGGTGAACTCGGCCAGCTCTTCGCAGGCGAGCTGGGCGTCGAGCCGCTCCTCGGGCAGCACCGGATCCGGCTTCGCGGTCAGCGGGAAGGCGGAGTCGCAGCCGGGCGCGAGAGCCTTCCAATTGCCGCCGGTGATGGATTCCTGAAGCTCGCCCATCCGCTTGCTGACCCGGTTCGCGATCTCGGCCTTGAACTCGCCCCCGTCCGACGCGGCGAGAAGCGAATAATGAAGGATCCGGCCCTGCGCGGCGAGCGGCAACGGCGCCTTGATGTCGGCAACCGCGCTTCGCGCCCCGGCGGCGAAGACCACTCCGCAGGTCGCCGCGCGATCGATGGGGTCGTCCGGCAGGGTCAGCGGCTTGGGACTGCAGCCGGCCAGCAGCAGCGTGGCCGCGACGAGGAAGCGGGCGATGTTCAAGGGCGGTTCCCGATCGTTACGCTCCGCCAACGCTACACCCAGCCGTCGTTCCGTCCTAGCCTAGACGTGGATCGGCTTGCCCGTCACCGCCATCGCCGCTTCCTTGATCGCCTCCGAATGGGTCGGATGGGCGTGGCAGGTGTAGGCGATGTCCTCGCTGGTCGCTCCGAACTCCATCGCCTGCGCCGCCTGGGCGATCATCGTGCCGGCGACCGAGGCGATGATATGGACCCCGAGCACGCGGTCGGTGCGCGCGTCGGCGATGACCTTGACGAAGCCGTCGGTCTCCCGGTTGGTCTTGGCGCGGCTGTTGGCCATCATCGGGAACTTGCCGGTCTTCACCTCGACGCCCGCTTCCTTCAATTCCTCCTCGGTCTTCCCGACCGAGGCGATCTCCGGGAAGGTGTAGACGACGCTCGGGATCACCTCGTGATTGACGATCCCGACCTGCCCGGCGAGGATCTCGGCGACCGCGATCCCTTCGTCCTCCGCCTTGTGGGCGAGCATCGGCCCGGGCGTGACGTCGCCGATCGCGTAGATGCCTTCCACGCCGGTGCGGAAATCGTGGTCGACCTCGATCTGCCCACGCTTGTTGAGCTCAATTCCAACCGCCTCGAGCCCGAGGCCCTCGGTGTTAGGACGCCGTCCGATCGAGACCAGGACCACGTCCGCCTCGATCGTCCGGGCCTCGCCGCCCGCGGCCGGCTCGACGGTGAGGACGACGCCCTCGCCCTTCTTCTCGGCCTTCGTCACCTTGGTCGAGGTGCGGATGTCGAAGCCCTGCTTCTTGAAGATCTTCGCCGCTTCCTTGCGGACCTCGCCGTCCATGCCCGGAAGGATCTGGTCGAGATACTCGACGACCGTCACTCTCGCCCCGAGCCGGCGCCACACCGAGCCCAATTCGAGCCCGATCACGCCGCCGCCGATCACCACGAGGTGGCCGGGCACCTTGGCAAGCTCGAGCGCCCCGGTCGAATCGACGATCCGCGCCTGGTCGATCTCGACCCCCGGAAGCGGGGTGACCGACGAGCCGGTGGCGATGACGATGTTCTTGGCACTGTAGGCTTGCCCGCCGACGTCGACCGCCCCCTTGCCGGTGAACTTCGCCTGCCCCTTGAGCCAGGTCACCTTGTTCTTCTTGAACAGGAACTCGATGCCCTTGGTGAGCCCCCCCACCGCCTCGAGCCGCCCGGCATGCATGGCGTCGAGGTCGAGCTCGACCTCCTTCGCCTTCACGCCCCATTTCGCCATCGTCCCGTGCGCCGCTTCCTCGAACAGCTCGGAGGCGTGGAGCAGGGCCTTGGAAGGAATGCACCCGACGTTGAGGCAAGTCCCGCCCAGCGTCTCCCGGCTCTCCGCGCAGGCCGTCTTCAGCCCAAGCTGCGCCGCCCGGATCGCGGCGACATAGCCGCCCGGCCCGGCCCCGATCACGATCACGTCGAACTGATTGTCGGCCATTGCGCTCTTTCCGTCAGGCTGAGATCAGCGGTGACATAAGGGCTGGGGCCGGCAACGCAACCGTTGGCGCGGACGGGACGGCCGGCGCGCCGCCCGTCCGCGCCGCTCGGCTCAGCAATGCTGCGCGTTCGCCGTGTTGATGTAGGTCTGGCCGAGGGCCTGGGTCACGCGGCCGGCGTGCATGGCATCGAGCATCGGCGTCTGCACGCGATTCTGGCCGTGGTTGGGAGCCATCCGCGGTACCGCGGCCAGACGCTGGACGTAATTGCCGACGTTGACGCCGCAGATCACCTGCGGCTGCCCGGGCGCCAGCTGGAGCGTGATCGGAAGCCCGATGACCGGATAGCTGCCCGCCAGGTTCGAATGGCCCTGGCAGGCCGGCGCGCCGGGGTTGATCCGCACCGTGATATGCAGCGCCGTGCCCGCATTGAAGGTGGCGTGGACGTCGGTGGCTCCGTCCGTCAGCGCGCACACCCACAAATTCTGGGTGGTCGGCGAAAGGCTCTTGCACAATCTGCTGTCGACGCCGTTGGCGTAAAGGCTGAGGCCGTCGCAGACCGGAACTTGGGCGCGCCCGGGCGCTCCGACGAAGAGGGCAGCGGCGGCGGCCGCGGCGGTAATTGCACGATGACGTTTCATTGACTTCGCTCCTTCTCTTTCATTGCCGTAGTTTACGTACAATGAAAGCGATGCCGGGACGCGAAGAGACTGTTTTAAAATCTCAGTTTTACGCTAGAGATCGATCAGCAATCGCGTCGGATCTTCCAGAGCTTCTTTCATCCGCACCAGGAAGGTGACCGCTTCGCGGCCGTCGACGAGGCGGTGGTCGTAGCTCAGGGCCAAGTACATCATCGGGCGGACCACCACCTGGCCGTCGCGGACCACCGGCCTTTCCTCGATCCGGTGCATTCCGAGCACGGCCGACTGGGGCGGGTTGATGATCGGGGTCGAGAGGAGCGAGCCGAACACGCCGCCGTTGGAGATGGTGAAGGTGCCGCCTTCCATGTCGGCCATGGTCAGGGAGCCTTCCTTGGCGCGCTTGCCGAAGTCGGCGATCGTCTTCTCGACCTCGGCGAAGCTCAGCGCCTGGGCGTCGCGGATGACGGGGACGACCAGCCCGTTCGGCGCCGACACCGCGACCGAGACGTCGACATAATCGTGATAGACGATCTCCTCGCCCTCTATGTAGGCGTTGACCGAGGGCACGTCGCGCGCGGCCAGCACCGCCGCCTTCACGAAGAAGCTCATGAAGCCGAGGCGGATGCCGTGCTTCTTCTCGAACAGGTCCTTGTAGCGGCTGCGCGCCTCCATCACCGCCGTCATGTCGACGTCGTTGAAGGTCGTCAGCATCGCCGCCGTGTTCTGCGCCTCCTTGAGCCGGCGGGCGACCGTCTGGCGGAGACGGGTCATCCGCACCCGCTCCTCTTTCCGTTCCCCGGCGGAGGCCGGGGCCCAGCTTTGCGGCGGTGCGGGCTGGGCTCCGGCCTTCGCCGGAGAACCAGGAGGCGGGGCAGGCGGCGCGGCCTCCCTGGCCTTGGCGGCGGCGGCGAGGACGTCGTCCTTGGTCAGGCGCCCGTCCTTGCCGGTGCCCTTGATCCGCGAGGGATCGAGATGATGCTCGAGCACGATCCGCCGGACGGCCGGGGAAAGGGTGAGATGCGGGCTGTCCTCGTCCTCGCCGGCCTCGTCGCCGCGGAGCCCGACATTCTCGCCCGCCCCTTCCGGATTGACCGGGACGTCCGCCGGAACCGCCTGCTCCGACTTCGCCGTCGCCGGCATCCCCGAGCCGCTCTCGATCCGGGCGATGGCGGCGCCGACGGCGACCGTATCGCCGACCGCGACGAGCTGGTCGCCCATCACGCCCTCGACCGGCGAGGGCACCTCGATCGCCACCTTGTCGGTCTCGAGGCTGGCGACGGGCTCGTCCGCCTTCACCGCGTCGCCGGGCATCTTCAGCCATTGGCCGAGTGTGGCCTCGGTGATCGATTCGCCCAGAACTGGGACTTTGACGTCGGTCGCCATGTCTTTCCTTTATCCGGCCCTGCGCTGCTCGGGCGCCTGCCCGCTACCTGTAGTGAGCGACGTCGAACTATGGCCGAGCGCGTCGGCGATCAAGGCCGCCTGCTCGGCGGCGTGGCGCTTGGCGAGGCCGGTCGCCGGCGAGGCGGCGGGCTCGCGGCCGGCGTAGCTGGGCCGCTTCGGCTTCAGGCCCGCCTCGCCGAGCCGGCGCTCGATGCGCGGCTCGACATGCGCCCAATAGCCCTGGTTCTTCGGCTCTTCCTGAGCCCAGACGACCTCCTCGAGGTTCGTCATCGGCTTCAGCCGGGCGAGCAGGGCCTCGCCGGGGAAGGGGTAGAGCTGCTCGACCCGGAGGATCGAAGTGTTCCGGTCGCCCGCCTTGTCGCGCGCCTCGATCAGCTCGTAGGCGACCTTGCCGGTGCACAGGACGAGGCGCTTCACATCCTCGTCTCGAGGCGGGCTGAGATCGGACAGTATCCGGCGGAAATGGCCCTCGCCGGTGAAGTCAGCGAGGCTCGAGACGGCCATCTTGTGCCGGAGCAGCGACTTGGGGGTCATGACGATGAGCGGTTTCCTGAAGTCGCGGTTCATCTGCCGCCTGAGCAGGTGGAAATAATTGGCCGGGGTCGTGCAGTTGGCGACCTGCATATTGTCCTCGGCGCAGAGCTGCAGGAAGCGCTCCGGCCGCGCCGAGCTGTGCTCCGGCCCCTGCCCTTCGTAACCGTGCGGAAGGAGCATGACGAGACCGCTTGCGCGAAGCCACTTGGCCTCGCCCGCCGCGACGAACTGGTCGATGATCGTCTGGGCGCCGTTCGAGAAGTCGCCGAACTGCGCCTCCCACAGGACGAGGGTCCGGGGATCGGCGAGCGACCAGCCATATTCGAAGCCGAGCACGCCGAACTCGGACAAGGGGCTGTCGCGGACCTCGAAGCGGGCCGGGCCGATCCGGCAGAGCGGGATGTATTTGGCGCCGTTATTCTGGTCGACCCAGACGGCGTGGCGCTGGCTGAACGTACCCCGGCCGCTGTCCTGGCCGGACAGCCGCACCGGATGTCCCTCGCGCAGGAGAGTCCCGAAAGCGAGCGCTTCGCCCGTCGCCCAGTCGAAGCCTTCGCCGCTCTCGAACATCGCCCGGCGGGCGTCGATCACCCGGGCGAGCGTCTTGTGGATCGCGACGTCGCCGGGGACCGTGGCGAGGATTTGGCCGATCTCGCGAACCACCGCCTCGTCCACGCCGGTCGAGACGTTGCGCCGCTCGGTGATCGCGGTGGTCGGCTTGCCGAGGCCCGACCAGGCGCCCTCGAACCAGTCCGCCTTGTTGGGCAGATAGGATTTGGCGGCCTCGAACTCCCCTTCGAAGAGATCGGTGACGGAAGCGATCTGGGCGTCCAGCCAGCCCTTTTCGATCACGCTCTCCTGCTCGAGCCGGGCGGCGTAGAGCTCCGAAACGGGCGGATGCTGCCTGATCTCCTTGTACATCAGGGGCTGGGTGAAGCTCGGCTCGTCGCCTTCATTGTGGCCGAAGCGGCGGTAGCACCACATGTCGATGACGATGTCGCGGTTGAACTTCTGCCGATATTCGATGGCGAGCTTGCAGACGAAGGTCACCGCCTCGGGATCGTCGCCGTTGACGTGGAGGATCGGCGCCTGGATGCCCTTGGCGACGTCGGAGGGGTAAGGCGAGGAGCGCCCGAATTGCGGCGAGGTGGTGAAGCCGACCTGGTTGTTGATGATGAAATGGATGCAGCCCCCGGTCGAGTAGCCGGGGATGCCCGAGAAGCTCAGGCACTCCCAGACGATCCCCTGCCCGGCGAAGGCGGCGTCGCCGTGGAGGAGCACCGGAAGCACCGTGTCGCCCTCGCTGTCGCCGGCGGCGATCTGCTGGGCCCGGGTCTTGCCGAGCACGACGGGATCGACCGCCTCGAGGTGGCTCGGGTTGGGGACGAGGGTGAGGTGGACCTTGATCCCCTCGAACTCGCGGTCCGACGAGGTTCCGAGATGGTATTTGACGTCGCCCGATCCGCCGACATCCTCGGGGTTGGTCGCGCCTCCGGCGAACTCTCGGAAGATCGCCCGGTAGGGCTTGCCCATGACGTTGGCGAGGACGTTGAGACGGCCGCGATGGGCCATTCCGACGACGATCGTCTTCACCCCGTACTGGCCGCCATATTTGATCACCGCCTCGAGCGCCGGGACCATCGACTCCCCGCCGTCGAGGCCGAAGCGCTTGGTCCCGACATATTTTCGCGCGAGGAACTTCTCCCACTGCTCGGCCTGGACGACCTTGGCGAGGATCGCCTGCTTGCCCTCGGGCGTGAATCGGATCTCGGCCTCGCGCCCCTCCATCCGGTCCTGGAGGAAGCGGCGCTCCTTAAGGTCGTTGATGTGCATATATTCGAGACCGACCTTGCCGCAATAATTGGCGCGGAGGATCTCGACGAGCTCGCGGACGGTCGCCCGCTCCAGGCCGAGCGCGCCGCCGAGGAAGACCGGCCGGTCGAGCGCGTCCGCGCCGAAGCCGTGAAATTCGGGGGTGAGGTCCGCCGGAAGCTGGCGTTTGGTGAGGTGAAGCGGGTCGAGATCGGCAGCGAGATGGCCGCGCACCCGGTAGGTGCGGATCAGCATCATCGCCTGGATCGATTCGCGCGCAGCCTGCTCGACCTCGGAGTCGGACCGGCCCGCGGCCTTCGCCTCTTCCCGTGCCTTCGCCGCGACCGGCGCGGCGATCGCCATCAAAGTCGGGTCGAGCCCGGAATTGAGCTCGTCCAGCTCGGAGACCGGCCAATTGGGCCGCGCCCAGCTCGGTCCCTGCTCGCGTTCGCCGATGCCGTCCAAGTCGAAACTCCGCCTTCCTAGTTCCCCGGCGAAGGCCGGAGCCCAGTCCTACCGCCGTGCCGCTGGATCCCGGCCTTCGCCGGGAAACGCGCGACGACCGTCACGTCTCCCGTCAGCCCTTCAACAACGCCGCGAGGGTCGATCCCAGCTCAGATGGGCTCGGCGAGACCGTAATTCCAGCCGCCTCCATCGCCGCGATCTTGTCCTCGGCGGCGCCCTTGCCGCCCGAGACGATGGCCCCTGCATGGCCCATCCGCCGCCCCGGAGGCGCCGTCCGGCCGGCGATGAAGCCGACGACGGGCTTGCCGCGCCCGGCGCGCGCCTCGTCCCTGAGGAACTGGGCGGCCTCTTCCTCGGCCGAGCCGCCGATCTCGCCGATCATGATGATCGACTTGGTCTCGGGATCGGCGAGGAAGAGCTCGAGCACGTCGATGAAGTTGGTGCCGTTGACCGGATCGCCGCCGATCCCGACCGCGGTCGTCTGGCCGAGCCCCGCATTGGTCGTCTGGAACACCGCTTCGTAGGTGAGCGTGCCCGAGCGGCTGACCACCCCGACCGAGCCCTTGCGGAAGATGCTTCCGGGCATGATCCCGATCTTGCATTCGTCGGGGGTCAGGACGCCCGGGCAATTGGGGCCGATCAGCCGCGATTTCGAGCCCGACAGAGCCCGCTTCACCCGCACCATGTCGAGCACCGGAATGCCTTCGGTGATGCACACGATCAGCGGCACCTCGGCATCGATCGCCTCGAGGATCGAATCCGCGGCGAACGGCGGCGGCACGTAGACGACGCTGGCGTCCGCCCCGGTCTCCCGAACCGCCTCCTGGACCGTGTCGTAGACCGGGAGCCCGAGATGGCTCTGACCGCCTTTGCCCGGCGTGACGCCCGCGACCATCTTGGTCCCGTAGGCGATCGCCTGCTCGGTGTGGAAGGTACCGGTCTCACCGGTCATTCCCTGGGTGATGACCTTGGTCGATGAATTGACGAGGATGCTCATTCTTGATTTTCGTTCCTAAGCAATGAGACGTGGTTTCAACGGTCCCAGTTTTTGTCCGCGTCGAAGTCATGCAGACGGGACATCATCTCATCCCAGGAAAAAGGGCATTCGGATGGGAGCCGTTCCCTAGGGATAGTTGTCTCGCGCTCGAGTTCGAACAAGGCCTGCTGATAGGCGCGTTCGAGCACGTCGCCCTGCCGCCTTTTGTAGCTGGGGCTGGCCTCCAGGCTTTCGGCGATCCGGTAGCGGTGCTCGTGGATGGAGTTGCGCCAGCTCCGGCTTCGCCGCTCGGGCTGATAATCCCACTTCAACATGTGAAGGATCACAACCCGCACGGCGCTGACCAGAGCCTTGAAATCGTTGATCCCCAAATCGCCTACCTCATCAATCAAATGGTCGAGATCGAGTTCGGCAAAGCGGCGCTCCTTCAACAGATTGATTTGCGTAGCCAGCCAGGCGGCGTAATCCTCCTCATAGGCTGGACGGTTCGCCCTTCGCGTCCGACGGGTGTCAAGATCGGCCATGCGCGAGCCCTAGCACAATCTAGCTTCGCAAGCTCGAATCGATGTTCCGGCACGCCTCGAGCAGCTCCTTCACCGCCTCGACCGAGACCTGGAAATTGGCCTTCGCTGCCTCGTCCAGCTCGATCTCGACGATGCGCTCGACGCCGCCAGCCCCGATCACCACCGGAACGCCGACATAGAGGTCGTCGACGCCGTACTGGCCCTGGAGGCAGGCGGCCGCAGGCAGGACGCGTTTCTTATCCTTGAGGAAGCTCTCGGCCATCATGATCGCGCTCGTCGCCGGCGCGTAATAGGCCGAGCCGCTCTTCAGCAGGCCGACGATCTCGCCGCCGCCCGAGCGGGTGCGCTGGACGATGGCGTCGATCTTCTCCTGGGTCGACCAGCCCATGCGGATGAGATCCGGCACCGGAATGCCCGCCACCGCCGAGTAAGCCGGGACCGGCACCATCGTGTCGCCATGGCCGCCGAGGACGAAGGCGGTGACGTCCTCGACCGAGACGTTGAACTCCTCGGCGAGGAAGTGGCGGAAGCGGGCGCTGTCGAGCACGCCGGCCATCCCGACCACGCGCTGGTGCGGCAAGCCGGAAAATTCGCGAAGCGCCCAGACCATCGCGTCGAGGGGGTTGGTGACGCAGATGACGAAGCTGTCGGGCGCGTGCGCCCTGATGCCCTCGCCGACCGCCTTCATCACCTTCAAATTGATCCCGAGCAGGTCGTCGCGGCTCATCCCCGGCTTGCGGGCGACACCGGCGGTGACGATGCACACGTCCGCGCCGGCGATCTCGGCATAATCCTGCGTTCCGGTCAGCTTCACGTCGAAGCCCTCGACCGGCCCGGCCTGGGCGAGATCGAGCGCCTTGCCCTGGGGGATTCCTTCGGCGACGTCGACGAGGACGATGTCGCCGAGCTCGCGAAGCGCGGCGAGGTGGGCGAGGGTGCCGCCGATCATTCCGGCGCCGATCAGCGCGATCTTCGTGCGAGCCATAAGGGCTGCTCCAGCCTTTCTCTTCGTCAAGCGGGGCGGCCGCGGGGAACGGCCGGGGGAATGCGGCGCCCGCTTAGACCCGAAGCCGGAGAGGGGCAACCGGGGAAGCACCGTCATTGCCAGCGCAGCGAAGCAATCCAGCTCTGCGTCCGTCGGATACGCGGCGCTGGATTGCCGCGTCGCTGCGCTCCTCGCAATGACGGCTAGGCCGTCACTTCCCCGCCAGCGCCTTCAGCATGTCGACCCAATGGTCGACGTCGTCGTAGAGCGCCTTGACCGGGAGCCTTTCGTCGCGGCCGTGGGCGCGCAGGTCGTCGGGGACGATGCCCCAGCTGCCGTCGACCCCGTAGACGGGGATTCCGGCGACCCGGAAGGGGCGGGCGTCGCTGGCGCCGGTGCTCATCTCCGGCATGATCGGCGAATCCGGGTGCCGCCTGTGGACGGCGTTGGTGTAGGCGGCGACCACGTCCGGCCTCAGCGGTGAGGCGAGCGACATCGCCTGGTTGTCGGTCCGCTCGACGACGACGCCCGGATCGGCGACGACCCGCTCCAATTCGTCCCGGATCGCCGCCGGCTCGGTTCCGGGCATGATCCGGCAGTTGATCGTCGCCCGAGCCAGCTGCGGAAGGGCATTGTCGGCATGGCCGCCGAGGAGCCGGGTCGCGACGCAGCGCGTGCGGGTCAGGCCGACCTCGCCCGGATCCGCCTCGATGAAGTCCGCCGCCTTGCCGTCGTCGGGGTTGGCGAGCCAGGCCCGCATCGCGTCGCCGAGCGGCCCCTTCTCGCCTTTCTCGCGGACCGAGAAATAGGCCCGCGTCGTCTCGTTCAGCATCGGCGTGAACCGGTAGTTCTCAAGCCGCTCGAGGGCATGGGCAAGCTGGTAGATGGCGTTGTCCGGCCTCGGCTTGGAGCTGTGGCCGCCCTTGTTGCGGGTGGTGAAGGTGTACATCGAGAAGGTCTTCTCGGCGGTCTGCAGGGCGAAGCCCAAAGGCCGTCCGTCCGCCGAGAAACCGCCGCCGCCGCCGTCCGAGTTGAGCGCGAATTCGGAGTCGGTCCACTTCCGCCATTCGGTGGCGCCGAGATCGGCGCCCTTGCCGCTCGTCTCCTCGTCGCCGGTGAAGAGGACGACGATGTCGCGGGTCGGCTTGAAGCCCTCCGCCTTCAGCCGGAGCAAGGCGACGGTGACGGCGGTGACGCCTTCCTTGATGTCGCTGGTCCCGCGCCCGTAATAATAGCCGTCCTTCTCGACGAAGGTGAACGGATCCATAGACCAGTCCTCGGGCTTGGCCTCGACCACGTCCATATGGGCCATGAGCAGGATCGGCTTCTTGCCCGACGGCTTGGCGGCCGGCCAGCGCACCACCAGGGCCGCGGTCTGGTTGCCGGGATTGCCCTCGTAGGGGAGGACATGGATGTCGGATTCCGCCCAGCCCGCCGCCTTATACTGGTCGGCGAGATATTGGGCGAGCTCGGGCACCTTGCCTCGGCCCTCCACCGTCGGGATCTCGATCGCGTGCTGGAAGATTTCGTGGGCCTTGGCCTGCCAGCGGTCGCCCGCCTTGGGCAGGGGCTCCGTCAGGGTCACCGGCGAGGCGGCGAGGGCGCCGGTCGAGAGCAGGCCAAGGGCAAAGGCGGCGGCGAAGCGCATCGGGGACCTCCTGGAAAAACCGCGCGGAAGCTGGACCGGGGGCGGGCAAGCGTCAACGGCGATTTCACATCGGCCGAGCTTCGGCTATCGGCGCGCCATGCGCCCGCTTTCCCTCGCTCTCGCAGCGTCCGCCTTGCTGCTTTCAACGCCCGCTTGCGCCAACGGCTGGGACGATGCCAGCACGGCCGGCGAAGCGGCCCTGGTCGCGGCGTCGTTCGGCCTGCCCGCCCTCAAGCATGACGGCAAGGGCGCGCTCCAGGCCGGCGAGAGCCTCGGCGCCGCCTTGCTCGTCAGCGAGACCCTCAAGCTCACGATCCACGAGCGCCGCCCCGACGGCAGCGACCGGCAAAGCTTCCCGTCCGGCCACACCTCCCTCTCCTTCGCCGCCGCGGCCAGCCTCCACCAGCGCTACGGCTGGAAGGTCGGCGTTCCGGCCACGCTGGTGGCGGGTTTCGTCGGTGTGGCCCGGGTGGAGGCGCACAAGCATTTCTGGCACGACGTCCTCGCCGGCGCGGCGATCGGCGAAGCGTCGGGCTTCCTGATCGGATCGCCCCGCGACGACCGGGTCCGGATCCTTCCCTGGGGCGACGCCCATGGCGGCGGCGCGGCTCTGGCGATGCGCTTCTAGCTCTCGCCGTGTCCGGCGGCGAGATAGTCCTCCGATTGCATCTCGATCAGGCGCGAGGCCGTCCGCTCGAACTCGAACGACCCGTCGCCCGACCGGTAGAGCGCCTCGGGCAGCGCATCGGCGGCGGCGAGGAGCTTCACCTTATGCTCGTAGAGCGAGTCGATCAGGGTGACGAAACGAGCCGCCTCGTTGCGATTCTCCGGCCCCATCACCGGGATCCCGACGATGATGACGCTGTGATAGCGCCGGGCGATGGCGAGATAGTCGGCGGCCCCGCGCGGCTCCCCGCACAGCCGCTTGAACGAGAAGACGGCGACGCCCTTGAGGCTCTTGGGCACGTGAAGAGTCCGGCCGCCCTGGACGGGGATATCCTCCGAAGGAACGTTGGCCCGGTCCTCCGGCGGGTAATCGGTGAGCCGGAAGAAGGCGGCGGAGAGCGCCAGGGTCGCCTCCGGCCCGTTGGGCACGTACCAGGTCGGCAAGCCGCCGAGCCGCTGCAGCCGGTAATCGGACGGGCCGTTCAAGGGGACGACGTCGAGCTCGCGCTCGATCAGGTCGATGAAGGGCAGGAACAGCTCGCGGTTGAGCCCGCCCAGGTATAGGTCGCGCGGCGGCCGGTTCGAGGTGGTGATCACCGTCACGCCCTGTTCGAGCAGCTGCCCGAACAGCCGCGAGAGGATCATCGCGTCGGCGCTGTTGTTGATCACCATCTCGTCGAAGGCGAGCAGGCGCGCCTCCGCCGCCAGCGCCCGGGCGACCGGGGCGATCGGGTCCCCTTCCTCCTTTTCGCGCTCGACCCGGAGCCGCTCATGGACCTCGAGCATGAATTCGTTGAAATGGACCCGCCGCTTGGGCTCGGCCGGGATGGCTGCGAAGGCGAGGTCCATCAGCATCGACTTGCCGCGCCCGACGCCGCCCCACAGATAGGCTCCGCGCGGCGGCGGCGGCGCCTTGCCGAACAGGCGCATCCACGGCTTCGCCGGCGCCGGGCGAAGCTCGGTCGCGATCCGGTCGAGCACCGCGACCGCGCGCGCCTGGTCCTCGTCGGGCTTGAGCTCGCCGGCCTCGATCAGCGCCCGGTAGCGTATCGAGACTTCGCTCAACGCGTGATTTTCCGGAGCGTCCCCGACCAGGCGGCGACCACCGCCCCCTCCTGCTCGACCAGCCCGCGCATCACCGCCATCTTCCTGCTCTCGCGAAGAAGCTCGACCGAGCAATCGAGCGGGACGCCCAGCTTCGCCGCGTTGAGGAATTGCGCCGAAAGATCGAGGGTCACCGAAGGCCCGAGGCTCGCCCCGGCCGCATAGCCGCCCGCGAACATCGCCATATCGATGAAGGTGAGGATCGCGCCGCCATGGACGATATTGCCGAGATTGCTCTGCTTCACGTCCGGGAACATCCGGCACCGAGCCTTCCCCTCCCCTTCGCCGCGCACCAGCAACTTGCCGAGCGTCGCGTTGAAACGGTCGTCGGCCTTGGGCAGGTCCCAGGTCCACCAGCCGGGATGGTCGGGATCGGGCCCATGCTCGATCAAGGGGTGGAGGCGGCGCTCGGTCATATTATCGTCGTCGTCCCAGCGAAGGCTGGGACCCCGGCGGGTGAAGACCACCCGAGCCTTTCACCCCCTGGGGCCCCAGCCTTCGCTGGGGTGACGGCATGAGTCAAACCGCCCGCTCCGCGAGCAATTTCTTGGTCTCCGCGATCGCCTTGGCGGGGTTGAGGCCCTTGGGGCAGACGTTGGCGCAGTTCATGATCGTGTGGCAGCGATAGAGGCGGAACGGGTCCTCGAGCGCGTCGAGCCGCTCCCCGGCCAGCTCGTCGCGGCTGTCGGCGAGCCAGCGATAGGCCTGGAGCAGGATGGCGGGGCCCAGGAAGCGGTCCGAATTCCACCAATAGCTCGGGCAGGAGGAGGAGCAGCAGGCGCAGAGGATGCACTCGTAGAGGCCGTCCAGCTTCGTCCGGTCCTCGGGCGACTGGAGCCTCTCCTTGCCCGACGGGTCCGGGGTCTTGGTCTTCAGCCACGGCTCGATCGAGGCATATTGGGCGAAGAAGTGGGTGAAATCGGGCACCAGGTCCTTGATCACGTCCATGTGCGGAAGCGGCGTGATCCTTATGTCGCCCTTATAATCCTCGATCGCGGTCGTGCAGGCGAGCCCGTTGCGCCCGTTCATGTTCATCGAGCAGGACCCGCAAATCCCCTCCCGGCACGAGCGGCGGAAGGTCAGGGTCGGATCGATGTCGTTCTTGATGCGCAAAAGCGCGTCGAGCACCATCGGCCCGGTCGAGTCCAGATTGAGCTCGTAACTGTCGTAGCGCGGATTCTCGCCGGCGTCGGGATCGTAGCGGTAGATGGTGAACTTGCGGGTGCGGCCCGGACCGGCGGGATCGGTGAAGGTGCGTCCCTTCTTCTGGATCCTGCTGTTCCTGGGAAGGGCGAATTCGGCCATGCTCGATCCTTTGCTGGCGCCCGATTAGCGGCTCCGGACGGCGGGCTCAATGCTGTTCCCCGGCGAAGGCCGGGGCCCAGCGACGCGCCGGCGCTAGGACTGGGCCCCGGCCTTCGCCGGGGAACATCAAAGAAGCCCGTGTCGCCTCAGGCCCTCAGCCAGGATGGTCTCGATCAGCTGCTCCTGGCTGAAGCCCGCCAGCTTCGCCGAGCGGCCGTAGACCTTCTGCGACCACAGATTGGCGTTGAGGTTGACCTCGAGGAACCGCACCTCGCCGCCCTCGCGGTCGAAGCGGAACTCGAAGCGGCCATAGTCGAACGGCCTGAACTCCTCCGCCATCCGCCTCGTATAATCGGCGATGACCGGCATCCATTCCTCGTCGTCGAACTCGACCAGCTGGTATTTCTGGCTGCGGTCGACGAGGTCGCGCTTCTCGTAATAGGTCCGAAGGTGCGACGGGTCGGCCTGCTCGAACAGCATCATCGGCATGATCACCGGCTCGCCGTCGACGGTGATCACCGGGACCTCGACGTCGCTTCCGTTGAGGAAGGGCTCGACGATCGCGTCATGGCCTTCGGCATGGATCCCCGCGATCGCCTTCTCGACCCCCGCCCAGTCGTGCGCGTCCTGGACGCCCCAGCTCGCCGAGGAGGCATTGGGCTTGATCACCATCCGGGTCCCGGCCGGGCAGCGCGACTGCTCGACCGGCGCGCCGCGGCGGTAGATCGCCCAGGGCGCGGTGGGGATGTCCCGCGACGCCGCCGCCATCTTGGTCAGATGCTTGTCGTCCGACATCCCCCTCAGGATCGGGCTGGCGCCGAGGAAGGGGAGGCCGAGTCGCGTGCACAGCAAGGGCAGCATCATCTCGCTGTTGAGGAAGCCGCCGCGGTTCAGCAGCGGGAAGACGAAGTCGACGTCGGGCTTCTCGAACAGCTCGTCATAGCGGTCGGCGAGCACCAAATTGAGGCCGAGCCCCTTCAATATCTCGCGCACCTCGACATGGTAGAGGGCGTGATTGCCGTCCTCGGGATGGAGCCCGCCCTCCCACAAGGCGTGCTTGGCGATGAACAGGATACGAAGCCTCTCCTTCGCTTCCTGGGGGATGGTGAGCGGACGGAGGTTTGACACGCGGGACTTCGCCTTTCAGGGAGGGGCGCGGCGGACATAGTGCCGACCCAGCCGAAGGCCAAGAGCGCAGCCGTGACCGATTTGCCATTGTCAGAGAGCGCGGCGACCCGGCTGATGACGACCGGCGGCGATTCGCGCATCGTCCTCGCCCCGGAAACCGGCCTCAACCGCTACCACAGCGCGCCGCGCCCGAGCCAGGTCCTCGCTTACGCTTCCTCGACCGCGAACGACATCTCGGCCGAGGCCTTCGCCCATGTCGAGGCGGTCCTGGCCGAGGCCGGAAGCGGGATTTCAGGACCGGCCTATGCCGACCGGCTCGAAGCGCTTCGGGGCCGCCTCCGCTCGGCTTATTCGCTCACCGGCGACGTCGACATCGTCTTCGCTCCCTCGGGCACCGATCTCGAATATGTCGCTTTGGCCTGCGCCGCCGGCCGCGCCTCCGGCGGCACCCACAACATCCTGCTCGGCGCCGACGAGGTCGGCAGCGGCTGCATCCATTCCGCCTTCGGCCGCTATTTCGCGACCGAAACCGCGCTGGGCGTCCCCACCCGCCCCGGCGACCCGGTCCCGGGCCTCGGCGACACCCATGTCGAGATGGTCGACGTGCCCGTGCGCGATCCCCACGGCCGAGCCCGCCCCTCCGCCGAGATCGCCGAGCGTATGGACGAGTCGATCGCCGCGGCCGTCCGCGCCGGACGCCACGTCCTCGTCCACGTCGTCCACGGCTCCAAGACCGGCCTCATCCTCCCGGCGCTCGACGATATCGACCGGCTTCGAGCCGCCCACGGCGGCGCGATCACACTCGTCGTCGACGCCTGCCAGGCGCGGATCACCAGCCCGGCCATCGTCGATTATCTCGAGCGCGATTCGATCGTCTTCATCACCGGCTCCAAGTTCATGGGCGGCCCGCCGTTCAGCGGAATCGCCCTCGTCCCCCGCCGCTTCCGCGAGCAGTCGCTTGCCCTCGCCGAGGGCCTCGCAACCATCTTCCGGCGCGGCGAATGGCCCGTCGCCTGGCCCGGCGCGGGCGCCCTCGACGACAGCGCCAATCCCGGCCTCCTCCTCCGGCTCGAAGCGGCGACGTTCGAGCTCGAGCGCTTCCAGCGCCTGCCGCTCGGCGAGGTCGAGCGCGTCGTCCTCGGCTTCCACCAGGCGGTTCGCGAGGAGATCATCGAGAAGATTCCGGCCCACCGCGTCGCCCCCTATCCGCCCGGGGAGAAGGAGACGGCCGACACCCACCCGATCGAGATGCGCACCCTCTCGACCCTCGATCTCAGCGAGTTCGCCCCCGGCGGCGCCACCTTCGAGGATTCGACCCGCTGGCACGAGGCCCTGCTCGCGCACGGCGTCCGACTCGGCCAGCCGGTCAAATGCGTGAAGCTGGACGACGGGCGGTGGGGCGCGACCTTGAGGATCGGCCTCTCCATGCCGACGGTCGTCGATCGCGCCGGCCTCGACGACGAGGCGTTGCGCACGAGCTTCGCGGACGACATGACCCGAATTCGCACCGCGCTGGAGGCGGTGGCGGGCTAGCCGCAAAACTCCTTCCGCTTCGCCGGCGAGCGCAGGACGTTGTCGAGATAATAATCGAGCAGCTCCCGGGCCTCGGTCCGGTCCTGCTCGGCGGGCAGGAACTTCGCCGCGTCGCTCAGCCAGCCCTCGATGCAGGCCGATTTGACGGCCTCGCTCTGGGCGCAGTCGACCAGCTTGCCGTAGGCCGTCCGGTAGACCTCGAAATCGGCCCGCCCCATCGGCGCGCCATGGCCCGGGATCAGGGTCGCGAAGGGCATCCGCGCGATCTCGTCGAGCGCCTTTCGCCAGCCGTCCGCGCAGGCGGTGTCGAAGAAGGGCGCCGGGATCACCACCAGGTCGCCCGCGACGAGAGTCCGCGTCGCCGGATCGTAGATCCACACGTCTCCCTCGGTCGCCGCCCGCGGCGCGACGTGCAGCTCCAACCTGCGTTTCCCGAGGGCAAGGGTCGTCGGTCCGGTCACCGGCACGTCGGGGAGCAGGTCGCGCCGGTCCTCGATCGCCTCGACCCCGAGCCGGATATCCGCTTTCTCCGCCTCCGAAGCCGCCGGGTCCGCCAGCCGCGCCCTCCCGCGCTCGAGGCTCCGCGCGAGGAACCCCTCCAGCGCCCCGGCGACGGCATTGCTCGCATAGAGCTTCGCCTGCGGATAGACGGCGCGTATCTCCGCATTCCCGCCGCTATGATCGAGATGCCAGTGGGTGTTGACGATCGCCGTCACCGGCTTCCCCCGCTCGCGGGCATAAGCGAGTATCTTGGCCTGATGGTCGGGATACCGTCCGGTATCGACGACGACCAGCCCGTCGGGTCCCTCGAACATGATCGTATTCCCGTCCGGCTGCCGTGCCGGCCCGTAATAACCGGGAATGAGGTGCGGCGCCGCGGGCGGCGCCTTGGCGGCCGCGCAACCGGCGATCAATTGCGCCAGCGCGGCGCCCATCCAGGCGAGCTTCATTGCGCCCTTCTGCTGCCGGCCGCTCCCGTGCGCAATCTCGCCGCCCAAATCCGGCAAGATCGGCTAAACCCGCGGAATTGATTTCACGCGAAGGGCGCGAAGCGAACTATCGATACGATCGGCTGCCCACAGGAATCAGAGCCTTAAGACCGCTTCGCGCCCTTCATTGCCTTCGCGTCTTCGCGTGAAACAGACGGCCCAGGAAACCCACAAGGGATTGGGGCTTTGCCCCTTCATTCCTCAATAAACCCGCGCCTTGGGCTCGATATATTTGATCTCGTCGGTGAGCGTATATTCGTGGACGGGCCGGTAATCGATCCGCACCCCGCCGCCCTTGCCGCCCCAGCCGTCGAACCACACCGCCGTATGCTTGAGCCAGTTGGAATCGTCGCGGTCGGGGAAGTCCTCGCGCTTGTGGGCGCCGCGGCTCTCGGTTCGGTTGGCGGCCGAGTGCATCGTTACCACCGCCTGGGCGAGCAGATTGTCGAGCTCGAGCGTCTCGACGAGGTCGGTGTTCCAAATGAGGCTCCGGTCGGAGATCGCGACGTCGCCCATCTGCCGGTAGACGGAATCGATCCGCCCGCGGCCCTCGTCGAGGGTCTCGGCGGCCCGGAACACGGCGCAATCGGCCTGCATCGTGCGTTGCATCTGCTCGCGCACCCGGGCGGTCGGGCTGCCGCCCTTGGCGAAGCGGAAATGGTCGAGCCGGCCGAGCGCGATCTCCTCCGATCCCCTGGGCAGCGGCCGGTGCGCGCTCCCCGGCTTGATCAGCTCGCCGACGCGGTGGCCGACGGCGCGCCCGAAGACGACGAGGTCGATGAGGCTGTTCGAGCCGAGCCGGTTCGCCCCGTGCACCGAGACGCACGCCGCCTCGCCGACCGCGAACAGCCCCGGCACCACCGAGTCCGGATCGCCGTCCTTCAGGGTCACCACCTCGCCGTGGAAGTTGGTCGGGATCCCGCCCATATTGTAATGCACGGTCGGAACCACCGGCAGCGGCTGCCGGGTCAGGTCCACCCCGGCGAAGATCTTCCCCGTCTCGGTGATCCCCGGAAGCCGCTCGGCCAGCACTTTCGGGTCGAGGTGGTCTAAGTGCAGGAAAATATGGTCTTTTTCCTTGCCGACCCCGCGGCCCTCGCGTATCTCCATCGCCATCGAGCGCGAGACGACGTCGCGGCTGGCGAGGTCCTTGGCGGACGGGGCGTAGCGCTCCATGAACCGCTCGCCTTCCGAATTGGTCAGGTAGCCGCCCTCGCCGCGGGCGCCCTCGGTGATCAGCACCCCCGCCCCGTAGATCCCGGTCGGGTGGAACTGGACGAACTCCATGTCCTGCAGCGGAAGGCCCGCCCGAAGCACCATCCCGTTGCCGTCGCCGGTGCAGGTATGGGCCGAAGTGGCGGTGAAATAGACCCGCCCATAGCCCCCCGTCGCCAGAACCACCGCCTTGGCCGAGAAGCGGTGGACCGACCCGTCCTCGAGGCACAGGGCGATCACGCCGCGGCACTCGCCGCCCTCCACGATCAGGTCGATCGCGAAATATTCGATGAAGAAGTCGGCGTCGTACTTCAGCGACTGCTGGTAGAGCGCGTGGAGCATGGCATGCCCGGTCCGGTCCGCCGCCGCGCAGGTTCGAAGCGCCGGCGGCCCCGCCCCCATGTTCTGCATCATCCCGCCGAACGCGCGCTGGTAGATCTTGCCCTCCGCGGTCCGCGAGAAGGGCACCCCGGCATGCTCGAGCTCATAGACCGCCGCCGGCGCCTCCCGGCACAGATATTCGATCGCGTCCTGGTCGCCGAGCCAGTCCGAGCCCTTGACGGTATCGTACATGTGCCAGGTCCAGTGATCCGGCCCCATATTGCCGAGCGACGCGGCGATCCCCCCCTGCGCCGCAACCGTATGCGAGCGCGTCGGAAACACCTTGGTGATATTGGCCGTCTTCAGCCCCTGCCCCGCAGCCCCCATCGTCGCCCGAAGCCCCGACCCGCCCGCGCCGACGACGACGACGTCATACTGGTGGTCGATCAGCTTGTAGGCGGCGGGAGTGGGCATCGGGGGCGCTCGCGGGCTGGGGAGGACTTGGCCGCGCTTTTAGGACTTGGGCGGGGCGATGCAAGCTTGAGTGGCAAGGCACCGGGTTCCTACCCGGAGCGTTTGCGTGGACGTAGCGCCGCGTGATAGGAAGCGAATGTGAACACGCCTCTGGATATTTCCCTTTCCGAGCTCGCCGACGCCGCCCGAGCCGCGGGCCGGAGCGCTGACGTCGAAGCCCGCGCGGCCGGAATGGAGCCTGCGGGAATTGTGGTTCCGCCGACGGAGCCGCGTGGCCATAAAGTTGCTCACGCAAGTCTCGGCCGGAAAATGAAGAGCGGCGCATCGTCGGCGAAGGCGGTCGCCCGGCGCAGGCTTGGCCGCTAGGCCGGTCCTCACCATGATCGCCGGCCCGAACGGGTCGGGCAAGAGCACCCTCACACGGGAGCTGGTCGCACGCGGCGTCGAGCTAGGCCGGTACATCAACGCCGACGAGATCGATGCATCGCTTTCCGGCCCGGCCGGTGAAGAACGATCGCGGCGGGCGCAGTCGCTCGCCGACGCGGCGCGGCGCGAGTGCCTGGAGCAAGGCATCAGCTTCGCCTTCGAGACCGTCATGTCGCACCGCTCGAAGATCGAGGTGCTGCGCGAGGCGCGGGGGCGCGGCTATGCGATCGTCATCTTCTTCGTCGCGCTCGAGTCCCCGCAGCTAAATATCGAGCGCGTACGCCAGCGGGTGGCCCTTGGCGGACATCCCGTGCCGGAGGATCGCATTGTCGCCCGCTACGAGAGGGCGATGACGCTGCTTCCGGAAGCCATGAGCTTGTGCGACCGGTCGGTGCTGTTCGACAACAGCTACAGGGCGCTCGAGGGAGGACCGGTGCGACTCGTGCCGGTGTGCGAAGTCAGGCCGCAGCGGGAGACTTCCGCCTACGTGATCGTCGATCGCCGCCAGCGGCCTGCATGGGTTCAGAAGGTGCTGGAGCGTCTGGAATATCATCCGCCATCCGACGCTTGAGTGCGGTGGCCGCCGGAGGGCTGGATGGCTGGGCGATCATCTGGATCGTCTTTGGAGCGCGGGTATAGCGATGGCAGTCCAGGCGATGTCATTCCTCGAGCCGGAGAGTGAAGATGGATGAGATCATGCGGAATCTGGCCCCGCCGCTGGGCGTGTTGCTGGCCGCCGTCATCCTTCAATTCTGGGCGCGCGGAGCGCATCGGCGAGAGCGGTCCCGGCGCGAGGCGCATCCCGCGGAGTGACGCTGGGCGGCTGAAGCCGCTCAGCGGCCGGGGCGGCGGTAGGCGGCGCTTCCGGGGGCGCTTCGCCTGAGGATGAAATCCGGCCCGTCGGCGGGAAGAAGGATCGTCCCCGGCCCGGGCAGCCTGTCGAGCCGGAGCTTCACCGCCGGCCGCGACCCGTCGACCTCGAACCCGCGCGCGTCGAGCCCGCCGACATAATAGATTCGCGGCAGCAGATAGGGCCCCTCAGCATCCCGACCGACCGAATAGCCCACTTTCTCGCGCCCGTTGAGCAGCATCTCCCCGTCGCGAAGCTCCATCGTCCCGCAGCAATCCCCCTCGAACCGCCCGTTCTCGAGGCCGGTCGGGGCGGCGGGGCGGAGGAGCAGGAAGGCAGCGCCCGCCGCGAGGGCGGCGGCGGCCGCGACCAGCATCGTGCGCCTCTGAATCACGGAATTTCCCTCCCCGAGGGCATTGGTAGCTCATCGGATGGGGGGTGCAAGGGGTGGGGCTCCCGCGCCTTCGCGGCGGGCGGCGCCCCGGATCAGCGCCTTATGAGGGCGAGCCCGTCCCCGCCAGCGCGATCTTCACCACGCAGAACAGGGCCAGAGCCGCCGCCCCCGCCGCCGCGAAGTTGAGCAGCAGGAGCGCCGCGAACTTGTTGCCCGGCTCGTGGACGTAATCCTCGATCACCACCTGCATCCCGTCGCGAAGGTGGCGGAAGGTCGTCGCGACGAGGAGGAGCATCGGAACCGCGGCGAGCGGCTCCTTCAGCCATTCGGTCACGCCGCGATGGTCGAGCGCTGGCAGGCGAAGCAGCGAGACGCCCAGCCAGACGAAGAGGAAGAGAAGGGCGACCGAGGTCAGCCGCTCGGTCCACCAGTGATGGCCGCCCTCGCCCGCCGCGCCGAGGCCGCGCACCCGCGCCAGCGGAGTCTCGAGGCTCGGCCTCGTCGCGGGGCTCGCGCCGGACTCGCCGGCCTGTCCGGTCTCGACGCTCATGCCCCCCTCCCAATCACGATCCAGAGCCACAAAGCGGCGGTGAGCAGGATCGAGCCCGCCAGAGTCATCATCGCCCAGAATTTGTTGCGCTCGATCTCGAAGCCGGCGGCGATGTCCATGACGAGGTGGCGGAGGCCCGAGAGCGTGTGCTGGAACAGGGCCCAGGTCAGGCCGACTCCGATGACGATCCCGACCCAGGAGGTCGCGAACCTGGCGAAGCTCGCATAGGCCTCGGCCCCGCTCGCCGCCGCGTAGAGCCACCAGACCAGCGCCGCCGCGCCCAGGGTGGCGAGCCCGCCCCCGGTCACCCGGTGGAGGATCGAGACCAGCATGTGCGGCCCCCATCGCCAGATTGTGAGGTGGGGCGAGAGCGGTCGGTCGGGGTTTCGGGACATGACAAGTCGGCCTTCTCGGAGAAAGGGATTGCCGCGCTTTTGAAGACCTCCGGGCGCACTTGCAAGCGCGGCGGCGATGCGCGAGGCTGGCGGCGTCGCCCTCCCAAGCTCATCCGGGGACCCTCAAGTTGCGGACTCTCCTTCTCGCCCTCCTCGCTTTCGCCGTCCCGCTCGCCGCGTCCGCCGCGGCGGCCAGGCCCACGCCCGAGCGCCGCCTGACCGACCGCGACCTGCGCCGCTACGCCGCCGCCCGGTTCGACAAGCGCGCCCTGATGTTCCGCCGGATCGTCCTCGGCCGCCACCACGGCACCCTCGTCGTCGCCGACCATCCCTGCGGCGACGTCTGCCCGCAATATACGCGCCGGATCGTCCATTACGACGTCCCCCCCGAGCTCTGCGCCGGCGCCGGCGGGATCGTCGAGGAGGTCCTCGTCCCGAGTGGGATCGCGGTGCAGAGGAAGCGCTTCTGCCTGCCGAGGGTGCTCGCCAAGGCGCCGCCGGGCTGAACCAAGTCAGTCCGCGGGCGTTTAACATGGATCGATGTCGGCGCCGGCCTAGGCAACGGACGCCAGCAGGGGGCGGGCTCGCCGCGGCGAGCCCGCCCTATACCTTCCGGGCGCCGGTCAGCCGGTTCGCGCCCAGCCCGGCGGGATCCAGTTCCCCTCCTCGTCCTCGACCCAGCCGGCCTCGATCTTCTCCTGAGTCTCTTCCAGCTCGATCTCCTCGATCCGCGCCCTGAGCTGTTCGATCATCTCCTCTGCGCTCCGCTCCGGTACGTCCGGCTCGGCGGCGTTGCGCCCGCCCGCCGCCACCTGGGTCATCCGGACGATCCTGATCGCCTCGGCGATGCTCGGCCTCGGCAGGTCGTCCGCGCCTTCGCTCGTTTCGGGATCGAGCGTGTTGGGGACGCAGTCGATCAGAAGCATCTCGTTGCGCGCCACGCCCTGCGCCTTGGCGAGCTCCCAGCGCGCGGCGAAGGCGGGATCGAGCATCCGCCGGTTGTAGAGCGCCGTCGTCGAGAAGCCCGCCGCCGCCGCCGATCGCCGGATCCCGTGCCCCGCCGCGAGGTGCATGAAGAAGATGTCGTCGGTCTGGGGCGACTGCCGTCCCTCCCCGCAGCACACGATCTCGGCCCCGCCGTCGCGCCTCGGCCGCATCTTGAACGGCCGGGGATCGAGCGCGCCCCGATTTCCCTGCGGCCGGGGCCGGCCTGCGGCGAAGGCCGGCCGCCCGGCCGCCTTGGCCCGCGTGCGTCCCCAATCCCGGGCCCTCACCCACGCGGCCGCGAAGACGGCATCGCGCTCCCTCAGCTGATAGGCGGTGCTGTGATCCACCCCCGCCATCTCCGCCGAAAGCCGGGCATTCGCCGTCCGAGCCATCCCCCGCAGAAACCGCCGCCGCCACGACCCCGTCCCCTTCTTCCTCCGCGCCATCGCCCTTCCCCCACATCCTGAGCCCCGAGCCTGTCCCGGCGAAGGCCGGGAAAGCACCCGCTCATCCTGAGCCCGTCGAAGGACATCCCGAAGCCCCAAAACCCCAGACCCAAAACCCGTCTAATTGTACCACATTTGTTCCGCCCAATAAATTCCTATCTGGTTTCCAACATTTGCGCGCTCTAACCCGCAGCAAACTGCGCCGAATCGGCGCCAAATGTTGGAAACCCAAATTAAGCGCCGTCCGGTCGCGGCCTGGCTCGGGGGCAGGCGCGCAACCGCCCGACGTCGCCGATTCGCGCAGGTTTTTTCCTCGGTGCCTGGTACGTGCCTGGCACCGGAGCCTGACGTGCCTGGCACCGGAGCCTGACGTGCCTGGCACCGGAGCCTGAGCGTAACTGTCCCGTTTTTTCCCGTTGCCCCCGATGGACTCGCCCGGCCGCATGAAGTTCAATGGCGCCATGGAGTATTGTCTCGACGAGAAGCTCGCCCAGATCCTGTTCTGGTCGACGGGGGCGCTGGCTTTCGCCGTTGCGACGATCGGCGGAATCGCGGCGTGGCCGAAATATTGGAGGGAGCTCAAGGCCCGCGAATGGGACAGGGCGCATCATGCCTATGAGGAGTTTCTCGACGTCGCGATCCGGAATCCGGAATTCATCCCGCGCTACTGGAGCGGCTCCACTCGAACGCCGGAGGAGGGGAACAAGTATCGCTGGTTCATGGCACGCTTCCTCTGGGCCGCGGAGCAGGCGCTGCTCCGGGTGCCGGAGCGGCGGGAGGAGTGGGAGAAGGTCGTCAGGGTCATGCTGCGTGAGCATGCCGATTTCATCGCCTCGCCGGCCACGAGGGACGAAGTCGATTGCTATTACGGCCCGCTGAAGCGCCTAATCAGGGAGACGAAAGAGGCCAGTACTCCGAGTCCTCCGCCACCAACGCCCGACTAGCGCTGGCTATCCCAGCCCCGGCAGCAGCACCCGAAGGAACCGCCACATCTCCTTCCGCACCGCCTCCTTGCGGCCGATGATGTGGCAATCGCCTTCGAGGATGATCCACACCCGCCCATGCTCATCAAGCTCGAAGTCGCACTCGACGTCGTTGCGTGGGACATTGTCGTTCACCGCCGCCGCCGGGCTCTGCGCCATCGCGTCCACCGCCATCGAGACGTAGGCGGCCGCCTGGTATAGCCGCGCCTCGTCGAGCTCGGGCGTCAGCCGCATCGCGATCTCGCGCAGATGCTCCACGCCCCGGCGCCTCCTCCACGGCGGGAGAAGGCCCGCCCCGGGTGTCCTCTCCGAAGCTGGCGAGGCGGTGCCGGCATCCTAAAAACGAGTGGCACCATTATTCGGTTAGCGAGCGAGTTCACCAAATTGCGGGTGCCGCAGACGCAGAACCGCTACAGAAAGCATTTTCAGAGACTTGCCACCTTCGCCCAAAGCTCGTCGGAAGTAGACCTAAGTTCCGTCAATATGTCGTTCATCCGCCCGGCATAGGATCGATTAGGAACGTAGACCCACCCATCATCCCCAGGAAATCGGGTAAGTGCCTTCTCACGAAGAAGAAGATTTAGCACCTTCGGTGCGACGCCCTGCGCTGCCCCGGTTCCAAAGCCCCTCGTGAGGGCCTCTTCCTTTCGCCCGGCACCCTTTTGAAAAAAAGTTTTTTTGATGATGGCCACAAAAACTTCGTGGTTCACGGACAGGCCTGCATTTCGAATCCGCGCAACTGTCTGTACTGAGTCAAAGTCATCAACTATATCTAAATGCGCCCATGAGGGCAGCCCAGCCTTTGAGGATGCACCTGCGACAACACCTACTGAACATGATTCTAGTCGTGTGGCCGCCGGAGGAGACGTCGGGAGCACCAAACGCTCAAATAGGGAGTTTTTAATCGTCAAGTTCGCGACGTCAGCAAGACTCATATCAAACTCCCCAAATGTGGCCTCCACCAGCTCCAGTCCATGGAAGTCTATTTTGGGAAACCCGGCCCACATTGAGGACGACACGATATCTGCCGCCAGCACACTATTACGATCATCCGATGTCCGACCGGCGATTGTCAGGAACTGGCTGAGCTTCGATTCTATATGAAGAGCAAGAACCTTCTGGCCTATCATCCCGATCGGATTAGTCCAAACTTCGTGGAACGCGCCCTTCCGATGCTCGTCGTCAAGGTCGGTTAATCGACCGACATCGCGGCCGCGAAGACCATCTAAAATGTACATGTCGATGAACTGGCGATCCGTGGATTCCGCTCCAATTCGGCCCAAGCTAGGAAGGCGTTGAAGCATGACCGATGCACCCTCGGCGGGGGGCTGCCCCACCGCCGATTCAAAGGCATCCTGAAGCTCGCGCAAATTGAAGGGGCCGACATTCATCGGCTTGTTACGGCTCTTCCGAGCAAGTTCAACGTATACTCGGAATATGGTTTGCTCGTCAAAAGCCACGCTGATCCGCGCATCCCGCTTACACAGTATGGTTATAAAGTGATTCCAGAACTCGGCTTCTCGGCTCTCAAGCCCAAACATCCTATCAAAATCCTCGTCATCGAGGCGAGAAATAGTCTGACATATCAAAGGGCGGCGCGGCAACCAAGCTGGCAGACTAATTACTATACCTGCGGCATCAAAATATTGCTCCATTTGTTCGACAGTAAATTCGTCGTTGGCGTGGAGGACAATCGTGTCTCGCTCGTTGAGGCCGAGAGCTGAGAACATCTCATCTCTGGAAGTGAAATAATGCTCGCGACCAGCAACCAGTAGGCCCGTTCCAGAGTTTCTGGCTATATCTTTTACGCCCTCTAACGCTTGCGCGCGAAGCTGCTTTAACTTGGCGTCATCTACGGTCCACGATTGTGAACCCATTTCATCGAAACCGTCCAACAAAAAAATTGCCGCGCGCCTGTTAGTAACCTTAACCGCAGCCGGCGCGATGTCATCAAGACCGAGGCTCAGCATATGCCTCCGAATCAGCTCTTCCCCTGTCCTCATGCCCCAGCATTCCCGCAGATTGAGGGCAAACGCGAATGTGAATATCTCGCCCCATGCTGCTGAGAGGCTGGTGAAGACTTCGCTAATGCAGCGACTCTTACCACTCCCGTACTCGCCAAGAAGAATTACATGCTTGCCCTCGGTAAGTCGTTCCGCGATCTGCGTTGAGGTGTATTCCCTCCGAGACGAGCGATCAATGTACTGTACTGGAACATAGGTAATCTCGTCACGTTCACCTGTCTGTGGATCGACCGCGCTGCCGAAGGGAGAGATCAATCTAGCGCTTCTGTATCGCTCGTACTCAATGAATAGAGCTGCAAAACTATGGATGGAGCAAACTATTATATGCGCCGAATCTCCACCCTCAAGCATGGCTGTGGTTGGTTCGCTAGCAATGACCACGTAGCATTTGCAGTAAGTACCTCGGGCCATTTCGGCGTTTTTCGCATTAGTGAGTTTTGTGAGGTCTTCACGGACCTTAGCCAATGTATGCTGAACCGTTATTTCGATGAGTACCCGATAGTCCGAGGCAACGTCGATGATGCCATCGATATCATTCCCATGCAGCCGACCCGGGGCGCATGGACGGCCGTGGATGAACGAGGCCACGCCGCGGACTTGGTCCTCGAATTTTTGCCACCTTCGTTGCATCCGACTCTCCCTGCAACGGCACGCTACTCGGGCTAGTGGCGTCGTTCAATGAGTAGACCTCAAGGGCCAATCGGTGCCAGGCACGTGCCTGGAACCGCGAAGCTCCAGAAGGATGGGTTGATTAAGCAGGCGAGCCCGAAGCCGCCGGTCAGCCCTCAGCCTCGCCGTCCAGCCGCCGGATCGAGGCCGCGGCCACGCGCTTCGATTGCCGCCTGAGCCAGGAAATCCTCGATGGCGGCAAGGGATGGCTGACGACATAGGTTCTGGGCCTCGATTTCGGTGAGGCAGTCGATCCCGTAGCCGAACTGGGCGGTCCAGAAGGTGTCGAGCTCTTTCCCATGGCGCTCCCTTAGCATGGCGAGCGTTTCGGGGCGTAGCGAAATTCGCCGTGCCTCCCGGCTTTCGGTCAAGGCAGTGATTGCAACGACGCGGCCGCCCCGCGCCTCCACATAGCCCCGGAGGTTAGCCAAGGTTCCGCCCAGCCCGACATGATCGTCCACCAGCACATAGTCGGTATCGCGCCGCACCTGTCCGCCAAAGGTGGCCGGCGTGACGATCCGCTGAAAGGTGGGCGCCCGGGTGTGACCGACCTTGTTGGTCTGGACGACGTCGCCGGCGACCGCTTCCAGGCCGAGCTCGCGCGACAATACCTGCGCCATGGCGTCCGGAATGGCATTGAAGCCCCTGGTCTCATCGGCCACGACCGGCAGGAGGACGGCAGTCCGGTCGCCGATGATACGCCTGAGATCGCGAGCCGCATCGTCGCTGACCAAGTCTATGGCCAGGACAAGCGCCGCCTCCACGTCGCCACCCTTCGCCGCGACGTAATTGGGGTGCGAATCCCGAATTCGGACTTCGGTGTGAATCACGACGTCGAGAGGGTCGGGCGGCCAAAGAAGTCGTGGTGGGTGAGAAGCTGGCATTCGGCCTTGTGCGGCAGCGGAGCCCCACGAGCAACATGAGCGGCTCGAAGGGCCGTTGGCCGCCTTCAAACATCGAGGAGATGGCCCAAAAGAAAAGGGCCGCCGAAGCGGCCCTCCCCTTTCTCTCACCCGGCGCAAAGTACCACTTTGCGACGTGCGGCGTCAGCCAAGCAATTCCTGCTCCAGCTTTTTGGCCATCTCCTCGATGTTTTCGGGCGGCCAGCCCGGGATATCCATCCCCAGCCGCAGCCCCATGCTCGAAAGCACCTCCTTGATCTCGTTCAGCGACTTCCGCCCGAAATTGGGCGTCCGGAGCATCTCCGCCTCGGTCTTCTGCACCAGGTCGCCGATGTAGATGATGTTGTCGTTCTTGAGGCAGTTGGCGCTGCGCACCGAGAGCTCGAGCTCGTCCACCTTCTTCAAGAGGTAGCGGTTGAGCTGGTTGGCGTCGGCTTCCGCGTCCGCCGCGCTCACCGCGTGGCCCGCATGCGTCGGGACGTGGCTGACCAGGCTGTCGTCGAAGTGGACGAAGAGCTGGAGCTGGTCCTGGAGGATGCGAGCGGCATAGGCGACGGCGTCGTCGGGGGTGACGGTGCCGTCGGTCTCGACCGTCAGGGTGAGCTTGTCGTAGTCGAGCTCCTGGCCGACTCGGGTGTTCTCGACCTTGTAGCTGACCTGGCGCACCGGCGAGTAGAGCGCGTCGACCGGGATGAGCCCGATCGGCGCGTCGGCCGGGCGGTTGGAGGCGGCGGGCTGGTAGCCTTTGCCGGCCTCGGCGGTCAGCTCCATGTTGAGCGTCGCGCCGTCGTCGAGGTGGCAGAGGACGAGATCGGGGTTCATCACCTCGATGTCGCCCGTCGTCGCGATCTGGCCGGCGGTGACCTCGCCGGGGCCGGTGGCCGAGAGGGCGAGCCGGCGCGGCTGGTCGCCCTCCATTCGGAGCGCAACCTGCTTCACGTTGAGGACGAGGTCGGTCATGTCCTCGCGGACGCCCGCGAGGCTCGAGAACTCGTGAAGCACGCCCTCGATCTTGATCGAGGTGACGGCGGCGCCCTGAAGCGACGAGAGCAATACCCGGCGGAGCGAGTTGCCGAGCGTCAGACCGAAGCCGCGCTCGAGCGGCTCGGCGACGAAGGTCGCGCGGCGGCGCGAATCGCCCCCGGCGGCGCGCTTCTCGAGCGCATTGGGTTTCTTCATTTCCTGCCAGTTCTTAGCGTTGACGGCCATTATATACCTCTGGCTTGGGGGAGACGTGCGCTCCCGATTTCAAACTTCTTCATTCGGCCGAAACAAGGCTTCGGCCGAAACCCGCTAGACGCGGCGGCGCTTGGACGGGCGGACGCCGTTGTGCGGGATCGGCGTGACGTCGCGGATCGAGGTGATCTGGAAGCCGACCGCCTGGAGCGCCCTGAGGGCGGACTCCCGTCCGGAGCCCGGGCCCTCCACTTCGACCTCGAGGGTGCGGACGCCGTGCTCGGCGGCCTTCTTGCCGGCATCCTCGGCGGCGACCTGGGCGGCATAGGGAGTCGACTTGCGGCTGCCCTTGAAGCCCATCATCCCCGCGCTCGACCAGGCGATGGCATTGCCCTGGGCGTCGGTGATGGTGATCATCGTGTTGTTGAAGCTGGCGTTGACGTGAGCCACGCCGGCGGTGATGTTCTTGCGTTCGCGCCTGCGGAGGCGCTGCGGTGCCTGGGCCATTGATCCGATCCCTTACTTTTTCTTGCCGGCGATCGGCTTGGCCTTGCCCTTGCGGGTGCGGGCGTTGGTGTGGGTGCGCTGGCCGCGGACCGGGAGGCCCTTGCGGTGACGGAGCCCGCGGTAGGAGGCGAGGTCCATCAGGCGCTTGATGTTCATCGCGACTTCGCGGCGGAGGTCGCCCTCGACCGTATAGTCGGCGTCGATCGACTCGCGGATCTGGAGGACCTCCTGGTCGGTCAGGTCCTGGACCCGGCGCTCGGGCGCGATTCCGAGCTTGGCGGTGATCTCCCTGGCCTTGGTGCGGCCGATTCCGTGAATATAGGTCAGCGCGATCTCGACGCGCTTGTTTGTCGGGATGTTAACCCCCGCAATACGTGCCATAAATGTCTTTCTCCTGCTCCACGGGGCGGGATGGCCGCCGCCCCATCTCGTCGCTTTGGGCCCGAAAACAGCGATAGCCGACGCGCGCACGAAAGCGCCGCCGGACGACCGGTTATCGGGATGGAGCGCAGATAGGGTCGGCGAGGAGCGCTGTCAACCGCGGCGGAGAGGGAAAAGCGCCGCTTTTTCGCTCAGCCGGCGAGTCGCTCGCTGACCATCGTCCCGCCGCGGGTCAGCCGGACGCCCCTGGCGATCTCGTCGTCGTCGGGGAGGACGGGGCGGCCGGCCTCCTTGTCCCAGAAGGCGGAGAGGAAATTGTAGAGGTTGCGGGCGTAGAGGGCGGAGGCGTCGGCGGCGAGTCGGCTGGGGACGTTGCGGTGGCCGACGATGCGCACGCCGTGGCGCTCGACCGTCTCGCCGGGCGCGGAGCCTTCGACATTGCCGCCCTGCTCGACGGCGAGATCGACGACGACGCTCCCCGGCCGCATCGAGGCGATCTGGGCGTCGCCGATCAGCCGCGGGGCGGGCCGCCCAGGGATCAAAGCGGTGGTGATGACGATATCCTGCTTGGCGATATGGGCGGAGACGAGCTCGGCCTGCGCCGCCTTGTACTCGTCGGACATCTCGGTCGCGTAGCCGCCCGCGCCCTCGCCCTCGATCCCGGCGACCTTCTCGACGAACACCGCCCTGGCGCCGAGGCTCTCGATCTGCTCGCGGGTCGCGGCCCGGACGTCGGTCGCCGAGACCATCGCGCCGAGGCGGCGGGCGGTCGCGATCGCCTGCAGGCCGGCGACTCCAACCCCCATGATGAAGATTCTCGCCGCGGGAATGGTGCCCGCCGCCGTCATCATCATCGGGAAGGCCCGGCCATATTCGGCCGCGGCATCGAGCACCGCCTTGTAGCCGGCGAGATTGGCCTGGCTCGAGAGGACGTCCATCGACTGGGCGCGGGTGATCCTGGGCATGAACTCCATCGCCAGCGCCTCGAGCCCGGCCGAGGCATAGGCTTCGACCCGCTCGCGCTGGCGGAACGGATCGAACAGGGCCGCGACGAGCGCGCCCGGTCTGGCCCCGGCGAGCGAGGCCGGGTCGGGGGCCTGAACGGCGAGCACCGCGTCGGCGCCTTGAAGCACCGAGTCGCGCGCACCGACCGTTGCGCCCGCGGCTTCATAATCGGAATCGGAGATCGAGGCGGCGAGCCCCGCCCCCGCCTCGACGGCGACCTCGGCGCCGAGCGCGGCGAGCTTCTTCACCGTCTCGGGCGTCGCCGCGACCCTTCGCTCGGCCTCGGCCGTCTCCTTGAGGACCGCGAGCTTCACGCGCCCGGCTTATTTGCGAATGAGCAGGATGACGATGAAGCCGACGATCACGCAGACGATCGCGCCCCATTTCATCAGGACGGTGAAGGACTCATAGCCCTTGCGGTGGGTGATGACTTCCTTCTCGATCTCGCCTTCCGCCGCCATGTCCGTCCTCGTGCTCCTCTGCTCGCGCCCGCTCTTATCAACGCGGCGGCGGCGATGGAAGGCCGGCGTTCTTAAGCCGAACTTTACCGAGCGCGGTTAGAGCCTGGCGCAGGGAGTCATGAGGAGAGACGATGCGGCCGGATCCGACGCGCTGCCTGCTGCTGATCGACGACGAGCCGGCCCAGCGCCGCCTCGTCACCGCCATCGGCGCGCGCGCCGGCTGGTGGGTCCGGGGCGCGCCCGACGTCGACGCCGCCGGCAAGGTGCTCGCCGAGCTGGACGGCCCGCCGGTCGACGCCATCCTGCTCGACCATTGGCTGCCCGGCCCCGAAGGCACCGCGCTCATCCAGCAGATCAGGGCGATGCGGCCCGATCTTCCGCTCCTCGTCATGACCGCCCAGACCTCGGTCGCGGTCGCGGTCGAGGCGATGCGCGCCGGCGCACACGATTTCCTCGTCAAGCCGATTGCCCCCGACAGCCTGCTCGCGGCCCTGAACGCCGCCACAGACCGTCGCCGCCGCGGCGGCGGCGAGCTTCGACCGCTTTCCGAGAAGATCTCGAACAAGCCGCTCGCCTTCGAGGAGATCGTCGGCTCGGCGCCGCCGTTCCGCTCGGCCCTGGCGGTGGCGGCGAAGGCCGCCCGCGCCCGGGTCTCCGTCCTCATCGAGGGCGAGAGCGGATCGGGCAAGGAAGTGATCGCCCAGGCGATCCATAGCTCCTCCCCGCGCGGCCGAAAGCCGATGGTCACGGTCAATTGCGGCGCCATCCCGGAGAACCTCGTCGAATCGGTTCTGTTCGGGCACGAGAAGGGCGCCTTCACCGGCGCCTTCGACCGCCATATCGGCCGGTTCGAGGATGCCGACGGCTCGACCCTGTTCCTCGACGAGATCGGCGAGCTTCCGCTCGACACCCAGGTCAAGCTTCTCCGAGCGCTCGAGACCGGCGAGATCCAGCGCATCGGCAGCCGCGTCGTCCACACGGTCGACGTCCGAATCATCGCCGCGACCAACCGCCGGCTCGCCGAGGAGGTCGCCCGAGGCCGCTTCCGCGAGGACCTCTATTACCGATTGAACGTCGTCCACGTTCCGATCCCCCCCCTGCGCGACCGGGCCAGCGACATTCCGCCGCTCGCCCGCCACCTGCTCGCCCGGATCGCGGAGCAGCCGGGCATGCGCCATCTTTCGATCACCGACGACGGGCTCGAAGTGCTGATGCGCTACGGCTGGCCGGGCAATGTCCGCCAGCTCCAGAACGCCCTCTTCCGCGCCGCCGTGCTGTGCGACGGCAATGCCCTCACCGCCACCGATTTCCCGCAGATCGCCCAGGAATCCTCGCTTTCGCGCCGGGCCAGCGACTTCCACCGGCCCGCCCTCAACGGCGCCTCGCAGCAGGCGGCTTTGTCCAACGGGCCCGGGATCACGCTCTACGATCCCGACGGCAACCTTCGCCCGCTCGAGGCGATCGAGGCCGACGTCATCCGCCTCGCCATCGGCCATTATCGCGGCCGGATGACCGAGGTCGCACGGCGGCTGGGGATCGGGCGCTCCACCCTCTACCGGAAGCTCGGCGAGCTCGGCATCGGCGACGCGGCCTGAACCCGTCATCCCGGCGGAAGCCGGGACCCAGGAACGCCGGCGCTTAAGACCAATTCATCCTATACCGTGTTCCTGGGCCCCGGCTTCCGCCGGGGTGACGATTGGCTTACACTCCCCCCAATGCCCAGCTTCGAAAACGCCATCGCCCTGATCACCGGCGCCGCTTCCGGGATCGGCGCGGCGACCGCGACCCGGCTTGCCGAGGCGGGGGCACGCAAGCTGATCCTGATCGACCGCGACGAGGACAGGCTTCGCGATTTCGCCTTCACCTTGCCCTGCGAGCGCCAGATCCGGATCGGCGACGTCTGCGACGAGAGCCTGTGGGAACGCGAGGACCTGACCGGCCTCACCCATGCCGTCGTCAATGCCGGAATCGGCGAAGGCGGGCCGATCGCCGATCTCGGCTTTTCGGATTGGCGCCGAGTCATGTCGGTCAACCTCGACGGCGTCTTCCTCACCCTGCAGGCGGCGATGCGGGCGATGCGCGAGAGCGGGGGAGCGATCGTCCTCACCGCGTCGGCCGCCGGCCTCAAGGCGGAGCCGGGGATCGCCGCCTACGGCGCGTCGAAGGCCGCCGTCATCCACCTCGCCCGGATCGCGGCGAAGGAAGGCGCCCCGCTCGGGATCCGGGTCAATTCGATCGCTCCGGGCGGAGTCGAGACTCCGATCTGGGAGGGCCTGGCGAGCTTCGCCGAAATGGTCGAGCGCGACGGCAAGGAGGCGACCTTCAAGGCGATGGCGGCACGAACGCCGCTCGCCCGCTTCGGCAAGCCCGAGGAGATCGCCGCCCAGATCGCCTTCCTCCTCTCCGACGAGGCGGGCTTCATGACCGGCGCCTGCCTGGTCAGCGACGGCGGCTATTCGCTTTAGGCTTGCGCTGGCGGCCGCGCTGCTGGCCGGATGCCGGGCGGAGGAACAGCCCCGCGCGCCACCGGACCCTTCCCCCGCGGCCGCCGACGCTGCCGCGTGCGAGCAGCGCCGGTTCGAAGGAAGTCGTTTCACCGTGTGCCGGTACGAGGCCGGTCGGGACCGCCTCGCCTTGATCCTCGACGGCGATGCTGGACCGCTGCGCAGCTTCGAGGCGCTGGAGGCCCGGCTCGGCGGCGAGGCGAAAGCGCTCCGCTTCGCGATGAACGCCGGCATGTACGACGAGAATGGCCGCCCGATCGGCCTCTACGTCGAGAACGGGGTCACCCGCCATCGCCTCAACCTGCGCTCCGGCCCGGGCAATTTCCACCTTCAGCCCAACGGCGTCTTCGCCGTCGACGCTCGTGGACTTGTTTCGGTCACGCCCAGCAACCTTTTCGCCAAGACGAAGCGGCCGGTGCGATGGGCGACCCAGTCGGGGCCGATGCTGGTGATCCGCGGCAAGCTCCATCCGCGCTTCGATGCCGACGGACCTTCGCGCCTCGTCCGCAACGGCGTCGGCGTCGCCGGGCCGCGCACGGCCTGGTTCGCGATCAGCGAGGAAGGCGTTTCGTTCGGCCGCTTCGCCCGCCTGTTCCGCGACGAGCTCGGCTGCACCGACGCCCTTTTCCTCGACGGAACCGTCTCCAGCCTCTGGGACCCGGGCGCCGGGCGCAAGGACGCCTATTCCTCCCTCGGCCCGATGATCGCGGTGTTTCGGCCCTAAGCGGCCTTTAACCGTCCCGCCTTATGGGGACCGCATGCATTCTCGCGTCGGTCCCGCCCTCTGCCTCATCGCGTCGATCGCGGCCCCGGCCGCCGCGCAACGGCTCGATTATGTCGCGGTCGCCGACGAAAGCCTTGCCCAGCCGCGGCGTCTCGATGCCGCACCGGTGGATGCCGATACGCCTCCGGACCCCGCGGCGACCGCCGAGGCTCGGCGCTGGCTTCGCTGGGGCCTGCTCGACCGCTTCGAATATTCCGCCCAGCGCGGCGAGGACGGCTTCGCCTGGGATTTCTCGGCGCTCGCCGGCGGCAAGCGCAACCGGCTCTGGCTCGGGAGCAACGGCGAAGGCGTGGCCGGCAAGGTCCCGGATTATGCGGAATGGGACGCCTTCTACAGCCGCAACCTAGGCGGTCCGTGGGACGCCAATATCGGGCTTCGCTACGACACCCAGTCCGGGGCGGACCGCGGCTACGGCGTGCTCGGCTTCCAGTACGACAACGAATCGGACCTGTGGTTCGGCGCCTGGGCCTATCTCTCGAACAAGGGCGAAGCGAGCGCTCGGGTCGCCGGCTTTTGGGATTGGCCGCTGTGGAAGGAGGCGCCGCTCATCCTCCAGCCCAGCGCCGAGCTGGACTGGTACGGCAAGGACGTTCCGGAGCTCGGCCTCGGCCGCGGCTTCGGCTATGCCGAGGCCGGCCTCAGGCTGCGCTACGAGTTCCTCGACGGCAAGCTCGCCCCCTATGCCGGTCTCAGCTGGTCGCGCGACCTCGGCCGGACGGCGCGGATGACCCGCGCGGAGGGCGACGATCCGGAGACGAAGAGCCTGGTGATGGGCGTTCGTTCGTCGTTTTGATCCCCGTCGTCCCAGCGAAGGCTGGGACCCCGAGGAGTGATGAACGCAGCGCCCTTCACCTCCCGGGGCCCCAGCCTTCGCTGGGGCGACGGATCAGGTGAGCAGGTCCTGCTCCTCGGGATGGGTGTCGATATAATGCTTCACGAACGGGCAGATCGGCACCACCTTGAGCCCCTGCGCGCGGACGTCGTCGAGCGCCGCCTTGACCAGGCGCTTGCCGATCCCCCGCCCGGCCAGCGCCTCGGGCACCTCGGTGTGGGTGAAGCTGATCCGGCCGGGCCGGAGCCGGTAGGCGGCGAGGGCGAGATGGCCGTCTATCTCCAGCTCGTACTGGCTCGCCGCCTGGTTGTTCCTGACCTCGCCGTCCATCATCTCTCCTCTCCAGCCCGTCATTGCGAGGAGCGCAGCGACGAAGCAATCCAGACTCTGGGCCGGCGACGAACGGGCGCTGGATTGCCGCGCTTCGCTCGCAATGACGGCTACCGGGCCTTCATCGGCGCGATCACCTGCTCGGCGAAACGGTCCATCTCTTCGGTCTGCGGGCTCATCTGGAGCAGGAGCAGGTCGAGCCCCGCTTCCTCATATGCCTCGATCCGCTCGCGCAATTGCTCCGGCGTGCCGACGAGGTTGGGCCTCAGCCCGCGGTTCGACACCGAATATTCCTGGAGCTTCAATTCGCGCTCGAGCTGGGTGCCCGACAGCCATTGGTCGAAATTGTCGAAGCCCTTGGGCGGGACCGGGGGCAAAGCGGTGATCCGCTCGACCTCGCGCCTCGCCTCCGCTTCGCTGTCGCGGACGATCGCGTAGGCGGCCATTCCGTAGCGCATCGGCGCGCCGCCGGCCCGCTCGCGCCGGGCTGCCATGTCGGCGATCTTGGGCGCCGCCGCCTCGACCGGATCGCCGTGCATCACATAGGCGTCGCACTGCTCGGCGATCATCGTCTTGGCCGCCTCGCTCTCGCCCCCCGCGTAGATGGTGGGGCGCGGCCTGGAGACGGGCTTGGGCTCGCAGATCGCGTCCTTCAATTTGTAGCGCTCGCCCTCGTAGGTGAAGCGCTTCTCGCTCCACAGCCCGTCGACCACGTCGAGCCATTCGCGGGTGCGGGCGTAGCGATCGTCATGCTGGTCGAACTGGAGCCCATATTGCTCCGCCTCGTCGGCCCACCAGGAGGAGACGACGTTCAGGGACAGCCGCCCGCCGCTGATATTGTCGATATTGGCGGCCTGCTTGGCGAACAAAGCGGGCTGGTGGAAATTGGGCCGGACCGCGACCATCAGCTCGAGCCGCTCGGTCACCGCGGCAAGCGCCGCCGCGGTCGACCAGGCGTCCAGCGCCGGCGCCTCGACGCCCTTGATGTCGTTGAGGTTCAATTCGGCGATCAGGCTCAGGTCCCAGCCCGTCTCCTCGCTCCTCACCGTCAGGCGGCGGACATAGTCCCAGCTCGCCGCCATCCCCTCGTCCTCGACGTTCCTCAGCCAGCCGCCGAAGACGGGCATCCAGTAGCCGAACCTCATTTCGCTTTACCGATCTCATCCACGAGAAAGTCGACGAGCCGGTCGTGCGGGTCCCAGCCGAGCACGTCCAGCGGATTCGCGACGAAATTGGACAAAGCGTTGATGTCGTAGAAGCGGGCCGTGCCGTCGCGGTCATCGATCGCATATTCGACCCCGCCGACGTCGAGCCCCGCCGCCCGCGCGATCCGCTCAGCCGCCTCGATCAGGTCGCCGGGCGGCTCGACCGCCGTCATCCGGACCGGCGAGCGCCCCGGCAAAGCGAGGCACGCGTCGGCGGGGCAGAGGTCGAAGCTGTCGCCGCCGCTTTCCACCTCGATCGCGTAGAGGAAGCGTCCGGCGAGCGTCTCGACCCGGGTGATGACCCCGCCCCGCGCCGGCACGTAATCCTGGACGAGCAGGACATTGTCGACGCTCTCGGGCACGCTGCCCTCGGCGATCGAACCTGCCAGCTCATCCTCGCTGGCGTAGCGGACGATGCCGGCGCCGGAGCCGCCGAGATTGGCCTTGACGAGGAGCGGCCAGCGCATCGTCCGGGCGGCGGCGAGCAGATCCTCGCGGCGGTGGACGACGCGGGTCTCGGGCGCGCCGTAGCCGAGGCCCGAGATCAGCGAGAGCTGGCGCGCCTTGGACGAATCGACCGCGATCACCTCGGCGCCGTTAAGCACCCGGGCGCCGTTGGCCGCCCAGTGGGCGAGCAAGGCCTCGGCGTAGAACACGCCATGCTCGGCCTCGCGAAGGAAGCCCGACATGGCGACGCGGCTGAGGACGACGGGAGCCGGGATTTCCCGGGAGGCGGGATCGAAGCTGTGGTCGGAGAGCCGGATCGCCTCATAGGCGACCCCGCGCCGTTCGAGCGCGGCGAACAGGGGCTCGAACCAGGTCGGGTGCTCGTAGAGGGCGGCGAGATCGAGGGTCATTTCAGCGCCTTGGCGGAAGGAAGGGGCGCTGCAAACCCCTCTCCCGCCTTTCGCGGGAGAGGAGGGGCCCAAGCCGAAGGCTTGGGAGGTGAGGGTCTGTACCGCAGAATCAGCAAGACCCTCACCTCCCACCCGCTTCGCGGATGGGCCCCTCCTCTCCCGTAAGAACGGGAGAGGGGTTTCCCGGCGCTACAGCCCGAACGGGTAGGTCTCATCCTCCCCGCCTTCCGGCTCCTCGCCGAGCGGAGTCACCGCCTTCGTCTCATCGAACCAGACCCACGCGTCGAACTGGCGCGAAAGCTCGGCCTCGGAATAATGGCTCCAGCGCTCCGTCCCGGGCCGGTAGATCACTCCGATGAACCGCTCCAGCCGCGGCTCGGCCAGCGCCTCCGCGGCCTCGCCCTCCCGCAGATCGAGGAGGAAGCGCGGAACGCCGCTCTCATGGCACAGCCGCTCATAGCTCCCGGGAAGCGACGGACGCACGTCCTTCATCTCCATCGGCTCGTCCCAGTCGGTCGCCGCGGCGACGGTGCCGGCGTGGGTGCCGAAGCCGATCAGCCGCGAGCGATCTCCGAACCTTTCCTTGACGAGCTGACCGATGTTGAGCTCCTCGCGCATCTGGCCCATCTCGGTGAAGGCGGCGTTGCCGATATGGCTGTTATGCGCCCAGACCACCGCCTTCGAATCCGGCCCCTTCGCCTCGAGCAGCTGGCAGAGCGTCTCGAACATATGGGTGTCGCGCAGATTCCAGCTGTCGGCCGAGCGATAGTACATGACCCGGTAATAGCGTTCGGCGTTCGCGATCAGCCGCGCATTGCCGGCGGCGTCGAGCCATTCGTCGCATTCCTCACCGAGGCAGTCCATTCGGCGCCGGAGCAGGTCCCGGAGCATCTGCACGGCTCCGGCCTCGCAACGGCCATAGCCCTCGCTGACCGCCATCAGCCCGTAGGAAGCGGGATCGCGGACCCACGGCTGGAGGCAGCCGTAGCGCATGCGCGCCACGCGCGCCGCCTCCGGGTCGGCCTCGTCGAGGAAGTCGATCACGGCGCGGATCGAGGCGGCGAGATTGTAGAGGTCGAGGCCGTAAAAGCCGGACATGTCCTCGTAGGCGCGCCCCTCGTTCCACCCACGCAGCCAGCGCAAGAACCGGTCGACGTCGGTGTTGCGCCACATCCAGGTCGGGAAGCGCTGGAAGGCGGCCTCCTCGCCCTCGCGCTTCGAGCGGTGGCGGACGTAGCGGTCGAGGCTGGCGGCGTCGGGCCAGTCGGCCTCGACGGCGACGATATTGAAGCCGTGCCGCTCGATCAGCCGGCGGGTGATCGCGGCGCGGGCGCGGTAGAATTCGGAGGTCCCGTGGCTCGCCTCGCCGAGCAGGACGATTCGCGCGTCGGCGAAGCGATCGAACGCCTCGGCGAAGGCCTCATCCTCGATCTCGGGCAGAGGCTCGGCCGAGACGGCGATCAACTTCGGCAGCGAGCGGTCCGCCGGAGAGGGATCGGCCCAGCCGTGGGCGCCGATCAGGGGCACGAACCGGACCGGCCCGAGATCCTCCTCGACATAGTCCGTCTCGCCGCGGCGGGTGACCTTGATCAGCCGCTGCACCGAATCGGGCTCCCCCACAGGCATCACCAGGATCCCGCCGATCGAGAGCTGGCCCTTGAGGACCTCAGGGACGTGGCTTCCGCTCGCCGCGCACAATATCGCCTCGAACGGCGCCTCGCCGGGGAGGCCGGAGGTTCCGTCGCCCTCGACGATCCGGACATTGGAATAGCCGAGCCTCGCCATCCGCTCGCGGGCGATCTCGACCAGCGCGCAGTGGCGCTCGACCGCGACCACCTCCTCCGCGATCTGCGCGGTCACCGCCGCCGCATAGCCCGAGCCGGCGCCGATCTCGAGCACCCGGTCGCCGGGCGCCACCTCGGCCGCCTCGATCATCATGGCGACGATATAGGGCTGCGAGATGGTCTGGTCGGCCTCGATCGGAAGCGGTCCGTCCTCATAGGCGAGCTCGCGCACGCCCTCGGGCACGAATTCCTCGCGCGGAACGGCCCTGAACGCGTCGAGCAGCCGCCGCCCCTTGATCCCGCGCGCGGCGATCTGGCGCTGGACCATCCTCTCGCGCAGGGCGGCGAAGTCAGACATCCTGCCTCCTGCCCCTAGAACCGCCCCGCCGGAGCGGCGTTCCGTCTCAGCGCTTCCGTGGCCGGTACCTTTTCCCCAGGAAATCGAACGCCGGCAGCGCCTCGTGGCGGTCGAGGCTGAACCAGGCGGCATTCTCCCAGTTGGAGCCGGTGCCCCAGCGGGTCTTGCAGGAGGTCGAGACCCAGGCCGGCTCCCAATAGACGACTCCGACGCCGCCATGATCGACGACCGCTTGGGTGAGATCGATCAGATAACGCTTCTGGCCCTGCGGAGTCGCCGGATAGCCGGGGATGAGCGTGTCCGCCCCGAGCAGGTTGGGCGCCTGGTCGGCGCCCTCGCCGGTGAAGGGATAGGCCGTCTCGACCACCAGAGCGTCCTTGCCGAAGCGCGCCTTCACCCGTCCGATCGTCTCGCCCAGCTCGGCGATCGAGCGGGTCGACCATTTGCGGTAATAGCTGATCCCGATCAGGTCGTAATCGGTCACCCCGGCGCTCGCCGCCGCCTCGAACCAGGGCTCGACATTCTCCGGCTGGGCGATGTGGAGCATGATCCGCGGCGCGATCCTGCTCACCCGTCCTGCATCCCGCACGGCGCGCAGCCCCGCGTTGAGCAGCAGCGCGTTGCGCTTCCAGTCGATCGGCTTGTCCCTGGTTCCGCCCATCAGCTCGGGATTGGTTTCGTTGCCGACCTGGACCAGCTCCGGCATCAGCCCGTCGCGGTCGAGCGCGGCGAGGATCCCGCGCGTATAATCGTAGAGGGCTTTCGACTGCGCCTCCGGACCGAGGCCCGCCCACGCGGCCGGCGCGATCTGCTTGTCGCCGTCGGCCCAGTCGTCGGAATAATGGAAATCGAGAAGCACCTGCAGGTGTTGGGCCTTCGCCCGCGCGATCGTCTTCCTGACGTCGGCGAGGTTGCTGTAGCGCGTCCATTTCGCGTCGTTCCAGATGCGTACCCGGACGAGGTTGCCGCCCGCCGACTTCAGGAGCGCGAACGGATCGGCCGGCCGCCCGTGCCTGCGGTAGACCGCGCCGCAATCCTCCATCTCGTTCACGTAGGAAAGGTCGGCGCCGAGATAGAGCGGGGGCCGAGGCGGGGCGGCGCCGAGCAGAAGCGCCAGGAGGCTCACGGCACCGGGCTCCGGAACGGCGGGCGGAGGCCTCGGCGCCGCTGGCGGATGACCCTCAGATAACCGTCGACGAGCGCCTGGTTGACCTCGTCCCAGCCGTAGCGGCGGCTCGCCTCGCAGCCCGCCCGGCCCGCGCCCCACCGCAATCCCGGCGAGCGGCAATAGGCTTCGAGCGCCGAGGCGAAGCCCTCGATCGCCCCGGCCCTGACCAGCCGGCCGGTGACTCCGTCCTCGACCAGGCTCTGGCTTCCGGTGGCGATCGCCGCCACCACCGGAAGCCCCGCCGCCATCGCCTCAAGAGTGACGTTTCCGAACGTCTCGGTGACGGACGGGTTGAAGAGCATGTCCATGGAGGCGACCGCGCGGCCGAGCTCCGCGCCCTGCTGGAAGCCCAGGAAGACGGCGTCGGGCAGACGCTGCTCGAACCATTCGCGCGCCGGCCCCTCGCCGACGACCATTATCCTGTGCCGCACCTGCCGCCGCTCGAGGCAGTCGATCGTCTCGGAAAAGACGTCGAGCCCCTTCTCCATCACCAGCCGGCCGACGAAGCCGATCACCGGCTCGTCGTCGCCGATCCCGAGCGAGCGCCGCCACCCGGTATCGCGGCGGTCGGGATTGAAGATCGCGCGGTCGATCCCCCGGGTCCAGATCCCGACATTGTAGCTCATCCTTTGCTCGCGAAGCAGCTGCGCCATCGAATCGGACGGCGCGAAGATGGCGTCGCAGCGGCGATAGAAGCGCCTGAGAATCGCCTCCATCAGCGGCTCGAGGAAGGCGAGGCCGTAATAGCGGAAATAGGTCTCGAAGCGGGTGTGGACGGAGGCGACCACCGGTACGTCGAGGCGCTGGGCGAGCGTGACGGCGCGATGACCGAGCGGGTCCGGGCTGGCGACGTGGAAGATGTTGGGCCGGAACGCGACGATGTCGCGCCGCACCCGCGGCGGCATCATCACCGTGAACTTATATTCCTTGCGGCGGGGGATGGAGATACTGGGGACGTGCACCACCTCGCCGTTCGGCGGAAAGGCGGGCTCGGCGACGGTCGGCGAATAGATCCGGACCGCCGCCCCCTGGCGGAGAAGATATTCGACCAGCCGGTTGAGCGCCTGGTTCGCCCCGTCCCGGATGTAATTATAGTTGCCGCTGAACAGGGCGATGCGGAGGTCCGTCGCGTCCATCGTTACGCCCTAGCGGCAAGGATGCTGAAGGCCAACCTCAGCCGTCACTCCCCTGCTCTCGTCATTCCCGCGAAAGCGGGAATCCAGTGCAGCCGCCGAGCTGGATTCCCGCTTTCGCGGGAATGACGTTATGGTCGGGCTTTCCGCTCACAGGGGGTGCAGCGATGAAGCTTCTCCGTCTCCTTCCCGTCGTTGCGCTGGCCTTGGCCACGCCCGCTCTGGCCCAGCACGAGGATCACGCGCCGCCCAAGCTGGAGACCCTGGCCGACTGGGCCCGCGGCGCCCAGTTGTTCGACGGCCTCGGCACCTTCCACCGCGCCGTCACCACCGGCTCTCCGCAAGCGCAGGCCTATTTCGACCAGGGCATGCGCTTCCTCTGGGCGTTCAACCATGACGAGGCGACCCGGTCCTTCGCCAAGGCGGCGGAGATCGACCCCAAATGCGCGTCCTGCTTCTGGGGCGTCGCGCTCACCCTCGGGCCCAATTACAACATGCCGGTGATGGGCGAGGCGCGCGCCCGCATCGGCTGGGAGGCGCTCCGCGAGGCCCAGGCCAATGCCGCCGCGGCCAGCCCCGTCGAGCAGGCGCTGATCGCCGCCCTCGCCAAGCGCTACGACGCCGCCAAGCCCCTCGACCCGTCGAACAGCGCGCCGCGCCTTGCCGGCTACGTGACCGCGATGGAGGACGTCGCCCGTCGCTTCCCCGACGACATGGACGTCCAGACCATGTTCGCCGAATCGCTGATGAACACCAACCCCTGGAAGCTGTGGAACCCCGACGGGACGCCCGGCGCCGGCACTCCGGCGATCCTCGCGGCGCTGAAGAAGGTGCTTGCGGCGGACCCGAAGCATCCGGGCGCCAACCACTACTGGATCCACGCCGTCGAGGCTTCGCGCGATCCGGGCCAGGCCGTGCCTTCGGCCCAGGCTCTGGTGGGGATGATGCCCGCCGCGGGCCATCTCGAGCACATGCCCGCCCACATCTTCCAGCGCGTCGGCCGCTACGAAGAGGCAGCCGAGGCCAACCGCAAGGGCGCCGCCGCCGACGTCGCCTATCTCGGCCTCACCGCCCCGCCCGATTATTATCCGATGTACCTCATCCACAATTACCAGTTCCTGGCTTTCTCGGCGGCGATGGAGGGGCGCCGCGCCGAGACGGTGAAGGCGCTCCGCGACGCGCGCTCGGCGGTGCCCGACTCGATGCTGCTTGCCATGCCCGGCCTCGATTGGTCGATCGCCTATCTCTATGACGGCCTCGCCCGCTTCGGCCGCTGGGACGAGATAATCGCCGAGCCGGCGCCCAATCCCAAGCTCGCCGGACTCACCATCGGCTGGCTCCAGGCCCGGGCGACCGCGCTCGCGGCGAAGGGGCGGGTGGCGGAAGCGAAGGCCCTGATGCCCCAGCTCGATCGCGCGATCTCGGAGGTTCCCGCCGAAGCGACTCAGGGGCAGAATCCCGCCAGGCCGCTCTACGAGATCGGAGCGCTCAAGGCGAAGGCCCGGATCGCGATGGCCGAAGGCAGGAAGGCGGCGGCGATCGCCCTGCTCCGCCAGGCGGTCGCGAAGGAGGACAAGCTCCTCTACAACGAGCCGGCCGATGAATTCTTCCCGGTCCGCCACCTGCTCGGCGCAGCCCTGCTCGACTCGAAACGGCCGGCGGAAGCCGAAGCCGTCTATCGCGAGGACCTCAGGCGCAATCCGGGCAATGGCTGGGCCTTGCACGGGCTGGCGCGGGCACTGGAGGCGCAGGGGAAGAGTTCGGCGACGGTCAACGCCGACCTCGCTGAAGCCTGGCAGCGCGCGGACACCGAGCTGAAAGCCTCGGCCTTCTAGACTAGCCGCGGTCCTTCCGGACGTCGCGCTCCCGCAAGGCGCGCCTGAAGCGATACCCCGCGACGGCGACCGCGGGCAGGATCATCAGCGCGACCAGGATGAGAGTGAAGGCGAGCTTCATCGGGTAAAGCTCGTCATTGCGAGCGAAGCGAAGCAATCCAGTGCGGCCTCAGAGGCCGTCTGGATTGCTTCGTCGCTACGCTCCTCGCAATGACGAGTCAGCTCTGCAGATACTCGCCGGCATCCGCGTCGGTGCCGTGGCCTTCGGGGGCCACCGCAGCGAGCGGATCGTCGCCGATCGCCGCTTCGGGGCCCTGGGCGAGCTCCGCCGCATGCTCCTCGGCCGCCGTGTTGGCCGCGATCAGCGACTCCTGCAGCTTGCGGTGCTGGGCGCGAAGCGCGGCGTCGCGGCTGGTGGCGGCGATGCGCATCCGGTTCATGCCCGCGCCGGTACCCGCCGGGATGAGGCGGCCGACGATGACATTCTCCTTGAGCCCGTCGAGCGTGTCGATCTTGCCCTGGACCGAAGCCTCGGTGAGCACCCGGGTCGTCTCCTGGAAGGAGGCGGCCGAGATGAAGCTTCGGGTCTGGAGGCTCGCCTTGGTGATTCCGAGAAGCACCGGCTTGCCTTCGGCCAGCCGCTTCTTCTGCGTCTTCAGGCGGGCGTTGATCTCGTTCATCTCCTGGAGGTCGATCTGCTCGCCGGCGAGCAGGGTCGAATCCCCGCTCTCGGTGATCTCGACCTTCTGGAGCATCTGGCGGACGATCACCTCGATATGCTTGTCGTTGATCTTCACGCCCTGCAGCCGGTAGACCTCCTGGATCTCCGAGACGAGATATTCGGCAAGCGCCTTGACGCCGAGCACCTCGAGGATGTCGTGCGGATCGGGCGAGCCGCCGATCAGATTGTCGCCGCGCTTGACGTAATCGCCTTCCTGGACGTCGATGACCTTCGACTTGGGCACCAGATACTCGACCGCCTCCGAACCGTCGTCGGGAATGATCGCAATCTTGCGCTTGGCCTTATAGTCCTTGCCGAACGCGACCCGGCCGGAGACCTTGGCGATGATCGCATTCTCCTTGGGCTTGCGCGCCTCGAACAGCTCCGCCACCCGCGGCAGACCGCCGGTGATGTCGCGGGTCTTGGCCGCCTCGCGGGAGACGCGGGCGAGCACTTCGCCGCCCTCGACCCTCTGGCCGTCCTCGACCGACAGCATCGCGCCCGGCGCCAGCATGTAGCGGGCGGCCTCGCCGCTCTGCTCGTCGAGGAGGGTGACGCGCGGACGCAGATCCTCCTTCGAACGGGCGGAGCCGCGGAACTCGGTCACCACGCGCTGGGCGATGCCGGTCGCTTCGTCGGTCTGCTCGACGAGCGTCTTGCCCTCGACCAGGTCCTGGAACTTCACGATGCCGCCCTTCTCGGTGATGACCGGGCTGAATGACGGATCCCATTCGGCGATGCGGTCGCCGCGGCTGACGATGTGCCCGCTCTCGCACAGCAAATGCGCGCCGTACGGTACGCGGTGCGTCGAAAGCTCGCGC
>JBJMTX010000008.1:0-47685 GCA_045811485.1 Allosphingosinicella sp.
CGACGACCGCGGCGGCCGCGACGACCGCCCGCGGGGCGACCGACCCCGCCGCGGCGGCGAAGGCGGCGGCCGCGACGAAGGCGGGCCCGAGCCGGAATTCGCTCCCGCCTTCCTGACCCGCGACGACGATTGATCCCTTCTGCCTCCCCATCCGCGAGGATGGGGAGGGGGACCAGCGAAGCTGGTGGAGGGGTGACCGGTCACCGCACCTGATGACTTCAGCAAGGGGCTCCGCCAGCGATGGCGGGGCCTTTGTTTCACGCGGAGGCGCGAAGAACGCGGAGCCGGGCAGCTGCAGATTTCAGAAAGGATTTGGTTCACGCGAAGCCGCGGCGCCCCGAAGAGACCGTGTTTGCTGCCTGCTCCCAGCCTTTGCGTCTTGGCGGCCTGACGTGAGACAAGCTAGGTCGGACCATGAAGCTGAGCGCCATCCTCGCCGATCTGCATGTTTTCGAAGGACAGGTTAATTGGGCGAAGCCGCTCCGCCTCGCCTTGGTCTTTGACGACGGCTCGAGTCTTCGCCTGGACGTCGGCGCGGAAGGCGAAACCCTGATCGTCGACCGGCTCCCGCTCGAGGGTCCGATCGACATGGACGACTATGGGCGCGTCGAAGTCCACGATATCACACACCTGCTCGGCGCCGGGCTGGGCAGGATCGAGGCTGGGCCACCGGTCGTCGTCCGCGACGAAGCCGGGCGCGCGATCGGAGTGTCGGTGCCGTTGGTCGGCCGGGAGACGCTCTGCTTCTGGGCCGACGGGGACGAACTGCACTGCGCCCGTCAAGAACGACCGCACCGCCGACATGTCCGCTCTCGATGACCGCCTGGCGGCGCTCGATGCCTCGATTGGGCGCGGCCTCGCCGACGCCGATGCCGGGCTGACCAAGCCGGCGGAGGATGTGTTCGACCGACTGGAGCGCAAATATCGGGGCGACGCCGGTCCCGAAAAGTGACCACGAACCACGGAGCCTTGATGTTCATCTCCATCCCCCGTTTGCGAAGGCGGGTCGTCCGGCGTAATTCGGCGGCGAACCCATGGGAGGTCGACCGGCTTGGCGCTGTGGATCGTCGCTATCGCGGGGCCGATCGTCGCGGCCGTCCTGGCCTGGTGGGCCTTTCTTCGCTTCGTCACGGTCCGCCTCCCCGCAAGACTGGCCGAAGGCGATGGGTCCGATCGTTTTCGGGATTGGCTTTCCGACAGCTCCGACTGGATCCTCTTCGGCCGTGACATGGACGGACACTATTTGCTCGTGGCGGGAAGCCTGAGGGCGCAACGCATCCGCAAGCGGTGGCTTGCGCCTGAAGAAAGGCAGGGAGTCGACCGAGCGCCGCCTTCGTGACGCGGGCGGAACATAGTTTGTTATCGCAGGTTAAGAGTGCGTCGCGTCACGCAGCGGCAATGGCAGGATTACTCCCCCTGCCGACGGGCGCCTCGGCGGTCTGCCGGGGCGTCTTGCTTTGAGGGGGCGAATGGAGGCGTTTATGAAGAAGATCACCATCCTGCTCGCGGCGGCCGGCACCCTCGCGCTCGGCGCCTGCGACGTCGACAAGACCAAGAACGGCCAGATGCCCGATGTCGACGTCAACGTGACCGGCGGCCAGCTCCCCGAATATAACGTCACCCCGCCCGAGGTGAGCGTCGGCACCGAGAACAAGACCGTCGAGGTCCCCAAGGTCGACGTCAAGGTCCCGGCCGAGAACGCGCAATAAGCGGGCTTCCCCCGCCGGGCCACGGATTCGCTCCGGCTGACGGCATGCCAGGCTCGTCATTGCGAGCGAAGCGCGGCAATCCAGTGGGGCCTTCGAGTCAGGGCTGGATTGCCGCGTCGCTACGCTCCTCGCAATGACGAGTAAGAATGAGGCTCCGCCGGCGATGGCGGGGCCCTTTGTTTTCACGCGAAGCCGCGGTCTCCTCTCGGCTCTATACCTTTGCGTCTTCGCGGCTTTGCGTGAGATAATCTCTGTTGAGCGGAGGCGATCGGGGTCGCCTGCCGCCTTACGTGGAGAGCGGCCGTGGGCGTTTATCTGGTCACCTGGAAGCTGAAGGAAGGGAAAGCGGATCATGAGGCGGCGCTGGCCGGGTTCATGGCGCGCCTCGAGGACTATCATTACATTACCGACGAGGAGTTCGAGCGGGTCTACTTCATCTCGACGCCCTTGTCGGCGGGGCAGGTCAACGTCGATCTCCACGCCGGGCTCGAGCCGGAGGACAAGCTGATCGTCGCCCAGGTGCTGGAGGGCACTTATTGCGGCTGGCTTCCCCAGCCTATGTGGGACTGGATCGAGGAGCGGCTCTGACGCCCGGAATAAAACAGGAACAAAACGCTTTCCTACATCCGCCGATCCGGTATAAATGAGGCTTTCGACGCGGGCCCTCGACAGGCTCGGTCCCCGCTCAGGATGAGCGGGCCTGGCGGGGAGGGAAGATCATGTCGGCCGGGATGGGCGAGAGGCGGGTGGCGGCGTTTCTGAAGGCGCTGGAGGCGACGGGGAACCAGACTCTGGCGGCGGAGCGGGTCTGCGTCTCGCGCTCGTGGGTGTGCCTTCACCGCAAGCAGGATCCGGCATTCGATGCGCAGTGCCGGAGTGCGATCGAGGCGTCCTCCGACAGGCTGAAGGCGAGTGGAAGCAACAGGCCGCCGGCGAAAGGATGGGGCATCTCGACGGAGTCGAGCTGGTCGTCCGCGGATCGAACCGGCGACGGGCGCAGATCGCGCGGGCGCAGGCGCGGCAGTGGACGACGCGGTGCGAGGACCGCTTCCTGCAGGTCCTGGCGGCGACGTGCAACGTCAAGGCGGCCTATGAGGCGGTGGGGAAGAGCAAGGGCTCGGCCTACACCCACCGAAGGCGCTGGCCCGCTTTCGCCGCGCGCTGGAAGGCGGCGGAGGAGATGGGGGCGATAAGGGTCGAGCTCGCGCTGGTCGAGCATGCCGGCAACCCTTTCTCGACGCTCGGCCAGCCGCTGCTGGTCGAGATGCCGGCGATGCGGATCGACGACATGATGATCGCGCTCTGGCTGCACCAATACCAGACCGCCAGGTTAGGCAGGCGGCCGGGGCGGACGGCGCAGGCGATGGAGTTCGGCGAGGCGTGCCGGAAGGTGCTCAAGTGCATCGAGGCGGTCGAGCGCGGCCGGACGCTGAGCGAGACCGAGAAGGAACGCGACCGGCGCGAATGGGTCCGGCGGCGGCGAGGATGAGCCATGCGCTGCATAGAAAAAAGCTGGCGCTATATTTCAGAAGGCTAATCGAGTATTTCGAAGCTATCGAACAATATTTCGGAGTCTGGAACTATTATTCTCAACGTTTGTTTGATCTCATGTCAGGTCGTCGGGCGACTTTCGGAAGCGATGGAGCCTCGGCCTTGAATTGATATTTGCGGATCCGGCGCCTTTGCCGTGGCCTCCCCAAAAGATATTTCTCGTTCGATTTTCAGCCGCCCCCCGTTGGGGTCGTCGCCGGATGTCTCCGAGGACAGGTGCAGTCCATCCCCACGCACCCGGGGACTGAAGGAGCTAATCATGAAGACGATCTTCCCGACCCTGACGGCGTTCGCCGTCCTCGCCGTCGCAGCGCCCGCCGCCGCCCAGCCCTGGAGCGACCATGGAGACGGCGACCACGGCACCCGAAGCACCGAGCTTCAGATGCAGATCGACGCCGGCGTTCGAAGCGGATCGATCACGCGCGCCGAACTGCCGCCGCTTAGGACCGGCCTCCTCCAGCTGGTCAGGCTCGAACGCCAATATGGCGTCGACGGGATCAGCGGCCCCGAGCACGCCGCGCTTCAGCAGCGAAGCAACGCGCTTCGCCAGCAGATCGACCGCGCCGAGCGCACCGGCACGGGCGGCCGCTACGATTCGGCCGGGCGATTCGAGCGTGAAGACCGGACGAGCTGGGAAGCCCGCTACGACCGCGACCATCGCACCGCCTGGAACGAGCGCTACGATCGCGAGCGGACGGCCGCCTGGGACGGCCGCTTCGGAGCGGACGATCGCCTCGGCGCCGGCGATCGCTTCGACCGGCCCAATCGCGGCGACCGCTTCGACGGCGACGTCCGGATCGGCCAGCGTTACTCCAGCCGGATGGTCGCGCTGCCCGCCGAATATCGAGTCGAATATCGCGATACCGACCGCTTCTACTACGGCTTCGACAGCGACAGGATATACCAGGTCGATCGCAGGACCGGCCTGATCCTGGGGATGTTCGACCTCACCAACTGAGCCGGGCTGGCAAGTCGGCGTTGTAGTCATTAAGAAAAGACGTCCGGCCTTGGCCGGACGTCTTTTTATTAGGCTCACGATAATAGTACCGAGGCGCAGCTTTATTATTACCGTGCTCTCGTTTTATCGGTGCGGCGTCCCATATAGTTCATATCACCTGCGTTCCTCAGCAAGCGCCCTGTGACAGGGAGACCATCGTGCTCTCGCTTGCGCAGCAACGAGGGGTTAGGCTCATGGACAAGACCTACTGGACCGGCCGACAGGCGGCGGCGGGTGCGATGGCGCGCGGCGCCTCGAGCGCCGAGGTGCGACTCATCCATTACGATCTTGCCGGCCGCTACGGCGTCATGGCCGCCTCGTGCCCGCCCTTCATGCTGCCCGACCCGGCGCCCGCGAATCGCGAGGCGAGGGCGGTGCTGCATCTCCGGGCTCCCCCGATGCTCGATCCGTACAGGCTCGGAGCCCCCGGGCGATGAGCGCCGGCTGGCCCAGGAAGCCGAGACCCGGCCCGGTGCTTTCGCGCGACCAGTTCAGCCGCCAGGGACGGGCGGTGCGGGCGGCGTCGGCCGCGCTCGCCGACAATGCGGCGGTCCGCGCCTTCCTCAACAGTCACCACGAAGGCCTCAGCGGCCGTCCGCTCGACCTTGCGGTCGCCAGCGACGCCGGCCTGCTCGCGGTCGAATCGGCGATCGGCGAGGCGGCGCGAAGCGCCTGAATCCCCCCAATCGGCAAGGAGAGAAACGATGTTCGGATTCCAGGGCGGCGAGAGCGCCGAGACCGTCGCGCGCAAGCGCCTCTATATGGAGGACGCCAGGCAGCGCTGGCCCTTCCTGACCCGTTTCGACGCCTCGACGATCCGCAACGAGCTTCAGCTGGTTTCGATCGTCAAGGACAGGAGCGGCCGCTCCCGCCCCGAGGCCGAGGCCGACGTTCAGGCCTGGACGGCCGGGAAGGATTTCGGATGAGCCTTCACGCCTGGCTCGGCCGTCATGCCCCCGACCTCAAGTCGAGCCATTGGGACCGGGGCCATTTCGTCACCGGCTGCATCGTCTGCGGACGTTCGATGGTCAAGCTGCCCGGCCTCGCCTGGCAGCTGCGCCCGGCGGCCGCCTGACATGGCCGCCGCCGCCGCGCCGTCGACGGTCAAGGCCCTGAATTATGACCTTCTGGCTTTCCTGCTGATGCTGCCCGCCCTGATCCTCGCCTACAAATGGGCGACCGGGAACTAGGACGGTGGATTTCCTCAAACCCAAGGTAGGCAACCTCGTGCCCTCAGCGAACGACTCCCTGATCCTCCTCCTCGCGAGGCGCTCCGACCTTTACGGGCAGCTCAGGCGGATGGACGAACGTGTTGCCGCCGCCCAGAACAGCCCGTTCTTCAGCACTGTCGGAGGCAACGCCGTGACGATGCGCGCTCCGATCGAGAAGGCGGAGGGGTTGATCGAAGATATCAACCGGCAGATCCGCCGGATGCGCAGGCGATCCGCCGACGAACCGGCGACGGGGGCTGATTCAGGTTAGTTCCCGCCTGCCGGTGGCAACCTGCCCGTCGCCGCGACGATCCCGCCCTTTGCCGCTCAAGCAGGTGGATCAGGCAGTAATAAAGCTACGTAATATTCCGTAAAGCTCGGGGCCGTCCAAGTCATTGTGCCGGTTTCGCGAAGGTATAGAATGGATCACGCCGACTCAGGGTGTCGGCCTCAACCGTGGGAGATTGAGCATGATCAAGCGCAGGATCGCGGCGACGTTGCTCGTCGCGGGTGTGATGTCGCTGGCGGGTCCGGCGACCGCCAATCATGGCCAGCCAGTCTACAACACGCATTACTTCAGCGATGCGACCTATACGCAGGAGATCGGCTTCGACCAAGGCGACTGCTGCTATTTCGGCGCCTGCTATTCGAGCCATACCGGGCAGTCGTCCAACTACATCCAGTATGAGCAGATCGGCTATTGCGCCAAGGAAGAATATGGTCCCGGCTCCTATTGGGAGCCCCTCTAGGACCGGGGGGACACGTACTTTTCGCCAGAAAAGTACGTGTCCCGATTAGCCAAAGGTACGTGTCCCCATTCGAAGCGGCCCGGTCCTAGGCCGCCGGGTCGGGCACGACGTCGAAGGCGATGCTGATCCGGTCGTCGTCGATCCCGCTCGGGATGGTCCGGTGCCGGTAGTGGGACGGGGCGAGGAGGAGGAGGCCTTCGCTCGGCACGTAGCGCGCCGCGGGTGCGTCGGGAACGCTCTCGGCGAGGCGCGCGGGCGGGCCGAACTCGATGCAGCCGGGCCCCGGCGGCGAGGCGTCGGCGATGGCTGGCGGGACCTTCACATAATAGACTCCGCTGAGCCAGCCGCCCGGGTGGATATGGCCTTCCTCATAGTCGTCGCCGCGCTGGATCAGGCCCCAGGGGCGAAGCCGGGCGGAGTCCGGCCGGGCTCGGGGCCAGGGGTCGAAGCCCTCGGCCGGCGCCGGTATCCAGGCGGAGACCGCTTCCTGGATCGAATCGAGCAGGAGGCGGATGAGATCGGGGCGTCGGCCGGTGAAGAGATCGTCGATCCGCCGGCTGCCGCGATTGGCCTCGTCCTCGACCGCGAAGTCGGACAGCTGGTCGGGATGGCCGAGCAGCTCCTCGGCGAGGGCGCGGTTGAACTCGGCCATGCCGGCAAAGCCGGGCGGGACGGAAAGCCGGATCCGCTCGATCCGCTCCGGGTCGAAGAGCAGCCGGCGGGCGCGGTCGCGCTCGCCCGCGAGCGCAAGCGCCCAGCCCCAATTGTAGAGCAATTGGGCGTTGGTCGCGCCGCGTCCGGCGAGCGTCTCGCAAAGCGCGACGAGCTCGGCGATCCGGCCGCCGAGGCGAAGGATCCGGCACAGCATCCGGCAGGCGCCCGGATCGTCGGGACGCCCGGCGAGAATCGCGCGGAACTCGCGCTCGGCCCCGGCCGCGTCGCCCAGCTCCATGAGGGCTCGACCGCGCTCGAAATTCGCCGCTTGCCCACCGTGGAGCGCGTCGAGCGCGTCCGCGGGGCGGCCGAGATAATTGTAGCATCGGCCGAGCAGCGTGCGGAGATTGTCCTCGGCCGAACCGAGGCGAAGCGCGGTCGCGAAGCTTAAGGCGGCGGCGCGATAATCGTGGCGGTCGTAATCGAGATAGCCGAGCTTGGCGTGGAGCGCCGCGTTCTCGGGGGCCGCGGCGACGGCGCGCTCGAGCAGGGCCCGGACGATCGCGGGCCGGCCGACATCTTCCGGCAGAGGGGCACCCCAGCGCATCGCCGAGCCCTGACATATCGCTCCTCGCGCCGCAACGCGCGCCATGGACGCAGGGCCGAGGGTCCAATAGGCGCTCGCTCATGGCTCCGTCCGACCGCCCTTGCCGATGACCTGGCTCGCCGCGCTCCGGCTCGACGGCGGCCGGCCGGAGGCCCGGCTGTGCGAAGCGATGCTCCGGGCGCAGGCCGGAGACGCGGCGCTGACTCAGGTTCGGGCGGAGGGCGCGATCGCGCTCGGAACCGCCGGCGGCGCGGGGCCCGTGGCCAGCGCGTGCGGGCGCTTCAGCCTGATCGCCGACGCGCGGCTGGACAATCGCCCGGACTTCGCCGTCCCGCTCGGCCTCCCAGCCTCCGAGGCGCCGACCGACGCCCGGCTGATGATGCTCTGCATCGAGCGGTGGGGGATCGGCGCGATCGACCGCTTCGTCGGCGATTTCGCGCTCGCGCTGTGGGACGAAGGCTCCGGGTTATTGTCGCTGGCGCGCGATTACGCCGGGCAGAGGCCGCTCCATTTCCATGAGCGCGGCGGAACGGTCGCCGTGGCGTCGATGGCCAAGGGGCTGCACGCGCTCGATTTCGTCCCGCGCGGGGTCGACGAAAGCCGGCTGGTCGAGACCCTGGCCTCGCTCCCGCACCAGGGGCGGCGAACCTTCTTCGAGCATGTCGAACGGGTCGAGCCGGGCGAGATCCTCACCCTGCGCCGCGGCGGGCGATCGGCGCGGATCTTCTGGACGGCGCCGTCGGGGGAGATACGCCTTCGCTCCCCCGGCGATTATGCCGAGGCGCTGATCGAGAAGCTCGACCAGGCGGTCGACGCGCGCCTCCCAGATTCGGGCCCGATGGTGGCGACCCAGCTCAGCGCCGGGCTGGACAGCTCGGCGGTGACCTCGTCGGCCGCGTTGCGCTTTCCCGGGCGAGTGCTCGCCTTCACCTCGGTGCCGCCGGCGGGCGAGCTCCCGCCGCTTCCGGCCGGGCGGTTCGGCGACGAGGGCGCGCTCGCGGCGGAGACGGCGCGTCTCTATCCGAACGTCGAGCATCGCCTGATCGAGACCGGCGCGAGGCTCCCGCTCGAGGATCTCGACTGGCAGCTCGACCTGTTCGAGCGGCCCGATCTCAACCTGCCCAACCTCGCCTGGGCCAACAGGATCAACGACGCCGCCCAGGCCGAAGGGATCGGCGTGATGCTGATCGGCACGATGGGCAATACCAGCCTCAGCTATGGCGGCTACGAACGTCTCGGCGAGCTGCTTCGCAGCGGCAGGATCACCGCCTTCCTGGCCGAGTCGGCCGCCGCCCGAAAAGCGGGGATGAAGGCAAGGGCCCTGTTCGGCGAGGCGGCCAGGGCGATCCTGCCGCCTCCGCTCTTCAAGGCGCTCGGCGCCTTCCGAAACCGCGGCCACTATCCCGCGATTGCCGGCGTCCTCAACCCGAACCTTTCGGGCTATGGCGAGATCCTCGATCGCTTCGAGCGGAACGAGGCGCCGGCCGCCGGGAGCGCCGCCCAGGCCCGGAGCCGAGCGATCCGGCGGGTCGATCCGGGCACCTACAACAAGGGGGTGCTGAGGCGGTGGGGGCTCGACCTTCGCGATCCGACGGCGGACCGGCGCCTGTTCGAGTTCTGCCTGCAGGTGCCGCTCGGCCAATATTTCCGCGGCGGCGTTCCGCGCGCCCTGATCCGCGCCGCGCTCGCGGGCCGGGTGCCGGACGCGGTGCGCCTCGAGCAGCGACGCGGCCTGCAATCGCCCCACTGGTTCGCGATGCTCTCCGCGGCGCGCGACGAATCGCGGCGGCGGCTGGCGGCGTTGGGGGAGAGCGCGGCCGCCCGCAGACTGCTCGACCTCGACAAGATGAACCGGCTTCTGGAGGCCTGGCCTGACCCTTCGAGAAGCGAGGGCCCGGCCGTCTATCGCTACGGCTTTCTGAGGGGCATCGCCGCCGGCGAATTCATTCGCCTCCATTCCGGCCGATCGTTCGATTGACGTTCCCGCCTGCCCATCATAGAGAATCGCGAAACGATTACGGAGGGCGAAGCATGAACTCGGACCAGCTTTCAGGACTCGGTGCGTCGGCCGCCGCGGGCGGGCGCAAGGCCTGGACCAAGCCTTCCCTCACCCCGCTCCGCGCCGGCCGGGCGGAAGCCATACCCGGCGTGCAGATCAGCGACGCCACGCTGGAGGCGATCGGCTCCTGATCCGGGCGGGCAACCCGCTTGCTTTAATATCCCGGACAATTCCCTCCCGCGGCGCTCCGCGAGGATTCCCGAACTATTGCGGTTGCGGGACCGGCGTACCGTCAGGACGCACGGTGACGGTCGTCGTCGTGGTCGGGACGACCGTCACCGCGCTCTGCCGGATCTCGTCGACGCGGTGGATGATGTGCGGGGTGATGACGATGTAGAGCTCGGTCTTGGACTGGGTCTTGCGGTTGGTGCTGAACGCCTGGCCGAGGAGCGGGATGTCGCCGAGCCCGGGAATCTTGCTCCGGGTCTTGATCGAATCCTCCTGGCTCAAACCGCCGATGATGAAGGAATCGCCGTCCCTGACCGTCGCCGACGTCTCCGCCTCGCGCTGGCTGATCGTCGGATAGCCTTGGCTGAAGCCGGTGACGCTCGAGACGACGCAGAAGACGTGGCTCGAGACGTAGCCGTCGCTGCTCACCCGGGGCGCGATCTGGAGCGTCACGCCGACATTGACGTACTGGACCTGCTGGCTGACTCCGTTGACTCCCGACAGGGTGATCGCGGTCAGGATGGGAAGCGCGTCGCCGGTGATGATCTTGGCGGTCGAGCCCGATTGCGCCGCGATTCGCGGCTTCGAGACGATCCGGCCATTGCCCTTCTGGACCTGGGCGTAGATGGCGGCCTGGACCTGGGCGCTGAACAGCCGCGGGCCCTGGCCGTTGCCGAAGCCGGGCGGGATGAACTGGCCGCTCTGGCCGGTGATGACGGCGATCTGGCCGTTGGAATTGGCGAAATCTATGCCGACCGCCTTGGCGCCCGTTTCGGTCAGCTCGACGAACTGGGTTTCGAGCACGACGCTGTCGAGCGGGACGTCGATGGCGGCGATCATCTGCTTCATATGCTCGATATATTCGGGCGAGCCGCGAAGCCAGACGGCGTTCAGCCGCCGGTCGACCGCCATTCCGGCGTCGATCGACTGGCCGAGCGGCGAATCGTCGCTTCCGGGCGACTGGGTGGTCGGTCCTGGATTGTAGGTGTTGCCGGTGAGGCTGTTCGATCCGAAGGCGGGCTCGCGCGGGACGAACAGATCGTTGGACTTGACGCTCGCGCCCTGGCTCAGGAGGCCGACGATCTCGCTGACGTCGGCATATTTCAATTGGACCAGCTCGAAGGCCTCGCCGGGCACGTAGCCCATCGCCGGCGGAACGTCGCTCGCGACCGTGCCGGGCTCCTCGGCCTCGACCTTGACCGCGGGGGCGCCGGTCGAGACGGTGACGTCGATCGTCGTCGGGCCGCTCGCCGCGGCGCTGACGCTGGCGGCCGAGGTGACCTGGAAGCGCAGGATGAGGATGGTCTCGACCTGCTCGAAGCTGATCTGGCGGACGAGGCCCTTGAGGCCTTGGGGGGTCACCGCGCCGTTGCCGCGGACGGTCAGCGCGAGGCCGAGGGCGGGCCGGTTGACGTCGTTGCCGACCGGGGCGAAGCCGTGGGCGGCCGGCTCGATGTCCAGCTGGAGGCGGGTCTCGGCGGGCGAATCGCTGAGGATGGTGACCTTGGTCAGGGCCGAAGGGCTCTGCGCGGCGGCCGGAGCGGCGCCGAAGGCGAGCAGGAGAAGGAGGAAGGCGAGGAGGCGCGCGAAAAGCGTCGGCCTCGAAAACCGGATCACGATCGGGTCAGTTTGCGCAAGTTTTACAATAATCTCGTGAGCGTAAGGAAAGGAGCGGGCCGCGACAAGCCGCAACCCGCTCCTTCCTGTCCGCTTAGAAGGGACCGGTGCCGTTGGGCGTGCCGTTACCCGTCGGACCGTCGTAACCCACGCCTGCGGTGCAGAAGTAGGTGCCGCCGCAGCTGCCGTTGGTGCCGCTGGTCACGTCGTTGAGCAGGGCGGCGCCGGCATAGATAGCCGCCGCGCCGTTGGCCGCTCCGTGGCCGGTGACTCCGTAGATGCCGGCGATGATCGGCGCCGAGACGCTGGTCCCGCCGAACACGAGCCAGCTGGACGACCGGCGCGTGGCCGGACCGTAGACGGCGACGCCGGTGTTCGGGTCACCGACCGCCGAGACGTCGGCTTCCATGCGCTTGGTGCAGAGCGCGTCGGTCTGGAAGGCCGGCTTGGCATAGACGGTGCTGCAGCCGCTGCCGCCCGAGCTCCAAGCCGTCTCGGACCAGCCACGAGCGTTGCTGGCGCGGACGAGATGGGTACCGCCGACCGCGATGACGTGCGGCGAGGTCGCGGGGAACTCGACGCCGTAGCCGGAGTCGCCGGTCGAGACGGTGACCGCCTTGCCGGGCTGGTTGTACGAGGCTTCGTAGCTGGTCGTGCCGGCTTCGCTTCCACCGTAGCTGTTGGAGATGGCCGTCACGCCGGCCATCGACGCGGCGGTGCGGACCGCCTGGGCGAGGTTGGCGTAGCTCGCCGTCGTCGCCTGGACGAGCACGATCTTGCAGCCCGGGCACATGGCGCTGGCCATGTCGATGTCGAGCGCCTGCTCCTGCGACCAGCCGGTATCGGTGGCGGGGTAGCTGCCCTGCACGCCGTTCTGGTTGACCTTCTTGAAGCAGCCGTTCGCGGTGGTGCAGGCCGGAAGCCCGAACTGAGCGCGATAGACACCGAGGTCGGCCTCGGCGTTCGGATAGCCGTAAGCATCGACGATCGCGATGGTCGACGTGCCGTTGGTGGTGATGTTGTAAGCGGAGCGCAGGTCGTTCGGACCGTAGCCCGACGGAACCACGTTCGGGCTCGCCTGACCGTCCACTTCCTCGCCGCGGGCGTCGGTCACGACATGCGCGTAGCAACGCGCGCTGCCGTTCGGATTGCCGCGGGCACAGGCCGCTTTGTGATAGACGTTGCCGCTTCTCTCAAGCGGCTGATTGGCACTGGCCACGGTGCCGGCCGAGGCGCAGACGACTAGCGCCAGGGCCCTAAGCCCCCACTTTCTCAGGTGCATGATGTCACTCTCCCAATTGCGATCAGAACGATCGCAGAGGGGATGCTGACATCGAATTTTCCAATTGCAAGCATGCACTTAGACCGGTTCCGGACCTATCTCCCCGAATCCGGTCAAAATAGCGACGAAGCGTTCTAAGTAACGGACGACTAGTTGTTCAGGCGTGAAACCCGGACCTTTGGCGCGGCGCGTCCAGTGAACCAGCACTCGTAGAAATACCTAATATTTATAATGTGATGCGGTGTCAATTCGCCGGCCGGGGGCCGCTGGAGGACGCTCATCTCTCCACTTAGACGAGTCGCTTGCCCCGTTCTGTGAAGTTTCGTGACCGTAACATTGTCAACATTCGCTTTTACTTTGCGGGCCAGGGCAGGCTCACAGCGCTGGACGGCGTCGCTATGCTCCGACTCGGCGAGGGCCGGCGGCGATCCGGCGGCGATGACGGCGGTCCAGAGAAGCGCGATCATGGATTCCTCCTGACGGGCGGCGGAAGAGCGATGCCTCGCTTTTCCCTCGTTGCAACGGCGGGCGGCAAGCCGTGTTCCGCGAGTGGCTCCTACTCGGCGTTGGCGTCGGGCTCGGCGGCGTTCATCTGGTTGAGAAGGGCATCGGCCTGGTTGTCGAGCGGGGCGACCTGGGCGGCGACGTCGTTCTGCGCGTCCGCCTCGATCTCCTTGTAGCGCTGCTCGAGCGCCCGGGACTGGTTCTCGGCCTTGGCCTGGATGTTCTCGGGCTCGGGCTGGCAGGCGGCGAGGAGAAGCGGGGCGAGGAGGAGGATGCGCATGGAAGGCTCATACGTCATTCCCGCGTAGGCGGGAATCCCGGCGGGTGAAGCGCGCCGGCGTTTTTCACCCCCTGGGGCCCCAGCCTTCGCTGGGGCGACGAGGAAAGTGGGGAGCTTCTGTTGCTCGGTGCTCCCCGTACCGCCGGTGTCCGCTTCTGTTGCCCGGTGCGGCCCCAACCGCGCTTTTGACCTTGTAACTTAGTCCGTGAGGACCGGGTTACGCGGCAATCGCGAGCGCCTCGTTATCGTTGGCACTTGTGGTTTTGAACGGTTTTACGGCGCATTCAGGCCGGGCAAAAACAGCGCTTTTCAACACACGTCGATCCTAGTTCGGCCCCATCAGCTGAGCCGCTCGGCCGGCACGCTTCATGCGTGTCGGACGAGAAACTCGGCCCACCTGGTGGAGCCGCCGGGTACCGCCCCCGGGTCCGCTGCGCCTATTGCACGCCGCAGTTTATCGCCATAGCCGGGCAAGCCCGGCACTCCCCATATAGGCGCCCGGACCTGAATTTAAAATGACCTTTGGGGACTCCCCGTTGCGGCGGCGATCCGCAATCCCTACTTGCGTTGCCACAGAAGAACGAGGGGATTTTCATGAAGCGCACTTCCCTGATGACCGCCTTCCTGGTGCCGGTGGCGGCGGTTTCGCTCTCCGGCTGCGGAGTCAATTCGATCCCGACCGCCGAGGAGTCGGCCAAGGCGAAATGGGCCGACGTCCAGGCCGCCTACCAGCGCCGCGCCAACCTCATCCCCAACCTCGTCGCCACGGTGAAGGGCTCGGCCGCGTCCGAGGAGCGGATCCTCGTCGGGGTCACCGAAGCTCGGGCGAACGCGACCCGGGTCACGGTCTCGCCGGACCAGCTCAACGACCCGCAGGCGATGCAGCGCTATGCCGACGCCCAGAACCGCCTCAGCCAGGCGATCATCCCGCTCCAGCGGCTCCAGGAGGCCTATCCGACGCTCCAGAGCCAGGGCAATTACAAGACCCTGATGGACCAGCTCGAGGGCACGGAGAACCGCATCAACATCGCCATCCGCGACTATAACGAAGCGGTCCAGGCCTATAATACCGAGATCCGCACCTTCCCCTCGGTGGTCGGCGCCAAGGTGATCTACGGCGCCAAGCCGATGGCGACCTACCAGGCGACGACCCCCAATGCGGACGTGGCGCCGGAAGTGAGCTTCGACACCAACACCAGCCGCTGAGCCGGCGCGGCGGGGCCTGAAGTGAAGGCGCTCCTACTTGGTCTGCTTCTGCTGCCGGCGGCGGCGTGCGGACGCGAGGCCCCCAAGGCGCCCGGCCCCGCCTTCCCGGCGCTCACCGGCCGGGTCGTCGACGAGGCGGATCTGCTCACCCCCGCGCAGGAAGCGGGCCTCGCCGCCAAGTCGGCGGCGGTCGAACGCGAGCTCGGGGCGCAATATGTGATCGTCACCCTGCGCTCCCTCCAGGGCTACGCGATCGAGGACTATGGCTACCGGCTCGGCCGTCAATGGGGCATAGGGAGCAAGGCGCGCAACGACGGCCTGCTTTTGATCGTCGCTCCCGCGGAGAGAAAGGTACGGATCGAGGTGGGCTATGGGCTCGAGCGCCGGGTTACCGATCCCTTCGCGGGCAAGGTGATCCGCGAGCAGGCGCTGCCCCGGTTCAAGGAGGGCAAGTTTCCCGAAGGGATCGAAGCCGCGAGCGACGCGCTGATCGAGCGTCTCCATTCCAAGGCGAGCGACGCCGAGATCGCGCGCGAGGACGGGGTGGTCACGTGAGCCGGTTGCGACCCTTGCTGCTCCTTCTGCTGCTCGTTGCGGCTCCGGCCGCCGCGCAGAATTTCCCGCATTTGACCGGCCGGGTCGTCGACGCCGCCAACATCATCCCCGACGGGGAGGAAGCGGCGCTCACCCAGAAGCTGGAGGCGGTCGAGAAAGCGAGCAGCCGCCAGCTCGTGGTCGCGACGGTGCCGAGCCTCGAAGGCTATCCGATCGAGGATTACGGCTACCAGCTCGGCCGCAAATGGGGGATCGGCCAGAAAGGCGTCAATAACGGCATCATCCTTCTGGTCGCGCCGACCGAGCATAAGGTCCGGATCGAGGTCGGCTACGGGCTCGAGCCGATCATGACCGACGCCTTGTCGGGCGACATCATCACCCAGCAGATCGTGCCGGCCTTCAAGCGCGACGACTTTGCCGGCGGGATCGAGGCCGGTGCCGATGCGATCATCTCCCAGCTCCAGGCGCCGCCCGAGCAGGCCGAGCGGAAGGCGACGGCGGCCCAGCAAAGGCAGACGAGCACACGCCGGAGCGGCGGCGGCTCGATCTTTCCGCTCGTCTTCTGGGGCATCGTCTTCCTGTTCGTGATCCTGCCGATGATGGGCCGCGGCCGGCGCGGGCGCCGCTACCGCCGCTCGGGCGTGTGGCTTTGGGGCCCGTCCATCGGCGGCGGCTGGGGCGGCGGATCCAGCGGCGGCGGCTTCGGCGGCTTCGGCGGCGGGGGCGGATTCGGAGGGGGCGGCGGATTCGGCGGCGGCGGCGGCTCGTTCGGCGGCGGAGGCGCTTCGGGAGGATGGTGACGCCCTTGCTCAGCGAAGCGGATCACGCACTGGTGATCGAGGCGGTCGCCAAGGCCGAGCGCTCCAGCGACGGCGAGATCGTGACGATCGTCGCGGCACGCTCGGACGCCTATCACGACGTCGGCCTCCACTATGCGGTGCTTCTCATGCTGCTCGTCCCGATCTGGTTCGCGGTCGTGCCGCAGAGCTGGATCGACTGGGCGGTCGGCCATTTCCTCGGCTGGAATTTCGAGCTGAGCCGAGGCTTCGTCATGACCTATCTGTTCGCCAAGATGGCGGGGGCGTTCCTCATCGTCTGGCTGCTCTTCAAATGGTCGAAGCTCAGGATGGCGCTGACGCCCGGCCGGACCAAGACCCGCCGGGTCCGGCGCCGCGCCGTCGAGCTGTTCCGAGCCGGCACCGAGCAGCGCACCCGCGGCCGGACCGGCATACTCCTTTATCTCTCGCTGCTCGAGCGCCGAGCCGAGATCGTCGCCGACGAGGCGATCCACAGCCGGGTCGAGGCGGAGGTGTGGGGCGAGGCGATGGCGGCTCTGGTCGCCGGGGTCAAAGCGGGCCGGCCCGGCGAGGGCATGGCCCAGGCGGTCGAGAAGATGGGCGAGGTCCTGGCGAAGTGCCTTCCGCCGACTCTCGACAATCCCAACGAGCTTCCGGACCGCCTGATCGAATTATGATCCTTCCGCAGGCTCAGGATGAACGGAAGGAGCCCGAGGTCGTCTGGAGCGGCCGCTTCATCCAGGCGAAGCGGCTCGGCAAATGGGAATTCGTCTCGCGCACGCGCGGGATCGCCGCCGCCGTCATCTTCGCGGTCGACGACGGCCACGTCATCCTCGTCGAGCAATATAGGGTGCCGATCGGCGCGCGCTGCCTCGAATTGCCCGCCGGCTTGGTCGGCGACGAGGAGGAGGGCGAGGAAGCCGCCGTCGCCGCCATCCGAGAACTCGAGGAGGAGACCGGCTACAGGGCCGAGCGGATGGTGGATCTCGGCCGGTATTACGCCTCGCCGGGAATGTCGTCCGAGGGCTTCACCTTGCTTCGCGCCGAGGGGCTGAGCAAAGCGGGCGAGGGCGGCGGAATCGCCGGCGAGGACATCCAGGTCCACCGCGTACCGGTCGCTCAGGTTCCGGATTTCGTCGCCGAGCGCCGTGCCGCGGGGGTGGCGATCGACGTCAAGCTGCTGCTGCTACTGGCCGGCCGCCTTCTTGAGCCAGGGGGCGGACCGGGCGACTGATTCGACCGTGAACGGGGTCTCCTCGGCCTCGAGGCTGTGGGTCCAGCTTCGCCCGCTCAAGGCCGCGCCGAGGCAGCGCTGCTCGTCGATCCGGTGGCCCTTGCCCTCGGCCCGGACGGTGTGGATGCGGACGTCGCCGGCGGCCAGGCTATAGGGTCCTTCGACCGCGTCATAATCCTGGCGGCGGGCGTCGGCGGCGCGGGCGGCGAGGAAGGCCTTGCACTGGGCGGCGTCGGCGAAGCTCTGCGCGGCCGGCTCGAACGGGGTCTCGCCGTCCGGGCTCGCCGCGGTCGCGGCGGCGAGCAGCAACAAAGCGATCACCGGAAATTGTCCGCATAGGCCTGGAGCTTCAGCTTGCGCTCGGCGGGCGGGACGAGATGATAGGCGATGTCATATTTCGCGGCATAGGCCTGGGCCGCCTCGAGCGTCGGAAAGGCGATCGTCACCTGCGCCTGGGTGTCGCCGCCGCCGGACCAGCCGGTCAGCGGATCGGGGACGTGCGGGCGGTGCGATTCGAACTGAAGCACCCATTCGTCGGAGCGCGCCTTGCCCGACTGCATCGCATTCTTCGACCGCTGGTAGATCCGCGCCGCCGCCATAAGCCCGCTCCTTTCACCCATCCCTTGGTGCCCCGCTTTTCCCGCCAAATCAACCGCCTGGAGAGCGGCCCGACGCCCGCTTGGTGCGCAGCGTGGGATCGGCGGAGGCGGGGTCTTCGGGCCAGGGGTGCTTGGGATAGCGGCCGCGCATCTCCTTCGCGACCGAGGCCCAGCTTCCCTTCCAGAAGCCGGGAAGGTCGCGGGTGGTCTGGATCGGGCGGCCGGCGGGGGAGGTGAGGCTGAGGACGAGCGGGACCCGGCCGCCGGCGACGGCGGGATGCTCGCCGAGGCCGAACAGGGCCTGGACCCGGACGGTGACGGTCGGGCCGGCCTCGGCTTCATAGTCGATGGCGTGGCGGCTTCCGGCCGGAGTCTCGAAATCGTTCGGGGCAAGCCGGTCGACCGTTTTGCGGCCTTCCCAGCCGAGGCGGGCGTCGAGCAGGCCCGACAGCGCGGCGGGATCGATGTCGCGGAGGCTTTTCCGGCCGGCGACGACCAGCGGCAGCCATTCGTCGAGCGCGGCGAGGAGGGCGTCGTTCGAAAGGTCCGCTAGCTCGGGATCGTACGCCCGGGCGAAGGCCGCGCGGCGGCGCAGCGAGCGGGCGGCCTCGCTCCACGGGAGCAGCTGGAGGCCGTGCGTGCGAACCCCTTCGACCAGCGCCGCGGCGACCTCCTCGGGCGAGGCCTGGAAGTCCCGCCCCTGCGAGAGGATGATCGCGCCGAGCCGCCGGCCGCGGCGGGCCTGGACCGTGCCGGTGGCGGGATCGAAGCTCAATTGCGCCCCGCTCTCGATTCGGTCGCCGAACAGGGCCTCGACCTGCGCTTCGCCGAGCGCGGCGGCGGACAGGATCCGGGCGCCGGCGGCGGAGCCCGAGACCTCGCCGACGGCGAGCCAGGTCGCGCGCGCGAGCGGGGAGAGCGGATCGAGCCGGAAGCCGCGCCCGCCGGCGCTGATCCAATTCTCGCCCGAAGCATCGCGGCGCCTGGCGACCCGGTCGGGGAAGGCGAGGGCGAGGCAGAGGCCCACATCGTTCCCCGGCGAAGGCCGGGGCCCAGTTCCGCCGCCGGGCTGGGCCCCGGCCTTCGCCGGGGAACAGAGTTGTTCCCACCGCCGCGCCAGCCCCCGCGCCGCTTCCGCGCGCTGGCCTTTCTCGCCGCGCCATCGCCTGAGCCTCAGCTCCAGATCCACGTCATTGCCGCCGAGCCCACGCTCCGACAGCAGCACCGCGACCTCGGCCGCCGTCCCGCCCCAGCCCCGCTCCTGCGCCTCGACCAGCATGTGGGCGAGCCGCGGCGGGAGGGGCAAAGCGGCGATGGCGCGGCCGTGGGCGGTGGGGCGGCCGTCCTCGCCGATCGCTCCGAGCGCGAGCAGTCGCCGCCGGGCTTCGGCGACGGCGGCTTCGGGGGGCGGATCGAGCCATTGCAGCCGGCGCGGATCGGCGACTCCCCAGATCGCGCAGTCGAGGAGCAAAGCGGAGAGGTCCGCCTCGACGATCTCGGGCGGGTCGAAGCGCGGCAGGCTTGCCGTCGCCGCTTCCTCCCAAAGCCGGTAGACGATCCCCGGCCCCTCGCGCCCGGCGCGGCCCGCCCGCTGGGCGACCGCGGCCTGGCTGGCGCGTTCGGTGACGAGCCGGGTGATCCCGGCGCCGCGGTCGTAGCGCGGCCGGCGGGCGAGGCCCGAATCGACGACGATCCGGACCCCGTCGAGGGTGAGGCTGGTCTCGGCGATCGAGGTGGCGAGGACGATCTTGCGCCGGCCCGGTGGGGCCGCCGCGATCGCCGCGCGCTGCGCCGCCGGCTCGAGGCTGCCGTGGAGGCGATGGAGATCGGCCGGAACGCCTTCCAGCCGCTCGGCCGTGCGCTCGATCTCGGCGACTCCGGGGAGGAAGGCGAGAAGGCTCCCTTCGGCTTCGGCGAGGGCGCGGCGGATGGCGGCTGCCATCTCGTCCTCGATCCGCCTCTCGGACGAGCGGCCGAGGTGGCGGATCTCGATCGGATGGGCTCGCCCTTCGCTCGCGATCACCGGAGCGCCGCCCATCAAGGCGGCGTAACGCGCCCCGTCGAGCGTCGCCGACATCGCCACCAGCCGAAGGTCGGGACGCAAGGCCGATTGAGCGTCGAGCGCGAGCGCGAGCCCGAAATCGCTGTCGAGGCTTCGCTCATGGACCTCGTCGAACAGCACCGCCGACACTCCGGCCAGCTCGGGGTCGGCCTGAATGCGAGTGCGGAAGATGCCTTCGGTGAGGACGAGGATTCGGGTGCCGGCGGAGCGTTTCGAATCGAGGCGGGTCGCATAGCCGATGGTCCGCCCCACCGGCTCGCCGGCCAGCTCCGCCATCCGCTCTGCGGCGGCCCGGGCGGCGAGGCGGCGGGGCGAGAGGAGGAGAATCTCGCCGCTGCACCACGGCTCGGCGAGAAGCGCGGGAGCTACGGCAGTCGTTTTGCCCGCTCCAGGCGGGGCGACGAGAACGGCGTTGGAGCCGGAGCGCAAGGCGGCGAGCAGGTCCGGAAGGACGGCATGGATGGGAAGGTCCGTCATTGCGAGCGCAGCGTGGCAATCCAGTGCGGCGTCGGTCGGAGGCGCCGTGGCTGGATTGCCGCGTCGCTTCGCTCCTCGCAATGACGGCTCAATAGGCCCTGGCGATGGCGAACTCGACCGCCTCGACGAGCGCCGCCTTGGCCTTGCCGGCGGGGAAGGGCCCCAGCGCGTCGATGGCGCGCTGGCCGTAGGTGCGCGCGCGGTCGGCGGTGTCGGCGAGGGCGCCGCTTTCGCGAAGCAGGCGGGTGGCGTGGCGGAGATCCTCGTCCGACACGCGGCTGCCTTCCATCGCTTCCTGCCAGAAGCGGCGCTCGGCGGCCGAGCCTCGGGCGAAGGCGAGGATGACGGGAAGGGTGACCTTGCCGTCGCGGAAATCGTCGCCGACGCCCTTGCCCATCGTCTCGGCGTCGGAAGCATAGTCGATCGCGTCGTCGATCAGCTGGAAGGCGATTCCGAGGTTTCGGCCGTAGCAGTCCAGAGCGGATTCGACCTCCTCGCCGCGCTCGGCGACGACGGCGGCGATCCGGCAGGCGGCGGCGAACAGGGCCGCGGTCTTGGCGCCGATGATCTCGAGATAATGGTCCTCGCTGGTCTCGACCCGGCGCTGGGCGGTGAGCTGGTCGACCTCCCCCTCGGCGATGATCGCGGAGGCGCGCGAGAGGATCTTCAGAACCCGAAGCGACCCGTCCTCGACCATCAGCTCGAAGCTTCGCGAGAAGAGGAAATCGCCGACCAGCACGCTCGCCGGATTGCCCCAGATGATGTTGGCGGTTCGCCGGCCGCGCCTCAGGCCCGAGCCGTCGACGACGTCGTCGTGGAGCAGGGTGGCGGTATGGATGAACTCGACCGCGGCGGCGAGCTTGTGATGGCGGGCGCCGGGATAGTCGAGCAGCCGCGCGCAGGCGAGCGTCAGCATCGGCCGCATCCTCTTGCCGCCGCCGGCGATGAGGTGGCCGGCAAGCTCGGGGATGAGCGCGACCGGGCTCTGCATCCGCTCGAGGATGACCGAATTGACGTGGTTCAAATCGGCCGAGACGAGCTGGATCATCGGATCGAGCGAGGGAGTCTGTCCCGGGCGAAGCGAATGTACGGAGGCGCTCATCGGAGAATCTCTATCGGAATTGGCCCGCTCGCTCCTGCATCCCGGGCGACGCTCCCGTCGAAAGTCTGAAAGGATTCCGTCCCGCGAGCCGCCAGAAGGTGAAGCATATCGGCCCAATCGGCTCCTCGGCGATAGCGGTCAAGCGCCCAGAAAAGGCCCTTTTCGTGCAGCACGTGCACGCACTCGAGATTGATCAGATCGTCGAGAGCCTCGGCAATCTCCGTGCGTTTCCACCGATAGAAGCTTCGCAGCACCCATTCCGATTCCAGGAAGACGGAATGGCTGACAAACACGCCGTCGGCGACAAGCGCTCGTGCAACCGGCGTTTGAACTGGGTCGTCGGACGTCACGATTCTAATGACGACGTTGGTATCGATCGCCTTCATCTCGAGCGGCGGATACGCTCTTCCCGCTCCCATTGCTCGCGAACGCCGCGGAGCACCGCCGCGTCCATTTCCTCGATCGAAACCGGCGGCCCTACATGCTTCGGCCGACGTGCCACGAATTCCTCTAAGGTCAGCCGCTTTCGAGCCGCGCGCATTGGCCGCAGTATCACGCCATCAAGGCCCTCCTCGATCTCGATCTCCGTGCCCGGAAGCCAGCGGAGGCGGTCCCTCAGTTCTTTGGGGATAACCACCTGGCCTTTGGCGGACATTCTCGTCTGTGCCGTCATAGCGGTAAGATAAGTCTTACCAGCCGGCCTGGCAAGGCTCAATTGCACAAGGGCAGCTTGAGCCTTGCCAGCAATCCCCCCAGATCCTCGCTCTCCTCGAGCGTGATCGAGCCGCCGTAAATGTGGGCGACGTCGCGGACGATGGCGAGGCCGAGGCCGGTGCCGGGCTTGCCGGTGTCGAGCCGGGCGCCGCGGTCGAATATGGCCTGGCGCTCCTCCTCCGGGATCCCGCGGCCGTCGTCCTCGACCTCGATCTCGACGCATTCGGGAGTCGTGCGGGCGGTCACGAACACCCGGCCGCCGCCATATTTGGCGGCGTTCTCGATCAGATTGCCGAGCATCTCGTCGAGATCCTGGCGCTCGACCCGGACGGCCGCGTCCTTGTCGCCGGCGAGATCGACGGTGACGTTCTCGTAGAGCCGGCTGACCGCCCGCTCGACCGCCTCGAGCGAGGGCCAGACCGGCGCGCGCGCCTGGGCGGAAGCTCGGCGGCCGATCGCACGGGCGCGGGCGAGATGGTGGTCGACCTGGCGGCGCATCGTCGTCGCTTCGCGGCAGACCGTATCGGCGAGGTCGGGGGCGTGGGCGGTGGCGGCGTTGGTGATGACGGTCAGCGGCGTCTTCAGCGCATGGGCGAGGTTGCCCGCGTGGCGGCGGGCCTCCTCCGCCTGGGTCTCGTTATGCTCGAGGAGGGCGTTCAATTCCTCGGTGAGCGGCTCGATCTCGCGCGGCAGGCGCTCGACCACACGAGCCTTCTCGCCCGAGCGGATCGCGGCGATCGCCCGGCGCACCCGCCTCAGCGGCCACAGGCCGTAAAGGGCCTGGAGCGCGGCGAGGACGATGAGGCCGAGGCCGAGGATCCCGAACGAGCGCAGCATCGTCTTTCGAAGGATGTTGATCTGGTCGTCGAGATCCTCGCGGCTCTGGGCGACCTGGAAGCGCCAGCGCACCGGCGAGCCCGGCAGCTGGATGTCGCGCTCGACGACCCGCAGGGTCTCGTCCTGGAATTCGCGGCTGTCGTAGGTGTGGATCTCGAGGTCGGTATGGGTCCCGCCGACCCGAAGCTTGCGGTCCCAGAGCGAGCGCGAGGGGAGATCGATGTCGGCCGAGGCGTTGGCCGGCTTTCCGGAGACGGCGCTGATCTGGAAGTAGAGGCCCGAATAGGGCTCGAGGAAGCGCTGGTCGGCCGGCGGCCGGTTGAGGAAGGCCTCGCCTTCCGGGCCGACCTCGGCCGAGGCGATCAGGGCGGTCAGGACATATTCGAGCTGGGCGTCGAAATTGTTGGTGATCGCCGAGGCGAGCACGCGGTCGAGCGTGTAGCCGCCGACTCCGAGCAGGACGACGATCCACAGCGCCGAAACTCCGATCATCCGGCGGGTCAGCGAGCCCGTGCGCGCGACGCGCGGGACCCGGCGGATGAGGCGGGGGAGCTTCATATAACCGTCATCCCGGACTTGATCCGGGACCCAGGAACACCGCGGTCCGAGAACATTTCCCGACAGCAGTGTTCATGGGTCCCGGCTTTCGGGTTCCCATCAAAGTAATACTTTGATGGGCTCCCTGCCGGGATGACGCGGCGCATGTCTAAGCGTCCGGATCTTCCAGCGAATAGCCAAGGCCGCGGATGGTGGTGATGACGTCGGGGCCGAGCTTCTTGCGGATCCGGGTGACGAACACCTCGATCGTGTTCGAATCGCGGTCGAAATCCTGGTCGTAGATGTGCTCGATCAGCTCCGTCCGGCTGACCACCTTGCCCTTGTGGTGCATGAGGTAGGAGAGCAATTTGTATTCCTGCGCGGTGAGCTTGACCGGCTCGCCGTCGAGGGTGACCTTGCCCGAGCGGGTGTCGAGGCGGACATCGCCCGCGGTCAGCTCCGAGGAGGAATTGCCCGAGGCTCGGCGGATGAGCGCCCTCAGGCGAGCGATCAGCTCCTCGGTCTGGAAGGGCTTGGCGAGATAATCGTCCGCGCCCGCATCCAGGCCCGCGACTTTGTCCGACCAGCTGTCGCGCGCGGTCAGGACCAGCACGGGGACCGCGATCCCCTCCTTGCGCCAGCGGTCGAGCACGGTGAGGCCGTCCACCTCGGGAAGGCCGAGATCGAGGATGATGGCATCGTAGCTCTCGGTCGAGCCGAGATAATGGCCGTCCTCGCCGTCGGTGGCGAGATCGACCGCATAGCCGGCTCCCTCGAGCGTCGCCCGGAGCTGACGGCCCAGATTGGGCTCGTCCTCGACGATCAGAACCCGCATCGCACTCCCCTATGGCTGCCTGGTGCGTCCCATTAGCCGCCCAACCAGCGCCAAGGCCAATTGTTTCATAGCCGTTCCCGTCACCCCAGCGAAGGCTGGGGGCCCCGCGGGTGAAGGACGATGCGTCTTTCACCCGCTGGGATCCCGGCCTTCGCCGGGATGACGGGGGCGCTGCCCCCACGGGGTCAGCGCCCCCGTCAGAAGCCCGACTTGCCGATCACTTCGCCGCTGCGCGCGTCGACGTCGATCCACACCACCTGTGCGCCGCGAAGGAACTTGAGGCGGTAGCGGCCGGCCTCGGCATAATATTCGGGGCCGATATAGGTGAAGCCGCGCATCCTCGGGACGATCGATTCCTCGATCTGGCGAAGCGGGATGATTCGGCCTTCGCGCGTGCCCCTGAAAGCCTCGTTCTGCTGATGCTCGCGCGGATAGGCCGAGAGCGGCGCGGAGGCGCTCGCGGCCGTTGCGGCGATGAGGAGAGCGGAAAGGAGACGCATCGGAAAAATCACTGCTTTTTTCTGTTCGGGAGGTGACATAGCGCCCGCGCATTGAATAGCCCATGAATGCTCCGGTCAGGCGCCGGTCACGGTTTTGGCTTGGCTTTAAGGCGCCTCCTGTGCTGTTGCGCGGCCGATGAGCCTCAATCGCGCAGCGTCGACGGCGATGATCGCGGCCCTGCTCGCCGGATGCGCGAGCAGGACGGCGCCGCCCGCGACGCCGCCGCCGGCCGCCGCTCCCCGCGTCGAAGTCGACAGGGTACCACCGCCGCCGACGCCGGAGTCGGACTGGCGCGACCTTCCGCTGACGCCCGGAGGCTGGACCTACGCCGGCACTGCGGGCGGCAGCGAGGCGGTTTATGGCGGGCCGGCCGGCACCAGCTTAACCCTGCGCTGCGATTCCGCGCGCCGCGATCTCGCCTTTGACGCGGGCGCTCCGGACTCCGCTCTGACGGTGCGCACGACGTTCGGCGATCGGACCCTCGCGGCGGGCGCTCGGCTCGAGGCGAACGACCCCTGGCTCGACGAGCTCGCCTTCACTCGCGGCCGATTCACCGTCGCCCGCGCCGGAGCGCCCATGCTCGTCATTCCCGCCTGGCCGGAGCCGGCGCGGGTGATCGAGGATTGCCGCGCCTGAATCCTGGGGGTGAGATGTTCACGCCGCGCTCTCGGGCGCGGGCGAAGCGGAAAGATTAACGTCGAAAAAGATCAAAACAAGTCTTGCGTGGCGATTCGCGATGATTCATCTTCGTTTTGCCATCAACAAAGCGAAAGGAGGTGATCCGATGTCTCATGGTTCAGCAGTGAGGTCGGTTCCGCTCGTTCGGGAGACGAAGGCCTAGCCTTCCAGTAGGTCTTCCGGGCTGGAGCATCCGGCCGCTGACCATGTTCGGAGGGTCGTCGCGCCAAGGCGCGGCGGCCCTTCAACACGTCTGGGGAGATGAGGAACGCGGCTCCGCGCCGGGCGTTTTAGCGCCATGACCGGAAACCTCCCCGCCGACCAGGGCCGCGCCCCCCACCTTTATGACGAGCAGCTCCAGCGCCAGCAGCAGGAGAAGATGCTTCGCCGCACGGCGCCGGAGGCGCGGCCGGATCTGCTCAGCCGCTAGAGCAGGCTTCCAGACAAGAGGGATAGACTCTACGGCGTCAGCCCATGACGGCGCTGGCGGGATTCTGGTCTTTCGGCGGCCGTCACGAGCCTCTCGCCCGCTGTCGCCAGATCCTGGAAGCGCAGGGTCGATATGGCCGCGAGCCCGCGATAATCGCCTCGGACGGCGACCTGGCGATGGGCAAGCGGCCCTGGCACGTCCTGCCCGAAGACCGGTTCGAGGACGCCCCGATAAGCGGCGGCGGCGGCCGCTGGACGCTCGCCGCCGACATCCGCCTCGACAATCGCGACGAGCTGGGCGCGACGCTCGGGCTGCCCGCCGAGCGCCTCGGCGCCCTGTCCGACGCGGCGGTGGCGATGCAGGCGATCGAGCGGTGGGGCGAAGCGGCGGTCGGCCGGCTGGAGGGCGATTTCGCGCTCGCCTTGTGGGACCGCGAGCGCGAGCGCCTGCTGCTCGCTCGCGACTATCTCGGCCAGCGACCGCTTCATTACCATCGCGGCTCGGGCCTCCTCGCCTTCGCCTCGATGCCGTCCGGGCTGTTCGCCCTTCCCGAAGTGCCGTGCGGCGCCGACGAGAGCGCGATTCTCGATTTCCTCGCCCTGATGCCGCCGGGGGAGAATCGAAGCTATTTCCGCGGCGTCGAGCGGGTGCCGCCGGCCACGGCCTGCGTGTTCACTCGCGAGGGAATGACCTCGAGCCGCCACTGGTCGTTCGCTTCGCCGCCGCTGCGGCTGAAGCGGCGGGAGGATTATGTCGACGCCGTCCGCGAGTCGCTCGACCGGGCTGTGCGGGCGCGGCTGAGAGGCGGCGACGGCCGGGTCGCGACGCACCTGAGCGGCGGCCTCGACAGCGGCGCCGTGGCGTCGACGGCGGCCCGGCTGCTGGCCGGCGGCGGCGGCGAGGTGACGGCGTTCACCGCCGTGCCCGAGGACTCGTCGCTCGAGCTGCACGGCCGCTTCGCCGACGAAAGCGCGCATGCCGCAGCGGTGGCCTCGCTCTATCCGAACATGGAGCACGTCCTCGTCCGGACCGCCGGCCGATCCCCGATCGCCTCCCTCGACCGAAACTTCGCGCTCTACCAGGCCCCCGTCCTCAATCTCTGCAACTATATATGGGGGGAAGCGATCGCCGACGCCGCCCGCGAGCGGGGCCACCGCGTGCTCCTCACCGGGCAGGTCGGCAATTTCACGCTCAGCCATCACGGCTTCGACCTGCTGCCTAGGCTGCTCGCCGGCGGCAGGCTGATCCGGCTGGCGCGGGAGGCTCGGGCGCTCCGCCGCGGGGGAACGCGAATCCGGAGCCTCGCCGCCAACACCTTGTGGCCGTTCATGCCGCCTTCCCTGTGGCGGCTGGCCAACAGGGTCCGCGGTCGCCGGGTCGGTGCGGGCGTAGGCGAGACGAGCCTGATCCGGCCGTCGCTCGCCAGGGCCGTTGCCGGGCGCCTGGCCGAACGGCTGGCGGGGGCGTCGGAGGGTCACGACCCTGGGGTCGCGATTCGGCTCGCCGCTTTGGCCGGGACGGAGTTCGGCAATTTCCAGAAAGGCGCGCTGGCCGGCTGGGGCCTCGACGTCCGCGATCCGACCGGCGACCGCAGGCTGGCCGAGCTCTGCCTCTCGATCCCGGGCGAGTTCTACCTCGCCGACGGCCTTCCCCGAGCGCTGGCGCGGCAGGTGCTGGCCGACCGGCTGCCGCCGCTGGTCGTCAATGAGACCCGCAAGGGCTTCCAGGGCGCCGACTGGCACGCGGGGCTTCGCTCGGACTGGGTCGCGGTTCGCCGCGAGGTCGCCCGGATCGTCGCGGTCCCGGGCTCGGCGAGGCTGCTCGACACGGCGAGGATGCGCGCTCTCGTCGAGGCCCCGACGGTTCGGGACTGGGATTCGAACGAGGCCCAGGCGCATTACCGCCTGGCCCTTCTGCGCGGAATCTCCGCCGGACATTTCCTTTGTTGCGCGGAGGTTGCCTGCGACCCCGTTACGTCCTAGGGCCGTTGCTCGTGCCGATTAGAGGAGGTCTTGTGGCGAACATAAGAAAAGATGCGAGCGCTCCGGTGGGTTCAGTGAAGCGGACCTGGATCACGCCTCAGGTCGAGATCGCCCCGGCGCGGTCCGCGGACGCCTTCTTCGGCCCCCCCGGCGGCGTCGACTACGGCTTCTATTCCTGATCGGCCGGGCACAGCGCCCCGACCGTCGCCGGACTCCGAATTGACCCAGCCCAGGTTCAGGGCCACCGCCACCCAGGCGGCGGCGAAGGGGGATTCTGTCTATCTGCTCCCGCCTGGGGGCGGGGACTGGATCGTCCTGAGCGGCACCGCCCGGGCGATCTGGGAGGGGCTGGGATATGCCCGGACGATCGACGATCTCGCCCGTTCGCTCGGCGCCCGCTACGAGGCGCCGCCGGGCCTGATCGCCGAGGAAGCGGCCCGGACCATCGCCGATCTGGAGCGCAAGGGGCTCGTCGAGCAGGATCCGCGCCCTCCGGCAGACCCGATTCGAGCCCGCTATCTGTCGCTGCTCAAGCGCTCGCTCGCCAACATGCTCTATCCCGAGCTGGAGATGCAGATCGAGCATCTGGAGCAGGGCGCGGACGGCCTCGAGCCGGGCGCCGAATTGCAGCGCTTCCAGCGCGACATCGCCCTGCATCGGCCGGAAACCTTCGCGGCTTTGATGGCCGCCAAGAGCGAGGGAACGGGGCCGCCGCGCTTCCCCCATACGATGATCGGCCTCTTTCGCCTGACCAATATCGAGCGCTGTGCCGAGCAGGTCCTCGCCGACGGCGTGCCGGGCGACTTTCTCGAGGCGGGCGTCTGCAAGGGCGGCGCCGCGATCTTCATGCGGGCGCTCCAGGTCGCGCATGGAGCCTGCGAACGGCGGACGTGGGTGGTCGACTCGTTCCAGGGCGTGCCGCCCTCCGACAGCCCCGCCGATGCCGCCTACGGGCTCCATCTCGAGGAGGGCAGGCTCCCCTGGCTTGCCTGTTCCGAGGAGGCCGTCAGGGATCATTTCCGGCGCTACGACCTGCTCGACGGGAATGTCCGCTTCCTCGCCGGCTGGATCGAGGCGACCCTTCCCTCGGCGCCCACCGGACCCCTCTCCATCCTTCGCGTCGACGTCGATCTCTACAGCTCGACGACGACATGCCTCGATCTTCTCTATGACCGGGTGTCGCCCGGCGGCTTCGTGATCGTCGACGATTACGGCCATCTCGAATGCTGCCGCGACGCCGTCGACCATTTCCGCGAGCGCCGCGGCGTCAGTGAACCCATGCACCGGGTCGACAGCTCCGGAATCTACTGGCGCAAGGAGGGCGGCGAATGACCCTGATCTCGGTGGTCATGCCCGTCCTCGACGCGGCCGAATGGCTGGGCGAGGCGATCGATTCGATCCTTGCCCAGACCCATGCCTCGCTCGAGCTGATCATCGTCGACGACGGATCGAGCGACGACAGCCGGGCGATCGCCTCGGCCGCGGCCGCCCGCGACGGGCGGGTGCGCACCCTCTTCCTGCCGCGCCTTGCCGGCTCGACGAGCAGCGCCCGGGCGGCCAATGCCGGAATCGACATCGCCCGCGGCGGCTACATCGCGCGGATGGACGCCGACGACATAGCCCTTCCGCACCGGCTCGAGCGCGAGCTCGATTTCCTCGAGCGGAGCGGGCTCGACGGCTGCGGCGGCCTCGCCCAGGCGTTCGGCACCGACGAGCGGCTCTATTGGTATCCCGAAACTCCCGAGGGCGTGGAGCGGGAGCTTCTGTTCCGGGTCGGGATCCTCCACCCGACCCTGCTCGCCCGAGCCGAGCTGATGCGCCGGCATCCCTATCTCGAACGCGCCAGCCACGAGGATTATGAGTGGCAGATACGGGTGACGGCGGCCGGCGCCCGGCTCGGCAACGTCCAGGAAGTGGTGCTCCGCCACCGCGCCCACATGGCCCAGGCCCATGTCCGTCACGCCGGACTGTTCCTTCGCGACCTGCGCCAATATCGCTTCCGCCACCTGATGCGCCTCTTCCCACGCACCCGGCCGGCCGACTATCAGCTGTTCGCGGCGATGGCCGAGAAGCAGCCGCTCGCCGACCGCGACGAGCTTGCCCGCGCCGGAGGGTGGCTGGCCCGGCTCGCGGACGTCGAGGATCCGGCGATCGCCCCGGCAATGGCCCAGCGCTGGGAGCAGGTTTGCAACCGTGGCGGGATTGCGGCGGATGATCCGGTGAGGAACTGCTTCTCGGAAGCGCTGGCGGCGAGGGGAGACGGGGAAGCTGGTTCGGTATCGCGCATACGGGCTTGAGATCGACTGCGATCGAGCGCTTCCGCTGAGGCCTTCGGAAGCGGGGGGCGAGGCGGACCTGCGCGTCGTTCCGCTGCCCCGCGACGATCCGTCCGAGAAACCCGGCCCCGACCGCGGCGACCTCTCGGTCCGCGCCGGCGGATGGACCCTTCGCTACGACAATCGCGACGGCGACTGGATGGCCTACGACTATCTGGAGGCCGATCGCCGCCTCGACGTCTCCGGAAGCCTGCCCTGGAAGACGCGCGCCGAGCCGCTGTCGGGAGTCGTCCCGGCCGTGCTTCTGGGTCTCGGGGGCCGGACGCTGCTTCACGGCGCGGCCCTTCAGGCGGGCGGAGCCGCCTTCGCCTTGCTGGGGGGCTCGGGGCAGGGCAAGTCGACCCTCGCCGCCGCCCTGGTGCGCGAGGGCGGCGTCCTGGTGAGCGAGGACCTGCTGGTTCCCGTCCGGACTGCGGAAGGCTGGCGGATCGAGCCGGGCGCCCGGTCGCTCCACCTCCTCGCCGACGCGTTCGCGGCGCTCGCGCCTCCCGGGCCGAGGCCGGTCGAGACTCGCGACGGCAAATATGCGGTGGATTGCGGCGATGGGCCGACCCACCCCGTGCCGCTTGCCGGCCTCTGCCTGCTCGATCCGCCTGCGCCCGGCGGGGCGGCGGAGCTGAGGCCTTTATCGGGCCGCCGGGCTCTCATGCGGCTTGCGGAGCATCTCTACGGGGCGTGGATCCGGCCGCCGAGCGAGGCCGATCTTCGGCTTTGTGCCGCCCTCGTCCAAGAGGTCGGGATATGGGCGCTGTCGCGGCCGTGGGGGCTCGAGCAGGTGCCCGGCACGGCCGCGATGCTCATGCGCCACTTCGCGGCGAGCGGGCTCAGCTCGCGCTGATCGCCTTGTTGAGATTCTCCCACTGGTCGTGGCCGGAGCGGACCGACTGATAGCCTTCGCGGATCAGCGCCCGGGTCTCGGAGGAGAGCTCTTCGTCGGCGAGGGCGGCTTCCCATTTGCCGTTGAGATAGGATTCGCCGCGGTCGACCTCGGCGATCACCGCCTTGTCGTCGCGGCCGGTGACGGCGTCGCGAAGCGAGAGGAAGCGGCGGTGGGCGGCGGCGAGAAGGCCGCCTTCGTCCTCCGGCGTTCCGCCGAGCTCGCGAACCCGAGTGCGAAGGCGCTCGACCAGCTGAGCGCGCTCCTGCGCGCGGCTGCGGAAGATGTCGGCGAACTGCTCGTTCGTCGCCGCGTCGGCGGAATGGCGATAGCCGTCGACGCTGTCGATCGTGGTTTCGATGAGGCTGTTGAGAACGGTCACGTCATGGTCGTTGAACAAGGATTTTCTCCTGGCTTGGGGTTCGATGGCTCAACCCCGGGCTTCCCCTAAAGGTCCGGCCGGGAACGGGAATTAGCGGCGGGACGTTCATCGCGCGGAAGGAGCCGTGAAATGGCCGACGAGGATCGCGAGCGGGGACGCCCGGCGGGTTTCGACCCGAGGAGCGGCGAGGTCCACGGTTCCGGCTCCGGCGCCGGCGGCGGCGGCAACCCGGACGAGGATTACGATCAGGACCCGATGGCCGGCTCCGGCGCCGAGCCGCCGCACGGGCCGCGCCCGGAATCGGACGCCGCCCAAAGGCCGATCGATCCGGACGAAGGAATCTGACATGGACGGCAAGGGCCATCCGCTGCCGGCAAGCGACGAGGCGCGCCACAACGAGATTCCCGAGGACGTCGAGCAGGCCAAGGGCCGGGGCGACGATTCAAGGCCGGTCGTCCAGCCCGGCCGCGAAGCCGCCGCCCCCGACGGCGAACGCTACCGCTTCGACGACAACGGCCGCTAGCGACGTTCGTCATTGCGAGCGAAGCGAAGCAATCCAGTGCTGAGCTTGTGACGACCGCCTAGATTGCCGCGGCCCCCGGCTTTCGCCGGGGTCCTCGCAATGACGATCGGGCGCCGCACCCCGCTTCCGCACCATTCCGCCGCTAGGGCTGAAACCCCCGCGATTTCCTGACGTTGATCAAGCTTCCGGTACACCAAGTCAGGAGCCTCCATCATGACCAATCAGAACAACCAGGGCAGCGGCCAATCGGGCAGCGGCCTTCAGCAGTCGCAGTCGGGCGGCGGCAGCGGCGAGTTCGGCGGCGACCGGAACCAGCAGCAGCAGCAGGGCCAGCAGGGCAGCGGAACCGGCTACGGCGATGCCCAGAATCAGCAGAACCAGCAGGGCCAGCAGAGCGGCACCGAAGGCGGCGATCTTCGTCAGGGCGGCGGAAGCTCCGGTGGCCAGTCCCGCGGCGAGGATTATGACGAATCCCAGGGCGGCGGCCGCGGCGGCTCCGACTGGCAGCAGCAGCAGGGCGGCGGCCAGCAGGGCGGCTTCCAGCAGGACCAGCAGGGCGGCCAGCAGGGCGGCTTCGAGCAGCAGCAGCAGCAGCAGGGCGGCCAGAGCCAAAGCGGCTCGGACATCGAGTTCCAGCAGGACCAGCAATCCCATCAGGATCGCGGCCAGGGCCAGGAAGGGATCGAGTTCGAGAGCGATCTTTAGTCTCTCCCCTTAAGCGAACGACAGGAAGGGCCGTCCCTCGCGGGGCGGCCCTTCTCGTATCCTCCCCCAGCAAGCTGGGGGAGGATTGGAACCACTGGCCGCTCCGCACGTCTGTTACGCGCCAGTTACAAGATTGGAGACCGACATGGCCGATCAGAAATCCGACAAGGGCGGAGCCGGCGGCGGTTCGAAGCGCAAGGCGGGCGCCGCTTCCGTCCTTCCGGACGCGCTCAAGGAAGCCGGGCAGCGGGCCGCCGAGCTCGCCCAGAATCCGGTGGCTCGAAGCATGCTCGCGGCCGGGCTCGTCACCGCGGCGGCGGCGCTCACCGCCAATGCGCGGGTGAGGAAGACCGTTCGCGACGCCAGCCGCGACGCGTTCGACACGGCCGAGGCGGCCGCCGACAGCGCCAGCAAGATCGGCGCCGCTATCGTCACGGCGGCGACCGACGCGGTCCGCCGGCTGCTTGCCGGCGGCGAAGGCAGCGCGGGCGGCGGCTCGACCGGCGGCGGCCGCTCCTCATCCGCCTCGGGACGCAAGAGCGGCGGCGCTTCCGCGCGCTCGGGCGGAACCCGGGCCAAGGCGGGCGCATCGCGATCGACCGCGAAGAGCGCCGGCTCGCGCGCCAAGAGCGCTTCCGCCGCCGGCTCGGCGGGCGCGGCGAAGAGCTCCGGCGGCCGCGCCAAGAGCGGCGCTGCCAAGAGTTCGACCGCCGGCGGCTCGCGCGGCGGCAAGGCGGCCGCAGCGGCCGGCGGCGCGACCTCGGGTGGAAAGGCCCGCTCTGGCGGCAAGGCCGGCTCGGGCGGCGCGAGCGGGTCGGGCAAGCGTGCGTCGAGCGGCGGCGGCGGGCGCAAGCGTAGCGGCGGCTCGGCGTCGGGCGGCAGCGGCTCGAGCGGCGGTTCGGCCGGCTCCGGCGGCTCGAGCGGGCAAGGCTGAAGCCGGCAAGATAGCCGATAGTAAGTTCTGAGGCGTCCCGGCGGAGGCATTCGCCGGGCCGTCCCGTTTTGCGTGAAACCACCATTCCTCTTGACGAATCCGCTCGGATCGGCTTTAGGAAAACTGCCCATGGGGGGCATTTCCCGAGGAATGTCATGCAGTTGCACTCGATTTCCGTGCGCCTTGCCGGCGCCGCTTTGCTTCTTCTCGCCGCCGCTCCGGCCGCGGCGGTCGATATGCCCAACGCCGATTCGGCGCCTAACGCGAACAGCAATTCGATCGACAGCGGTCCGGGCGAGGGCGCCAAGCCGGCGGCCCAGCCCAAGCGCATCTGCCGCACCATCGACGCGAGCGAATCGCGGATGAGGGCGAAGCGCATCTGCATGACCGCCGAAGAGTGGAAGCGCGCCGACCGCGGCTAGAGTTTGTCCTGCTGACATTGAAGCGGCTGTTCCCCGGCGAAGGCCGGGGTCCAGTTTCTTCGGCTGAAAGGCTGGATCCCGGCCTTCGCCGGGAAACGATTCAGCCTTATCTGGACCGACTCTAGAAGCTGAGCCGGCCTCCGAGCGCGAACACCAGCACGTGCTGGTTGGACGCGCGGCCGTCGGTCAGAACGTCGGTCTGAGCCCCGGTCCCGGCGTAGAAGCGCTCGTCGCGGCTGATCGGGCTGTCCTCGACATGGGTGTAGCCGGCCGCGGCGTCGAGCGACAGCCGGCGGCCGAGCCGGTACGACCCGCCGAGGTTGAAATCCATCCGGTCGCCGTCGGGCACACGCGGGTCGCGGCTGGCGTCGCGGGTCGGAGTCGGGTCGATCTGGATTCCGCCGCGCACGGTCAGCCGCTCGCCCAGTTCCTGGTCGAAGCCGACCGCCACGCTCCAGGTATTCTTGTAATTCTGGACGATCGCATTGTTGATCGGCGCCGCCACCTCGATCCGGTCGAACTTGCTCCAGCCGAAATGCACCGCCTGGGCGTTGAGCGTCAGCCCCTTGGTCACGCCCGCCCGGAGTCCGACGATCATCTGCCACGGCGTGGTGAAGCGGGCGACGGTGTCCGCGTGGACGTTGCGCGCGGCGAGCGGGCCGGCGAGGCCGCTGATATCGACCGGACCCTCGAGCTTGTGGTCGACCGCCGATTTGTAGGCGAGGCCGATCGTCACCCGCTCGGCGGGGCGGAGCTGGACTCCGGCGCTCCAGCCCAGGTCCCAGCCGTCGCCGGTCAGGCGCAGGCGGGCGTCGGGCGAGCCGGGCGCGAGATTGGGAAGCGCGTTCGAGAGCCAGGCGTCGCTATATTCGACGTTGAGCGCCGCCCCCACGCTCAGCCAGTCGGTCGCCTTGACCGCGAGCGAGGGCTGGAGATCGAGCGTTATGAGCCGGCTTCGAATCGCCGAATAACGCTGCCAGCCGCTGGGATCGTAGTCGCTGGTGAAGCTGAAAGGCGCGGTGATCGCGAGGCCGACGGCGATTTTGTCGCCCAGCGGAAGAGCGAAGGCGCTGTTGGGCGCGACTCCGCGAAGGATCGGATCCTCCAGCCGCGAGAGTCCCCCGACCGGTACGGGCGGGACGACCGGACGGTCGATGAGCGTGCCCTGATCGTCGATCTTGCCGCTCGGGAAGATGGCGGTCGCTCCGAAGGCGGCGCTGGGCTCTTCGGTGCCGGCGATCGCGGCGGGGTTCCACCACAAGGAGGCGGGACCCTGGTCGGCCGATTCGCCGGAATTGGCCCGGCCCCAGCCTCGAACCGATTGCTCCTGAAGATAGAAGCCCGCCGCCGACGCGGACGAGGCGGTTACCAACAGCCCGGCTCCCGTCCCGAAAAGCAACAGGCCGCTTGCTCTCCTGCGGCGCCCAGACCCCCGTACGGCCATTCATTACCCCCACTTTTGCCGCCCGTCGGCAACTCCGACACTCATGGGGACTAGTGATGAAATCTTTGTATCTCAACCGTTTTCATTTTATATCCGAAACGGACATTTGCCTTTTCATGAGACCCGGAAGTAGGAGTCTTCCATGACACACTCGAACAGTTAACGCCGCAACGCTCCTAAACCGTGATTGTCCCCCCACCGCTTATATGCTTACCTGTGGTTAAACCAAATGCTTGGGGCCAAACGATGAATCAACATTTCAGCCTACCGCAGTCCGACGAGGCGCTTCCGGTTGGTGTTACCGCGGACGATGCGGGGACCTTGTCCCTTCAGCATCGGGATCTCCCGGCGGGCACGCGCCTCTTCGACCTCGGCCAGCTCGACGTCCGCTGGGAAGCCGCGCTCGGCACTTTGTGGACCTACATGGCCCCGGTCGACAGGCCCAATTTCAACCGCCCCATGCTTCGCGACTTCCAGCGCTGGCAGGCGGAGATAAGGCGCGAATTCGCCGAACCTTCGGAAGGGCTTCGCTACATCGTGCTCGGCTCGCGCTTCCCCGGCATCTTCAATCTCGGCGGCGATCTCGACCTGTTCGCGGGCTTCATCGCCACCGGCGACCGGGCGGGCCTGGTCCGCTACGGCCGCGACTGCGTCTCGATCCTTCACAACAATCTGCGCCAGCTGGAGCTTCCGGTCGTCACCGTCGCGCTCGTCCAGGGCGATGCGCTCGGCGGCGGCTTCGAGGCGGTGCTGAGCTTCAACGTCATCGTCGCCGAGAAGGGCGCCCGCTTCGGCCTTCCGGAGATCGGCTTCGGCCTGTTCCCGGGGATGGGCGCTCACAGCCTGCTCTCCCGAAAGATCGGAATGGCCAAGGCCGAGGAGATGATGCTTTCGAACCATATCTATTCGGCCGAGGAGATGTACGAGATGGGCATCGTCCACGTGCTCGCCGAGCCGGGCTGCGGCGAGGAAGCGGTGCGTGCCTATATCGCGAAGAACGGGCGCCGGCAGATCGGTCATCGCGGAATCTACCACGCCTCCGGCCTCGCCAACCCGATCACCCTCGAGGAATTGAACGACATCGTCGAGGTCTGGGCCGACACCGCTTTGTGCCTGAGCGAAGCGGATGTGAAGCTGATGCGGCGGCTGGGGGGTGCCCAGACTAGGCTTGCAGCCGCCTGACGTTCCCGCCCATCGGCGCCTCGTCTATCCTCCAGTCCTCGCCGCGCCCCTGCGCTTCGAGCCGCGCGCTGATCGCCGCGCAAGTCATCGGCCGGCCGAGGAAGAAGCCCTGGGCGGCCGTGCAGCGCGCGCCCGTGACGTAGCCGAGCTGCGTCTCGGTCTCGATTCCCTCGGCGACGATCTCCATGTCGAGCTCGGCGGCGAGGCCGACCAGGGCGTGGATGATCGCCCTCGCCTCGCGGCTCTTGGTGACGTCGGCGATGAAGCTGGTGTCGATCTTGATCTTGTCGAAGCGATATTTCTTCAAATAGGTCAGCGATGAATAACCCGTCCCGAAATCGTCGATCGAAAGCTTGAGGCCGATCCGCTGGAACTCGCGGATCAGCGAGTTGGACTGGGCATTCTCTTCGAGCAGGACGCTCTCGGTGATCTCCAGCTCGAGCCGCCTTGCCGCCAGGCCCGAGCGGTAGAGGGCGGAGAGGATCATGTGGCTGAGGTGGAGGTCCTTGAGCACCGCCGGCGACATGTTGACGGCGACGCTGACGTCCTCGGGCCATTTCGAGGCCGCGGCGCAGGCCTCGTAGAGCACCCAGTGGCTGATCGGCGAGATCAGCCCGGTGCTCTCGGCGAGCGGGATGAAGGTTCCGGGGCTGACCATTCCCAGCTCGGGATGGTGCCAGCGCAGAAGCGCCTCGCAGCAGCTGATCTTGTTCGTCTTCAAGTCGACGATGGGCTGGTAATAGACTTCGAGCTCGCCCTTCTCGATCGCTTCCTTGAGCGCCCCCTCGAGCTTGCGCTTCTGGTGGAATTCGTCGTGCATCGAGGTTTCGAACAGGCAGAAGTCATTCCGGCCGTTCGCCTTGGCGTGGTAGAGCGCCATGTCGGCATGCTGGAGCAGGAGATCGGCCTCGGTCCCGTGGCCGGGCGCGACGGCGCCGCCGATCGATCCGGTGACGTGGATCGAGGCGCCCTCGATTCCGATCGGAACCGAAAGCCCGCGCATCACCTCGCGCGCCAGCTCCTCGGCGAAATAGGGCTTGTCGCCGCGGGCGAGCAGGACGAACTCGTCGCCGCCGAAGCGCGCGACGCTGCCGCGCCCGTCGATGATCGAGGCGAGCTGGCGGGCGACCGTGCACAGCACCCGGTCGCCGACCGGATGGCCGAGCGAATCGTTGATCTCCTTGAACCGGTCGAGATCGATCCAGAGGACGGCGAGCTCGCCCGCCTGGCCGTCGTTCACCGCCGCCAGCTCGACCTGCAGCCGCTCCTGGAAGGAGCCGCGATTTTCGAGCCCCGTCATCGCATCGAAGCGGGCGAGCCGCTCGAACCGCTCGGTCAGGCGCTTCTGCTCCTGCGTGGCGGTCATCGCCTTGAGCACGGCGGAATAGGTCTGAAGGGTGACGTCGACCATTCCGATGATGAAGGCGCAATTCACTCCGCCGAGCACCCAGCGAAGCGGGTCCTCGCTCATGAACAGGCCGACCGACATCGGCGCGGAGGCGAGCGCGAGCTGGCCGATGGCGATGACCGGCCGTCCGGCGTTGCGGCCGCAGATGCCGGCGGCATAGCCGGTGGTCAGGACCGCCGCGAGCATGTGGTAGAGGGCGTTGTCGGAGAGGATGAGGGTGAGCAGGGCGTTCAGCCCGAGCAGCAGGGCATAGGCCCAGGCGCCGATCTCGTAGACGGTCTCGGAGCGGGCGCTCTCGCGGGCGTCCAGGGTGTCGACCCGGTGGAAGAAGGCGGCGTGGGCGAGCCGAAGTGCGCCGGTGAGCGCGATCGCCACCGCCATGACGGTCAGCCAGGGATCTCCGCTGGCGAGGGCTACGGCCGTGCTGCAGGCCGCTCCGGCGACCGCTCCGGCGCCGAGCGAGGTCGCCGAGACGAACAAGGTCTCGACGAGCGAACGGCGCACCTCGTCGGCGACCGTCCCGTCCAATTTCGCAATTTCGCGCAGCTTCCCGATGATGCTGGCCACGTTACTCCCCCGAGGAGCGGCCCTTTTCGCGGAAACTTCTTTATCTTGAATTAAGGGCAACCTATCGGGGCAATGGGCCGAAAAGGGAACATCCTCGCCTTTCAGGCGCTTTCGGCTTCATGTCGTCCTCGTCTCACAGCCGCCGTCCGCAGCCCGTCCACGCCCTCACCCGGGTCCAGCTTCGGCTGAAGACGCCCGACGGCGCGGGCTGGAGCCTCACCGTGTCGCGCGGCATGGAGAGGTTCATCGGCCATTATCCGCGCGTTCCCGGCCTCGGCTCGGGCGGACCCCTGCTCCGCTACAGCCACCTCGATCGGCTTTAGCTATCCCGCCGCAGGGATGAAGCCGTCGAGCCGTGCGCCCGCGCTCTCGAATTGCGGGCGGAGGCGGTCGTTGAGCGGCCGATAGTTGAAGAACGGCACGGACGGCCAGAGGTGATGGCCGAGGTGGAGGTTCTGGCCGAGCAGGACGCGATGGGCGAGCGGCCAGTAGACCCGCGCCTTGCCGTAGCGGTCGGTCTTGTCGAACGGGACGTGCGGAAGCCACTGGAAGAAGATGTTGAGAAGGACGAGCCCGATCATCATCGGCACCCAGTAGAGCAGGACCGCGACCTTGGCGTAGCCGAGCGCGATCGCCACCCAGAAAGCGAGCTGGAGCGCAGTCACCGTGATCGCGTGGACGCGCATCTCGCCGGGCGTCAGCCGGGCCTGCTTGATCGTGTAGCTCGCCGCCGGCACCAGCCGGACGACCGGAAGCGGCAGAAGGAGCAGGGTCCGCAGGAAGATCACCCGGCCGACGCTCTTCCACAGCGGGCCGTGGCACAGATTGTAGTCCGGATCGCCGTCCGTGTTGGTGTGCTGGTGGTGGAGAAGATGGATCCGGCGAAGCGCGGGATAGCTCGTCATCATGTTGAGCGCGCCCCACCAGCCGAGCAGCTGGTGGACCCAGGCCCGGCGGGGGTCGCGGACGACGTTGCCGTGGATGCTCTCGTGGACGAGGGTGTAGTAAGCGAAGTGGATGTAGCCCAAGGGCAGGATCACCAGCCACAAAGGAAGCGCGCCGAGAAGCGCTCCGGCGATCAGTCCGGCCTGCGCGAGCGGCAGAAGGACGGCCAGCCGAAGCGTCGGCCAGGCCACTGCCGGCGACAGGGCCTGCGCCACCTCCCGCTCCTCACGCATCGACATCGCCAGCATATTCATCCCCGCTCCCTCGCTCCCCACTCTCATGGTTTCCGGGGTTTTTACCACAGACCGGGCGCGATGGAACCTCCCTCCTCGCCGAATGGCGCGCCGGAGCCGGGCCGTCGCGGGATGAGACACAGCGCGGCCGGAGCTTAACCGGCAACCATTTGTGAACCTGTCGCTGCCATCATCGCCTTCATGCGCAGCAACGCCGCCTTCTCTCCCCTCGCAGCCCCGGCCCGGGTCGAGCTCGTTCTCCGGCTCGCCGACGGAAGCCCCTGGCGGCTGGCTTTCTCGGCCGGGATGGAGCGCTTCATCGGCGCCTATCCGCGGCTCGACGGGATCGATCCCGGCGGCCCTTTGCTCCGCTTCCGCCTCGCCGATCCCGCCGCCTGACGGAAACCCCGGCGCTTCCCGACGTTGGGAAGCCCTATGGACGATCAAATACCCCCTGAAGGTTGCGGAGGCGCCGCGCCGCGCGCGGTGCTTTTCGACGTCGACGGCACCCTCGTCGACACCAACGACCTCCACGCCGCGGCCTGGCAGCAGGCCTTCCGCCATTTCGGCCTCGACAAGCCGCTGGACGAGATTCGCTGGCAGGTCGGCAAGGGCGGCGACAATCTCATCCCCTCCCTCTTTCCGGACCTGCCGGAAGCGGAGCGGACGAAGATCGAGGATTATCGGGGCGAGCTGTTCAAGCGCGACTACTTGCCGCGCGCCACGCCCTTCCCGGGCGTAAGAGCGCTGTTCGAGCGGCTGGCCGGCGACGGCATCCGGATCGTCCTCGCTTCCTCCTCCCACGCCGAGGAGGTCGATTATCACCTCAGCCTGATCGCCGCGGCGGACCTGGTCGCCGCGACCACCTCTAAGGACGATGTCGGCGCCTCCAAGCCCTGTCCGGACATATTCGAGGCGGCGCTCGGCCGGGTCGCGCCGCTGGCGGCGGACCGGGTGGCGGTGGTCGGCGATACGCCCTGGGATGCCGAGGCCGCCGCCAAGCTCGGCCTCCGCACGATCGGATTCCGCTCCGGCGGCTTCCCCGACGAGGCTCTCAGCGAGGCCGGCGCGTGCGAGCTCTACGACGGCCCCGCCGACCTCCTCGCCCGCTACGAACGCTCGCTGTTCGGCCGCCATGGCTAAGCCACGCAAGGCCGCGGGGAAGGTGCTGAAAGCGGACGCCGCCGCGACCGAGGCGGCGCGGCCGCACCGCCACAGCCTGCCGGTCCGGCTGCTCGAGCCGGTGGCCGATCTCGGCGATCAGCCGGCGATGCGGGTGCTGTGCGGCTCGGTGATCCTCGTCGGGCTGGTCGGCGGCGACCGCCGACTCGCCGGCACGGGCGTCAGGATGCTGCTCGCCCACAGCCTCGCCACTTTCGCCAAGGATTTCGTCAAGCGCCGGGTCGACCGCACCCGCCCGCGCTCGCAGGGCAAGAAGGGCAAGAGTCCGGCACCCAAGCCCGGCCGCCATACCGCCAAGGAGGAGACGAGCTTCCCGTCCGGCCACAGCGCCGGCGCCGCCGCGGTCGCCCGAGCCTTTGCGCGCGACTATCCTGAGCATCAGGCCCCGGCCTACGCCGGCGCCGCCGCGCTCGCCCTCACCCAGATCCCGCGAAGCGCCCATTATCCGAGCGACGTCGGCACCGGCCTCGCCATCGGGGTCGCCGCCGAAGCGGTGGTGGACATCGCCTTCAAGCTGGTCGAGGAGGCCCGAAAGCCTCGCTGAACCACAGGAGCCCCCGGCCTTGCGTCCCCTGATCATCGCTCTCCTCGCCCTCGCCGCCGGCTGCTCGCCCGCCGCCGACCGGACCCAGCCGAAGAAAGAGGAGGCTTCGGCCGCGCCGATGGTCGCGCCGATCCTCGACACGCCCGAGGCGAAGGACAATTACAGCTATGCCCGGCCCACCGAGGCCCGGGTCACCCACGTCGCGCTCGACCTCAGGGCCGATTTCGAGGCGAAGAGGCTCAGCGGCACCGCCGCTCTCGACGTCGAGGCGAAGCCGGGGGTGAAGAGCATCGTCCTCGACAGCAAGGGGCTCGAGATCGCTTCCATCACCACCCCCGACGGAAGCCAGCTTCGCTACAGCCTCGGAGCGTCCGATCCCGAGCGCGGGGCCCCGCTCACCGTCGAGCTCAACGGCGCGAAGCAGATCCGCATCGCCTATACCAGCGCCCCCGGCGCCGAGGCGCTGCAATGGCTGACTCCCGAGCAGACCGCCGGCAAGAAGCATCCCTTCCTGTTCAGCCAGGGCGAATCGATCCTCAACCGGAGCTGGATCCCGACCCAGGACAGCCCCGGAATCCGCCAGACCTGGGAAGCCCGCATCGTCGTTCCCGAGCCGCTCGTGGCGGTGATGAGCGGCGAGCACCTCACCCCGGAGGGCGAGAAGGTCGAGGGCGGCCGGGCCTTCCGCTTCCGGATGGACAAGCCGGTCGCGCCCTACCTCATCGCGCTCGCGGCGGGCGACATCGCCTTCCAGCCGCTCGGCAAGCGCACCGGGGTCTATGCCGAGCCGGCGACGATCAAGGCCGCCGCCGCCGAGCTCGTCGACACCGAGAAGATGGTCGAGGCCGCCGAGAGCCTCTACGGCCCCTATCGCTGGGGCCGCTACGACGTCATCGTCCTTCCGCCGGCCTTCCCCTATGGCGGGATGGAGAATCCGACCCTCACCTTCCTCACCCCCACCTTCCTCGCGGGCGACCGGAGCCTCGTCGGCCTCGTCGCCCACGAGCTTTCGCACAGCTGGTCGGGCAACCTCGTCACCAACGCGGTGTGGACCGATTCCTGGCTCAACGAGGGCGTCACCTCCTATTTCGAGAACAGGATCATGGAGGCGCTCTACGGGAAGCAACGCGCCGCCCAGGAGGAGGCCTTGTCTTGGGCGGACATGGAGAAGGGGCTCCACGAGCTCGGCGCGACGGCGCCCGGAACCCGCCTCCACGACGACAGCGCGAACAGCGAAGGCGGGTCGAGCGGGATCGTCTACGACAAGGGGGCGACCTTTTTGAGGACGATCGAGCGGATCGTCGGCCGCGAGCGGTTCGACGCCTATCTTCGCTCCTATTTCGACCGCCATGCCTTCCAGCCGATGACCTCGGCCCGATTCCTCGCCGACCTTCGCGCCAATCTCGTCAAGGGCGACAAGGATTTGGAGGCGAAGCTGATGCTCGACGACTGGGTCTACAAGCCCGGCCTCCCCGCCAACGCGGCGCGCCCCGACCCCAACGCTTTTGCGCGGGTCGATTCGGCGCTCAAGGCCTTCACGGCGGGCGGGCCGGCGAGCGCGGTGCCCTATGCGCAATGGACGACGGCCGAGCGGCTTCGTTTCCTCGACGGCCTTCCGCGCCAGCTCCCGCAGGCGAGGCTCGCCGAGCTCGACAAGGCGCTCGGGCTCACCGCCAGCGCCAATTCGGAGACTCTCTCCGCCTGGCTGTCGCTGTCGCTGGCCAATCGCTACGCCCCCGCCGTCCCAGCCGCCGAGCGCTTCTTGATGAGCCAGGGCCGGGCCAAGTTCGTCATCCCCGTCATCAAGACCCTGATGGCGCAGGGGGAGTGGGGCCGGCCGATCGCCAAACGCATCTACGCCGAGGCGAGGCCGACCTATCATTCGGTGACGACGAGCCGGGTCGACGAGCTGCTTGGCTCCGGGAAATAGGGTCGGCGCGCCAACGACTTGATCCATTTCGGGCCGAACCCCCGGGGGGCCGCTTGACTTCGCGCCGGGTCGGCATAGCGTCCCTCGGGCCGCGTCGTCGACAGGCCCGTAGCGCGTAATCCTGCCACTTGGGGAGGGCATGAGCTTGGCGCTCGTCGATCCATATGCGGGCTCGGTCCTGTCGGCCCGGCCGTTGCCGCTGCAATTCGCCCGGCACGAAGGATGGAACGGCTGGTTCGGCCGCCTGCTCCACCTCTGGCGCTACGGATATATGCATCCCGATGAGGATCTCATCGGGGTGATCGATGCCGTCGGCGACTATCTCGGGGTCCAGGTCGCGACGGCGAAGGCCCTGCTTTCCGGCGAAAAGGCGCAGGCGATCATCCAGATCGAGGCCGATCTGAACCGCGAGCTTCGGCAGATGATGCCCGATTTCGCCGTCCTGCTCGGAATCGAATGCCGGCTTCAGGCCCTCTATCCGCGAGTCCTCGCCCGCCGCCGCCGCTGGCTGCTGCGCGAGCGCTTCCAGCGTGTCGCGGCGGCGAGTGCGCAGATGGGCTGGGTCCAGGATCCGCCGGGAGTGGATCCGGAGGATAATTCGATCAGCCTAGAACATGCGCTCGAAAGCCTGCGTCAGGCCAGGCTGAACGAGGACCAGGCGCATGCCGCGAAAGCCGCGGCGGACGAGGCTCTGGCCGCGAAGACGAAATCGGCGGACGAGGCGCTCGCCGCGATCCGCTCGGCCGAGCCCGCCTTCGATCTCGCCGCCGCCCAGGCGCGGATCCAGGCGGCCACGGAGGAGACCGACGAGCTCAAGGCCCTTCGCGAGAGGATCGCTCCCCTGCTCCAGGCACAGCAGGAGCTCGAAGCGGCCAGAACGGCGAGCAGCGCCGCGGAAGCGACCCGGACGGGCGCCCAGGCCGCCGCTGCCCAGGCGGCCCGCCATTGCCGTATCGCCGAGGCGCAGCAGGCCGCCGAGCGCGCCCAGGCGGACCTCGCGCGCAAGACGAGCAAGGTCGACGCGGTGCGGGCGACCGCCCAGCAATTCGCCCAGGGCACCGCCGAGCGCGCGGAGGCCGATCGAATCCTGCAGAACGCCGAGAACGAGCGCGCCGTGGCCCGCTCGGTCGCCGACGACAAGATCGCTCTGGCCGCCCGGCTCGCGCGCGATTCTGCGGGAGGGGAGGGCGGTCAAGGCGGCGATGGCGATGGAGGGGGCGACGGCGGCGGCGATGGCGGCGGCGGATCGGATGGCGGCCATACGGGCGGCGGCGGCGGGCCTCCCCCGCCCGCCGGAGCGACGCCATCGCCGCTGACCGAGGAGTCCGCCGACCAGCTGACCCTGCTCAATTACATCCATTCCCATTACCTGCTGACGATCAGCCGCGAGAAGGCGATCCGCGACCTCAAAAGGTGGCTGATCATGCGGTTCTGGCTGTTCATCCTGATCCTGCTGGTCACCCTGGCGATCGCTTCGGCGGTCTTCGTGATGGCCGGCCAAGGCCAGTATTGGCAGCTGTTCCTGGGGCTGGTCACCGTCGCGGCGGTCGGCCGCGCCGGGGCGACGATGAGCATCGCTCGCCGGCTCCAGGCGGCGGTCGACGCCAATGTCCAGGAAGCCGATCCGATCATCGAGCTGACCGCCCTGCGCACGGGCAAGAACGATATCGGCCTCGCGCTGCTCAGCAGCTCGATCTTCGCCCTTCTGCTCTACGCCTTCTTCCTCACCGGAGTGCCGCGAATGCTCGGCTTCCAGGAGGGCATATTCCCGGAAACGATCCTGGCGAGCCAGTCGAACGGCGCCGCGGGCGGCCGCTCCGATGCCGCGGTCGAGGCGTCCGCCACTTCCGGCAAGCTCAAGGATCCGGTCCCGGTCACCGGCGATTCCGGAAAGGTTTCGGAGGGAGCGGAGGGTAATGCATCCGCCGCCGACGGAAATTCGGTAACGGCCGAGGGCAACGGCCAGGCGCCGGCGCCGCCGGCACCGGTCCGCGCCGCACCCGCCGTTCCTCCAGGCGCGGCGCAGGCGCCCGCCCCGGCGATCGGGCCGGATTCCAATGCGGTCGAAACGTCGCAGCGGGGAAGCATCAAGGCGGCCGACGACGCGCTCGCCATTCTCCGGAAAGCGGTCGACGCCCAGAGGCAGACCGTGAAGATGGCCCAGCAGGTATTGGATGACGCCCGGAAAGCGGAGCTGCCGCAGGCGCAGATCGACGCGGCGACGATCGATCTCGATTATGCCAATGCCCGGCTCGCCAACCTCGAGCGCCGGCTGTCCCTGGATTCGCGCCAGGGAACGCGGAGCCCCGGGATCGGCGTTTCGGACGCGCTCGCCTGCAAATCGGGCGCGGATTGCACGCCGTTCGACGAGATGGCGACCGCGCTCGGCCTCGCCACCATCGCCGATTTCTTCAAGCTGCTGCTATGGGCCTTTATCGCCGGCTTCGCCGAACGGTTCGTTCCCGATGTGCTCGACCGCATCGTCTCGCGCGCCCAGCCGCGCGACCTGCAGCCGGTTCTCGCCGCCTCCCACCCGGCGTCCGGCGCCGGGCCCGGTCCAGGCCCGCCGCCGCCCGCCGCGCGAACCGGCTGATCCGCGCGCGCCGGGGCAGGCCGCTGCTGAGCGGTGCGTCGAAAAATGGTGGATAAGTCATTTACCCTCTTGGCGACGGATTCGCCTTGAGGCACAATGGCTAGTGGCGCTGCCAAGGGGGCAACGCAACAACTTGTAGGCGTCGGCTGCGATCCCCATATCGGTCGCGGACGGAAATGGCTGCCCTGAGGATATCGGGGATAAGCCGAAATGAGGCGCCCGGCCCCCTTCGAAAGCGCCTAGAGTGGGACGAATCCCGCTGGTACGTAGCGAGAACGAGGGGTAGGAAGATGGATCTTTCCGGAAGCGGCGAAACGGGAGCGAACGACGTGGCGACGACCGTCAGCGAGGCGCCGAAGAAGGCGAAGTCCGCGGCGAAGCCGGCGGGCCCGAAAATCTACCCGGTCGAGGTCGATCACAGCCGCGATTCGCTGCTGACCGAGTTCGGCAAGGAGACTCTGAACGACCGCTACCTTCTGCCCGGCGAGACCTATCAGGACCTGTTCGTCCGCGTCGCCTCGGCCTATGCCGACGATGCCGACCACGCCCAGCGCGTCTACGATTACATCTCGAAGCTGTGGTTCATGCCCGCCACGCCGGTCCTCTCGAACGGCGGCACCGGCCGCGGCTTGCCGATCAGCTGCTACCTGAACAGCGTTCCCGACAGCCTCGAGGGCATCGTCGACACCTGGAACGAGAATGTCTGGCTGGCCGCGCGCGGCGGCGGAATCGGCACCTATTGGGGCTCGGTTCGCGGTATCGGCGAGCCGGTCGGTTTGAACGGCAAGACCAGCGGGATCATCCCGTTCGTCCGGGTCATGGATTCGCTCACCCTGGCGATCAGCCAGGGCAGCCTGCGCCGCGGCTCGGCGGCCTGCTATCTCGACATCTCGCACCCCGAGATCGAGGAGTTCCTCGAGATCAGGAAGCCCTCGGGCGACTTCAACCGCAAGGCGCTCAACCTCCACCACGGCGTGCTCGTCACCGACGCCTTCATGGAGGCGGTGCGCGAGGGCGCGGAATGGACGCTGAAGAGCCCCAAGGACGGCTCCGAGCGCGCCACCGTCGATGCGCGTTCGCTGTTCCAGAAGCTGGTCGAGACCCGGCTCGCGACCGGCGAGCCCTACATCATCTTCATCGACCAGGTGAACCGGTCGATGCCGCGCCACCATCGCGAGCTGGGGCTCAAGGTCTCGACCTCGAACCTGTGCTCCGAGATCACGCTCCCGACCGGCACCGACCATCTCGGCAATGCCCGCACCGCGGTCTGCTGCCTCTCCAGCCTCAACCTCGAGACCTGGGACGAATGGAACGGCGAGAAGATGTTCATCGAGGACGTGATGCGCTTCCTCGACAACGTCCTGCAGGATTATATCGACCGTGCGGAGCCCGGCATGGAGCGCGCCGCTTACTCCGCGATGCGCGAGCGGTCGGTCGGCCTCGGCGTGATGGGCTTCCACTCCTTCCTCCAGGCCCGCAACATCCCGTTCGAGGGGGCGATGGCGAAGAGCTGGAACCTCAAGATCTTCAAGCACATCGCCGCC
>JBJMTX010000009.1:0-69877 GCA_045811485.1 Allosphingosinicella sp.
CGGCTCTCGTGGCGCTCGGTGCCGAGCACGAACAGGCCGCCGGCGGCGAGCACCCTCTCCTTCTCCTCGGCGATCTCTTGCTTGATCCGCTCGATCGCCTTGTCCTTCTCGGGCCCGTCCTCCATTTCGGCGAGCTCGTCGCCGACCCGGAATTCGAGGTTGCCGCCGAGCTGGATGTCGGTGCCCCGGCCGGCCATGTTGGTGGCGATGGTCACCCGCCCCAGGCGTCCGGCCTGGGCGACGATATGGGCCTCCTGCTCGTGGTAGCGGGCGTTGAGGACGCTGTGCTTGACCTTCTCCTTCTCGAGGAACTCGGCGAGCAGCTCCGATTTCTCGATCGAGACGGTTCCGACCAGCACCGGCTGGCCGAGCTCCTGCTTCTCCTTGATCGACTTGGCGATGGCGGCGAACTTGTCGTCCTGGTTCTTGTAGAATTCGTCGTCCTCGTCGATGCGCTTGACCGGCATGTGGGTCGGGATCGAGACCACGTTCATCTTGTAGATGTCCCAGAATTCCGGCGCCTCGGTCGCCGCCGTTCCGGTCATCCCGCCGAGCTTGGGATAGAGCCGGAAATAATTCTGGAAGGTGATCGAGGCGAGGGTCTGGTTCTCGGGCTCGATGTCGACCCCCTCCTTCGCTTCGACCGCCTGGTGAAGGCCGTCGGACCAGCGCCGCCCGTCCATCATCCGGCCGGTAAACTCGTCGATGATGATGACCTTGCCGTCCTTGACGATGTAATCGATGTCGCGCTTGAACATGACGTTCGCCCGAAGCGCCTGGTTGAGATGGTGGACGACGAGCGTGTTCTCGTAATCGTAGAGGTTGGAGCCGAAGAGCAGGTCCGCACTCTCGAGCAACCGCTCCATCTTCTCGGTGCCGTCCTCGGTGAGGACGACGGAGCGCTGCTTCTCGTCGAGCTCGTAATCGGCCGGGACGAGACCCTTCACGATCGCGTCGACTCGCATGTAGAGCTCGGACTTGTCGTCGGTCGGGCCGGAGATGATCAGCGGCGTCCGCGCCTCGTCGATCAGGATCGAATCGACCTCGTCGACGATTCCGAAGTTGAACGGCCGCTGCACCATCGCCTCGCGCTCATACTTCATGTTGTCGCGCAGATAGTCGAAGCCGAATTCGTTGTTGGTTCCGTAGGTGATGTCGGAGCCGTAGGCGGCGCGGCGCTGATAGTCGCTGAGGTTCGGAACGATCACCCCGACGGTCATTCCGAGGAAGCGGTAGATCTGGCCCATCCAGTCCGCGTCGCGGCGGGCGAGATAGTCGTTGACGGTGACGACGTGGACGCCCTTCCCTTCGAGCGCGTTGAGATAGACCGCGAGCGTCGCGACCAAAGTCTTGCCCTCGCCGGTGCGCATCTCGGCGATCTCGCCGCGGTGGAGGACGATTCCGCCGATCATCTGGACGTCGTAATGGCGCTGGCCGAGCGTGCGCTTGGCGGCTTCCCGGACCGTCGCGAAGGCCTCGGGGAGGAGCTCGTCCAACTCCTCACCCTGGTCGAGGCGCTGGCGGAAGAGGATGGTCTGGTTAGCGAGCTCGTCGTCGGTCATCGCCGAGAGGGTCGGCTCGAAGCCGTTGATCCTGTCGACCGTCTTCCGGAGCGAACGGACGTAGCGGTCGTTGGACGACCCGAAAATGGCTTTGGCAAATCCGCCGAGCATTGGAAAATCCTGTCGTGTGTAGGTTGTGCGGTGCGCGGCCTCGCGCGCGCCCATGGGCGCCTCGAATTAGGAAACGGCCCGCAGCCGGTGCGGGTCCCCGAAAGGTTCGGCTATTCGAGCCGGCGCTCGTCGACCGGCGCGGCCTGGGGCAGCGCGGTCCGGGCGGAAAGCCCGCCTGGCGCGGCATTCGCGGCGGCGAGGCGAAGCGCCTCGGGCTGCCCGGCGGGGATAACGACCGACGCCTCTTCCCCGCTGGCGACATGCTCGACGAGGGCGACGGCGGCCCGCTCGACCTGACGCGTCTCGGCCGCCCGGTCGCCCGAGATCAGCCCGGTGAGACCGGCCAGCATCGCGGAGAGGAAGAGCAGCAGTTCCAAGCGTCGTGAATCCGGATCGGGCGCTCTCGGGCGCGGAAGCGAGTGACATAGTGATTGGGGGCGGCCGCGTCCATGGGTGGAAGGACGAGGATTGACGCGCCGGGCGCGGCGGGACTAGCGCCGCCGCCATGTCCCAGGCCTTCGAAGGCGGCTGCGCCTGCGGCGCCGTTCGCTACAAGCTCGAGAGCGAACCGTTCGACTGCGGCTGGTGCCATTGCCGCATCTGCCAGCTCAATTCCGGCGCCCCGGCGATGGTGTTCGCGAGCGTTCCGGCGGGCGACCTCGTCTGGACGAAGGGCGCCGACAAGGTGCGCTCCTTCGCCTCGACGGGCTTCGGCCACCGGACCTTCTGCGGCGAGTGCGGAACGCCCTTCCTGATGGAGGTCGACCACCAGCCCGAGACGGTCGATTTCAGCGTCGCGACGCTGGACGCGCCCGAGCGGGTGATCCCGGGCTTCCACATCTTCTGGTCAAGCCGGATCCCGTGGTTCGAGCCCAGGGACGAGCTTCCCCGCCACGCCAAGTTCCGACCCGACACGCGCGGCCTGGAGGGGACGGAGCCGCCCGCCTAGTCTCCGTCATTGCGAGGAGCGAAGCGACGAAGCAATCCAGCGGGCCTCGGAGGCCGAACTGGATTGCTTCGCTTCGCTCGCAATGACGCTTTACCCCCCCACCGACGAGGCGGCCGCGGTGGCGAGCACCTGCTCGAGCCAGCTCTGGAGGTGGGTCTTGGGGGCCGCGCCGACCTTGGTGGCGGCGGGCTGGCCGTCCTTGAACAGGATCATCGTCGGGATCCCGCGAACGCCGTAGCGCGCCGGAACGTCGGGATTTTCGTCGATATTGAGCTTGGCGACAATGACCTTCTCGCCGAGCTCGTTGCTGATCTCCTCGAGCGCCGGAGCCACCATCCGGCACGGCCCGCACCATTCGGCCCAGAAATCGACGAGAACGGGCTTGTCGGAGCCGAGGACGTCATCCTGGAAGCTGGCGTCGGTGACTTTCTTGGTGGCCATGGGAATCTCCTGAGGGGTTGACCGTCATTTAGGAAGCCGCGGGCCCGGGCTCAAGCACTCGGCCGCCACGCCGCGAGCCGATCGGCGGGAAGATCGAACAGCACGGGGGCCGCGGTATAGAGAAGCTTGGCCTCGATCCGCCGGCCGGGGAAGATGATCTTGAGCGCTTCCACATAGGCGGCCATCTGCCTGAGATGGGGGACGGGGATGTCGGCCTCCGACTGCGGCGCCCGCCGGCCGGTCTTGAAATCGACGAGCAGCACCCGGTCGGGCTCGACGAGCAGGCGATCGACGGTGCCCGAGACAACCACGCCGTCGCCGATCACGGCCGCGATCGGCGCCTCCGCCAGAGCGCCCGGAGCGAACAAGGCGGCGTGCGCCGGATCGGAGATCAGCCGGCACGCTTCCTCGACGAGCGAGCGCCGAAGCGCCGGATCCTCGACCCCCGCCGAGCGCTCCAGCCAGCCCTCAGCCCGGGCGGCACGTTCGTCCGGCGGGAGCTCGGGCAGTCGCTCGAACAGCTGGTGGAGCAGGCGTCCGCGCTCCGCGGCCTGGCGCATGGCGGGCGAAGGCGGCGGGTCGGCGACGTCGTCCTCGCCGAGCGAAGACGGCGCGAGCGGCCGCGGCGGCCGGGTCTCGACCGGCGCGGGCCGGAGCAGCCAATCGGGAACGGTGGTCTCCGCCTCGCCGGAGGGCCTCGACGCCCGGGTGAACAGCTCGGGGTCGCCGAAATGGCGGCTCCGGCCCCAATAGGGGTCGTCGCCCCAATCCGCGCCCAGCCCGCCCAGACTCCTGTCCAAGGCGCTCCACCAGCTCGCCGCGGGCGGTCCGTTGCGATCGGCGGCGCCGAGCGCGCCACCGATGAAGAGCCGCTCCTCGGCCCGGGTCAGGGCGACGTAGAGCAATCGCCAATGCTCCGCCCGCTCGAGCCGGTCCTGAGCCTCAGCCTGCGACCTGAGCGGCTCGACCATCTCCTCCTTGCGGGGACGGAAGGCAGGGACCGGAGGGCCGTCCGGATCCAGCCGAAGCCCCACCGGACGGCCGCCGGGCCGGGTCCGGTCGGGATCGGCGCAGGAATCGGCGAGGACGACCACCGGCGATTGCAACCCCTTGGAGCCGTGAACGGTCATCACCCGGACGGCATCGAGCGGCACCGACGGGTCGCGGACGATCTCCACCTCGCCGCGCGCGAACCAGTCGAGGAAGCGCTGAAGCGACGAAGCCGAGCTGGATTCGAAATCGAGCGCCGCGGAAAGCAGTTCCTCGATCGGATCGCGCGCCTCGCCACCGAGCCGCTCGAGAAGCTTGCGGCGGCCCTGGAGCTCGCCGCTGAGGATGGTCTCGAGGAAGCCGTAAGGAGTGGCATAATCGGCCATCGCCAGCAAAGCGAGGAGGCCGTCCACAGTCTCGCGAGGCGTTGCATCGCGCTCGCGAAGATGGGGCCAGAGCGCCCCTTCCCGCCCGAACGAGGCTTCGAACAGCCGGTCCTGCGACCAGCCGAACAGAGGCGAGACGAGCAAGGCGGCGAGGTTGAGGTCGTCGAGCGGCTGGACGGCGAAGCGGGCGGCGGCGAGCAGGTCCTGGACCGCCAGCGGAGCGCTCAGCGCCAGCCGGTCGACGCCCGCCACCGGCACCTTCTCGGCATGCAGCCGGGCGACGATCAGGGCGGCGAGATCGCCTCTGCGGCGGACGAGGATGAGGATGTCCTCGGGCCGGACCGGGCGTCGCTTGCCCCCCTCCCCGAGCATGAAGGGCGTATCGAGCCAGCGCCGGATCTGGCGGGCGAGCCGGGCGGCGTAGCGGCGGACCGAGTCGCTCACCCAGCCCTCCTCGCCCGCGCCTTCGTCGGCCTCCTCGCTTTCCTCCGAATGGGGAAGCCACAGGGTCACCGAGCCGGGCCGGCGGGCATGGTGGCTCTCGTGCCGGTTGGGCCGGCGCGGAAGACCGAAAGCCTCGGGCCCGAGCTCATCGATCAGCCCGTCGACCGCCTCGAGGATGGGCGGCGAGGAGCGGAAGCTCCGGTCCATCGACAGATCGAGGAAGTCCGGCGGGATCTCCTCGGCCGGAAGCCCCATGTCGATCGCGGCCTCGCGGACCAATGTCGCCTTGGCCTGGAAGTAGGCGCGGGCGCGCTCGAACTCGCGCGGGTCGGTGCCCTGGAAACCGAAGATGGCCTGCTTGTAGTCGCCGACCGTGAACAGGGTGCGGTGGTGCCGGCCCGCGCCCTCGCCGGCGAAGAACTCCTCGACCAGGGCTCCGACGATGCTCCACTGCGCGGCGTTGGTGTCCTGGGCCTCGTCGACGAGGATGTGATCGGTCGACTGGTCGAGCTTGTAGCGGACCCATTCGCCCATGCCCGGAGTCGAGAGAAGGCGCTCCGCGAGGCGGATGAGATCGTCGAAATCGAGCACGCCGTGCGCCCGCTTGGCGGCGGTCCAGGCGTCGGCATAGGCCTGCCCGGCGCGAAGGCCGGCGGCGAGGCAGGCGGTATATTCGGCGACCCGGCGAATCGTCAGCAACCGGCCGCAGCATTCGGCGAGCTTCGCCGCATGCTCCGCATAATCGGGCTCGGCCTTCAGGAGGCCCGCGCTCGGCTTGCGCGGGTCGCCGGTGCGGGTGAGGACGATCTCGGCCAGCTTCGCCAGCCCTCCGGCGCGCTCGGCGGCGGGACCCGATTGCCAGGCGGCGATGATCTCGCAGGCGCTGAGGCCGGTCGCGGCGCCCCAGGCCCGGTTGGCGTCGGCGAGGCGGCGCAGGGTCTCCATGTCGAAGAGATCGTCGCAGCATTGGGCGGCGATCGCCTCGTCGATGTCGCCGAGCGGAAGGTCGAAGGCGCGGCGGAGGCGGTCCTCGATCAGCTCCGGCGGCCCCAGCGCCGCCATCCCGTCGGAGGCCCGCGCGCATTGCCGCAGGAAGGCCTCGGCGCCGGCCTCGCCGAGCCGCCGGCTCAGCGCCTGGACGTCCGCGACGAGGCCGGAATCCGAGCGGCTCTCGGCCCGGACCAGCATCTCGGCGAGCGTCTGCCGGGCGAGCAACTGCTCCTCCCGGCCCTCGAGCGGCCGGAAGCCGGGAACGAGCCCAGCTTCGGCGGGAAAGGCGGCGAGCAGGCCCTGGGCGAAGGCATGGATGGTCTGGATCCTGAGGCCCCCGCCATGGGCGTCGAGGACTCGAGCGAACAGCCGGCGGGCCTTGGCGAGATGCTCCTCTGTCTCATGCGGCTCGCCGAGCGCGAAAAGCTCCTTCTTGAGCTCCGGATCCTTCAGCCGAACCCAATAAGCGAGCCGGCGGTGGATCCGATCCGCCATCTCGGCCGCGCCGGCCTTGGTGAAAGTGAGGCAAAGGATGGACGAGGGGTCGACCCCCGCAAGCAGCAGCCGGAAGACCCGCGCGGTGAGCACATGCGTCTTTCCGGTGCCCGCCGACGCGGAAAGCGCGGCATGGTCGCGCGGGGCGGAGGCGGACAGCTGCTCGGATTCGAGGAGGGCGAGAGGCTTAAGGCGGTGGGGCATTGGATACAGCCTAATAGGTCCGCCATAATGCGACTAGCCATGCTCAGCTTCTCCGGATTCGCCGTATCGACAGCAGCGCCGGGACGCCCTCTACGTTATGATGGAAAGATTGCGGGTTTTTGGGGGTCCGCCAATGATCGAAATGCTTGAGAGGACGGTTGCGGTCGCCACTGCGGCAACCCGGGCGGTTCCGGCGGCCCCGCAGGGGTCGGAAAGCCTGTTCGGAATGTCGACGGCCGTCGTCGTTGCCTTGATCTCGGCGCTCGTTGCCTTGGCCGGAGTGGTCGTGAACGGCTACTTCACTTGGCGTAACGCGGAGCGCCAGAAGGAAATTGCCAGCAGCAATGCGCTGACATCGTATCAATTCGAAGCTCGCAAGCGCCTCTACACCGAGTGTGAGCCTTTGCTGTTCCAGCTCAGCGAGGCGTGCGAACAGGCTTTGCGGCGTTGCGAGTTGCTCGGCACGCGGAAAGCCTGCGAACGACTCAGCGTCCAAGACACCAACCCCTACGGCCTGCACGGCTTCATGCTTTCGCGCCAGACGGAGCTCATCGCCTCCGCTTACGAACTCCTCCACCCGCTGGCGCTCTTCTGCCTGTTGAGAGAGAAGATGACCCGGGTGGACTGTTCACTCGACCCCGTCGTTTCGTTCCAATACCGCTTGGTGCGACATCTTTACGCCTCTTTCCATGACGACGAAGAGATTGCCGCCCAGCACCCGCAATTCGATTACGAACCGAGAGCCGAGAAATGGGTAAGCAGGAGAAATGAGCTTCCGCAGAAATATTGGTGGCAGGGGGTAACCCCCGGCCGGCTGGACCGAGCCGTCCGGATGCTCACCCTCGTCGAGCGCGATAGTCGGCGGGTGATGACGTTCGGAGAGTTCGAAGACCTCTACATGTCCGTGTACAAAAGCAACGACGTCGCCCGACAGAAGACGCTCGGGGTCTTTGCTAACCCACTTTACGGCTTCACCCCGGACGAGCGGCCAGTGTTCTGGCGGCTCCTCCTGGTCCAAGCCCACATTCACCAGGCGCTGACGCGGCCCATCCCCGCGACGATCGAGAAGGAGCGCCGGTCGCCCGGGACTCTTCGAGCCTATCTCAATCTCGCGCGGCCGGAACGCTTCAACCTCGGGGGAGACAAGGGCTGGACCGGCACTCCCGGCTCGGCGGATAGAACGCCCGACGTAGCGCTCGCTTACCTCGCCGACCGCTTGGCGGGATGAGCCGGCAGAGTGCCTGCCCCGAAGCCTAAACCGCCTCCCCCGCCGCCACTCCGCTCGCCCAGGCCCACTGGAAATTGTAGCCGCCGAGCCAGCCGGTGACGTCGACCGCCTCGCCTATAGCGTAGAGGCCGGGTACCTTGCGGGCTTCCATCGTTTTCGAGGAGAGGCCGGCGGTGGCGATTCCGCCGACGGTCACTTCGGCCTTGGCGAAGCCTTCGGTGCCGGTCGGGGCAAAGCGCCATTGCGCCAGGCGGCGTTCGGCTTCCTCGAGCTTGCGGTCGGGGAGGTTGGCGAGCTCGCCGGTGAGGGCGAGGCGTTCGGCCAGCGCCTCGGAGAGGCGCTCCGGGAGATGGCGGCTGAGCGCGGCCTTCAATCCGGTCCGCGGCGCCGCCCGTTTCGCCTCGCGCAGCCAGCCGGGCTTCGCCTCGGGGAGGAAGTCGATGTGGATGGGCTCGCCGGGGCGCCAGTAGCTCGAGATCTGCAGGATTGCCGGTCCCGAAAGGCCGCGATGGGTGAACAGGGCGGCTTCGCGGAAGCTTGCCTTGCCGGCGCTCGCGACGATTTCGGTCGAGACTCCCGACAAAGCGTGGAACAGCGCCTCCTCGCGGCTCAGGGTCAGCGGCACCAGCGCCGGGCGCGGCTCGACGATCTTGAGGCCGAAGCGGCGGGCGAGGTCGTAGGCGAAGCCGGTGGCGCCGAGCTTGGGGATGGAGGGGCCGCCGGTGGCGATGACGAGCGCCGGCGCTTCGGCGGTGCGTGCGCCGAAGGTCAGGCGGAAGCGGCCATCCGAATGGGCGAGGTCGGCGACGGGGTGGCCGAGGGCAATCTCGACCCCGCCGCGCTCGCACTCGTCCAGAAGCATGGCGACGATCTGGCGGGCGGAGCCGTCGCAGAAGAGCTGGCCGAGAGTCTTTTCGTGCCAGGCGATATGGTGGCGCTCGACGAGGGCGAGGAAGTCCGCGGGCGTGTAGCGGGCGAGGGCGGAGACGGCGAAATGGGGGTTGGCGGAGAGGAAGCGGTCGGGCGCGGCGTGGAGGTTGGTGAAGTTGCAGCGGCCGCCGCCCGAGATCAGGATCTTCTTCCCCGGTGCGTCGGCATGGTCGACGAGGAGGACCCGGCGGCCGCGCGCGCCGGCGCGGGCGGCGCACATCAGCCCCGCTCCGCCGGCGCCGAGAACAAGGACATCGTAGCGCTCGCCTTGGGACATGGCGGGAGCCCTTAGAAGCTCCGCCCCGCCACGCCTAGCAGTGCGCGTAAAGGGCCATCCCCGCCACCGCGACGATCCAGTGGAAGGCGACCGCCGGCCAGAGCGACCTGGTCGACTGGACCAGCCAGGCGCAGGCGAGGCCGAGGAGGAAGGCGCCGGCGAGGAAGCCGGGATCGAAGCCCTGAGTTCCCAATTGGGGGATGAGCCAGGCCTGGAGCGGGTGCCATAGGGTGAAGAGGATAGCCGACCACAGGGCCGGGCCGAGGCTCGTCGTGCCGATCGGCGCGGTCCGCATAAGCAGGCCTCTAAAGACCGATTCCTCGAGGAAGGAGCGAAGCAGCGCGACGGCGAGAACGGGAAGCGCCCAGGCCGCCGGATCGGGTCGCCACGGCACCAGATCGAGCCGGTCGAGCAGCCAGGACGCGATGAGGAGGCCGCCGGCGAGGCCGAGGACGCCGAGCCAGCCTGCGAGCGGAGGCAGGGTCGTGAGCAGGCTGCCTAGCCGGGCGAAGGCGCCCGGCGGGCGATAGGGACGCGGCGGTATCTGCACAGGCGGCGGCCCCTCGGTATCGTCGACCTGATAGGCCTCGGGCATGTTGACGGGACGATAGCCCGCCACCGTCTCGATCCGGGCGAGAACGGAGCTGTGGACGAAGAAGGGCTCGATCTTCGGGCCCCAGGGCCGGTTGGGGATCGGCCGCGGCTCCGCGCAGGGGAGGTAGAAATCGAACAGGACGAGGCGGCTCGGCCACTCCTTGAGGGTCCAATATTTGGGCAGGCCCTCGAACAGCCACCAGGGGCCGGTGAGCGAGCTGTGCAGCTGCCCCTCCGGGCTTGGCGGGACATATTCGTATTTCGGGTCCGGCGGATTGATCCCGCGCGCCAGCCGGTCGACCTTCGATTCGTCGAAGACGAGGTTCTCGCCCTCGTCCCTGCCGCAGGTCCGGGCCTGCTCGATCATCCACAGCAAGGGATATTTGGAGAGGGCGCTCTCGCTCTCGGGATAGCCGCCGCCGACGTCGGAATGGACGCCCGCGAACCAGCATTGCCTGATGTCCTGCGGGCGCTCGATGTCGCGCGCGCTCGGAAAGGGACGGAAAGTCTGCGGATCCTTCCAGTGGTTGAGCCTGAACAGCCGCCTCTTCTCGTCGATCGAGATGGCGTGGCGGAAGGTCTGGACGCTCGGGTTGGTGCGCGTGAAAGGCAGGGTCTGAAGCGAGGGCAAATAGAGGCGGTCGGCGCGCGGCGTGATCACCGAGGAGACCGTGTCCCACACGCCGATGAAGCGGATGGGGACCCGGCGAGCGCCCGAAATGCGCCGGAAATTGTCGCCGATCTCGAGATCGTTGTCGTCCGCCGAGCGCTTGTAGGCGACGAGCGCATAGCCGCACAGATCGAGCTGGTCGGGCTCGAGCAGGCCGCACATATGGATGAAGCCGGCGAGGACCCGCGCCGTATAGGCGCCGCGGCTGAAGCCGTGCAGGTAGATCTGGTCGCCCGGCTCCCAGTTCCGGCAGAGCCAGGAATAGGCGCCGAGCACATTGTCGTCGAGGCCGTAGCCGAGCGCGAGTCCGAGCAGGCCCTGGAACCGGATCTTGATCTGGTCCCACCAGCCCGGCGTTCCGATCGTGCCGACGCCCGGATCGTAATAGACCCTCTGCTCCTCGTTCTTCTCGAGGCACATGTAGAATTTGAGCACGTTCGACAGGTTCGACTTGATTTCGTTGCCCGTGCCGTCGAGCAGGACCACGAGCTTGCGCGCCATGGCGATCCCCCCTTTTCCCCGACGGGCAGTGTGTCAGCCGGGGAAGCCGCTGTCGAGCGCCTTCGGAAAACCCGGCCGCAACCATAACGGCTCCGAACCGTTACGCCCCTGCAACTCGCCCGCTCAAGGGCGCAAAGGGAGGCAGTTAATGGGTACGATTCTCCTCATCATCCTCGTCCTTCTCCTGCTCGGCGCTCTGCCGACCTGGGGCTATAGCCGCGGCTGGGGCTACGGGCCGTCGGGCATTCTCGGCCTCGTCCTGATCGTCGTCCTGATCCTCTTCCTGATGGGCCGTATCTAGAGGCGCCGGCGCCGTCCGTTCATCGGGCGGTCAGGCTCCACGGAGCAGATTGACGCGCGCGCAAGTGCCTTGAAACAAGGGGCTTTCGCGCGCGTTTCCGTGTTTCCAGGGAGCTCCACCCGTGTTCAAGACCATCGCCCTTTCCGCCGCCGTCGCAGCGACGGCGCTGACCGCCCTGCCCGGCCAGGCCGAGGCCTATGGGCGCCACCATTATTATCGCCACCATACGACCCGCATCTACGTCGGCGTCGGAACGCCTTATTATGGCGGCTATTACGGCCCCTCTTATTATCGCGGCGGCTATTACGATCGCGGCTATTATGGGCGCGGCTACTATGACCGGGGCTATTACGGCCGCGGCTATTATCGCGGCTACGATTGCCGGCGGCACGGCGACGGAACCACCGGCGCCATCGTCGGCGGCGCGGTCGGAGCCCTGCTCGGCCACGAGATCGGCCGCGACGGCGGACGCTATCGCTACCGCTATCACCGCGGCGGCGGGACTACCGGCGCCATCGTCGGCGGCGCGGCGGGCGCGCTGATCGGCCGCGAGATCGCCCGCGACTGCTGACGTCATTGCGAGCGAAGCGCGGCAATCCAGTGCGGCCTAAGACGCCCACTGGATTGCCGCGTCGCTTCGCTCCTCGCAATGACGGATTGATTACCCTCGCGCCCGCTCCGCCTCGGCCGCGAGAAAGCCCGGCTCCTGCTCCGGCACCATCCGGCGGCTCTCCCAGATCTCGACCGTCTCGAAGATGCCCGGATTGAAATAGGGATCGCCGTCGAGATAGGCGTCGAGCGCGGCGCGGTCGGGCACGTCGAAGACGAAGATACTGCCGATCATCCGCCCGTCCTCGAGCAGCGGTCCGGCATAGAGGATGAGGTCCTGCCTGCCTTCGACATAGCCGAGATGGTCGGCGCGATGCTGCGGGCGCGAACCGCCGCCGGGCGGATCGCGGCCGAGGACGACGAAGTTCATCAGCTGGCGCGGTCGTGGGCGGTGTCTAGATCGATCGGCGCGGTGTCGGGCGGCGAGCTCCCGCCATGGTCAGGCGAAGGCTTCCCGCCCTTCTCCTCGGCCTCGGCGCCGAATTCGCGCGCCTCCCGCCTGGGCTCGCACGCGTCACCCTGATCGATCGTGACACCGCCGCTGCGCTTGGTCATGGCATCGCTCCTTCCTGGGCTTAACGCGCGGACCGGCCTCAGATCTTCACCTGGCTGCCCATCTCGACGACCCGGTTGGGGGGAAGGCCGAAAAATTCCATCGGGCTCTCGGCGTTGCGCATCATCCAGGCGAACAGTTTCTCGCGCCAGATCGCCATTCCGTGGACGTTGGAGGCAAGCGGGGTCTGGCGCGAAAGGAAGAAGCTCGTCTCCATCATCTTGAACGGGAAGCCGCAGCGATCAATCGCCCCGAGCACCTCGGGCACGTTCATGTCCTGCATGAAGCCGAAATGGAGGACGATCTTGTAGAAGCCCTCGCCCAGCTCCTCGACCTCGACCCGGCGCTCCTCGTCGACCCAGGGCACATCCTCGATCGCCACCTTGAGGAAGATCGAGCGGTCGTGGAGCACCTTGTTGTGCTTGAGGTTGTGAAGGAGGGCGTGGGGCACGCCGTCGGCCTGGCTGGTCATGAAGACGGCGGTCCCGGGGACCCGCGCGGCCGAATTGGCGGCCGACTTGATGAACAGGGCGATCGGGATGTCGCCCTGCTTGAGCTGGCGGTGGAGGAGCTGGCGGCCTTTCGCCCAGGTCGTGAGGAAAGTGAAGGCGATGAAGCCGATCATGAGCGGGAACCAGCCCCCGCTCGGCACCTTGAGGAGGTTCGCCGCGAAATAGGCGGCGTCGAACATGAAGAAGAGCGCGAGCAAGGCGGTGGCGGCCCACTTGTTCCAGTTCCACAGGGCGAACAGGACGACGGCGAGCAGGCAGGTGTCGATGAACATCGCCCCGGTCACCGCGATCCCGTAGGCGGCGGTGAGGTTGGACGAGGTCTGGAAGACGAGGACGAGGAGGATCACCATCACCATCAGCGCCCAGTTGATCGCCGGGATGTAGATCTGGCTCGCCGCGGCGGCGCTGGTATGGGTGATCTTGATCCGCGGGATGTAGCCGAGGTGGATCGCCTGCTGGGTCACCGAGAAGGCGCCCGAGATCACCGCCTGGCTCGCGATCACCGTCGCCATCGTCGCGATGAGGACGAGCGGCAGCCGGAACCATTCGGGCGCGAGCAGGAAGAAGGGATTGTGGATCGATTGCGGGCTGGCGATGAGCAATGCGCCCTGCCCCAGATAGTTGATGATCAGCGCCGGAAGCACGAAATAGATCCAGCCCGTCTTGATCGGGCGGCGGCCGAAATGGCCCATGTCCGCGTAGAGCGCCTCGGCGCCCGTCACCGCCAGCACCACCGAGCCCAGCGAGACGAAGGCCAGCCAGCGCGATTCGATGAAAAATTTCACCGCCCACCAGGGGTTGAGCGCCCAGATCACGCCGGGCGCCTGGGCGATGCTGAGCGCGCCGAGCACCGCGAGGGTGATGAAATAGACTCCGATCACCGGCCCGAACATCGCCCCGACCGCGGCGGTGCCGCGCTGCTGGATCATGAACAGGCCGAGGAGGATGACGATGGCGATCGGCACCACGAAGGGCTGAAGCCCGGACTGGACGACGACCAGCCCCTCGACCGCCGACAGGACCGAGACGGCCGGGGTGATCATCGAATCGCCGTAGAAGAGCGCGCAGGCGAAGACTCCGAGGAGGATGATCGCCGTGCCTCCGCGCGCCGCCTCGGTCTTGCGGGCGATGAGCGCAAGGAGGGCGAGGCTGCCGCCCTCCCCCTTGTTGTCGGCGCGCATCAGGATGGTGACGTACTTGATCGTCACCACGATCATCATCGACCAGAAGATGAGGCTCAAGACGCCGAAGATGTGGAGCCTGTCGACCGGCAGCGGGTGGTGGCCGGCGAAGGTCTCACGGAAGGCGTAGAGCGGCGAGGTGCCGATATCGCCGAAGACGATCCCGATCGCGCCGATGGTCAGCTTGAGCAGGCTGCCATGGTGATGGCCGGGATGCGCGTCGCGCACATCGGGAAGTTGGGCCGGGGCAGACGCGGCGTCGCTCATCCTTCGTCCCTTGGCATCGCCCGGTGTGAATGGCCGGAGCGACGGATCGTTCCGGCCCCGGTGCGGGGCGGGTTAGGAGGTCCGTGAAGTTGCGGCAAGCTCTTCCGTCACCCCAGCGAAGGCTGGGGTCCCGGCGGGCGAAAGGCGAAAGAGGGCTTCACCCCCTGGGGCCCCAGCCTGCGCTGGGGTGACGGCTACTCGGCCGCGGTCGCGGCGGCGTCCTTCTCGGCGGCCTGCTTGGCCCGGAAAAGGTCGCTTCGATGGGCGCGGGCAGCCATGGCTTCCCAGGCGCCGGCGGCGCGAAGGCAGCGTTCCCGGACATTGTCGAGCGTTGCGGCGTCGGCGTCGGCGCGGGCCTCGGCGGCGCGGGCGGTGTAGAAATCATGCTGGGCGGACATAGACGCTTTCTTCGACTCCTGCTGGCTTGGGGACACGCACTTTCGCGAAAAGCACGTGTCCCCCGATATTAGGCGGACTGAAGGTTGACGGCGCTGGTCTTGCCGCGGCGGTCGGTCTCGAGATCGTAGGAGACGCGCTGGTCGCGGTCGAGGGTCTGCATTCCGGCGGCCTGGACGGCGCTGATATGAACGAACGCGTCGTTTCCGCCGCCATCGGGCTGGATGAAGCCGTAGCCTTTGTCGCTGTTGAAGAATTTCACGGTTCCGGTGGTCATTTCACTTTTTCCTTGTGCAAGCAGGCCGGTGATCGATCTGCGCGTGCTGCGAGAGGCGAGAGAAGGAAAAAGGAGCCGCAAAGCACCAAAGACCGTTCATTTGCGACTGGTAGCGACCCGCTATGTAGGCGGAGAGGCCGAAAATAGCAAATTGCGTACCTCGTCATTCCCGCGAAAGCGGGAATCCCGACCGCGCTTGAACAGCACGAACCGACGGCTGGATCCCCGCTTTCGCGGGGATGACGGCCCGAGGCGCTTTCGTTAGAGCGGCGCAATGACCCTTCCCGCCGTCCTCCAGCGCCTGCGCCTTCCGGCGATCGGCGCGCCTTTGTTCATCGTCTCCAATCCCGACCTCGTCATCGCCCAGTGCAAGGCGGGGATCGTCGGATCCTTCCCCACGCTCAACGCCCGGCCGCAGAGCCTGCTCGACGAGTGGATGCACCGGATCACCGAAGAGCTCGGCGCCTGGGACCGGGACCATCCCGACTCGCCCGCCGCGCCTTTCGCCGTCAACCAGATCGTCCACCGCTCGAACGACCGGCTCGAGGCCGACATGGCGACCTGCGCCAAGTGGAGAGTGCCGATCGTCATCACCTCATTGGGCGCGATCGTCGAGGTCAACCAGGCGGTCCACGCCTGGGGTGGAATCACCCTCCACGACATCATCAACGACCGCTTCGCCCGCAAGGCGGTCGAGAAAGGCGCGGACGGGGTGATCGCGGTCGCCGCCGGCGCCGGCGGCCATGCCGGGACGCTCTCGCCCTTCGCCCTCGTCCAGGAGATCAGGCAGTGGTTCGAAGGACCGCTGATCCTGTCGGGCGCGATCGCGACCGGGCGCGCGATCCTCGCCGCGCAGGCGATGGGCGCCGACCTCGGCTATATCGGCTCGCCCTTCATCGCCACCGCCGAGGCCAATGCCGCCGAGGACTATAAGCAGGGCATTTGCGACGGCCGGGCGGCGGACATCGTCTATTCGAGCCTGTTCACCGGGGTTCACGGCAACTATCTGCGCGCATCGATCGCCGCCTCGGGCCTCGACCCCGATAATCTGCCCGAGGGCGATTTGAAGACGATGAACTTCGGCGGCGGCGACAGCGCCAAGAAGGCCTGGCGCGACATCTGGGGCTCGGGCCAGGGCATCGGCGCCATCGACCGGGTGCGGCCGGCAGGCGAGTATGTGGCGGAGCTCATCCGGCAATATGGGGAAGCGAAAGCGGCGCTCTGCGCTTGACGTCATCCCGGCGAAAGCCGGGACCCAGGAACCGAAGCTTTGCCGAAAATGCGGGTGTCCCTGGGTCCCGGCTTTCGCCGGGATGACGATTAAAGCGACCTTTCCAGACGGCTCATCAGGCTCCGCGCCGGGCTCGCCTGAGGCTCGGGGCCGAGGCCGCCGGCCTCGTCGAGCCGTTTGACCCGCGCATAGAGGTCGCGGCTGGCGAGGACGAGCTCGCGCGCCCCGGCGGGCAGCTTGGCAAGCACATGCTCGTCGCAGTCCGGCGCCTCGCCGAGCCGACGGGCCGGCTTGCGCGCCTGGTTCCGGCTCAATTCGCCGGCCTCGACCGCGCGCTGGGTGAGCAGCCAGGCGATGACGTGCATCAGCCGGGTCGTCACCTTGAGCGATTCGCAGGAGAAACCGACCCGGTCGATCGGATCGAGCGAGTCGCGCTCCTCGCGCCCGCTTATGTCGAAATAGGAGCGCGCCTCGTCGGCGAGCACCATCGCCTCCGTGTAGAGCGAGGCGACCAGCTTGGCGGTCAATGGAACGCGGGCGTCCTGCATGGCGACATGCTGCCACAGGGACGTGCGCGCGGCCATGGGCAAAGAAGGTAAAGGCCGGCGAGTCCCGCCGCGGGACGGATCGTCATTGCGAGGAGCGGAGCGACGCGGCAATCCAGCTGCGGCTTTTTTGACCCGCGCAGCGCTGGATTGCTTCGCTTCGCTCGCAATGACGGATCAGGCGATGATGTCGGGGATGAGCTGGTCCTCGAGCAGCTTGATCTCATCCTTGAGCCTCAATTTGCGCTTCTTGAGGCGGGCGAGCTGGAGCTGGTCGGGGGCGGTGGTCGAGCGAAGCGCCTCGATCGCCGAGTCGAGGTCGCGATGCTCCTGGCGCAGCCGGACCAGCCGCTGAGCCGCCGGGATGCCGTTCAGATCGCTCGATTCCATGCTCTTCCCCAACGCCCCGGAAAGGCGCTATAGATAGATCATTAACGGCCCATCGTACATATTGCGGGGGCCGTCCGATCGACGGGAGAAAGGCCACGCCTCCACACGTTGACCCCCGACCCAGCACAGCCAAGGAGATGGGAATGCAACAGGCGCATATCTCGGCATTGCAACACCGCCACGCTGACATCGAAGCGCGGATCCTCGAAGAAAGTCAGCGGCCGCTGCCGGACATGGCCACCCTCTCAAGGCTCAAGAAAGAAAAGCTCTGGATCAAGGAAGAGATAGCCGGCCTCCATTAGGAGCCGGCGTCCCGGCGCAGGCCGGGACCCCAGCACGATAAGTCTCCTGTCATTGCGAGGAGCGAAGCGACGCGGCAATCCAGCCTTGGCGCACGTATCCGACTCAGCGCTGGATTGCTTCGCTTCGCTCGCAATGACGGTACCTCGGCCAAAGTACCACTTCGGCCCGATCCTCAATCGTCGCGGGTGATTCGCTCGTTGCGTTCGTGGCGCTCCTGGGCCTCGACCGTCATCGTCGCGATCGGCCGGGCCTCCAGGCGGGCCAGCGAGATCGGCTCGCCGGTGACTTCGCAAAAGCCGTAATCGCCGGTGTCGATCCGGCGGAGCGCCGAGTCGATCTTCGAGATGAGCTTGCGCTGCCGGTCGCGGGTCCTCAATTCGATCGCCCAGTCGGTCTCGGAGGAGGCGCGGTCGGTGACGTCCGCTTCGCGGATCGGACCGCTCTTCAGCGAGGCCATCGTCCCCTGCGATTCGCGCAGGATCTCGTCCTTCCAGCCGAGCAGCTTCTGCCTGAAATAGGCGAGCTGCGCCGGGTTCATGAACTCTTCGTTCGCACTCGGGCGGTAACTGTCCGGAACCCCGCCCAAGGCGTAGACTGAGCCGTAAACGTCACTCAGAGCCGTCGCCATAACCCCTCCACTCCTTCACGCACCGCAACTCGCGTCACGCAAATCCTCGAAGCTCCGCTTCCGAGTCGTCCGGAAATGTCGGAGCCTGCCCCAGCGCGCCTATACGCTCGCCAAAGGGGGAGCACAAGTCACTCAAATAGCGGTTAAAAATTCACCGCGATTCGTCTTGCGCGGGCCGGTTTCGCGAGCAATTTGGCTCAGCGGGCCGGGTTTTGCGCCTCGATGGCCGAATCGCCGCGAATCGCGAATGACCGGCGCCCGTTAACCCTAAGTCCGGCCGTCGACGGCCCGCCTAATCGTTCACCCCTTCCAACCTCTTGTCCACAAATGGGACGGAAGCGGCCCGAACAGCCATTTACCGGCCATTTCGAAGGCACTTCATGGTTAACGCGCTTGCACTTAAAGCTTTCCTTTGCATCTGTGCGTGTAGCCCGATGCCGACGTCGATCTTCCAACAGGGACTTTCGGCTAGGCATCGGAAACCTGGATACAAGGTGCGCTGTCATGTCGGTTAGAATGGCTCTCGCTAAACTCTGCGCCTGCACCGTTGGCGGCGCGATCGTCGGCGGCGGCGCCGTCCATGTCGCGGAGAACCCGCCGGAGCGGCCCTCCTTCGTCAAGCGCGCCTTCGTGAAGCGCGAATTCATCAAGACCCCGCGCCATCGCGTCATGCCGCGAAGCGTGCATAGGGTCCGGCGCCTGGTGCGCAGCTGCATCGTCCGCCCGGGCGTGACGACGACGACGCGGACGATCACCTATCCGGGCGCCCCGCCCCTGCCGATTCCTCCCCTGCCCCCGATGGCCGGCGGCGGAAGCGGCGGAATCGCCGTGATCGGCGGAAGCGGCGGCTTCGGCGGCGGTTTCGGCGGCGGCTTCTTCAGCGGCGGCTTCTTCGGCGGATCGAGCGGCAACGCCATCTTCACCGCGTCGACCAGCACCTCGACCGGCGGAAGCACCGGAAGCTCGACCTCCACCAGCGGCGGATCGACCTCGACCGGCGGAAGCTCCACCTCCACCGGCGGAAGCTCCACTTCGACGGGCGGAAGCTCCACTTCAACGGGCGGAAGCTCCACCTCGACGGGCGGAAGCTCGAGCTCGACCAGCGGCGGCTCGACCTCGACCTCCACCGGCGGAAGCTCGACCTCGACGTCGACGGGCGGCTTCTCGTCCACCACCACCAGCTCTTCGAGCGGCGACGTTTCGAGCAGCACGTCCAGCTCGACCTCGAGCTCGACCAGCTCCTCGACCTCGAGCAGCACGTCGAGCAGCACCAGCTCCTCGTCGAGCGGAAGCAGTTCGACTTCGACGAGCGGTTCGAGCGGCACCGACGTCCCGGCGCCGCCCATGTTCCTCCTGTTCGGCGCGGCGGCCGCGGCTCTCGTCGCTCGCCGCCGGACCGGGCGCCTCGTCAGCGCCTGAGCCTGCATCGCCGGACAGGATAAGGCCGCGGGTCCCTTCGCCCGCGGCCTTTTTTGTCATTGCGTTGGGGGCGGGGAATCAGGCGGACTGGAGGATCTTCTCGATCTCCACGACGGGATGGCCGGTGAGGTCCTTCGCCACCTCGCCGGCGAGGCGCTTCTCGACCTCCTTGTGATAATGCTTGCGAAGCTCGCCCAGCGTCTTGGGCGGAGCGACGATGATCAGCGATTCGAACTCGTTCCGAAGCGCCCTCATGCGGAGCATCTCGGCGGTCTCCGCGGCGAAGCGATCCTCCTCGAGCTGGTGGAAGTCCGCCTCCTGATAGGAGCTGTAGCCGGCTCCGGCGGGCGCCGAAGGGGCCCGGCCTGCGGTGTCGGTCTTCTGGTCGCGGTCGGCCGCGTCCGCCGTCTCCCGCTTCCTCTCGACCTCGAGCTTGGGATATTCGGAATCGCCCTCGTTGCGGAAGAACAGCATCTTCTTGCCGTCGGCGACGACCACGAAGCTATTGTGCGGAACCTGCATCGCTCACTCCTTCTTGCCTCCGACCAACTCCCGAATCGCGGCGATGGTTGCTGCGCTTGCACCCCGCCGGAGGGCGGCCTAGCGCGTCCCAATGCGCATCCTCCTCACCAACGACGACGGCGTGAACGCGACGGGGCTGAAGGTGCTGGAGGCGATCGCCCGCACTTTCTCCGACGATATCTGGATCTGCGCGCCGACCGAGGAGCAATCCGGCGCCGGCCATTCGCTCACCCTCACCCGGCCGGTCCGCCTCCGGAAGCTCGGCGATCGCCGCTACTGCGTCAGCGGGACGCCGACCGACGCGGTGATGATGGCGATCGCCCACCTGATGAAGGACTCCCCGCCCGACCTCGTCCTCTCGGGAGTCAATCGCGGCGCCAATCTGGGCGAGGACGTCACTTACTCAGGGACCGTCTCGGCGGCGATGGAAGGCGCCATCGCCGGGATCCCCGCGGTCGCGCTCAGCCAGGGCTATGCGAAGGAGGGAATGGGCGACACGGTGCCGTTCGCGGCGGCGGAGGCCTGGGCCGAGCGCGTGCTCCGCCCGATCGTCGAGGGCGGGATGCCGCGGCGCACCCTCGTCAACGTCAACTTCCCGGCCTTGCCGCCCGAGGCGGTCAAGGGCGTCCGGATCGCCCCCCAGGGCCGCCACGATTATGCCCGGCTTCGGATCGACCGGCGCACCGATCCGCGCGGCTACGACTATTTCTGGTTCGGCCTCGCGCCCCTGGTCGAGACCCCCGGCCACATGACCGACCTCGAGGTCGTCGCCGACGGCTATGTCGCGGTGACCCCGCTCCACCTCGACCTCACTCATACCCCGTCGCTCGAGCGGCTTGCGGGGCTCTATTCCTGAGGGGTGCCGCCTCTCCGGTAGGAACGGGAGAGGGCAAGGGCGAGCGCGGCGGCGAGTGCGAAGACGCCCCCCGTCGTGAAGGTGGCGGCCGGGCCGATCCGGTCCCAGAGCAGCCCCGCGGCGACGCTGGCTGCCAGCATCGCCGCGCCGGTGGCGAGGTTGAACAGTCCGAAGGCGGAGCCGCGAAGCTCGGCCGGCGAACGGTCGGCGACCAGGCGGCTGAGCAGGCCCTGGCTCAGCCCCATGTGGAGGCCCCACAGGGCGATCCCGGCGAAGACGGCGTAGAGCCCCGGCCCGGCGGCGAGCAGCGCGTCCGCCGCGACGAGCACGGCGAGGCTCGTCAGCAGCAGGCCGCGGGTCCCGATCCGGTCGGAGAGAATGCCGGCCGGATAGGCGGTTGCCGAATAGACCAGGTTCATCACCACCAGCACCAAAGGCGCCAGCCAGAGCGGAAGGCCCTCCGCCGAGGCCTTGAGGATCAGGAAGGCCTCGCTGAACCGTGCCAGAGTGAACAGGATACCGATCCCGATCAGCGCCCAATAAGCCCGATCGAGGCGCTTGAGCTCCGCCAGCCGAAGCGGCGGGCGCGCCTTCGCATCCGCCGCCGCTTCCGGCTCCTGGACCCCGAACAGCACCAGCAGGACCGCAACCGCGGCGGGGATGACCGCGATCCAGAATACCGCGCGCATGTCGTTCGCCAGCGCCGCCATCAGCCCGATGGCGATCAGCGGCCCGGCGAAGGCGCCGGCCGTGTCCATCGACTGCCTGAGCCCGAAGGCGCGTCCGCGTATCTCGGCGGGCGTCACGTCGGCGATGAGGGCGTCTCGCGGCGCCCCCCGGATTCCCTTGCCGATCCGGTCGGCGAAGCGGGCGCCGAGCACCGCCAGCGCCCCGCTCGCGAGCGGGAAGAGCGGCTTGGACAAGGCCGCCAGGCCGTAGCCGAGCAGGATCAGCGGCTTGCGCTTGCCGAGCCGGTCCGAGACCCAGCCGGAAAAGACCTTGGTCACCTGGGCCGTCGCCTCGGCGATTCCGTCGATCAGTCCGACGGTCGCGACGCTGAGCCCAAGCGTTCCCACCATGAACAAGGGCAGGAGCGCGTGGATGATCTCCGACGAGAGGTCCATCGCCAGGCTGACCAGGCCCAGGGCAAGGACGGTTCGGGGAAGGGACGGGTCGTTTCTCACGACCGGCTGCTTCGGCCTAGGAAAATGCGGGCGCAACCCTTATCTGGGGCGCTTCCCATGGCCACCATCCTCCCCTCCCCGCCCAAGGTCGGCATGGTCTCGCTCGGCTGCCCGAAGAATCTCGTCGATTCGGAACGGATCCTCACGAAGCTGCGCTCGGACGGCTACCAGATGTCGCCCGATTATGCCGGCGCCGACGTCGTCCTGGTCAACACTTGCGGATTTCTCGACAGCGCCAAGGAGGAGAGCCTGCAGGCGATCGGCGAAGCCATCGCCGAGAACGGCCGGGTCATCGTCACCGGCTGCATGGGCAAGGAAGCGGAGATCATCCGCGAGCGCTTCCCCCAGGTGCTCGCGGTCACCGGCGCCCACCAATATGAGCAGGTCGTCGGCGCCGTCCACGTCGCCGCGCCGATGCCGCCCTCGGCCTATCTCAACCTGGTGCCGGAGGGCGGGCTCAAGCTCACGCCGCGCCATTATTCCTATCTGAAGATTTCCGAAGGCTGCAACCACCGCTGCAGCTTCTGCATCATCCCGAGCCTGCGCGGCGACCTCGTCAGCCGCCGGCCCGACGCCATCCTGAGGGAGGCCGAGAAGCTGGTCGCGGCGGGGACCAAGGAATTGCTCGTCATCAGCCAGGACACGTCGGCCTACGGGGTCGACCTGCGCCACGCCTCCTGGCCGTGGAAGGGTGGCGAGGTCCGCGCCCACATGACCGACCTCGCCCGAGAGCTCGGCAAATTGGGCGCCTGGGTGCGCCTCCACTACGTCTATCCCTACCCGCACGTCGACCGGGTCATCCCACTGATGGCCGAGGGCCTCGTCCTCCCCTATCTCGACATCCCCTTCCAGCACGCCTCGCCGCCGGTGCTCAAGGCGATGAAGCGCCCGGCCAACGAGGCGCGCGTGCTCGAGCGGATCCGCGGCTGGCGCGAAATCTGCCCCGACATCGCCATCCGCTCGACCTTCGTCGTCGGCTTCCCCGGCGAGACCGACGCCGATTTCGACTATCTGATGCAGTGGCTCGAAGAGGCGCAGCTCGACCGGGTCGGCGCCTTCCGCTTCGAGCCCGTCCAGGGCGCGGCGGCCAACGCCCTTCCCGGGGCGGTTCCGGAGGAAGTGAAGGAAGAGCGCTACGCCCGCCTGATGGACCTCACCGCCCAGATCTCGGCGGCCAAGCTCCAGGCCAAGGTCGGCCGGACGATCGACGTCCTCATCGACGAGGCCGACGGCGAAGGCGGCGCCACCGGCCGCTCCAAGGCCGACGCGCCGGAGATAGACGGCGAAGTCCATCTCCGCGACGCGCCGGGCCTGAAGCCGGGCGATTTCGCCCGGGTCCTCGTCGAAGAGGCCGACGAGCATGACTTGTTCGGAGTGCCGGTTTAGCGTACATGTACATCCGAGCTTTGTACATGTACGCAAAGGCCCCGCCATGCAGCCTCGCCGGAAACAGACCCCGATCAGTATACGCTCCGACCGCGCCGCCGCGCGCCTGAAACTCCTTACCCGCAATGGCCGGAGCCAAGCCGAGATCATCGAAGAGGCGCTGGATCGGCTACCCGTCCCTGCCGGCGTTGCCGAAGAGCGGCAGCGCTGGCGGACCGAGCTGGACGAGCTGATCGCCACGGTTCCCAAAGGGGGCCTCACCATGAAGGAATTCGACGCACTGGAATATGATGAGAATGGCGATCCTCGGTGATCGTGGACACATCCGCCCTGGTGGCCATCGCTCATGACGAGCCTGGCGGTGAGGCGCTCAAGGACGCGATCGGTGGCGGCGGCCTGGTTCCTGCGCCCGTGATCGTCGAATATCGCCGCGTCATGTCCCGCAGCGGCGCTCTCGAGGCACAAAAGAGCGAGACGGTGCTCGCGAAGCTGCTCGACAGGCTCGCGGTGGAGCCGTTTACTGCCGATGACGCGGAGATCGCCGCTGTCGCCAACTTCGAATATGGTGCCGGCAACGGCCGCGGCGGCAAGCTGAACCTGCTTGACCTGATGGTCTATGCAACAGCCAGACGCTTGGGCCTACCTATCCTTTGCACCGGCCGCGACTTCGCTTCGACCGACGCTCAAATCCATCCCGCCAGCCGCCCGTTCTAATTCGTGAGGAGGGTCTGCACTGAAGCGCATTTCCCCTTCCCGCGCCCAAAGGATGTGGGACGGCTCGCGGATTTCGAGGTTAAGCGTGCAACGCGGCGCTCGCGAGCGACTCGCCTTTTGCAACGCGGGCGGACGGCCTAAGGACGCGCCATGACCGATCTCTCCAAGCTCCTCCAGCCCGACAAGGGCCAGCCCGCCACCGCCCTCCGACTCGTCGACAAGAAGGGCTTCGACGCCTGGCTCAAGGCGCAGCCCGAGCGGGTGCGCCAGGCCGTTTCGGCGCAGGGCTTCAGGGGCGAGGGTTATCAGCTCGCCATCCTCCCCGGCGAGAAGGCCGACTGGTCGGCCTTGCTCGGAGTCGCCAATGTCGAGGCGCTCAGCCCCTGGTGCCTCGCCAAGGCGGCGGAGAGCCTTCCCGAGGGCAAATACCGGGTCGAGGGCCAAGGTCCCGGGCCGGCGGCTTTGGGCTGGCTGCTCGGCCAGTATCGCTTCGAGCGTTACCGGAAGGCCGACAAGCCGACAGGGCCCCGAATTCTGCTCACGCCGGAGCCGGCCCGGATCGCGGAAACCCTGCTGGTCGCCGAGGCGACCAACCTCGTCCGCGATCTCGTCAATGTTGCCGCCGGCGATCTCGGCCCCGCCGAGCTCGAGGCCGAAGTCCGCAAGGCGGTCGACGGGCTGGGCGCCGAGATCACGGTGACCTCCGGCGAGGCGCTCGAGGAAGGCTATCCGATGGTCGCCGCCGTCGGCCGCGCCGCGACGCCCGAGCGCGCGCCCCGGCTGATCGAGCTCGAATGGGGCGATCGCCGCCATCCCCGGGTGGCGATCGTCGGCAAGGGCGTCTGCTTCGATTCGGGCGGCCTCGACATCAAGCCCGCCTCGGGCATGCGGCTGATGAAGAAGGACATGGGCGGAAGCGCCCACGCTCTCGCTCTGGCGCTGCTCGTAATGAAAAGCCGGCTTCCGGTCCGCCTTCACCTCCTCATCCCGGCGGTCGAGAACGCCATCTCGGGCAACGCCTTCCGGCCGGGCGACGTGCTGAGAAGCCGGAAGGGCCTCACCGTCGAGATCGGCAATACCGATGCGGAGGGCCGGCTGATCCTCGGCGATGCGCTCGCCAAGGCGGCGGAGGGCAAGCCAGAGCTGATCGTCGATTTCGCGACCCTCACCGGGGCGGCTCGGGTCGCCCTCGGGCCCGACCTCCCCGCCCTCTTCGTCAGCGACGACTCGCTGGCCGAATCGCTTCTCGCCGCCGGCACCGAAAGCGGCGATCCGTTGTGGCGGATGCCGCTCTGGGCGCCTTATGAGGAAATGCTCGCCTCGGATATCGCCGACATCGGCAACGCCTCCGACGCGCCGATGGCGGGGGCGGTGACCGCGGCGCTCTTCCTCCGCAAATTCGTCCCCGACGGCCTCCCCTGGGCCCATCTCGACACCTATGCCTGGCGCGGATCGGCCAAGCCCGGGCGGCCCAAGGGCGGCGACGCTTTCGGGCTTCGAGCTGCCTGGTCGGTCCTCTCCGAACGCTGGGGCGGGTGATGGGCCGCGAGCTTTTTGCGCCGAATTCTCAATATTTAACGAAACGAAACGCGTCCTGACTGGTTTAGGACCCGGAACAAGCCGCGTGGAATTCGGAGAACAGCCAGTGGCAGAGCGAGCCCTCAGGAGCTGGATGCAGACGCTGATCAGCTACGTGCGGTCGGGCCAGCCGGATCTCACCAATCGCCAGATGGCGCTTCTGCTCCTCGTCTACCAAACCCCGGGTCCGCACACCGTCCGCGGCCTCGCCCACATATTGGGCGTGTCCAAGCCGGTGATCACGCGCGCCTTGAATACTTTGGGCACGCTCGGCTATCTCCGCCGCGTCCGCGACGAGGCCGACCGCCGCAATGTATTCGTCGCCCAGACCAGCATAGGGCAGGAGTTCCTTGAGCGCTTCGAACGCAATATCGAGCAGCAGGAAAGCTCGGGCCGCCGCAGCGCCGCCAGGGAACGGGGGATCCTGCTCCAGCACGGATAGGCGGATCACGCTCGACGGGCCCTCGGTCCGCCTCGATCCGCGGCTCAACGCCTGGCGCAACGACATTGCCGACATCGCCCTCGCCGGCCGGCTCTTCGCGCCCCATTATGCCGCCCCCCTGATCCGCGCCTGCGGCCTCATCGCGACTCCGGTGCGCGAAGCGCCGGGCGACGGCGGCGCGCCGGTCTCCGAGCTGCTTCCGGGCGAAGGCTTCGCAGTGCTAGACGTCACTTCGGGCTGGGCCTGGGGCTATTGCACGGCCGACCACCGGGTCGGCTATGTCGAAGCGATCGAGCTCTCCGATCCGCTCGAGCCGACCCACATCGTGATCGAGGCGCAGGCGCCGATCCAGGCCAGCCCCGATCCGCTTGCGCCCGCATTGTCCTTCCTTCCGATGGGCTCGCGCCTTCACGGCCAGGTCCACGGCGGGGTGATCGAGTTCGAAGGCGGCTTCGTGCCGTTGAGCCACCTGCGTGCGGTGGATGAGCATGAGGACGATCCGGTCGCCGTCGCCCGGCGGCTGCTCGGCGCGCCCTATCGGCCGGGGGGCCGGACCAGCCACGGCGTGGATTGCGCGGGTCTCGTCCAGCTCTCGCTCCAGCTGTGCGGAATCGCCGCGCCGCGCGACACCCTGGAGCAGCGCGGGCTCGGCGAGCCGCTGCCCGACGGCGCGGCGCTGAAGCCGGGCGACCTGCTCTTCTGCGACGACCATGTCGGGATGATGGTCGACGACCGAATGGCGATCCAGGTCAGCCACACCTCGCAGAAGGTCGCCGTCGAGCCCTTCACCTGCGCCCAGGCGCCGACGAGCGACTCGGGGATAGAGCGCAGAAGGCTTTTCTAGTTCCCCGGCGAAGGCCGGGGTCCAGTCCTTCCGGACAATGAAGCTGGGCCCCGGCCTTCGCCGGGGAACATCCAAGTGCTCACATCTCCCCGCGCGCCCTTCGGATGGCGTACCATTTGGCGACGTTGGCGTTGTGCTCGGCCAGCGTGTTGGCAAAGACGTGGCCGCCGGTCCCGTCCGCGACGAAATAGAGGGCCTGGGTCGGCGCCGGGTTCAGTACCGCGGCGAGCGACTCCTTGCCGGGATTGGTGATCGGCCCCACCGGGAGGCCGGCCTGGGCGTAGGTGTTGTAGCCGTTCTTAGCGTGCAGCTCGGATTGGTTGATTCGCCGGCCGAGCGGTTTCCCCTTGGTGATCGGATAGATGACGGTGGGATCGGCATCGAGCGGCATACCCTGCCGAAGACGGTTGGAATAGACTCCCGCGATCATCGGCCGCTCGGAAGCCTTGCCGGTCTCCTTCTCGACGATCGAGGCGAGGATCACCGCCTCCTCCGGACTTTTCACGACCGCGGTGGGGCTTCGCTTCGCCCAGAGGCGGGCGAGCATCTTCACCATGGCCTTCTGCATTCTCGCCACGATCGCGCTTCGCGCCTCGCCGCGGCGGTAGCTGTAGCTGTCGGGAAGCACGGAGCCTTCCTCCGGCACCGCGACCTCGCCCGTCAGCCCGTCCGCCTTCATCAGCCGTTCCCAGACGAGGATCGAGGGAAGCCCCTCGGGGACCGTCACCAGCCGCTGCCGAGTCCGCCCGCTCTGCAGCAAGGCGAGGATCCGCGAATGGCTGGCATGGGCCGGAATCTCATATTCGCCGGCCTGGATCGGCCGGCCGCCGCCGAACAGCTTCGCCTGGAAGAGGAATCGCTCGGCGGATCGGATGGCGCCCGCTTTCTCCAGCGTTTCCGCGGCCGCGGCCATGCTCGAGCCGTGCGCGATCACCACTTCGACCGGTCGGTCCGCCGGGCCCGCGCCGTTCCACCCCTGGATGAACCACAGCCCGACCGCGAGGACGGCCGCGACGAGCAGCCCGAGCGCGAGCAGCTTCCTCATCGGGGGGTCAGACCGCCTTCATCACCAGGCTGGCGTTGGTGCCCCCGAAGCCGAAGCTGTTGTTCAGCACCGCCTTCACCTCACGCTGCTTGGCGACCTTGGGGACGAGATCCACGCCCGCCGTTCCCTCGCTCGGATTGTCGAGATTGAGCGTCGGCGGAACGATCTGGTCCCTCAGCGCCAGGATGCAGAAGATCGCCTCGACCGCTCCGGCGCCGCCGAGCAGATGCCCGATCGCCGACTTGGTCGAGCTCATCGACAAATGGCCGATATTGTTGCCGAACAGGCGGCGGACCGCGCCCAGCTCGAGCTCGTCGCCGAGCGGCGTCGAGGTGCCGTGGGCGTTGATGTAATCGATATCCGAAAGGTCGAGGCCCGAGCGCTTCATCGCCACCTGCATCGCGCGGAAGCCGCCGGCGCCCTCCGGGTGGGGCGCGGTGACGTGATAGGCGTCGCCCGACATTCCATAGCCGACAAGCTCCGCATAGATCTTGGCTCCGCGCTTCTTCGCCCGCTCATATTCCTCGAGCACGACGACGCCCGCGCCCTCGCCCATGACGAAGCCGTCGCGATCCTTGTCGTAGGGCCGGCTGCCGCGCTCGGGCTCGTCGTTGAAGTTGGTCGAAAGCGCCCGCGCCTGGGCGAATCCGGCGATCCCGATCGGGCAGATCGCCGCCTCGGCGCCGCCGGCGAGCATGACGTCGGCATCGTCCATCGAGATCATCCGGGCGGCGTCGCCGATCGAGTGGGCGCCGGTCGAGCAGGCGGTGACGACGGCGTGGTTGGGGCCCATCAGCCCGTATTTGATCGAGACCTGGCCCGAGATGAGGTTGATCAGGCGGCCATGGACGAAGTGCGGGCTGACCCGCCTCGGCCCCTTCTCGTAGAGGACGATCGATTCCTTCTCGATCCCGGGCAGGCCGCCGATGCCCGAGCCGATCGACACGCCGGCGCGGTAGCGTTCCTCCTCGCTCATCTCGGTGAGGCCGGAATCCTCGAGCGCCTGGCCGGCGGCGTCGATCCCGAAGACGATGAACGGATCGACCTGGCGCTGGACCTTGTGATCGACCCGCTTGTTCGCGTCGAAGCCATATTCGTGGTCGGCCGGCTTCACCTCGCACGCGATCTTGCAGGCATAGTCGGCCGGATCGAAATGGGTGATCCGTCCCGCCCCGCTCTTCGAGGCGAGGATGTTGCGCCAGCTGGTCTCGACGTCGCCGCCGAGCGGCGAGACCATCCCGAGACCGGTTACGACGACGCGGCGCATATCTTTCTCTCCAGACGTTAAACAGGCCCAGTCCCGTTCGGGCTGAGCCTGTCCTTCGATACGCGGCTTCGACAGGCTCAGCCGCTACTCAGGATGAGCGGCCTCTAATATGATCCGCTCATGCTGAGTAGGCATTGAGCGAAGACGAAATGCCGTATCGAAGCACGGTCAGGGCGAGCTGCCTCCCTCAGGCCTTGTTGGCCTCGATATAGTCGATGGCGTCCTTGACGGTGCTGATCTTCTCGGCGGCGTCGTCGGGAATCTCGACTCCGAACTCTTCCTCGAAGGCCATGACGAGCTCGACGATGTCGAGGCTGTCGGCGCCGAGATCGTCGATGAAGTTCGCTTCCTCGGTCACCTTGTCGGACTCGACGCCGAGATGCTCGACGACGATTTTCTTCACGCGATCGGCGGTCTCGCTCATGTTCGTGCCCTTCCCTGGTCGTAGTTTTGCGGATGCCCTAGCCGCTCCCTGCCGGGGCTGGCAAGGGGCCGCCGGTGAAACGGATCATTCCTCCTGCGTCACAGCATCGCCATGCCGCCGTTCACGTGGAGGGTCTGTCCCGTCACATAGCCGGCCTCCCGGCTGGCTAGGTAAACGGCGGCGGCCGCCACGTCGTTCCCCTCGCCCAGCCGGCCGGCCGGAATGCGGCCCGTGAGCGCCTCCTTCTGGGCATCGGCAAGCGCATCGGTCATGGCGGACTGGATGAAGCCCGGAGCGATGCAGTTGACCGTGATTCCCCGGCTCGCCACCTCCTGCGCGAGAGCCTTTGACATCCCGACCAGCCCCGCCTTCGACGCCGCATAATTGGCCTGGCCCGGATTGCCGGTCGCTCCCACCACCGAGGTAATCGAGATGATCCGCCCGAAGCGGGCCCGCATCATCGGCTTCAACGCCGCCCGGGCCAGCCGGAACGCGGCCTCGAGGTTGATCCGCATGACGTCCGACCATTCCTCGTCCTTCATCCGCATGGCGAGGTTGTCGCGGGTCACGCCGGCATTGTTGACGAGGATGTCGAGCTTCCCCCCCAGCGCCTCCACCGCCTGGGGCACCAGCGCGTCGACCGCCGCGGAGTCCGAGAGGTTCGCGGCAAGCGCCACATGATCCCCGCCGAGGCTCGAACGAAAGGCTTCCAGCTTCTCGGCATTGGAACCCGACACGGCAAGGCGCGCTCCCGATCCTGCCAGCGCCTGCGCGATCGCCGATCCGATGCCGCCGGAGGCACCGGTCACGAGGGCGGTCATTCCTGAAAGGTCGAACATTATCACACTCCGTAATTGGGTTCGCGCAGAGACGCCGAGACGCAGAGAGTCCGCGCCAGCGGCGAAGCCGCCCTCAAATTCGAATTCCGCGGCGGTCGCGTTGAGATGCGCGTTGGCACAGCCTCTCTGCGTCTCTGCGTCTCTGCGCGCATAAATCCTCTCCTCATCCTCATTCGATCGTGATGACCGGCGAGGGCGAGGCACATTGGTAGTCGTTGACCAATCTTCGGAAGCCCTCCTTGAGCGTGGCGCCACTGAAGTTGATGAGCAGCCCGACGGGCTGCTTGGTGAGACGCAGATAGGTCAGCAATTGCTTGGCATGCGCAGCATGCAGCCGATCCACCGATTTGACCTCGATCAAAAGGGCATTCTGAACGAGGATGTCGATTCGAAACGCTGCCTGGAAGCGAATGCCGTCGAATTCGATGTCGACCGGATGCTGTCGGACTACGTGATAACCGAGGCGGGCAAGCGAGGCTGCAAGCAGCGTCTCATAGACACTCTCCAGAAGACCCGGACCGAGCTCCTTATACAGCCGAATGGCCGCATCGAGTACGTCGCCGGTGATCCGATCGATGTCTGTCACTCTGACTCTCCGCGCCTCCGCGTGAACCCTAGATTTCCTTCACCAAAGCCTCGATGTCTTCCATCGTCACGACGCTCGTCACCCTCGCGTCCGGCGCGATGCGCTTGACCATCGGGCCGAGGACCTTGCCGCCGAACTCGACGAAATGGTCGACTCCGGCCTCGGCCATCGCCGCGACGCTTTCGCGCCAGCGGACCATTCCGGTGACCTGCTCGACGAGAAGTCGGCGGATCTCGCCCGGGTCTTCGACCGGGGCGGCGGTGACGTTGGCGTAGAGAGGCACCGCCGGAGCGGCGATCTCGGCGTCGGCGAGGGCCTGCTCCATGGCGTGGGCGGCGGGCTCCATCAGCGGCGAGTGGAAGGGCGCCGAGACGGGGAGAAGCACGGCCCGCTTCGCCCCCTTCTCCCTGGCGATGTCGAGCGCCCGCTCGACCGCGCCGCGATGGCCGGAGATGACGACCTGCGAGGGATCGTTGTCGTTGGCGACGACGCAGACCTCGCCCCGCGCGGCGGCGTCGGCCACGGCCTGGGCGATGTCGAGGCTGGCGCCGAGCAGGGCCGCCATCGCCCCCTGCCCGACCGGCACCGCCTGCTGCATCGCCTGTCCGCGAAGCTTGAGCAGCCGCGCCGTCGTCGCCACGTCGAACGATCCCGCCGCGCACAGCGCCGAATATTCGCCGAGGCTGTGGCCCGCCACGAAATCCGCCTTGTCGATGGCAAGCCCGGAGACCCGGAAGGTCGCCACCGCATTGGCCATGATCGCCGGCTGGGCATTTTCGGTGAGGGTGAGGTCGTCGGCCGGCCCCTCGGCCATCAGCCGGGTGAGCTTCTGGCTCAGCGCCTCGTCCACCTCCTCGAACAGGTGGCGGGCGACGGCGCTGGCCCCGGCAAGCGCGACCCCCATCCCGACCGATTGGCTCCCCTGCCCGGGAAAGATGAATGCGCGCATGACGTCCTCCGTGGATAGCGAGCGCGGTAGGAAAGCCGGGCGAAGAAGGCAATCGGCTTGCAAAATCGAGGAATGTGAGTAGATAGCCCCTCATCCGGGGCGGAAGCCGTGCGCTTCAGCCCCGGTTCAATACCAGACGACAGCCGGAGGGGCGTCCGCAACGGGCGGCGTCAGCGATCGGCCAACGACAAGGAATAGCGCAGCCATGCCGCTCTACGAGCATGTGTTCATCGCGCGTCAGGACCTGGCCCAGGCCCAGGTCGACGCGCTGGCGGAAACCGCCACCAAGATCATCGAGGACAATGGCGGCAAGGTCGTCAAGACCGAGACCTGGGGTCTTCGGTCCCTCGCCTATCGGATGGCCAAGAATCGCAAGGGCCATTACGTCATGCTCGATTTCGATGCTCCGGCCCCCGCCGTCGCCGAGCTCGAGCGCCAGACCCAGATCAACGAGGACGTCATCCGCTACATGACCGTCCGCGTCGACGAGCACGAGCAGGGCCCCTCGGCGATGATGCGCCGAGGCGAGCGCGACCGCGAGCGCGGCGACCGTGGCGATCGCGGCGACCGCGGAGATCGCGGCGGCCGTGACCGCGACCGCGGCGATCGCGGCGACCGCGCCCCCCGCCCCGATTTCGCCGACGCTTGAACGAGAAAGGACCAGCAAATATGGCACGCCCATTCTTCCGCCGTCGCAAGTCCTGCCCTTTCTCCGGCAAGGACGCTCCCCGAATCGACTATAAGGACGTCCGCCTGCTCCAGGGCTTCGTCTCGGAGCGCGGCAAGATCGTCCCCAGCCGGATCACCGCCGTTTCGGCCAAGAAGCAGCGCGAGCTCGCCCAGGCGATCAAGCGCGCCCGCCATCTCGGCCTTCTCCCCTACGTCGTGAAATAAGGAGCCGAAGACATGGATGTCATTCTCCTCGAGAGGATCGAGAAGCTCGGCGCGATCGGCGACGTGGTGAAGGTGAAGAACGGCTATGCCCGCAACTTCCTCCTTCCCAACGGCAAGGCGCTCAGGGCCAACGAATCGAACCGCAAGGTGTTCGAATCGAACCGCGAGCGGATCGAGGCGACCAACGCCGAGCGCCGCTCCGCCGCCGAAGTCGATTCCAAGAGCATCGACGGGATCACCGTCCAGCTCATCCGCCAGGCGTCGAACACCGGCCAGCTTTACGGCTCGGTCTCGGCCCGCGACCTCGCGGAACTGCTCGAAGCCGAGGGCCACAAGATCGCGAAGAACCAGATCGTCCTCAACCGGCCGATCAAGTCGATCGGCCTCCAGGAAGTCCGCATCGCCCTCCACCCGGAAGTATCGGTGACCATCCACGTCAACGTAGCCCGCTCGCCCGAAGAGGCCGAGCTCCAGGCGAAGGGCGTCGACGTGATGGCCGACATGTTCGAGAAGGACAGCGCCGGCTTCACCGAGGATTACGACCCCAACGCCGAGCCGGGCGAGATCGCGAGCGAGGCTCCGGCGGCGGAAGCGCCCGCCGAAGCCGAAGCGGGCGAAGGCGACGAGACGGAAGAAGGGTAACATTCGTCATTCCGGCGAAAGCCGGAACCCATGAACACAGGCGTCTCACGGGGACCACGGGAGTTCATGGATCCCGGATCAAGCCCGGGATGACGAATCAAGACAAAGGCCGCCCGCTCCTCCGAGCCGGCGGCCTTTTCTTTGGAATCTATGCCTTATGCAAGCAGGGGATGATGCGGTAAGCGCTCGAGGCAGTTAGGAGATGGCGGATGTGGGATGAAGTCGAAAGGTTCGCGGCAATTGGCGACTCCGGCCGAACTTACACGGTCGTGATCTACCAAAAGCTTATCGAGTTTCGACCGCTATCCGGCCCGGTCCAGTACGCGAAGGGGGCGATGGACGCGAAGCTCCTCGACGGCCGCGATGTAAACCCCAAGGACACCGAGACGTTCGAGATCGTCGAAACTGGCGAGATCATTCGGAAAGTCGAGCAATGATAGCATGAGTCAGTAGCGATACCGTCCTTCTTCTGAACCGACAGCGCGATCCCCACCACCTGCGCACCATTTCAGTGGACCTTCGCGAATCACGCTAGAATCTCCTACCTTATGTCGATGACCGACCATCCCGCGAAGCAGCGAAGCTTCTCCTGTCGTCGATGTACAAGCATCGGCACGCCAACCGTCGCCTTCCTCCTTCATGTTCACTAAGCCGGGCCAGCATCCTTTCGCTGGCAGGCTTTTTCCTCGGTGCCTGGCACCAGAGGACCCGTGCCTGGCACTAGAGGACGAGTCACCGAACGTACCAGGGCAAAAATTGTAAACTGTCACTGCTTTCCGGTCGGTCACTGTTTTCCGGTCCTCACCGGGCCTTGGGCGCCGGCGGCGGCGGTGCTTTCGGGGCCGCGTCAAGCTCGCCCGTTTCGACGTAGCCGACCACGAAGTAACGACGGGCGCAGTGTTCGCGGACCTCGGCTGCGACCGTAGGGCCGCGGGCCCCCTCGGCGACCGGAGCGCCGGCGACCGTCACGCGCTTGCCCAGCGGGATTGCACCGGAGCCTCTGGTTTGCGCATCATCCCCTGTGGCGATCGCTGGCCGCGTAAAGAATACCGGCGTGAAGTCGCCGAGATTGGGCACGCTTAGGACAAGGCACGAGTCCGCCAGGGAGAAGGTGCCGTCGTTCATAGCGGTGCGGTAGGACCGGTCGCCCGAGGTATCGACGGCGATCAGCGGCTCTCTGGAGTTCGCGGTCGTGCCGGACGGCTCAGCCGGCTTGGCGCACCCAGCGGTGAGGATCAGCAGCGCGGCGGTGACATCGTTTCGGCCTGTCATGTCGGACTCACATAGCCTGCCGTCGTGCGGATTTGATAGGGCTCGAGGTCCTTCACGCGGCCGATCGGCATATAGAAGAAGGCGCAGTCGTAAGCGGTGCTCTTAATGCATGGGTCGCTGGTCGTGCCGGGCTGGGCGGTGGCGCCGATAACGATCCCCGCCGCGAGCGTGTCGCTGCCGTTGGGATACGTGAAGGCCGAGCCGCCGCTGTCGCCGCCGGCCGCGATGTACGGTTGGTTCGATTTGCTGACTCGGACGACATTCGAATAGTTCGAGTCGAAATAGGCGGTGCTGGTGATGCTGCCGCAGGTGAATCCCGTCGAGTAGCCGCTCTTGCAGATGAGGTAGCCCGAGAGCTGCTGGGCGGTCGGCTTGACCCCCGTCACGTTGAGGTAGCCGTCGAGGAAGCCGGGCACCGTATTCGTGGAGCCGTTATAGATGGTGTCGTTGTCGATCCAGACCAGCGGGCCGGTCGTGAGGGTGCCGGTCAGGAAGACCGAATAGTCGTAGGTGTTGCTGCTGACGATGGTGTCGCGGGTGAAATAGGGAGCACCGAGCGAGACTCCGTGATCGCCCTGCCACACATAGGGGTCGGTGGTATTGCAATGGCCGGCGGTAAGCACGGACTCCTGGCCGCGGCTGTTGCGCCCGATAAAGGCGAACGAACAATGCTGCGCGCTGGTCGAGCTCAAGGCGTACCACCAGCCGCCATAGACGGAGTCGACCTTCATCGAGGTCAGTCCTCGGCGGATCGCGACGTCGTCGCGCAGACCCGGGGGCAGGAGCTGGCGAATCTGATTGGCCTTGGAATCGTCGGGGATTTCGATGGTGAGCTTGTCGTTCGGCAAGTCCTGGAACGCGGCGAACTCGACCTTTGCGGCGCGCAGGGCTGCCACGACGGCAAGCAGATCCTGGTCGGATTCCTGCTTCGATTTATGGGCCTGCTTGATCTGGACGTAGCGCCGGAGAGATGGGCTGACGCTTTGCAGGAAGGCGGTTCGATCGTCATTGTTCGAGAAGCTGACGACCACCTTGTAGGTCGGCTCATACTCGATCCAGACGTCGACGAAGCCAGCCGGGGGCTGCGCTCTCAGTCGCCCTGCCAGGGCGGCAGCCTCTTCCTGGAGCGCGAGGCGCTCCTCCGCCTGCACCCGTGACAGGCCATAGCGTTGCTCCAGATACTGACTCGCCGGGCCGGTCTGGGGTTTGCGGTTGACTTCCGTCGGTGCGGGCGGCGCCTTCCCGGTCGGAGGGTCGGCATGAGCTTGAGTTTGGCCAAGCAAGGCGGTTGTGGCGAGGAGCGCTGACGCGAGTTTTACGATTGCCTTCGTCATGTCCCAAATACTCCACGGTATCGCGACTCCAATTGATCTAGCGCGATTAAGGTTCCTTTACTTGAGCGGAGACAAAGCCCTGGGTTGTTGACGGTGGTCGCCCATTGGGCAACATTGACTGATCTGCTCCGTTAGATCCGGGTCTCTCAGGATGGGACGTGCCCCTCTCAGCTCGGCTACGCCCGCCAATAGCCCGCACCGCCGCAGCGCCCGACACTCGCCCCACAGGTCGCCTAGTTCCGCCTCATCCCTGCCATGGGCCTTTGGTCCTTTGGTGCTTCGGGTGAAACAGCGGCCTTGGTGGCCGTCATTTGGCTGTCGTGGGGAGGTCGGCGCCCCTACGCCGTCCGATGCAGCGGCGGCTCCGGGATCGACTCGCCCGCCTTCCGCGCGCAATAGATCCAGGTGGCGATCGCGTCCTCGACGTTGGCGAGCGCCTCCGCGCGTTTCACCAATTTCCCATGACGCAGCCCCAAATTTGATCTCGATAGCTGTTCGTGTTATGTTCCATCAGTCGTGAGCCTGGAAGGAGGGATTTGGGATGGCGCTGTCGTGTGGTTTTGAGCCCTCGCGGGACAGCTCGGGCGCCGCGAAGGATCGCTCCGGCGGACGGTCTCAGGAAAAAGCGCGACATCGTGAACTTCGTGAACTTCACTGGGCGGTCTCCACGAGGTCCCGGCTTTCGGGTTCCCATCAAAGTACTACTTTGATGGGGTCCCTCCCGGGATGACGAGGACAGCCCGCCGCCCCACCCAGCGCGGCGGCCTTTTTCGTTGCAGCGCTGGACAAGGCCGCCCCCGCCTTTAGAGGAGGCGCGATGCTCAAGCTCATCATCGGCAACAAGGCTTATTCCTCTTGGTCGCTTCGCGGCTGGCTGGCGGTGAAGCAGTCGGGCCTCGCCTTCGAGGAGATCACCGTTCCCCTGTTCGACGAGGAATGGGAGAAGACCCGCGAGGGCAATGAGTTCGCCGCGTCCGGCGGCAAGGTTCCGGTGCTTTGGGACGATCAGGCGGTGATCTGGGATTCGCTGGCCATCATCGAATGGCTCGCCGACAAGACCGATCGCGACCGCTACTGGCCCAAGGACGAGGTCGCGCGCGGAATGGCCCGCTCGATGGCCGCCGAGATGCATTCGAGCTACGAGAATCTGCGCCGCGAATGCCCGATGAACCTCAGGAAGCAGTTCCCGCCCAAGGAGCTGTCGGAGAATGTCCGCGCCGAGGTGGTGAGGATCCTCGAGCTCTGGGCCCAGGCGCGCGCCCGGCACGGCAGCGGCGGGCCCTATCTGTTCGGGACGTTCGGAGCGGTCGACATCATGTTCGCTCCGGTCATCTCGCGCTTCGTCACCTATTCGATCCCCGTGCCCCGCTTCGCCGCGGCCTATATGGAGACGATGCTCTCGCATCCCTGGCTTCGCGAATGGGTCGAGGCGGCTCAGGAAGAGCCTTGGGTGATCGAGAAATACGAGACCCAGCCGGAGTGACCCCGTCGCCCCAGCGAAGGCTGGGGGCCCAAGGGGGTGAAGAGCGCGGCGCCTTTCACCCGCTGGGGTCCCAGCCTGCGCTCGGACGACGGCTAATAAGGCGTTCCGTCCCTGCGGGTGAAGCGGTGGGTCCCCCCGTCGAGGTGGAGGTCGATGTCGGGATAGTGGCAATCGCTGAGGGCGAGCTTGCCGATCGCGAGGAAGACGCAGGGCGCCTCGCCGCGGTTGACGAGACGGTGGGCATTGGCGACGCCTTTGGGGAAAGCGGCGCAATCGCCGGGCCGCATCGGCGTTTCCACGCCCTCCTCCTCGAGCACCGCCTCGCCTTCGAGCATGACGACGAACTCGTCCTCGTCGGCATGCCAGTGGCGCTGGCTCGACACGCCTCCCGGCTCGAGGGTGACGTGGCTGACCCCGAAGTCGCTGAGACCGGAGATCGGCCCGAGCCGGCGATAGTGGCGGGTCGCCATCTCCTCGCGCCACGGCGAAGGGTAGCCGGTGGCGCTGGTCGAGGGGATGGAGTCGAGATCGAGCTTGGGCATGGTCCGGGCCTTTCCCTGTGCAAGCCGGTTTCCCCTTGCTAGGCGAACGCGCATGACCCGCGCAATCGACCCGGTGGACCTCGCCTCGCGGCTGATCGCCTGCTCCAGCGTGACGCCCGCCAGCGGCGCCGTCTTCGACGTCCTTGAGGAGGCGCTTCGGCCGCTCGGCTTCGAGGTTCACCGGTTCGTCAGCGGCGGCGATGTCGAGAACATGTTCGCGACGCGGGGCGAGGGCTCGCCGCATTTCGGCTTCGCCGGCCATCTCGACGTCGTCCCGCCCGGAGAGGGCTGGAGCGGCGACCCGTTCGTGCCGGAGATTCGCGGCGGGCTCCTGTTCGGACGCGGCGCGGTCGACATGAAGGGCGGGATCGCCGCCTTCGTCGCGGCGATCGCGGACGTAGCGGATCATCGCGGAACCTTGAGCCTGCTCATCACCGGCGATGAGGAAGGCCCCTCCATCCACGGCACGCGGGCGATCATGACGTGGATGGCGGAGCGCGGGATCCGGCCCGACATGATCCTGATCGGCGAGCCGACCTCCGACGCGCGGCTCGGCGACATCGTCAAGATCGGCCGCCGCGGCTCGGTCAACATGTGGGTCACAATTCCCGGCGTCCAGGGCCATGTCGCCTATCCGCACCGCGCCGACAATCCGGTGCCGAAGCTGGCTCGGGTCATCGCCGCGCTCGAGGCGCTCCATCTCGACGACGGAAGCGAGGCCTTCCAGCCGTCCAACCTCGAAGTGACGGCGGTGGAGACGAGCAGCCGGGCTACCAACGTCATTCCCGGGTCGGCGAAGCTCCAGCTCAACATCCGCTTCAACAACCTCCACCGCGGCGAGGACCTGGTCGAGCTGGTGCGCCGGACCGCTGAGGCCGAGGCGCCGGGCGCGACCGTCGAAGCGGCGATTTCCGGAGAGGCGTTCCTCACGCCCCCGGGCCCGCTCTACGAGCTCGTCACCCAGGCGATCGGGGAGGAGACGGGCGAGGCGCCGACCCTGTCGACGAGCGGCGGGACGTCGGACGGGCGGTTCCTGATCGAGCTTTGCCCGGTCGTCGATTTCGGCCTTCCCAACGCCACGATGCACAAGCTCGACGAGGCGGCCGCGGTGGAGGACCTGAGGGCCCTCCAGCGGATCTATGCCCGCATCGTCAGGGCGGCGCTCGGATAGGTTTCGAGAGGGACGCCGCGGGCGCAATCCTGAGCTTCCGCCCAGGCCAGGAAGGCATCTTCGGGCATCGGCGCGACCCCCGGGAAGCCCTGCAGGCTGTCGCAGCCCAGGGCCCTTAGCACCTCGACCTGGCCCTGCCGCTCGACGCCGGCGGCGACGGCTTCGCAGCCGAGGCCGTGGACGAGATGGATGAGCGAGGCGGCGACCGCGCGGGCGCGGTCCGAGCGGTCGATCTCGCCGACCAGCCGCCCATCGAGGCGGACCCGGTTCATCGGCAGGCCGGCGAAGCCCGAAAGCCGGGCTCGGCCCGATCCGAACTCGCTGACGCAGACCTCGACCCCCTCGCGGCGAAGGGCCTCGAGCTCGCCCGCGACCCACTTGTCGCAATCGGTCGCGGCCGCTTCGTCGAGCTGGATCTCCACCCCCCAAGGCGGCGATCCGGCCAAGGTGAGCGCGCCCCTGAGGCGCTCGATGAAGTCGAGCCGCTCGAACTGGCGGGCGGTGACCGGGAAGCACAGGCGATGGTCGAGCCCGGCGCTCCGCCAGCGGCCCAATGCGGCGGAGACCGCATCCAGCGTCCAGTCGCCGAGACGGACGGCGAGGCCGGCTTCCTGAAGCATGGCATCCTCGCCCGAGAGCAGGCGCCCGCCGGCCTCGCCGTTCCAGCGGATCCGCGCTTCGGCGGCGAGGATGGCGCCGCTTCGAAGGCACAGGCGCGGCTCGAAGACGAGCTCCAGCTCCTGCTTTTCGACGGCCCGGCGGAGCGAGGCCTCGCGGGCGCTCCGCTCCTCGGAGGCATGGGCGAGGCTCGGCTCGAAGGTGCACAGGCGCGAGCGGCCGTTCGCCTTGGCCTGATACATGGCGATGTCGGCGGCCTTCATCAGGCTCGTCAGATCGCCGCCATGCTCGGGCGCGAGCGCGATCCCGATCGAGCCGCCCATCAGGATCGACTGGCCGGCCGGCCGGAAGGGTTCGGACAGGGCCCCCAGCGCGCGGGTGGCGATTCGCTCCGCCTCGTCGCGGTTCGACACTTCGGGGAGGAGCATGGTGAATTCGTCGCCGGCGAGCCGGGCGAGCAAGGGCGGCGCCATCGAGCCGGGCGCGACCTCGGCCTTGAGGACGACCCGGAGCCGGTTGGCGACCATGATCAGCACCTGGTCGCCCTGGGCGTGGCCGAGGCGGTCGTTGACCTCCTTGAAGCCGTCGAGATCGATGAAGAGCAAAGCGCCGCTATCGCGGGAGGCGAGGATCCGCTCGGCCTCGCGCTTGAAATAGACCCGGTTGGGCAAGGCGGTGACGGGATCGTAGAGCGCCATCGCCTGCGCATCCTCGAGGTTCGAGCGGACCTGCTGGAAGAGCCCCTCGACGGCGGCGGCGAGCATCGGCATCTCGCGCTTGACCGACGCGGGCGCGGGCGAGGAGAGATCGCCGCGGCCGACCGCGAGCAGCCGCTCGATCAGGGCCGCGACGGCCCGGGCGTGGGCGCTGTTGGGCCGCTCGGCCGCGAGATAGACGACCATGATCGCGAACAGCCCGATCAGGATCGAGGCCGCCACCTGCTGATCGAGGCTTCCGAGCAGGAGAAAGCCGAGAAGGGTGAGGATGAACGCCGACGCGCCTGCCATCAGGGACAGGAGGCGATTGCTGATCTTTCCAACCGTCGAAGCCATGATCGGCGGCGCTTCCTGTCCGTCGGTTCGCGCCACCCCCCCACAGGCACGCGTTGCGTTAAGCAGATTATGCCGCAGGCGTTACCATTTCGTATCCGTCAGCCGCGACGGCGGCGAAGGACGATGTAGAGGGCGCCGGCGCCGCCGTGGCGAGGGTGGGCGTTGCGGACCGCCGCGATCCGCCCGGAGTGGCGCGAGGCGGCGAGCCAGTCGCCGACCGCGGCCCGGATCGCACCGCGCTTGCCCGGCCCTTCCCGCCCGGGCGGCTTGCCGGTGATGAGGAGGAGCAGCCGGGCATGGTCGGCGATCGCCTGCTCGAGCCGGGAATCGAGCAGGTCGTAGGCGGTGGCGAGGTTGTGGCCGTGGAGATCGAGCGTGGCGTCGGGCGAGGCCAGGCCGCGGGCGAGGCGCCGGTCCCAGCTTCCGTCGAGGGTTTCGCCGGGGCCCCGGGAGGGAGCGGCCGGTTTCGCCTCGATTTTCCGGTGGCCCCCGGGGCCCAGCAGGGCAGGTTCCTGGGTCCCGGCCTCCGCCGGGATGCTTGCGATCGGCGCGGCGCCGTCGAGCGGGCGCACCGACTCGACCACCTTCGCCCACAAACGCGCTTCGTCAGGGCTGAGCGGGCGCATCGAGCCGGGCGAGCGTGCCCTTGGGGACGAGCAGCCAGGCGCGGCCGCGCCCCTGCATTCCGCCCGCGATCCGGGCCGCGTCCGGGCCTGCGCCCCAGAAGGTGTCGAAGCGGTTGGCGCCCCGGATCGCGCCGCCCGTATCCTGCGCCACCCACAGTCCGCTCGCCTCGCGCCGGTCGAGATCGAGCCAGACCGGCGCGCCGAGCGGGACGAACTTGGGATCGGCGGCGACCGAGCCGCGGCCGGTGACCGGAAGGCCGAGCGCGCCGAGCGGGCCGGGGCCGGTCAGCTCCTGGAAGAAGACGTAGCTCTTGTTCTCGTCCATGATCACGCGGCCCTCGTCGGCATGGGCGCGAAGCCAGGCGACGAGGTCCTGCATGGTGGTGTGGCCGGGCTCGAGCAGGCCGCGATCCTTCATCAGCTTGCCGATCCCGACATAGTCGCGGCCGTTCTGGCCGGCATAGCCGATCCGCATCACGCCGCCGTCGGGGAGCCGGAGCCGCCCCGAGCCCTGGATCTGGAGGAAAAAGAGGTCGACCGGGTCGGCGGCCCAGGCGATTTCGAGCCCGCGACCGGCAAGCGCGCCCGCCTCGATCTCCGAGCGCTCGTAATAGGGGACCATCACCCCGTTCTCGAGGCGGCCGCGGCGCGGCGTGCCGGCGGCCTCGGCGGTGGCGGCGTCGACTTCGACGAGGTCGGGCGGCTTTCGGTAGATCGGCACCTCGAAGCCGGGCTGGCGGGTGCGCGAGCCGGCGATCTCGGGCTCGTAATAGCCGGTGACGAAGGCGGCACCGTCGCCGACCCGGATCGTCTCGAACTGCTCGGCGAAGAAGGCGGCGGCGGAGGGCACATCGCCGGCGGCGGCGGCGCAGGGCGCCTGCCAGTCGGAGCCGCGGGTGAGGCCGCTGGCGTCGGTTCGGCGTACGAGCGCCGGGCAGCTTGTCCGGAAAGCGCCGAGCGCGCGCCGGGCGGCGGTTTCGTCGAGGCCGGCGAGCGGCGGCCCCGCCGTCACTCCGAGCACGGCGGCCGTCAGCGGGCGCGGCTCGGCGACCGGCGGAGTCGGGACGGGTTGCGGCGCATGCGGCTTGGGGACGCAGCTGGCGAGGGCGACGGCGGCGAAGAGGCACCAAAAGACACGAAGGACCCGCATGTCGGGGTAAAGAATCCTTTGCCGCCGACCGTGGGTTGAGATCGCACCCGACGGCGCGACCCTCATCACCAAGGCTGATTCGCGGCTGGCCATGGCGTGAGGATAACCCTGCAAAGGGAATGTAGGAAAATGGTTTGTTCCCCGGCGAAGGCCGGGGCCCAGCGGAACGGACGGCGAGGCTGGATCCCGGGCCTTCGCCGGGAAACTAATCGGCTTCGTCGGTCTCGACGAGGAGCCAGTTGGGATCGGCGCTCGAGAGGCTTCGGCGGAAGGTCCAGACGTCGTGGGTCGGTATCGCGTCGCTGAGCGTGCCGGCGATGACGTTGCCGTCCTTGTCGCGGGTCACCGCGGCGATGTCGGCGTCGAAGCGGACGTCGATCTCGGCGGTCCGGCCGGCCAGGCGCGCGTCCTGGATGACGGCGCGCTCGATCGCGATCAGCCGGTTGTCGAGCCGCTCGCCCGCCGAGTCGCGCGCCGCGATCGCTTCCTCGAAGGTGGCGAGGATGTCGCCGCCGACTAGGTGGCGAAGCTCCTCGCGGTCGCCGCTCCAGAAGGCTTCGAGGATCATCCGGTAGGCGGCCTGGGCACCTTCGAGGAAGCGGCCGACGTCGAAGCTCGAATCGGCACCGACGATCGCGCGTATCCCCGGGGTGGCCGGCTCCTCGTAGACAAAGCCGCCCGTCTCCGGCCTCTCCACCGCCACATCGGCGGCGGACGCGGCGGCTTCGGGCGCGGTCGCGGTCTCCGCCGGGCGCAGGATCGGCTGCTGCTCGTGGCCGGTGCGGCGGCCGAGGACCGAGTACAGCCTCAGGCCGACGAACAGGGCCACCATCGCGAGGAGGACAATCTCGGTCACCACCATCTCCGAACTCTACGAACCACTACATAGGCTCTTGCTGTTAAGGATTCAAATGCCCGGCGGTTCCACGTGGCGCGCGGTTGCGCCGTCAGGCCGCGCCTGCTACCCGCCCGCTCGCACGGGCTCGCGCGCCGACGCGGCCTCGACTCCACCTCGAATCTCGAAAGCGAACGAAATGGCCGAAGACCAGGGCAACACCGCCGAGCCGCAGCAGCCCAACGGCAACGACACCGCCCCCCAGGTCGGAGTCATCTCCCAATATGTGAAGGATCTCTCGTTCGAGAACCCGAACGCGCCGGCCGTCTACCAGTGGCAGAACCAGCCCAAGATCGAGGTCGATTTCAACATCGGCACGGCCAAGCTCAGCGACGAGATCCACGAGGTCGTCCTGCGCATCGAGGTCCGCGCCACAGCCGACGGGCAGACCGCCTTCGCCGTCGAGCTCGTCTATGCGGGCCTGATCGGGATGCGCAACATCGAGGAAGCGGACGGCCAGGCCTTCCTGCTCGCCGAAGCGCCTCGGATCCTCTTCCCCTTCGCCCGCCAGATCGTCTCGCAGACGGTCCAGGACGGCGGCTTCCCGCCGCTCATGCTCGATCCGATCGATTTCCACGCCCTCTACGTCTCGCGCGCCCAGGAGATGGCGAGCGGCGGCGCCGGCGCCGAAGGCGAGGCCGGCCAGGCCTGACCCTCGCGGCGGCGGGCGGCAGCCCATGAACCTCTGGCCATGAACCTCTGGAAGGCGACCGGAACGATCGGCGGGCTCACCATGGTGAGCCGGATCGCGGGCTTCGCGCGCGAGATGCTGATGTCGCGCGTGATGGGCGCGAGCGCCGCCGCAGACGCCTTCTTCGTCGCCTTCCGGCTTCCCAACACCTTCCGCCGGCTATTCGGCGAGGGCGCCTTCTCGGCGGGATTCGTGCCCCTGTTCAGCCAGCGCCTTCACGGCGAGGGCGACGGGGCGGCGGAGGCCCGGCGCTTCTCCGAGGAGGTTCTCGCCGTCTTCGTTCCGACCCTGGTCCTCTTCACCCTGGTGTTCGAGATCATCATGCCGCTCTTCGTCGCGGCCATCTCGGGCTATGAGGGGGAGAAGCTGGCGCTCGCGACCTTCCTCACCCGGATCACCTTCCCCTATCTGATCCTGATCAGCCTCGTCTCGCTCTTCTCGGGGATCCTCAACAGCCTCGCCCGGTTCACCGCCGCCGCCTTCGCTCCGGCGCTTCTCAACCTCTCGATGCTGGCCGCACTGATCCTGGTGAGGGACGGCGGCTCGATCACCGCGACCGCGCTCGCCACGGCGGTGACGATCGGAGGAGTCCTTCAGCTCGGGCTGCTCGTGGCGGCCTGCCGCCGCGCCGGGATCTCGCTCAAGATGAGGAGGCCCCGGGTCACTCCGGGCGTCCGCCAGTTCGTCAGGGTCGTGGTTCCGGCCACCCTGGGCGCCGGAGTCTACCAGATCAGCGCCTTCATCGACACGTTCTTCCTCACCCGCATCGGCACCGGCTCGATGAGCTATTTCAACTATGCCGACCGGCTGAACCAGCTTCCTTTGGGGGTGATCGGCGCCGCGCTCGGGACCGCCATCCTTCCCCAGGTCAGCCGCCACGTCGGCGCCGGGGAGCCGGAGGCGGCCGCCCGGGTGCAGGGCGAAGCGGCGGACCTCGCCATGCTGCTCTGCCTTCCGGCGGCGCTCGCGCTCTGCGTCGCCGCCGGGCCGCTGATCGACGCGCTGTTCCAGGGCGGCGAATTCTCGCACGGGGATGCCCGGATCACCGCGATGGTGCTGAGCATCATCGTCCTCGGCCTTCCGGCCTACGTCCTGGTCAAGGTTCTCACCCCGGGCTTCTATTCGCGCCAGGACACGGCGACCCCGGTCAAGACCGCCGCCTTCGTGCTGTGCGCCAACGTCGCTCTCAACTTCCTCCTCATCCCGCCCTTCGGGATCGCCGGCCTCGCCGCGGCAATCGCGATCGCGAGCTGGCTCAACTGCGTCATCCTCTACGTCATCCTCCACCGCCGCGGCCATTTCCGGATCGAAGGCTGGCTCGCCGCCCGGATCGCCAAGCAGCTGCTTGCCGGGGCGCTGATGGTCGCCGCCCTGATCGGGGTGCGGATGGTGCTGGGTGGCTGGTTCACCGGCGGCGTGGGGCGGCGGATGGTCGGAGTCGTCGCCATCGTCGGCACCGGCCTCGCCGTCTATTTCCCGGCGGCCTGGCTGCTGGGAGGAATGGACAAGGAGGCGCTGAAGGCGCTTCTGAGGCGCAAGAAGCCCGCCTGAGAGCCGGCCTTCATTCCGCCGGCTGCGAGGGGGGCTCCGGCGGGGCAACGCCGAGCCTCTCGCGATCCACCTTCTCCGTCGCCTGCAGGAGCTGCTTCCAGACGAGCCAAGTGCCGTAGACGGGCGCGAAGAAAGCCTTGGCAACGAACCAGAATTCCTCGCGAGCCATCTCCTTGAAAGTCGGCTGAGACGGCACGTTCGGCGTGCCCGCAGGAGTTGAATCCGTCTCACGCATCTCAATCACCTGCCTTCATCGTGGCGCGAACGAAGCGGTAAGTGAGCAATCCGGTGATCGTCACTATGCCGATCGCATCGAGGACCACAAGCATGTAGCTGACGGCCTTTAGGACGAGCAGGACAAACGGATCGATGTTCGATTGTTCGCATTCAAAGACTATCCAATTCGCGCCCAAGGCGACCGCCGACATGGTCGCGAAGAACAAAATGAGGTACAGACCGTCGAGCAGAAAACGAGCGACGACCCAGGCCATCGCCAAGTGCACGGCCGGCGCCGGTAATCCATCACCCTTTCCTTCCGGTGATCCAGCACGACCCTCTCCCGGGGATCTGGAATTAGGGGCGGTGCCCGCGGTGGACAACTCGTGAAGATTGGATAGTGGGTTTTCGCCATAGCGGAAATCGCCGGACCGGGCCTCGTCATCGGGCGAGCGCCGAACGAAACCGGACTCGATCATCCAGAGAGCGGCCTCGCGGCGGTTGGCGAATCCCAGCTTCCGAAGCGCCGTCGCGACATGGCTATCGACCGTGGAGAGGCTCAAGCCGAGCAGTCGGCCGATTTCGCTGCTGCTCAGATGCCGCGCGACCAGGACCATGATCTCGAACTGTCGCGGGCTCAGCGACTCGATCCACTTCCTCATGTCCGGCATGCGCGCCCCCGATCCGGTCGCATGCTGATTGATTACCGTCGAGTTCGTCAAGAGTTTCAGCGTAAATCGAAACTCTATTTCTGAAGCTTTGGCTCTTTAAGCTACTGGAATACCGGCCTTTCCTTCACCCCCCGTTCAGCGTCCCTTTTGTAAAAAGCCGCCGTTTCCTATATAGTTACAGCTACGGCTCCGTTCCAAAGAGGATGAGTCCCCATGTCGCTTGCCAGAAAGTTCCTGACCCTCGCCGCGCCCGCGGCCCTGCTCGCGCTGGGCGGGTGCGCGACCGGTCTTCCGACCCAGGTCTCCCGCTACCAGGCGATGCCGGCCCCCGCCGGGCAGAGCTTCGTCATCCAGTCGGCCGATCCCGGCGAGCGCGGAGGCCTCGAATTCTCCCGCTATGCCGATCTCGTCCGCCGGCACCTGATCGAGCAGGGCTATAGCGAGGCGCCGTCGGCCCAGGCCGCGTCGCTGATCGTCTCGCTCGATTACGGAGTCGACGACGGCCGCCAGCAGGTCGTGACCTATCCTTCCGCCGGCTTCGGCGGGTACGGGGGCTTCGGCCTCGGCGGCGGCTTCGGCTACCGGCCCTATTGGTCGCGCTTCGGCGGCTACGGCCGATTCCGGTCGCCCTTCTATTACGGCTGGGACGATCCCTTCTGGTATCGCGGCTATGGCGACGACATCGACGTCTACACCGTCTACACCAGCTTCCTCGACATGGACATCAAGCGCGCCGGCGACGGCCAGTCGGTGTTCGAGGGCACGGCCCGCGCCCGCTCGCGCACCGACGATCTCGGCGCCCTGGTGCCCAACCTCGTCGAGGCGATGTTCACCGGCTTCCCCGGCAATAACGGGGAGACGGTCAAGATCACGGTGGCGCCCGAGCGCCGGCGCTGATCGGGCCGAAGCGAAAATGAGGGGAGGGCCGGAGACGGCCCTCCCCTTTTTCATGTTCAACGACCGTTCATCGCCGGGCCTCACTTTGCCGCCCCGACAGGGGCCGAAAAAAGGTCTTGGGGAGGGTGAATGCTGAAATATCTGAGCGCGGCCGTGGCGGCCGCGATCGCTCTGGCGTCCGCGGCGCCGGCGAAGGCTCCGGCCGACGACAAGGCGCAGGTCGACGATATCGTCGTCACCGGCCGGAGGAGCGGCGCTCCGCTGTGGACGGTGCGAAGCGACCAGACGACCCTCGTCCTCGTCGGCGCGATCGAGGGCGTTTCGAAGACCACCTATTGGGATCCGGCGGCGCTGACCGCGGCGCTGCGCAAGGCCGACCGGGTGATGTTCCCGCAGGCCCACGCCTTCACCGCCTCGCCGTTCCGGCTCATCGGATGGGTCGCCAAGTACAACGCGATGGGCAGCCTGCCCAAAGGCCAGAGCCTCGCCGATTTCGCCTCGCCGGAGACGATGCGGCGGCTTTCCGCCCTCAGTGCGAAGGGCACGGTGCGACGCGATTATGCGACCCGCCATTCGCTCCATCTCTCGAACGAGCTGAGGGAGCGGGCGAGGCACGGGATCGATTTCGGTCGCTCGGCCTCGGATTACGTGATGCGCGCGGTCAAGCAGTACAAGCTGACCCTGGTTCCGATGCCGCGATCGAAGGCCAAGCCTATCGTCAAGGATCTGTTCGCCTCGACTCCGCAGGAGCATATGCCCTGCCTGGAGGCCTCGGTCGCCATGGCCGAAGCCGGGCCCGCGGCGGTTCAGGCCCGCTCCGACGCCTGGGCGGCGCGGCGGGTGCCCGAGGTGCTCGCCTCGCCCGCCGACAAGCCCGGCCCCCTCTGCTGGCCCGCTTCCGAGGTGATCGAGGACGGCCCCGATCTGGCCGCCGAGATGAAGCAGCTGCTCGGCGAGACGCCGGTGACAGTGGCCGTGCTCAACCTGCGCTCGCTCGCGCGGCCGGGCGGGGTGCTGGACGAGCTGGCCGCGGCCGGGTTCGATATCCAGGGGCCGGCGTGGAAATGAGGGCGCTTGCAATCGCCGCCGCGTCGCTTCTGCTCTCCGCGGCGCCGACACCCGACGACAACGCCGCCCGGACCGAGGACATCGTCGTCACCGCCGTCCGAAGCGGAATTCCGGTCTGGCGCGTCGTCGGGCCCCGGACCACTCTTGTGCTGGTCGGGACCATAAGAGAAGTCTCGCCGCAGGTCCGGTGGGATGCGGCGAGCCTGACCGAGGCCCTGCGCAAGTCCGACCGGGTCATGTTTCCAGGGTCCGTCCGCTATACCGCCTCGATCCTCTCCGCCCGCGGGCTCGAGTCCAGGACGAAGAAGATGGCCGTGCTTCCGGAAGGGCAGAGCCTGAGCCAGTTTCTTCCGCCGGGCGCTTCGGACCGGCTGGCCGCGCTCGGCGCGAGCGGCCTTCTAAAGCCCGGCTTCGAGCGCCGTCATCCGCTGGCCGTCGCCAACGAGCTTATCGGGAACACCCTCGGCCTTGGCGGTGGAGGGTTCCTCCAGATCACGAAGGTACGGCCGGGCTATGGCGATGCCGCCGACTACATCAAGGCGGCGGTCAAGAAATACCATCTGAACCTCGTCCCGATTCCCGAGGCGAAGCTCAAGCCCGTCCTCAAGGGCTACCTTGCCGCTTCGCCTGCCGATCATGTCCCCTGCCTGCTGGCGGCGATCGCCCTTGCCGAGGCGGGAACGGGCGCGAACCGCATCCGGTCAAACGACTGGGCTCACCGCCGAGTGCCGGAAACGCTCGCCTCGCCGGCCCAGAAGGCTTTCGATGCCTGCCTTCCGGAGGCCATGCGGGAAGAGGCGTCGCCGGAGGTGCGGGATATTGTTCGCGGCCTGCTCGAAGAGCCGGAGGTGACGGTCGCCGCCCTGGAGCTGGGAGCGCTGGCGGACCCGGGGGGAATCCTCGATTCGCTTCAGGCCGAGGGCTTCGAGATACGAGGGCCGGCGTGGAAGTAACCGACGCTTAGCCTTCCAGCTGCCTCGTCAGCAGGCGGATGTCGGCGTCGAGCTCGCTGTCCTGGGCTCGGAGCTTCTCGATCTGGCGGACGGCGTGGATGACCGTGGTGTGGTCGCGTCCGCCGAAGCGACGGCCGATCTCGGGGAGCGAGCGCGGCGTCAGCTGCTTGGAGAGGTACATGGCGACCTGGCGCGGGCGGGCGACCTCGCGGGCGCGCCGGGCGCTGGTCATCTCCGCCTTGCGGATCCGGTAATGCTCGGAGACGCGGGTCTGTATCTCGTCGATCGAGATCCGCCTCTGGTTCGCCCTCAACGTGTTGGCGAGCACTTCTGAGACGAATTCGAGGTCGATCACCCTGTTCTGCATGGTCGCGTAGGCGGCGATCCGGTTGAGCGCGCCCTCGAGCTCGCGGACGTTGGAGCTGATCCGCTTGGCGAGGAACATGACGACGTCCTCGGGCACCGCGACTTCCGGAAGCGCCTCAAGCTTCTTGAGGATGATGTTGAGACGAAGTTCGAGGTCGGCCTGGTTGATGTCGGCGACCAGACCCCAGCTGAGGCGCGAGAGGATCCGAGGCTCGATCCCGTCCAGATCCTGAGGCGCGCGGTCGGAGCTGATCACCAGCCGGCGGCCCGCCGAGATGATCTCGTTCATCGTGTGGAAGAACTCTTCCTGGGTCGATTCCTTGCCGGCGATGAACTGGACGTCGTCGATCATCAGGAGGTCGGCGGAGCGGAGCTGCTGCTTGAACTGGATCGTCTCGTTGGCGCGAAGGGCGGCGACGAACTCGACCATGAACTTCTCGGCCGACATGTAGATGATCTTGGCGCGCGGGCGCAGGCGATGGAATTCGTGGCCGATGGCGTGGAGCAGGTGGGTCTTGCCGCGGCCGGTGCCGCCGTGGAGGAAGAGCGGGTTGAAGGCGACGTTGTCGGCGGTGGCGAGGGTCCTGGAGGCGTTGAAGGCGACCTCGTTGGCCTTGCCGACGACGAAATTCTCGAACCGGTAGCGGGGCTCGAGAGCGACCGCGTAGAGTCCCTCGCCCGCCGCCGGCTCGCGCGACGCGGGCGGGGCGGGGATCTCGACGACGGCGGCCGTCCTCGGCGCAGCGGCGCCGACCCGGATGACGATGTGGCGGACGGCGGGGACGGCGGCCCGCCAGGCGAGAGTCAGCCGCTCGGAGAAATGGGTCTGGACCCAGTCGGCCATGAACTGGGAGGGAAGCTCGAGTCGAAGGGTGCCCGATTCGCCGTCGAAATTGCCGAGCGCGATCGGCCGCAGCCAGCCGTCGAAGGTGCGGGCGCCGCAATCGCGCCTCAGCCCCGCGCGAATCGATTCCCAGGCCGCCTGGAGCGCGCCGCGCTCAGACGAGTCCTTCCCAGTGCCTCCCGCCGGCTTCACAGACACAAAACGCACCCCCTCTTCCCTCTGGCCTCTCCAACGGGCCATGCTGGCGCAAAGCTCTCCCGACGCGCGGCAACCCCCCGGCGGCGCCGAGTCGGAAAAGCGTTCTTGCTGTGGCGTCCGGTGGGAGATTCGCCCCGCCGGAAAGCCCTTTCTGGAAGCGTCCGACCGGCCATGCAAGGCCGAAATTTGGGCTCAGAAAAAAGAAACATGCTTGACATAGGTTTTCTGCGGCTTCCGCCCGAAAATGGCGGAAAACTGCGACTTTTCGCTACGAGGCATGTCGCGAATCGCGGGAAATCCTCGTGTTTCGCGTTACGTTCCGGAGACAAAAAAAAGACCCGCCGAAAAGCTCCGGCGGGCCTGTCGCTACGGCTTTAGAAAGGCTTAGGCGAGAGCGGCGATACGGCGAGTCAGCCGCGAGAATTTGCGCGCCGCGGTGTTCTTGTGAAGGACGCCCTTGGCGACTCCGCGAGCGAGCTCGGGCTGGACCTTGCCGATCGCCGCGAGCGCCCCATTCTTGTCGCCGGCCTCGATCGCCGCCTCGACCTGCTTGACGAAGGTCCGGATCCGGCTGACCCGGGTGCGGTTGATCTGGGTGCGGCGCTCGTTGCGGCGGATTCGCTTCTTTGCCTGCGGCGTGTTCGCCATCGTCTAACTGCCTCTTATCGCTAAATGAAAAGGGCGCGGCCAAGATGCCGCACCCGCTCGGCCGCTCCTCTACGGAAACGGCCCGAAAAGGTCAACCTCATCCGCGCTGGCAGCGGGGGCAGAAAAAGGTCGAGCGGCCCGAATCGACTCGCCGGCGAATCGTCGCGCCGCAATGGCACGCCTCCCCTTCCCGGCCGTAGACCCGCCACTGCTTGGCGAAATAGCCGAGCTCGCCGTCCGGGCGGGCGAAATCGCGGAGCGACGAGCCGCCCGCCTCGATCGCGGCGAGGAGCACCGCCTTCACCGCCTCCACCAGCCGCTCGAGCCGGGGGCGCGAGATCCGCCCGGCGGCGCGGGTCGGGGCGATCCCGGCCATGTGAAGCGCCTCGCAGACGTAGATGTTGCCGAGCCCGGCGACGACATGCTGGTCGAGCAGAAGCGCCTTGATCGGGGCCGAGCGGCCGGCCATCGCGGCGAGCAGGTAATCGGCCGAGAAGCCGTCGCCGAGCGGCTCGGGCCCCATCCTGGCGAAGGGCTCCCACTGGGCGAGCGCCTCGGTGCGGACCAGATCGAGCGAGCCGAATCGGCGCGGATCGTTGAGAACGGCGCTTCGCCCCGCATCCGTCGCCAGCAGGAAATGATCGTGGGGGCCGAGCTCGGCCGGATCGATCCGCCAGCGTCCGGACATGCCGAGGTGGAAGACCAGGGTGTCGCCGCGATCGGTGCCGATCAGCCCGTATTTGGCGCGGCGCGCAAGATCAGTGACGACGGCGCCGGTGAGGCGCTGGCGAAGATCGGGGGGAAAGGCGCGCCTCAGGTCCGCCCGGCGCGCCTCGACCGAGACGAGCCGCCGCCCCTCGAGCACGGGAACAAGTCCACGAACCGTGGTTTCGACCTCGGGCAGCTCAGGCATGAACAAGGGACGTGCACATGGCGAAAGACCCCTGCTAGAGGCGAGCGCGATGGACAAGGTTTCTTTCGGCTTCGAGGAAGTTCCGCCCGAGGAGAAGACCCGGCGAGTCGGCGCCGTCTTCTCGAGCGTCGCCCGCCGCTACGACCTGATGAACGACCTCATGTCGGGCGGCCTCCACCGGCAATGGAAGGATTTGTTCGTTCGCCGGGTCCGGCCGCGCAAAGGCGAGGCTTTCCTCGACATGGCCGGGGGAACGGGCGACGTCGCCTTCCGGCTCGCCCGGCGAGGCGCCGTCGTCACGGTCGCGGACATCAACCCGGACATGCTCGCGGTCGGCCTCGAGCGGGCGGAGAAAAGGGGCCTGGAGGGCCTGGCCTGGGCCGAGGAGAATGCCGAGAGGCTGAGCTTCGCCGACTCGCGCTTCGACGGCTACACGATCGCCTTCGGGATCCGGAACGTGACGGACATCCCGGCCGCGCTCGGCGAGGCTCACCGGGTGCTGAAGCTGGGCGGGCGCTTCTTCTGCCTCGAATTCTCGACCACCCGCTGGCCCGGCTTCGCGAGCCTGTACGACGCCTATTCGATGCATGCGGTGCCCCGAATCGGCAAGGCGGTGGCCAGGGACGAGGAGAGCTACCGCTACCTCGTCGAATCGATCCGCCGTTTCCCGCCGGTGGAGGCCTATTCGGCGATGATCGCCAAGGCCGGCTTCGCCCAGGTCAGGGCCGAGCCGATCCTCGGCGGCCTCGTCGCCATCCACAGCGGCTGGAAAGTCTGACTTGACCCACCCCATCGTCCATGTCTGGCGCCTGCTCAAATGGGGCCGGGTTCTGGCCCGGCACGGCGCGTTGCGGGGGATCGAGCGCGATCCGAACACGCCGCAGCCGGTCCGGCGGCTCGCCCGGATCGCCCGCTTCGGCGCCAGGGTTCCGAGGGTCCCCGCTTATGGCGAGGCGTTCCAGGAGCTCGGGCCGGCGGCGATCAAGTTCGGCCAGGCGCTGGCGACCCGGCCCGATCTGGTCGGCTTCGAGGCCGCGCGCGACCTCCAGTTCCTCCAGGACAGCCTTCCGCCGGCCCCGTTCGAAGACGTCAGGCGAACGATCGAGCAGGGGCTGGAGAAGCCGCTCGACGAGATTTTCGCCGACATCGATCCCGAGCCGGTCGGCGCCGCCTCGATCGCCCAGGTCCACCGCGCCCATACGACCGACGGACGGCTGGTCGCGGTCAAGGTGCTTCGCCCCAATATCGAGGAGGATTTCGCCCGGGCGCTCGAAACCTATGAATGGGCGGCGGCGCAGGTCGAGGAGATGGGCGGCGAGGCGGCGCGCCTTCGCCCCCGGGCGGTCATCGCCTATTTTCGGCAATGGACGGCGCGCGAGCTCGACCTGAGGCGCGAGGCGGCCTCGGCCTCGGAGCTTCGCGAGAATCTCGTCGCCGAGAGCGGCTTCTACGTCCCGGCGATCGACTGGAGCCGGACCTCGCGCCGGGTGATGACGCTCGAGTGGATCGACGGAATCAAGCTCACCGACCGCGACGCGCTCGTCGCCGCCGGCCACGATCTCAAGGCGCTGGCGGCGATCCTGGTTCGCGCCTTCCTCCGCCAGGCGGTGGTCGACGGCTTCTTCCACGCCGACCTCCACCAGGGCAATCTGTTCGCCCTCCCCGACGGGCGACTCGCCGCGATCGACTTCGGCATCATGGGCCGGATCGACCGCCAGGCGCGGGTGTGGCTCGCCGAGATCATGTACGGCCTCCTGACCGGCAATTACCGGCGAGTCGCCGAGATCCATTTCGAGGCGCAATATGTGCCCTCGCACCACGACGTCGACGAATTCGCCACCGCGCTTCGAGCCGTCGGCGAACCGATCCGGGGATTGCCGGTCAAGGATATCTCGATCGGGCAGATGCTCGACGGGCTGTTCGTCATCACCCGCGATTTCGACATGCCGACCCAGCCTCACCTCCTCCTCCTCCAGAAGACGATGGTGATGGAGGAAGGCGTCGCCCACGCCCTCGATCCCGACATCAACATGTGGGAGACCGCCGAGCCCTTCCTCAGGGAATGGGTCCGAACCGAGCTCGGCCCGGAGGCGGCGCTGGCGGACCGGATCGTCCGCGATTTCCGGACCTTCGCGAAGATTCCGGAGCTGATCCGGAGGATCGATTACTATTATCCGCCGCCGGGAGCCGCGCCGCCCGATCCGCCACTGGCGGACGTGGTGGTGGTAAAGCCGAGACGGTACTGGCGATACGGGCTGACTGCCGTCCTTTCCGCCGCGGCTGGAGCAATGGCGATGGCTTGGCTATTCTAGGGAATGGCCAATCCGCAACTCACGCCCGACCAGCTTCAGGTGGCCAATGAGCTCCTCGCCGGCATCAGGGAACAACTTCGAGGGGCCAGCGGCGGTTCTCCCGAATTGCTTTTCGCCTTACGCCGAAAGGTAGCGAAAGAGCTTACCTACGACGAGCGTGGAAAGCCCATGTTTCGAGCCGCTCTCAAACGGAAGAAGCGGTTGGAGCAGGGGAATATATGCCCGGCCTGCGGCGGAGAGCTTCCCGATAAATATGTGGTGCTAGATCGCCATCGCGCAATTGGCGGCTACACGATGGAGAACACCCGCCTCCTGTGCCAGCCATGCGACTTCCGTCTGCAAGCGCAGAAGGGATATGCCTAACGTGAAAGGCAAGCGCATCCTCCTCATCGTCGGCGGCGGGATCGCGGCGTACAAATCGTGCGAGCTCGTTCGGCTGATCCGCAAGGCGGGCGGGAGCGTGCGGTGCGTGCTCACGCAAAGCGGGGCGCAGTTCGTCACGCCGATGACTCTCGCCGCGCTCTCCGAGCAGCCCGTCCATACCAGCCTGTGGGACCTCAAGGACGAGGTCGAGATGGGGCATATCCAGCTCAGCCGGGAGGCGGATCTCGTGGTCGTCTGTCCGGCCACGGCGGACCTGCTGGCGAAAATGGCGGCGGGGATCGCCGACGATCTCGCCACCACCCTTCTGCTCGCCACCGACAAGCCGGTGCTGGCCGCGCCGGCGATGAACGTCCGGATGTGGCGTCATGCCGCCACGGTGAGGAACGTCGCCCAACTTCGGCGCGACGGCGTTTCGGTGCTGGAGCCGGATGAAGGCGAGATGGCGTGCGGCGAATTCGGTCCGGGCCGGCTGCCCGAGCCCGAGGCGATCCTCGCCGCGGTCCGCCGCGCGCTCGCCGTCGAGGGGAGGCTCGCCGGCCGCCACGTCATCGTCACCGCCGGGCCGACCCACGAGCCGATCGATCCGGTGCGTGTCATCGCCAACCGCTCGTCGGGCAAGCAGGGCTTCGCCATCGCGGGAGCGCTCGCCGCCGCGGGCGCCGACGTGACGCTGGTCGCCGGGCCGGTCAGCCTCCCCTCCCCGCCCGGAGTCACGAGGATCAACGTCGAGACGGCGGCCCAGATGAAGTCGGCGGTGGAGCAGGCGCTTCCGGCGGACGCCGCGGTGCTGGTCGCCGCGGTCGCCGACTGGGGCGTCGAGGCGGCGGATTCCAAGCTCAAGAAAGCGGACGGGCCGCCTCAGCTGGGCTGGACCGAGAATCCCGACATCCTCGCGGCGCTGGCTTCCCATCCCAGGCGGCCGCGCCTGCTGGTCGGCTTCGCGGCCGAGACGGACGACGTCGTCGCCTCGGCCCAGGCCAAGCGCGAGCGCAAGGGCTGCGACTGGATCGTCGCCAACGACGTCTCCGGCGACGTGATGGGCGGCGACCGCAACCGGGTCCACCTCATCTCCGCCGGCGAGGTCGAAAGCTGGGAGGAGGCGCCCAAGGCGGAGATCGCCCGACGCCTCGCCGAAAGGATCGCCGATGCCCTCGTCTGAGATCGACATCGCCCTCAAGCGGCTGGCCCATGGCGAGGGGCTCCCCCTCCCCTCCTACGCGACCGAGCATGCCGCCGGGCTCGACGTCGTTTCGGCCGAGGATGTGACGCTGGCGCCGGGCGCCCGGCACGCGGTCGCGACCGGCTTCGGCATCGCCATTCCGAACGGCTTCGAAGTCCAGGTGCGGCCGCGGTCGGGGCTTGCGCTGAAGCACGGAATCACCTGCCTCAACACGCCGGGAACGATCGACAGCGACTATCGCGGCGAGGTCAAGGTGATCCTCGCCAATCTCGGCAGCGAGCCCTTCGAGATCCGCCGCGGCGAGCGGATCGCCCAGCTCGTCCCGGCGCCGGTGCAGCGGGCGGCGTTCCGCGAGGTGGACGATCTCGATTCGACCGAGCGCGGCGCCGGGGGCTTCGGGTCGACCGGCCGGTGAGTCTGAGCGATTCCGAGCTCGACCGCTACGCCCGCCACATCGTCCTCAAGGAGATAGGCGGAGAGGGCCAGCGCAGGCTTGGCGACTCGGCGGTCGTTCTGGTCGGCGCCGGAGGCATAGGCGGCCCGGCCCTCCAGTATCTCGCGGCCGCGGGAGTCGGCTCGCTCAGCGTGATCGACGACGACAAGGTCTCGCTCGACAATCTCCAGCGCCAGATCCTGTTCGGGACCGACGATGTCGGGCGGCCCAAGACGGAAGTGGTTCGGGAGGCGGTGGCGCGGCTCAATCCGAACGTTCGCTTCCGGGCGACCTGCGAGCGCCTGACCCCGGCCAATGCCGCCTCGCTGCTCGCGGGCGCGAGCGTCGTCATCGACGGAAGCGACAATTTCGCGACCCGGCTCGTCGTCTCCGACACATGCACCGAGGCGCACATTCCTTTGGTCTCCGCGGCGATCGGCCAGTTCCAGCTGCAGATCGGCACCTGGCGCGGCTGGGAGCCGGGCAAGCCCTGCTATCGCTGCTTCGTCGGCGACGCTTTCGATGCCGAGGATTGCGACACCTGCTCCGAGCTCGGAGTGCTCGGCGCGATGGCGGGGATCGGCGGAAGCTGGGCGGCGCTCGAGGCGATCCGCCAGATCGTCGGCTTCGGCGGCGAGGCGACCGGCAGGCTCCACATCTTCGACGGGCTCGCGCCGGCGATGCGGACGCTGAGCGTCGCCAAGGACCCGGCGTGCGCGGCGTGCGCCGCCGCGCTGCCCGCTAATCCGGAGCGTTGAGCGCAGGCCCGGCCCTGCCCTGGGGCATCCTGAAGACGACCCGGGTGAGGCAACCCACATGACCCGAATCGGAAGCCGGCTCACGGGCGCCGGAGACGATACGCCTTGCCTGCTCTCCGAACGCCGCCGCCGGCTCGGCCGCCACCACGCGGACATTGCCGGTACCGCCCCAGGGCGCGACGTCGTAGCTCAGGATTGCCCATCCTTCGATTCCGCGGCGCTGAAACTCCGACGGAAAGTTGAGCGGGGGCACATAGGCCCAGGGAATCGTCTCCTTGGGACAGTTCGAGCGTTCCGGCCGAAAGCTCTCGAGCGCGGGCGGCTCGGGCGCGCGCAGGGGCTCCGCGGGCCGGCGCCAGTAAGTGTAGGTGCAGCCCTGCCTGGCCAGCGGCGAGAAGCGCGAAGCCCGAACCGCCGCGAGCGACTGGCGATCGAGCTCGGCATTGCCGGCAGAGCCGAGCACACGGGCGTTGCGGGGCCGGCCGCTCGAATCGAGGTCGAAGGCCAGGAAGCTGTAGGAGACCGTCCCCGGCGCCTGGGGAATCGTCTCGAACGCCGGATAGGCGCGAAGCCGCACGTTCACGCTCCCGTCGTCGAAGCAATTGGAGCCGGGCGGCTTCGTTCGATCGAATATCGCCCGACCGAGACCCGGGCTTCCCGACGGGATCTGCAGCGCCACCATCCGATAGAGCGTCGCCGGATCGGCCTGCTCTACGGAAGCCGGACGCACGTCGTAGGCGATGACGCAGCCGCTCCGTTCCGAGCCTGCGCGGAAACGGGAGGCGGCGAAGGCGGGGAGCACGTCGGCGCTGTTGTAATAGAAGCCGCCCCGGCTCGCCCGCGGCACTTCCCTGATCCCGAGCGGGCGGCCGTCGGAATCGATGCGGAATTCTATCCGGACGGGCGCGGGAGGATCGGCGTCGCTGCCCGCCGCGACGACCGGCAATGGAAGCTCGGCGAATTGCAGCGCTTCTTCGCCACCCTCGCAACGCGCAGTGCCGGGCCGGAAGCTCACTATTGTGGCCGGCATTTCGCCGTCGACGGTGACGATCGGGGGCGCCGGTGGCAGCAGGACGACGGGGGGCGGCGGAGATCCGGCGAGCGCGGCGAGTCCAAGCAGAATCATCATGCGCCGACAATCGTCCGAAAGCCCTTGCTGCACAAGGCTTTGCGGTCAGGTCGAAACGACCCCGACGGCATCGCGCAGCTGAAGAAGCGTCAATATGAAGAGCCCGCTCCCGAGCACGAGGTCGAAGGCGCGAAGCGGCCGGAGCCGTTCGCCGCGCGGGCGGTGGAAGGTGAGGTCGAGCATCGTCACCAGGACGATGAAGGCGCCGCACAGGCCGGCGAAGGCGGAGAGCAGGACGAACGGCCAGTAGGCCCAGGTCCCCGGCTCGGCGAAGGCCCACAAGGCGAGGGCGAGCAGGCCGGCCGTCGCGCCGAGCCCGACGGCGCCGCCGAGGAGGCCCGATTTGCCCATCAGCCCTTCTTCTTCGCCGGCGCCTTTTTCGCGGCCGGCTTTCGGCCCCGCCCCTTCTTCGCCGGCGGACCCTTGGCGGCGCGCTCGTCGATCAGCTGGGCGGCTTCCTCGAGGGTCAGCTGGTCGGGGGCGAGCGACTTGGGAAGGGTGGCGTTGGTCGTCCCGTCGGTGACGTAGGGCCCGAAGCGGCCCTCCATCAGCTTGATCTCGGCCTCCGTGCGCGGGTGCGGCCCGAGCACCTTCAGCGGCTCGCGCGAGCCGCGGGCGCGGGCGCCGCCCGCCGCGGCCTCGGCGAGCTTGACCACGGCGGCGTTCATCCCGGTCTCGAACACCTCCGCGGTCGAGCCGAGCTTCGCATATTTGCCGTCATGGGCGAGATAGGGGCCGTAGCGTCCGATCGAGGCGGTGATCGGCTTGCCCGATTCCGGGTGGGCGCCGATCGTCCGCGGAAGCGACAGAAGGCGAAGCGCCTGGGCGAGATCGACCTCACCCTGCGGGATGTCGCGCGGGATCGACGAGCGCTTGGCCTCCTTGCCGTCGCCGAGCTGGACATAGAGCCCGAAGCGGCCGGTCCGAAGGCTCACCTCCTGGCCGCTTTCCGGGTCGGTTCCGAGCAGGGTCGGGCCTGAATCGGCGCCGCCTTCCTCGCCCCCCTGCCCGAAGCGTCGGGTGAACTTGCACTCGGGATAGTTGGAGCAGGCGACGAAGGCGCCGAAGCGGCCGCCGCGGAGCGACAGCCGGCCCTCGCCGCAGGCCGGGCAGAGGCGCGGATCGACCCCGTCCTGCTTGTCGGGGAAGAGCCAGGGCGAGAGGAAATCGTCGAGCGCGGCGGTGATCGCCGAGGGCTGCTGCTCCATGATCTCGGCGGTCTTCGGCTTGAAGTCGCGCCAGAATTCCTCGAGCACCTTCTGCCAGTTCATCCGTCCGCCCGAAATGTCGTCGAGCTCGTCCTCGAGATGGGCGGTGAAATCGTAGGAGACGTAGCGCTCGAAGAAGCGCTCGAGGAAGGCGGTCAGCAGGCGGCCGCTCTCCTCGGGGATGAAGCGGTTCTTCTCGAGCCGGACATAGTCGCGGTCCTTCAGCGTCTGGAGAGTCGCCGCGTAGGTGGAGGGGCGGCCGATCCCGAGCTCTTCCATCTTCTTGACCAGGCTCGCCTCGGAGTAACGCGGCGGCGGCTGGGTGAAATGCTGCTCGGCGACGACCCTTTTCTTCGCCGGGGCGTCGCCCTCGCGAAGGCGCGGAAGGCGGCGGGCCTCCTCGTCCTCGGGATCGTCCCTGCCCTCCTCGTAGAGGGCGAGGAAGCCGGGGAAGAGGACGACCTGGCCGGTGGCCCGGAGTGCGGTCTGGCCGCTTCCGTCGACGAGCTCGGCGGTCGTGCGCTCGAGCCGCGCCGAGGCCATCTGGCTTGCGAGAGCGCGCTTCCAGACCAGCTCGTAGAGCCGGGCATGGTCGCCCGAGCCGGCGCGGTCGCGGCCGAAATCGGTCGGGCGGATCGCCTCGTGCGCTTCCTGGGCGTTCTTGGCCTTGGTTTCGTAGTGGCGCGGCTTGTCGGGGACGTAGCCGGCGTCGAACCGCTCGGCCGCCGCTCGGCGGGCGGCGGAGACGGCCTCGGGCGCCATCTGCACTCCGTCGGTCCGCATGTAGGTGATCGCTCCGTCCTCGTAGAGCGCCTGGGCGATCCGCATCGTGTGGCTTGCGGCGAAACCCAATTTGCGGGCGGCCTCCTGCTGGAGGGTCGAGGTGGTGAAGGGCGGCGGCGGGTTGCGGGTGAGCGGCTTGGTCTCCACGGAGGCGACGGCGAAGCGGCCGGCCTCCACCGCCGACTTCGCCGCCTGGGCGGTGCCTTCGTCGCCGATCGAGAGCCGGTCGATCTTCTCGCCCTTGAAGCGGACGAGGCGGGCGAGGAATTCCTGGCCGTCGGCCTCCATCAGGGCCGAGACGGACCAATATTCCTGCGCCCGGAACAGTTCGATCTCACGCTCGCGGTCGACGACGAGCCTGAGCGCGACCGACTGGACCCGGCCTGCCGACTTGGCGCCCGGAAGCTTTCGCCAGAGCACCGGCGAGAGGGTGAAGCCGACCAGATAGTCGAGCGCCCGGCGGGCGCGATAGGCGTCGATCAGATCCTCGTCGAGCGCGCGCGGATGCTTCATCGCCTCGACCACGGTCGCCTTGGTGATGGCGTTGAACGTCACCCGCTCGACGTCGGCAGGGAGCGCCCGGCGCTTTCGAAGCACCTCCTGGACATGCCAGCTGATCGCCTCCCCTTCGCGGTCCGGGTCCGTGGCGAGGATCAGCGCGTCGGCCTTCTTGGCCTCGTCGGTGATCGCCTTCAGCTGGCGAGCCTTGTCGGCATAGGTCTCCCACTCCATCGCGAAGCCTTCATCCGGATTCACCGAGCCGTCCTTGGGCGGCAGGTCGCGGACATGGCCGTAGGAGGCGAGCACGCGGTAGCCGCTGCCCAGATATTTCTCGATTGTCTTCGCCTTGGCGGGCGATTCGACGACGACTAGCTTCACGGGAACCCTTTCACGCGTACGCGTATAGGGTGGGGAGACCCCGGGAGGGTCGTCAAGCGCCGTCATTGCGAGGAGCGAAGCGACGCGGCAATCCAGGCTGCGTCTGAGATGGACGCAGCTCTGGATTGCTTCGCTTCGCTCGCAATGACGGCCCGCGGGCGTCAATATCGGTCCTCGGGCTGCCAGTCCGGCGGGAGGATGCATTTGCCGCTGTCGTAATGGCCGACCGCGCGAAGCACCTCGCCGTCCCTCGGCTCGACCCGGCGGCCGGAAATCTGGCTGTCGAGGACGCGTCTCACCAAAGTGTCGAGGCGGGTGACGAGGTAGCAGTCGACCGCGGGCGGCGCGTGCGGATTGCCGATTCCGCTGTCGTCGGTGAGGAAGAGGTAGCGCGACTGGGTTGCCGCCGCCATCGCCCGCATCACATATTCGGCGACGTCGCCGACCCCTGAAGCGGCGACCGGCACGATCTGGATCCGCTTGGCCCGCGCGGCCTCGGTCGCGCGCCACGCCTTGCCGATATTCTCGTCGTGCGGCGGCGCGTCGGCGACGAGCAGGAGCGACTTGACCGCATCCGGCCGCCAGTCCTGGGAAACGGCGCGGGCGAGCGCCTGGTCCATCGCCTCGGGATAGTCCCCGCCGCCGTCCGCCTGCTGGACCCGAAGGTTCGCCTGCATCGCATCGACGCTCGAGACGAACGGATAGGTTCGAGTGACGTAGACGTCGCCCTCGTCGCGATAGGCGACCAGGCCGAGGCGGATGTCGAGGCCGGGATGGCTTTGCCTGAGATCGTCGAGGATCGCTCGAAGCTCGGACTTCAGATAGGCGATCTCGTCGCCCATGCTCCCGGTCGTGTCGATGGTCAGCATCAGGTCGAACTTGCGGACCGGCAACGCGCCCGAGCCCACAGTGACGCTCTGACGCTGGGCGCCCGCGCCGGCGAGATCGACGGTCCTCACCGAATCTCCGCCCGCGACCGAGAGCCGGACGCTCCGGCCGAGCCGGTCGAGCCCGGGATAGAAGACGGCGGTCCCGTCGGCGACGGTGGCGAGCGAGAGGCTGTTGCCGTCGGCGCAGGTCAGGGTCACCCGGGCGAACGGGACCGGCCGGCCGGAAGCGTCCTGGACCGCGATGGTGAGAACCCGGCGGGTGTCGACCCGGGGCAGGCCCTGGATCGGGTTTCCGCGAAGGAAGCGCCCGGCATAGGAGAAATAGAGCTCGGGATTGAGAAGATCGTCATGCTCGCCGGCGGTGAGCAGGCCGGATTGCGGCGAATAATACGGGTCGGGGCGATATCCGACCGGGCTGCGCGCTTCCATGGCCCGATCGGCCGACGAAGCGACCGGCGCGGACAATTCGGGCCGCGCGACCCGGCTTCCCGTCACTGCGACGGCGTCCTCGTCGCCGCTCGGCCCGGCCTCCATCGGCATCGGGACCGGAGGTGGGGGCGGAGACGCAGGCGCGGCCACCACGGGCGGAAGATCGCTGAAATCGTCGGTGGCGACGTCGCGGTCGGCCTCGCGCTGCCCGTTGACCTGAGCCTCCGGCGGCAGCGCGGCCAGCGGCGCGGCGCGCCGGCAGAGCGGCTCTCCGGCCCGGGCGGCGGCTCCGGGCGCCGGAGTGGCGGGAGCGGTCGCGGCAAGCGCCAGGCCGAGCGCGCCGAGGCTGACGAGGCCGAGCTGGGCCGCCCTGCGAATGGATGGGCGCGGCGTGACGATCGGGTGCAATCGCATGTCATTCTCCCTGATGGCGGCGGCTCACCATCGTCCGCCCGTCAACTGGGACGTGCCGGCTGGGGGAATCCTTGGAAAATTTTTTCTAGCGTCCTTCGATACGCCGCTTCGACTTCGCTCAGCGGCTACTCAGGATGAGCGAGAGGACTATTCCAACCGCTCATCCTGAGTAGGGACTGAGCGAAGGCGAAGGCCCCTATCGAAGGACGGAGCTAAGCCAGGCTCACCCGCCCGCCGGCGTGGCGTTCGAGCCGACCGGCCAGCTCGAGCTCGAGGAGGACGGTCTGGACGATCGCCGGCGGCAGCTCCGACTGGCGGACGAGCTCGTCGACCGGGACGGGGGTGGCGTTGAGCAGGACGACGATGACGGCGCGGGCCTCCTCCCCCGCCTCCACAGGGACGTCGGATGGCCCGAAGCGAAGCTCGGGCTGGCGGAAAGGTCGCGTGCGCATCGGGTTGATCGCCTCCATCACGTCTTCGGCCGACTGGACGAGCGTGGCGCCCTCGCGGATCAGCTGGTTGCAGCCCTGGGCGCGCGGATCGAGCGGAGCGCCGGGCACGGCCATCACCTCGCGCCCGAACTCGGCGGCGCAGCGCGCGGTGATCAGCGAGCCCGAGCGCGGCGCCGCCTCGACGACGACGGTGCCGAGCGAGAGGCCGGCGATGATCCGGTTGCGCGAGGGGAAATGCCGGGCGTGCGGCTCGAGGCCGGGCGGCTGCTCCGAGACGAGCAGGCCGCGCTCGGCGATCGAGCGCTGCCGGGCCTCGTTCTCGGGCGGATAGAAGACGTCGATCCCGCCCGCCATGACGGCGATCGTTCCCGACTCCAGCGCCCCGTCATGGACGGCGGAGTCGATTCCTCGCGCCAAGCCCGACACGACGACCGCTCCGGCGTCCCCGATCTTCTGGGCGAGCGCCCGGGCGAAGCGGCAGGCGGCTGCCGAGGCGTTGCGGGCGCCGACCATCGCGACCAGGGGCCGGTCGAGGAGGACGATGTGGCCCTTGACGATCAGGGCCGGCGGCGCCGTCTCGAGCTCGGCGAGAAGCGGCGGGTAGAGGCCCTGGCCGAGGAAGAGGTAGCGGGCGCCCAGCCTTGCCACCTGCTCGATCTCCCGCTCCACCGCGGCGCGCGAGGCGAGGCGCGGTGGACGGCCGCCGCCGCGCGCGGCGAGATCCGGGATGGCCGCGAGCGCGGCGGCGGCCGAGCCGAACCGGGCGATAAGCTGGAAATAGGTGATCGGGCCGACATTCTCGGACCGGATCAGGCGCAATCGCGCGATCTGGTCCTCGGACGTGTCAGCCATTGCCGCTCCGGCCGACCCTGGGCTCGGTGCCGGCGAGCAGCCGGCCGATATTGGCGCGGTGCTTCCAGAAGACGAGCAGAGTGAAGCCGAGGAAGAGCAAAGCGAGGTCGAAGCGGCCGAGAAGGGCCGCGACCGGAGGCATGATCGCGGCGGCGGCGAGCCCGCCGACCGAGGAGAAGCGGGAGAGGGCGAGGATCCCGAGCCAGGTAACCGCGAAGGCTGCCGGAGCGATCCAGCTCAGCCGGTCGACGAGCGCGAAGCCGGCGACGATCCCGAAATAGGTGGCGACTCCCTTGCCCCCCGCGAACTTCAGCCAGACCGGCCAGAGATGGCCGAGAAGCGCACCGATGGCGGCGAGCTGGGCGGTGCCCGGGAAGAGCTGATCGGCAAGGACCATGGCGACCGCGCCCTTGGCCATGTCGAGCAGCATGGTCGCCACGGCGAGGCCCTTGCGGCCGGTTCGAAGGACGTTGGTCGCGCCGATGCTGCCCGAGCCGATCGCCCTCAGATCGCCGGCGCCGGTCAGCCTGGTCAGGATGAGCCCGAACGGGATCGAGCCCAGCGCATAGCCGAGCAGAAGGGCGGTCAGCGGCGCGACGATCGTTTCCATGTCCGTCTCCGGCTTTAGCAAATCCGCAAGATCGTGCAATCCACCCGTGTAAAAGCGGTGAGAGCGCACACCTTGCCCGTAATTCCTCTGCCGCTAAAGCAGGCGCGTGACCAGCGTCCGGCCGCTCCTGATCTTCGATTCCGGCGTCGGCGGGCTGTCGGTGCTGGGCGCCATCCGCGAGGCGCTGCCCAACGCTCCGCTCGTCTACGTCGCCGACAGCGCGGGCTACCCTTATGGCACCAAACGCCCCGCCGAGATCGAGGCGCGAGTCCCGGCGCTCCTCGGCCGGCTTGCCGAGCGCTACGATCCGGAGCTGATCGTCATCGCCTGCAACACCGCCTCGACCGTCGCACTCGAAGCGGTTCGCGGAGCGCTCGATCGCCCGATCGTCGGAACGGTCCCGGCGATCAAGCCGGCGGCCGAAATCTCAAGAACTCGGACGATCGGCATCCTCGGAACCGAGGTGACGGTCTGCCAGCCTTATGTCGACCGGCTCGCGGCGGAATTCGCGCCTGACTGCACTTTGATCCGCCATGGCTCGGCGGACCTGGTCGAAGCCGCCGAGGCGAAGCTCTGGGGCCGCAAGCCCGATCCGGACGTGTTCCGCGCCGCCATTTCGGGCCTTCTCGACCAGCCGCAAGGCGATCTCATCGACACCGTGGTGCTCGCCTGCACCCACTTCCCGCTCGTCGCGGCCGAGCTCGCGGCGGCTTCCCCCCGGCCCCTTCGGATGATCGACGGCAGCGCCGGGATCGCTCGCCGGGTCGGCTACCTGACCCGGCATGTCCAGTGGCCGGAAACCCCCTCCCCGGCACGCCTCGTCCTTCATTACGGCACCGAACGGATTCCGGGCGACAAGGTCGAGCTTGTCGGATATTCCTTCGGTTCCGTCGATTACGTCTGAGCCCCGGGGGGCCTGTTCGGGCGATATGACGGCTCATCGACCAACGGGGGGCGGCGGATGGCGGACTATGTCAAGCTGTTGAAAACGGGCGCGGGCCAGCTGGGCCTGGCGGATGATGTCGCGCTTCTGGAGGCGCTTCTCGAGCTGGCCGGGAATTGGGAGAAGCTGGCGGCAGGTTTTGACGGGGTCCATTCGGTCGAGACGCTGTTCGATACGATCACGGCCGATATCGATTCCCCCGAGGTGACGAAGGCGTTCGAAACCGCCGGACTCGCCGATCTCCGCACTAGGCTCAAGGACCTGCTCGGCCGGATCGAGAAGCTCAAGGGCAAGATCCCGCCCGAGGTCCGGACCCTGCTCAGCCCGGTCGCCAAGTTCGACGAGCCCAGCGCCGGCGCCGCGAATCCGGGCGCTCTCGACTGGACCCTTCTCGATCCCAAGGCGGAGTTCGACAATGGCGACGGCCTGAAGCTGTCGGTGGCCGGCAATGCCGCGGTCTCGTTCGAAGCGGGCGACACCTGGCCGTTCAGCGATCCCGTGCCGGACCCCCTGCTTCGGGTCGGGGTCAAGGCCGGGATCACCGCCGGCGCCGGAGTGACCCTGCCCTACAGCGTCGGGACCGTCGCGGTCTCGGCCGACGCGTCCGTCGGCGCCGAGCTCGATTACTTCTTCGACGTCCGCTCGTCCAAGGACGTCTATGCGGGCGAGCTCGCCCGCAAGCTTCCGGCGCTGCCCGATCCCTTCGCCTTCGAAGCGGTCTGGGACGCCCTCGCCGCCACCGATCTCCAGGGCATCGTCTACGAGTTCGACGGAAGCGCCAAGGTCGGGCTCGACGTCAGCCTCGCCGACACCGCCAGCTTCGGCGACGTATCGGCGCAGCTCGGAGCGACGGTCGGAGCCTCGTTCACGCTCAAGACCGGCTATACGCTCAGCTTCCGCAAGGGGCTCGCGGCCGCCGGCGGCGGCTTCGAGGTCATCGCGGCCCTTTCGCGCAACAAGGTCTCCGAGCAGCAATTCGACGCCAAGGTCGGAGTCGAGGTGGACCTGTCGAAGCTCGCCGGAAGGGTCCACGAAGTCCTTCAGAAAGCGATCGGCGAGTGGGATTCCATGCTCGCCGAGGTGAAGCCCTTCCTTTCGCCGGGCACCTGGCTGCAGACCAGGGGCAGCGCGCTGATCGAGGCTCAGGCCAACAAGCTGATCTCCGACAGCAAGCTCGCCGAAGCCGTCACCCGCGACCTCAAGGGCGCGATCGGGATCGACACGTCGGACACATCGGCGCTCGCCGGCTGGCTGGCCGGCGAGATCGGCGGGGCGCTGGACCAGGCCAGCGGGGTGATATCGGGCAAGGCCGACGACGCGACCGCCTCCGTGCTGGACGCCTTGTCCAGGCGCCTTCCCGCCTTCGCCCAGCCGGAATTGCAGGCCAGGATCAAGCCCGTCGTCGACAAGCTGGTCGCCGACACACGGGCCGAATTCGAGAAGCGGGTCCAGGCGCTTCTGGAACAGCCCGGCAAGGCGCTGGCCAAGGCGCTGAAGGGCGCCGGCGCGGCGGTCGGGGACAAGGTCACCAAGCTCGACGAGGCCCTGGCTCCGCTCCGCAAGCTCGTCGACCGCTACGACAAGCTCTTCCACGAGATACTCGACGAGAGCGGCAAGGCGGTGAGGCGGAAGCTCTCGGCGAGCCTTTCGGTCGGCGAAGCGCGCACCGACAAGACCACCTACCAGGTGCTCGGCCGGCTGCAGGCGCGCAGCTCTCGCGCGGGCGACGTCTTCCGAGCCCTGACCCGCGGGCGGCTCGATAGGATCAAGAGCCTGGTCGACCGTGACGACCCCTTCGACGACTTCGTGCTCGACCCGAAATCGTCGATCACGCGCTATTCCAAATCCACCAGCACGCTCGGCTTCGAGGCGGTGCTGTTCGGCTTCGGGCTGTCGGGGACGGAATTGCTCAGCGGCGAGGCGACCGTCCGCGCCGATACGGAAGGCAATATCTACGTCGATACGAAGGGAAAGCTGGACAAGAAATTCAAGGGCCTGTCGGAAGGGACCGAGTTCAGCTTCGTCGACGTCTTCACCCTGGTCCGGGCTCGGGCGGTCGCGGCCGCCGGAGCGCCGGCGAACCGGACGATGGAGCTCGGAGTCACGATCACCCAGACGGACAATTCGCTGAAGCGCGGCGAGGTGGAAGGCTTCGTCACCAGTCTCGAACAGGCGCAGCTCCTGCCCGTCGGCGCCGCGGCCCGTGCCGCCGAGAAATTCGGTTCATGGGTGGGTCAAGGCACCGGGAAGAGCCTGGTCGCCGACCTCAGCGCGAAGCTCTGGCTGCCCGGCGCGGCGGCCGTCCGGATGATGCAGCTCGAGCATGTCGTCGCCGGAACCCTGGATCGCGCCGCCCGGGAAAGGATCATCCGGACCGCCGTGAAGATTCTGGGCGAAGTGCAGAAGGACGACTGGCGCGTGGAGGAGGGCGCGAAAGTCGCCTGGTTGCAGTTCGGCGACGGCAGCGGGAGCTTCAGGCTCGACGACTTCTTCATCGCCTTCAGGCCGCCGGTCGAGGAGCCGATGTTCGCCAAGCTCTCCGACCAGGAACGCTATCGCGATTTCGTCCAGGAGCATGGACGGCTGCAGGATCTCGTCTCGCTGGTCGAGGAGATGGCGCGGGTCTATCTCGCCACGCCAAGGGGACTCGGCTCGACCGATCCGAGCGAGTGGGGCGCCGACCAGTACAGGGCCGCGCAGAAGCGGCTGGCCGGCTACAGCCGCAAATGGCTGACGATCAACAACGACTTCATCTTCTGGGTGAAGAGCGAGGTCCATCCCCGAACGATCGCTCTGCTTCGCATCATGGCGGCGCTGGCCGAGGTGGATTCCCGCAATGCCGTCGCCGTCGTCATGATCCGCAAGTCGGACTCGAAGGACGAAACCTTCGTCCTCTCCGGGCCCGGCGCTTTGCCTTTCTGACGGCTAGCCAATCGGGCCCGAAATCGTGTAGAAGCGACAAGGAACCCGGGGAACGGACTTGGACTATAATCGAATCTTCGCGCAGGCGATCGACCGGCTGCATGCCGAAGGCCGCTATCGCGTGTTCATCGACATATTGAGGAACAAGGGCGCCTTCCCGAACGCGCGCTGCTTCGCCGGGCATAACGGGCCGAAGCCGATCACGGTGTGGTGCTCGAACGACTATCTGTGCATGGGCCAACACCCCGAAGTCGTCGCGGCGATGGAGGAAGCGCTCCACGACGTCGGCGCCGGCTCGGGCGGCACCCGAAACATCGGCGGCAACACCCATTATCATATCGAGCTCGAGGCCGAGCTCGCCGACCTCCACGAGAAGGAGGCCGCCCTCCTCTTCACCTCGGGCTACATCTCGAACGAGGCGACCCTGTCGACGGTGGCCAAGCTGCTTCCCGGCTGCATCGTCTACTCCGACGAGCTGAACCACGCCTCGATGATCGCCGGAATCCGCAATTCGGGCTGCGAGAAGCAGGTCTTCCGCCACAACGATCTCGATCATCTCGAAAGCCTGCTCGCCGAAGCCGATC
>JBJMTX010000010.1:0-65307 GCA_045811485.1 Allosphingosinicella sp.
AGGATGTTGCGGATGGTGCCGTTGGGCGACTTCCACATCTTCTTGAGGCCGAATTCCTCGACCCGCGCCTCGTCGGGGGTGATCGTGGCGCATTTGACTCCTACGCCGTGCTTCCTGATCGCCTCGGCGGCCTCGACCGTCACCCGGTCCTCGGTCTCGTCGCGCTTCTGGATGCCGAGGTCGTAATATTCGAGATCGATGTCGAGATAGGGAAGGATCAGCCGCTCGCGGATCCATTGCCAGATGATTCGGGTCATCTCGTCGCCGTCGAGCTCGACGACGGGGTTCTTCACTTTGATCTTGGCCATCCGGCGGGCGCTTTCCTGTGGGTGTCGTTGTCGGGCGCGGCTCTAAGCGGGGATCGGGCGCTAATCAACCGACGGCGGTGTCGGTTGTCACGCCCGGCCCCTCAGCCTAAAGGCGCGCGATGAGCTCGCTGGAAAAGCCGGACCTGGTGACGACCAACGTCCGCTACCGAATGCCGAACGTGCACCCCGAAGGGCGCAAGTTCGTCGTCATCGCCGCGGCCGTCGCGCTGTTCTTCTGGATCGTGCTCGAATGGGAGATATTGGGCTGGCTCTCGGCCGGGATCACCTTGTGGGTGGCCGCCTTCTTCCGCGATCCGATCAGGACCACGCCCAAGGGGGAGGGGCTGATCGTCGCGCCGGCCGACGGCCTGGTCACGATGATCGCCACGGTTCCGCCGCCCCGCGAGCTGATGGGCGAGGACGGGCTCGGCGAGGCCCCCCTCACCCGGGTCTCGATCTTCATGTCGGTGTTCGACGTCCACATCAACCGCGCCCCGATCGCCGGCGAGATCAAGCGCGCCGTCTACGTCGCCGGCAAGTTCCTCAACGCCGATCTCGACAAGGCCAGCGAGGAGAATGAGCGCAATCATTTCCTCGTCGAGGGCCGCGACGGAGTCAGGATCGGCTTCACCCAGATTGCCGGCCTCGTCGCCCGCCGGATCGTCCCCTGGGTCAAGGCGGGCGATTTCGTCGCCGCCGGCCAGCGGGTCGGGCTGATCCGCTTCGGAAGCCGGGTCGACGTCTACCTTCCGGCCGGAACCTCGTCGCAAGTGCTGCTCGGCCAGCGCACCATCGCCGGCGAGACCATCGTCGCGCGTGCAGGCGTGTCCGAAGCTCTGGAGGGCGTCGCCCAGTGAAGGCGCCGCGCGAGCGGCGGGGAATCCCGTTGCGCGCCGTCGTCCCCAATGCGGTGACGGCCATGGCCCTGTGCTCGGGCCTCACCGCGATCCGATTCGCCATCGCCGGCCAGTGGGAAAGCGCGATCTACGCGATCCTCATCGCGGCGGTGCTCGACGGCATGGACGGACGGATCGCCCGGATGCTGAACGGCGCGAGCCGGTTCGGGGCCGAACTCGATTCGCTCTCCGACGTCATCGCCTTCGGAGTCTCGCCGGCGCTCATCCTCTATCTGTGGTCGCTTCAATATTGGCCGCGCATCGGCTGGCTTTTCGCCCTCGCTTATGCGGTGTGCATGGCGCTGCGCCTCGCCCGCTTCAACGCCCGCATCGACGTCGAGGACCAGCCGCACAAGTCGGCGGGGTATCTGACCGGGGTGCCGGCGCCGGCGGGGGCGGGGCTGCTTCTGCTTCCGATCTATCTGTGGCTGGCGAGCGGACAGAGCTGGCAGTGGCTTCACGACTGGCGGCTGGTGGCGCCGTGGGCGGCCTTCGTCGCCTTCCTCGCCATCTCCAGCCTGGCCACTTATTCGTGGACGTCGTTCCGGCTTCGGCGGCGCCTTCGGCTCGAAGCCATCGTCGTCATCGCGATCGTTGGAGGGGCGCTCTTCTCGGCGCCGTGGGAGACCCTGAGCGTCCTCGCTCTGCTCTACGTCGCCGCGATCCCGTTCAGCATCACGGGATACGCGAAGGCTAGGCGGCTGCGCGCGGCTGCGCGCTCGCCGCGGCCGCCCGAGGGCTGACCGGAGCCCCGAGCTCGCCGCGAAGGGCGAGCACGATCTCGCGCCAATTGAGCTTCACCGTGACGTGGATCGCCACCAAAGCGGCGAGCAAAGCGAGTGTGAAGAAGAGCGAGGCAGCCAGGTAAGTCACAGCTTATCCCCTTTTTTATCCACAGCAGAACGAAGCTGATGCGGATTAGGTTCCTATAGTCTTGAAACACCGTCATGTTCATGCTATGTTCGATAGTCAAGAGGCATGAACATCAACAGAACGGAGATCAAGCGTGGGGGAAGCGGCCTTCGGCGGCTCTGCAACGAAAAAGCCCCAGCCCTTTCGGGCCGGGGCTCTGCGGTGTCGGCGGGGGAGGGGGAGGGGAAACCGACGACCGCTGGGGTGAGTGCAGAACGTCGTCCCCGGCCATGGGTTCCCAAAAAATATCGCGGGTGGAGAAGAAGATAGGGCTCGCAAACGAAACGCCCCGGAATGCGTGCCGAGGCGTTTCGCCGACAGCTGCCGTTTCAGGCGCTATCACCCCTTCCCGACTCGCTTTTACCCCAAAGCGGCGATTCGGAAAAGCCGTTGCCGACGCGATCTCCGGCCGGTTTCGTTAACCATATCTAAGCTCTGGACAGTGGCTCTGACGCGGGCCACTCTGTCGCCGGGGCAGAATAAGTCGGGGCGAGTCGAGCACTCGTGCTGCTCTCGGTTGGGGGGATTCAATCGAGATTGCTGAGGGAGGTAATGCCGGGACGTCGAGTCCGAGCAGTTTCTGGCCATGTTCATCGGAAATGCTTGAGCGCTACGCGTCTGGTCATCGGAAATCCGGGAGGAATTACACATGAGCTGGGACGAGATCATCAAAGGCACGAGCGGCAGCGACATCATCAATGGCGGAAGCGGCGACGACTTCATCCAGGGCCGGGCGGGCGGCGACTTCCTCGACGGCGGCGCCGGCAACGACGAGATCCAGGGCAACGAAGGCGACGACTACATCCGCGGCGGCGCCGGCAACGATTTCATCCATGGCGGCACCGGCACCGATACCGCCGTCTATTCGGGCTCGATCAAGGATTACACCTACAGCCGTCCCTCCAGCAGCAGCGAAGAGTTCTTCATCAACCAGACCGGCGGGAGCATGATCGACGGCTACGACCGTCTCATCTCCGTCGAGCGGCTGATCTTCGCCGACGCGACGATCGACCTCACCCAGAACAACGCGCCGATCGCGTTCGACGACGTCGCCTCGACCAACGAGGACGTCGGCACCTATAATGGCTCGAGCGTCCTCGCCAACGATTTCGACTGGGAGCATCAGAGCCTGACGGCGACTCCGGGCACGTTCAACGGAGTCTACGGAACGCTCGTCCTCAACGCCAACGGCACCTACACCTACACGCCCTACGCCTCGACCCAGGCACTGGCGCTCGGCCAGAACGTGACCGACAGCTTCAACTACGTCGTCTCGGACGGAAGCCTAACCGACACCGGAACGCTCACCATCACCATCGCCGGCCGCAACGACGCGCCGGTCGCCAATCCCGACGCGGCCGGCGCCGGCGAGAACCAGACGATCACCGTCAACGTGCTCGCCAACGATACCGACGTCGACAACGGCGCAATCCTGACCGTGATCGCCGCCTCGGCGCCGGCCGGCAAGGGCACCGCCTCGATCGTCGGCAACCAGGTCCAGTGGAATCCGGGCACCGCCTTCGACCATCTCGCCCAGGGCGCGACCGAGACCGTCGTGGTCAACTACACGATCAGCGACGAGCATGGCGCGACCTCGAGCTCGACCGTCACCATCACCGTCACCGGCACCAATGACGGCCCGGTCGCCAATGCCGACACCGCGGCCGGCACCGAGAACCAGGTGCTGACCATCAACGCGCTCGCCAACGACACCGACGTCGACGACGGCGCGGTCAAGTCTCTCGTCTCGGTTTCGGCGCCTGCCGGCAAGGGCAGCGCCTCGATCGTCGGCGGCCAGGTCCAGTTCGATCCGGGCACCAGCTTCGACCATCTCGCCCAGGGCGCGACCGAGACTGTCGTCCTCAACTACACGATGAAGGACGAATTCGGAGCGACCTCGAGCTCGACCATCACCGTCACCGTCACCGGCACCAACGACGCGCCTGTCGCCCATGCGGACACCGCGTCGACCGGCGAGAATTCCCCCGTCACCGTCAACGTCCTCGCCAACGACACCGACGTCGACGACGGCGCCGTCCTCACCGTCACCGCCGCCTCGGCCCCGGTCGGCCAGGGCAGCGCCTCGGTCGTCGCCAACCAGGTCGTCTTCGACCCCGGCACGGATTTCGACTATCTCGACACCGGCGAGAGCGCCAACGTCGTCGTCAGCTATTCGATCGTCGACGATCACGGCGCGACGTCGAGCTCGACCGTCACCATCACCGTCAACGGCGCCAACGACGCGCCGGTGGCCAATGACGACGTCGCCTCGACGACCGAGGATGCAAGCGTTTCCGGCAACGTGCTCGCCAACGACACCGACGTCGACGTCGAGCCGCTGACGGTGTCGAACCCGGGCGTCTATGTCGGCGCCTACGGGACCCTGACGCTCGCCGCCAACGGCAGCTACACCTACGCGCCCAATGCGGCGGCGCAGGGACTCGATGACGGCGAGACGGCTCAGGACGTCTTCACCTACACCGCGTCCGACGGCACCGCCTCCGATTCGGCAACCCTCACCGTCACGGTCAACGGCGCGAACGACGCGCCGGTGGCGAATGACGACACCCGCTCGACGAACGAGGACTCCGCCGGAGTCTCCGGCAACGTGCTCGCCAACGACACGGACGTCGACGTCGAGCCTCTGACGGTGGCGAATCCGGGCACCTATGTCGGCACCTATGGGACTCTGACCCTGGCCGCCGACGGCAGCTATACCTACACGCCCGGTGCGGCGGCGCAGGCGCTCGATACCGGCGACGTGGTGCAGGACGTCTTCAGCTACGCCGCTTCGGACGGCACCGCCTCCGATACGGCGACCCTGACCGTCACGGTCACCGGAATCAACGACGCGCCGGTGGCCAATGACGACATCGCCTCGACCGACGAGAACAGCCCCGTCACCGGCAACGTGCTCGCCAACGACACCGACCCCGACGACCCGCTGACGGTGACCAACCCGGGCACCTATATCGGCTTCTACGGGACCCTCGTCCTCGCCGCCGACGGCAGCTACACCTATACGCCGGGCGGCGCCGCATCCCTGCTCAACGCCGGCCAGTCGGCGAACGACGTGTTCAACTACACGGCGTCCGACGGCACCGTCACCGATGCCGCGACCCTGACCATCACGGTCAACGGGCTGAGCGGCGTTCCCGACGCCGTCGACGACAATGCGACGACGAACGAGAACAACAATGTCTCCGGCAACGTCCTCGCCAACGACACCGACCCCGAGGGCGACACGCTGACGGTGACGAACCCGGGCAGCTACGTCGGCACCTACGGGACCCTGACCCTGGGCGCCAACGGCAGCTATACTTATGTTCCGAACGCCGCCGCGAACGGGCTCGCCGCGGGCGAGTCCGCGCAGGACGTCTTCACCTACACCGCGTCCGACGGCACCGCTTCCGATTCGGCGACGCTCACCGTCACCGTCAATGGCATCAACGATGCCCCGACGATCACCGGCGGCGACTTCAGCGGCTCTGTCGCGGAAGCGCAGGACGACGAGAACATCCCGACCCACAGCGACAGCGGAGTGATCAACTTCAGCGACGTCGACGTCAGCGACACGCACAGCGCCAGCGCGACAGCGCAGGGCGCCTTCTATCTGGGCACGTTCAGCCTCGATCCGGTCGACCAGGGCGGCGACAGCGTGACCTGGAACTTCAGCGTCTCCGACGCCGCCCTGGACGGCCTCGCCGAGGGCGAGGTTCGAATCCAGAACTATACGGTCCAGGTCTCGGACGGCCATGGCGGCACCGACAGCCAGACCGTCACCATCACCATCACCGGCGCCGGCGCCGGAGTGGGCCCGCAGGCGGTCTGGTATATCGACAACAGTGCCGTCGGCAGCACCAATGTCGGCACCGAGGCCAATCCGTTCACCTCGATCGCCGCCTTCAACGCGGCCCAGGGCAGCCTGGGTGGGCCTCAGCCGGGCAACACCGTCCATCTGCTCGCCGGCACCGGCACCGGAGTCTATGCCGAGGCGGACGGGATCAACCTGCTCGACGGCCAGATCCTGGTCGGCGATGCGACCGGCTCGGTCCGGCCGACCATCACCGCCACCGCCGGCGACGGAATCGACGTCGCCAAGAACAACACGATCACCGGAGTCGACGTCGGAAGCACCAGCGGCGCCGGAATCGACGACAATGGCGGAACGGTCGGAACGCTCACCGTCATCGACGTCGGGATCGGCGGCATCCGAACCGGCCAGATCGTCGACATCGACCATGGCGGGACGTTGAACGTCACCCTCAACGAAGCGGCCTCGACCTCTTCGTCGGGAGGCGCGATCGACCTCAACGCGGTCGGCGGAAGCTTCACCGTCACCGGCGCGACCACCATCGCCGGGGCGACGGGCGGCGGAGTCGACGTCACCGCCGGAATCAACCTGGCGGTCGACTTCGAGGGCGGCCTCACGGCCTCGAGCGGCGCGAGCACGGCGGTGAACTTCGCCGGCAATGCGGGGTCGAGCTCACTGCTCATCGACGGCCTCACCCTGACCACCACCACGGGCACCGGCCTCAGCGTATCGAGCGGCGGAACGGTCGAGGTCACCGGCAGCGGCAACACCATCGATACCGCCGGCGGAACCGCCGTGAACATCTCCTTCGCCACCATCGGCGGAGCGGGGGTCACCCTCGAGAGCGTGTCGTCGGTCGGCGGAAGCGCGACCGGAATCATCCTCAACACCGCCGGCTCCGGCGGCTTCGAGGTGACCGGAAGCGGCTCGATCGCGGGATCGGGCGGAACCATCGCCAACAAGACCGGCACCGACGCCGCGGCGCCGGGTTCGGGGGTCGGAGTCTACATCAACGCCACCTCGAACGTGTCGCTGGCCAACATGGCCATCACCGGCAATTCGAACGGCGGCCTGGTCGGAAGCAATGTGACCGACCTTACGCTGACCGATTCGACCCTGAGCAATAACGGGAGCTCGGGCAGCGAAGGCGCAATCCGGATCACCGGCCTGACCGGAACTTCGGCTCTGCTCGGAAACGTCATCGGCGGATCGAGCGGCGATAACGTCCATATCGTCCAGACCGGCGGAACGCTCGACCTCACCATCGCGGACAGCGCCAGCGACCAGGCGATCATGGGCACGGTCAACAACGTCTCCGGCAACGATTCGGTGTTCATCGGCACCACCGGCAGCGCGTCGCTGACCCTGACCGTCGACGGAGTCGAATTCCAGGGCGCGAAGGGCGACCTCCTGCAGGTGCTGGCGGAGGGCAATTCGAGCCAGAACCTCGTCATCGAGAACAACGCGTTCAACAACCTGCAGGCGAGCAGCGTCGGCGGTGGCGTGACTCTCAGCGGCGGCGGCGCCGGCTCCACCATCAACGTCGATTACCGGGTCGAGGACAACGTGTTCACCGGCGCCGTCGCCACCGCGCTCGCCGCCGGCTACTCCCAGCAATCGGGTGCGGTGCGCGGCTATATCGCCGGCAACACGATCGGAGTCGATAACGGTATCGCGGGCAGCCAGGGCTCGTCGAGCGGCGACGGAATCGCCGTCGCTCTCGAGAAGTCCGCCGGGGCGGGCGATGCGACCTACAACGTCGTCATCGCCAACAACGACATCCACGACATCAATTCCGGCCTCGGCGGAATCACCGTTCGCTCCTCCGTGGGAACGGCGACCGATACGGCCGTGGTGGAGGCGATCATCCACGACAATGTCGTCGACCAGCTCGGGGCCGGTACGCTCGGTGCCTTCTACTCGCTGGTCGGGGGCGGCGGGCCGGGCGATTTCGCCCAGCTCGGGCTGGACATCGAGAACAACACTTTCGACGCCAGCAACGCCGCGTACCAGGCCGTCTTCCTCGACCAGGCCTCGGACGATGCCCATTACTACCTGCCGGGCTATACGGGCTCGCCGGACGGCGAGTTCAGCGTGGGAGCGGGCACGGCGAGTGCCGATATCGGGACCTATCTGGCGGGCCTCGGCAACGACATGACCGACGGCGCGGGGGCCTTCTTCCCCGACCATGTCGACGCCAGCCTGGTGCTTGGAGTCCTGAACCAGGCGCTCGACGCGCCCTGGTACCCGTAAGAACCGGCCTTCGGCCTCACCCCGTTCCCGTCTGGGAATGGGGTGCGGCCACCGGCTTGGATTCGGGCGATTCGCGCTGGCGGAGCCAGATCGAGAGGACGACGAGCACCGCCGTCGACAGGAACTCGCTCTGCCAGTTCTGGAAGCTTTCGAACCAGAGCTGCGGATCGCCGAGTTAGGCGAGGGTGCCGAGAGGCGTCTCGCCATGCTCCATCGCCATGTCGGCGGCCGCCGCGGCGCTGTTCCACCAGTGGAGCAGGAAGGACAGGATGAAGAGGGCGAACAGGGCGATTCCGAGCGAGTGGGCGTAGAGCCACCGCGCGAGATCGCCGCCCATCAGGATCCGGGGCGCGCCCGGCTTTCGAGCCTGGGCCTTGAGATCGTCGTCGCGCGGCGGATCGTCGGGATCGCGCGATTCGGACGAGCCCTTCTGGATCAGCATCGCCGTCAGGACGACATAGGTCGACATCTACAGGAACTCGCTCTCCCAATTCTCGAACACCGAGGAGAGGAATTCGTGATCGGTGGCGTAGGCGGCGAGCGAGATGGTCGCTTCGCCGTGGCGCGCCAGCTCCTGGTTCTCGACCTTCCAGCCCATGAAGAAGTGGCCGAGGATGCTGACCAGGAAGAGCAGCATCAGGGCGATCGTGAGACCGTGATTCTTGAAGACTTTGGCCATTCCGGGCTCCTTCGCCGGCCTCAATGCCGTCCGCCCCGTCTATGTTCCGGACCCGTAAGGGGAGCCCGGCGCGGACCGGGGCGTTGCGGGCGGATGGCTAAGATTTGCATCGGCACGGCGGGGTGGACGATACCGGCCGCCGTCGCCGAGGCCTTTCCAGGTGAGGGAGCGGCCTCGAGCGCTATTCGAGCCGCTTCGAATGCGCCGAGATCAACTCGTCCTTCCACCGCTCCCACCGCGCCTCGACCTGGCAGCGTTGGGCCGAGTCGGTGCCCGACGGCTTCCGTTTCTCGGCGAAGCTAAGCAAGGCGATCACCCACGGGCGGCGGCTGGCCGATTGCTCGGAGCTATTGGCCGCGGCTCTGGCCGAGGCCGAGCCGCTCGGCGACAAGCTGGCGCTGTGGCTGGTCCAGCTCCCGCCGAGCCTCGCCTTCGAGCCGGCTGTTGCCGGGGCTTTCTTCGCCGAGATGCGCGGGCACTGGGCCGGCGGATTGGCCTGCGAACCTCGGCACGCTTCCTGGTTCGAGCCCGAAGCCGGGCGGCTGCTCGCCGATCATCGGGTCGCTCGGGTCGCCGCCGATCCGGCGCGGGTCCCCGCGGCGGCCGAGCCCGGCGGCTGGGACGGGCTGCTCTATTACCGGCTTCACGGCTCGCCTAGGGTCTATCGCTCAAGCTATGACGACGGGCGGCTCGAAGCCCTGGCCGAGGCGATCGCGGCCGCTAAGGCACCGGTCTGGTGCATCTACGACAACACCGCCTCGTCGGCCGCGACCGGCGATGCTCTTAAGTTGCAGCGACTGCTAACCTAGGCCGGCGCCGGGATGACGCCGCGCCTGATCTGGTCGAGCTCGATCGATTCGAACAGGGCCTTGAAGTTGCCTTCGCCGAAGCCCTCGTTGCCCTTGCGCTGGATGATCTCGAAGAAGATCGGGCCGATCATATTCTCGGTGAAGATCTGGAGGAGCAGGCCTTCGCCGGTCTCCGGCGAGCCGTCGATCAGGATCCGGCGCTTCCGCATTTCGGCGATCGAATGGCCGTGGCCGGGAACGCGCTGGTCGATCATGTCGTAATAGGTATCGGGGCTGTCCTGGAAGGTGACGCCATTGGCGCGGAGCGCGTCGACCGTGGCGAAGATGTCGTCGGTGGCGAGGGCGAGGTGCTGGATTCCCTCGCCCTTATATTCCCTGAGGAACTCCTCGATCTGGCTGTGCTCGTCCTGGCTCTCGTTGAGCGGGATCCGGATCTTGTCGTCGGGCGCGGTCATCGCCCGGGAGAGGAGGGCGGTCTGCTGGCCCTCGATGTCGAAATAGCGGATCTGGCGGAAATTGAAGATGCGCTCGTAGAAGCCCGCCCAATGGTCCATCCGGCCGCGATGGACATTGTGGGTGAGGTGGTCGAGCGTGTGCAGGCCCACTTCCGGCAGCGCCTTCCCGGTGGCGGCGAAGTCGCGGTCGTAGATCGTCTCGGCGCCGTAGCGGTCGACGAGATAGAGGTAGGAGCCGCCGATCCCCTCGATCGCGGGAAGGCCGTAATCGCCCTCGACCCGGGTCGCTCCGCGCTCCAGCGCCAGCGCCAACGCCTTTTCGGAATCCTGCACCCGGAAGGCCATCGCGCTGGCCGACGGGCCGTGGGCGCCCCTGAAATCCTCGGCATGGCCCGAGGGCTCCATGTTGAGCAGGAAGTTGATGTCGCCCTGGGCGTAATGGCGGACCCGCTTGGTCTTGTGGTCGCTTCGGTGGGCGAAGCCGAGGCATCGGAAGAGGCCGGCGAGCGCCTCCGGATCGGGGCTCGTGAACTCGACGAACTCGAAGCCGTCGAGGCCGAGCGGATTGTCGTGGGGCATCTTCAACACTCCTGACGCTGGCGGCTCTCTATCAAGCGCCCCGCCGGGCGGCAAATGGGTTGCGCGGCGCTACCCCCCGCCCCTATCTCGCGACCATGCCCGCGACCCATTCCACCCGCATGCTCATCCTCGGCTCAGGCCCGGCCGGACTCTCCGCCGCCATCTACGGCGCCCGCGCCGGAATGGCGCCGATCGTCGTCCAGGGCATCCAGCCTGGAGGCCAGCTCACCACCACCACCGACGTTGAGAATTATCCGGGTTTCCGAGAGGTCATCCAGGGCCCCTGGCTGATGGAGGAGATGCAGGCCCAGGCCGAGCATGTCGGCGCCCAGATGATGTGGGACCATATCGTCGAGGTCGACCTTTCGCGCCGGCCGTTCCGGCTGATCGGGGACGGCGGCACCGTCTATACCGGCGACGTCCTGGTGATCGCGACCGGCGCCCAGGCGCGCTGGCTCAACCTTCCGAGCGAGGAGCATCTGAAGGGCAGGGGGGTCTCGGCCTGCGCGACCTGCGACGGCTTCTTCTACCGCGGCCGCAAGGTGGCGGTGATCGGCGGCGGCAATACCGCCGTCGAGGAAGCGCTCTACATGACCAACCACAGCCACGACGTCACCTTGATCCACCGCCGCGACAGCCTTCGCGCCGAGAAGATCCTCCAGGACCGGCTGTTCGCCAATCCCAAGATCAAGGTACTGTGGAACAAGGCGGTCGACCGCTTCGTCGCCGGCGGCGAGCCGGAAGGGCTTGTCGCCCTCGAGCTCCGCGACACGAAGAGCGGCGAGCTGTCGCGGATCGAGGTCGAAGGCGGCTTCGTCGCCATCGGCCATTCGCCGGCGACCGAATTGTTCGCCGGCAAGCTCGTCCTCGACAAGGACGGCTATATCGAGGTCGAGACCGGAAGCACCCGGACCAGCGTCGAGGGCGTCTTCGCCTGCGGCGACGTCATGGACAAGGTCTACCGCCAGGCGGTCACCGCCGCCGGCACCGGTTGCATGGCCGCTTTGGACGCCGAGAAGTTCCTCGCCGAGATGGAGTTCGAGGCCTCGTCCTTCGATACGCGGTTCGACAAGCTCACCGCTACTCAGGATGAGCGGGAGAGGATCGCTCATCCTGAGTAGGGACTGAGCGAAGGCGAAGGCCCGTATCGAAGGACGGTCACAGCCGCTCCAGCGCCCCCTTCACCGCCACCAGCAGCGCCGCTTCGTCGCCGGGACGGGAGAAGGTGTGGGCGTCGCTGTCGATCGCGATCGGGGCCGGGTTGCGCGTTCGCAGGGCCTTGAACGCGGGCGAGCTCCATTCGGCCTGTGCGGCGATGGCGGTGGCGTCGCGTGTGGCCAGGACGAGCTGCGCGGGAAGGCCGGCCTTGCCGAGCGAGGCGGCGATTTCCCCTGCCAGGCTCGACGGCCCACTGGTCACGATCTTGGCAAGTCCCTTGAAGACCTTTCGATAAGATATTGATCCGGAAAGCAGACGTTTCCAGCCCTCGAGGCTGAGCAGCTGCTCGCGGTAGCGCGATTTGATCGCCGCCGCCGCCGGCTCGCCGGCCTCCGCCTCGACGAACCAGGGATTGACCAGGACATAGCCGGCGAGCCCGGCCGCCGCGCCGTGGAGCGCGAGCGCGGAGGCGCCGTCGCAAAGGCCGAAGCCGAGCAGCCGGGTGACCTGCGGCTGCTCGCGCCGGAACGCCGCCGCGGCGGCGGCGATGTCGGGGCCGCTTTCGCGGAAGTCGGGATCCTCGCCCTCGCTGTCGCCGACCCCGCGCCGGTCGAAGCGGAAGCAGGGCCAGCCTTCCTTCGCCAAAGCGATGGCAAGGCGCTCGAAGATACGGTGCGAGCCGATCCGGGTCTGGGTGCCGCCGGTGACGATGAGCAGGCCTGTCGTCCCTTCGGCCGAATCGAGCGTGGCGCCGAGCGCGGCGCCCTCGCAGTCGAAGCTCAGCAGATTCCGCATGAGCGGGCCCATAAGCTTATGTCTTCGGCGATTGCCGCCGATAGTTCAGGCGAAGTCTGAGGTTCGGCTCGGCGCCACAAGGGCAAGCCTTCGAGCTTGAGGTCGGCTTCCGCGCGGTCGGTGGAGAGCCTCACGGTTCGCACCGATCCTCCCGTCGGGGGCTCCGCCGCGCCGAGTGACGTCAACAGAGATTCCGCGGGCGCGTATCCGCCGCCGCCTTCGCTCATCAGCCCGGCGCGGGCGAGGTCGCGCGCGAGCGAGGCGCCGGTCGCCGGAGCGAAACGCCAGCGGTAGGGGACGACGTCGTCGAGCAGCGCTCCGCCGCGCAGGCTCACGCTCGCGGTCGCTTCGCTCGCGGTCGCCGCACCCGCCGCCGCGGCCTTCCAATCCTCCCATGAGACGCTCTCCAGCGCCCGCTCGCTCTCGCCGGTGCCGGGCAGATCGGGAAGCCAGCAGGCGAAGCCCCTGGCGGCCAGAGCGCGCATGGCCGCGACGATGAAGGCGCGGGTGCGGTTCATCTCCTCGAACAGAGGCGGAAGGAAGAGGAGGGCGGGGCCCTCGCCGATCCGCATCAGCCATTCGTCGCGGTCTCCGGCGCGGTAGCGCTCGTAATGGAGACCGGCGCCGGTCACTGAAGCGTTTTGGCGCGGGCGAAGGTGAGCAGCGAGCCGAAGCTCTCGAGCATGTCGGCGTCGACCTCATGGTCCTCGATGAGGATCCCGAGCCTTTCCTCGAGCTCGGTCAGGAGTCCTGCCACCGCCATCGAATCGAATTCCGGAAGCGCCCCGAACAGCGGACTCGATTCGTCGAAGGCGGCGACCTGCGCCTCGGGCAGGCCGAGCACGTCCCTAAGCACCGCGCGAAGTGTCGAGTCGACTTCCTGTTCGTCGTTCAAGCCTGCCGCCATGTTCGTCCTGTCCCCTCGTCCGGGCGCCGCCTAACGGCTCCGCCGCCGCCGGACAAGCGCCGAGAGCGCCGAGCGGGCCGCTCCGGCGAGGCCGGCGGGCTTCGTGGGGTTGAAGGCCTCGATCCGCCACAAGGTCGCCCGCTCCTCCATCCAGTCGCGCTTGTAACCGTCGTCGCCGGTGCCATAATCGATTCGGGCCACCCGATCCTCATCCAGGGCGGCGCGGAACATCGCCATGCTGAGCACGGTGCCGGGCGAGAGCGCCTTCATATCCTCGCGATAGGCGAGCTTGTGGATCCAGGCGGTGCCGTTCTCGACCGTCCAAAGCTGCGCGGCGACCGGCCGGCCGTCCTTGCGCGCCATTCCGAGGCGAAGCCGCCCTGCCGCCCCCTCCTGCTCGGCGAGCGCGCGAAGGAAGGCGGGCGAGCCCTCCTCGGGCTTCCAGCTCGCCGCGTAGACCGATTCGTAAGCTTCCCAGGCTTCGACGTTGAAATGGCGATGAATCTCGATGTCGAGCCCGGCCGCCTTGGCCTTGCGCTGAGCGGTGCTTCGAAGCTTTCCGGGCCGGCCCTGCCAATAGGCCGCGAAATCCTGCTCGCTCGTGTCGATGCGCCAGGAGATGGTCGCCGGGCCGACGAAGACGATCCAGCCCGAGCGGCGGAGCGCGCCCGCCAGCGGCTCGGGGTCCTCGAGCGGCTCGATCTCCATTCGGGCGAGGCGCTTGCGAAGCGTCCTTGCGATCGCCTCGCCGCCTGCGGGATCGCCGACCAGCCCGAAGCGAAGGCTGTACCAGCTTCGCCACGCCTCGGCGCGCGAGCCTTGGGCGGCGAGGAACAGCCAGGCCGCCTTGCCGCCGTCGCGCGCGCGGGCGACCAGCGGCCGGCCCGGCGGCGGGCAGTGAAGCCCGATCAGCCGGAACCAGCTCAGGCGATCGAACAGCGACGGCGAAGCCTCGAGCGCGCCGCCCGCATCGGCGGCGGCCGCCTCGAGGCTATCGAACAGTTCCACCTCGAAGCCCAACGCGCTATCCCCTCGGCCTGAAGCCCGGCCTCCTGCTGTGGCGCAGCGAGGAGGCAAGGTGCAAGCCCCCGATCCGACCCCATACCCGCTCGATCATCTGACCTCGAAGGGCGAACCCCAGGCCGTAGCGCTGGTGACCAAGGAAGGGCCGCTCGATTATGCCGGCCTGGAGGCGGCGGTCGGCGCGCTCGCCGCGTCGCTTCGGGCCCGTGGGTTCGGGGCGGGCGATCGCGTGGCGTCGTGGCTGCCCAAGACCCGGATGACGAGCCTTCTGCCGCTCGCTTGCGCCCGGGCGGGGCTCGTCCATGTCCCGGTCAACCCTTTGCTCAAGCGCGCCCAGGTCGCCCATATCCTCGCCGACAGCGGCGCCCGTCTCCTGATCACCGGCAAGGCCCGGCTTGCGACCCTGGGGGAAGGGGACCTCCCGACGGGCTGCGCGACGGTCGGCGAGGAGGAAGGTGCGGCGATGCTCGCCGGCGGGGACCGACTACCGCCCTCCGGCGCCGACCCCGACGATCTCGCCGCCCTGCTCTACACGTCGGGCTCGACGGGCCGCCCCAAGGGCGTGATGCTGAGCCATGCCAATATGTGGCTCGGCGCGATCAGCGTCGCTCACTACCTGCGGCTCACGCCCGAGGACCGGGTGCTCGGCGTGCTCCCGCTCAGCTTCGACTATGGCCAGAACCAGTTGCTCTCGACCTGGGCGGCGGGCGCGTGCGTCGTTCCGATCGAGTTCCTCGCCGCGCGCGACGTCATCCGCGCGGTCGAGGCGCATGGCATCACGACGCTCGCCGGAGTCCCGCCGCTCTGGGTCCAGCTGGTCGAGGCCGCCTGGCCGCCGGCCGTCGCGCTGTCGCTTCGCCGGCTGACCAACAGCGGCGGGCGGCTGCCGGTGTCGATCGTCCGGCGGCTTCGCGAGCTCTTCCCCGCCGCCGAGCTCTATCTCATGTACGGGCTCACCGAGGCGTTCCGCTCGACCTATCTCGAGCCCGCTCTGCTCGACGAGCACCCGGACTCGATCGGAAGCGCCATCCCTTTCGCTGAAGTCATGACGTCACATCCGGATGGAACCCTTTGCGCGCCGGGAGAGGATGGCGAGCTCGTCCATGCCGGGCCGCTGGTCGCCAGGGGCTATTGGAACGATCCCGAGCGAACCGCCCAGCGCTTCAAGCCGGCGCCCCAGGGCTCGCGTTACGGCGGCACGGCGGTGTGGTCGGGCGACCGGGTTCGCCAGGACGAGCAAGGTTTGCTCTATTTCGTCGGCCGCGAGGACGCCATGATCAAGACCAGCGGCAACAGGGTCAGCCCGACCGAGGTCGAGGAAGCCGCGGTGGCGAGCGGGGTGGTGACCGAGGCGGTGGCGCTCGGCGTGCCCGACGACCGGCTCGGCGAGGCGATCGCTCTGGTGGTGAGGGGAGAGGGCCCCGACGAGGCGCTTCGGGGATTTCTTCGGCGCGAGTTACCGAATTTTATGCAGCCCGCTCATATCGTCTGGCGAGACGAGCTGCCGCGGTCTCCCAACGGCAAGCTCGATCGGGAAGTCATCAAGAGCGAGCTGACTGAATGAGCAAGCCGATGGGCGCGATACCGGCCGGCTTCGAGGCCGAGGACGGCATGCTGCTGATCGGCGGCCGCCGCGCCGACGCCCTCGTCGCCGAGGCGGGAGATACGCCGCTCTTCGTCTACGACGTGGCCAAAGTTGCCGCGCAAGTCGCCAATTTTCGCGCCAACTTTCAAAGTGTGAACCTTCATTATGCCATCAAGGCGAACACTTATGCGCCGCTGCTGAAACAGGTTGCGAAGCTGGTCGACGGGCTCGACGTCGCTTCGGCGGGGGAGATGGACGCGGCACTGGCTTGTGGGACGGATGCGTCGGAGATCTCGTTCGCGGGGCCGGGCAAGCGCGACGACGAGCTCGCCGCCGCCATTGCCGCCGGAGTCACCCTCAACCTCGAATCCGAGGGCGAGGCGAAGCGGGCGCTGGCGATCGGTCGGGGGCAGGGGCGGCGGCCGAGGCTTGCTGTGAGGGTCAATCCCGATTTCGAGATCAAGGGCTCGGGCATGCGCATGGGCGGCGGCGCCAAGCCGTTCGGGATCGATGCCGCGAGGGTTCCCGATGTGGTCCGGATGTTGACGGAAGGCGGCGCGGAATGGCGCGGCTTCCACATCTTCGCCGGCTCGCAGGCGCTCGCGCCCGACGCGCTCATCGAGGCTCAGCGGGCGACGGTGGCGCTGGCCGGCGAGCTGGCCGAGGCGATCGGCGCGACCCCGCCTCTGGTCAATCTCGGCGGCGGCTTCGGAATTCCCTATTTCGCGACGGAGACTTCGCTCGACGTCGCCCCGATCGGCGTTGCGCTGGCCCAGACGCTTGCCGAGCGGCCGGCGATCCTTCGCGACAGCGCGTTCGCGATCGAGCTCGGGCGCTGGCTGGTCGGCGAGGCGGGGGTCTATCTGACCCGCGTGGTCGACCGCAAGGAGAGCCACGGCAAGACCTTCCTCGTCACCGATGGGGGGATGCACCACCAGCTCGCCGCCTCGGGCAATTTCGGCCAGGTCGTCCGGCGCAACTATCCGGTCGCGGTCGCAAGCCGCTTCGGAGCGGCGGCGGAAGAGGAAGCAAGCGTCGTCGGCTGCCTGTGCACGCCGCTCGATCGGCTGGCCGATGACGTCATGCTCCCCCGCGCCGAGGTCGGCGATCTTATCGCGGTGTTCCTCGCCGGCGCCTACGGCCTTTCGGCCAGCCCCGCGGCCTTCCTCGGCCACCCGCCGGCCCGGGAGATGGTGGTGGGATAGGGGGTTAACCTTCGAATCTCCCCGGTCCCGATCTGGGACGGCGCTCACAAGGCCATTGTTCCTAACGCTAATTTTACCTCTTGCAGCGATAGCGGACCCAAATCTCGCGTTGCTGACGTCAGCCGCGCGGGACCGCGATCGAAAGAGGATTGTCCCATGCGTTACCCGGCAGGTTCCAAATTCGCACTCGCACTCAGTCTCAGCGCGGTCGCCTTCGCGCCCGTCGCCACCGACGCCAAGCCGCGCAACGAGCTGCCGCCGGCGAGCTTCGTCGCCACCGACGACAGCGCTCCGGCCGAGCGCTATGTGATCGGCGCGCTCGACCAGCTCAACATCTTCGTCTGGCGCAACACCGACCTCGGCGGCAAGGTCCAGGTCCGCCCCGACGGAATGATCACCACGCCGCTGATCCCGGACCTGCAGGCGGCGGGCAAGACCCCCGCCCAGCTCGCCGACGACATCCGCAAGGCACTCACTCAATATGTCGACGATCCGCGGGTCACCGTGATGGTCGAGAGCTTCCAGGGCAGCTTCAGCCAGCAGGTGCGAATCGTCGGCGCCACCGAGAAGCCGTCCTCGCTTCCCTACCGGGCGAACATGACCCTCCTGGACGCGATGATCGCCGTCGGCGGCCTCTCCGAATATGCCGCCGGCAACAAGGCCCGCCTGATCCGCCACGACCGCGCGACCGGCGAGCAGAAGGAATATGACCTCAGGATCGCCCGCCTGCTCAAGAAGGGCGACACCTCGGCCAACGTCCGGCTCGAGCCGGGCGACGTCATCATCATCCCCGAGAGCATGTTCTGACGGCGGCTTCACGCCCGCCTCTCGCCCTCTCAGCCAAGGAACGCCCGCCTCGATGGATGGACTCTACGAACAGGTCAGGATCGCAATCCACCAGGTGTGGCGCCGCCGCTGGCTCGCGCTCGCGGTGGCGTGGGGGATCTGCGTGCTCGGCTGGCTGGTCGTCGCGCTCATCCCCAACACCTACGAATCGAAGGCCCGAGTCTTCGTCCAGATGCAGTCGATCCTTCCCAACCAGGTCGGGATCAGCGCGGCGGAGCGGGAAGGGGATTTGAACCGGGTCAAGCAGACCCTGACCTCGGCCGAAAACCTGGCCAAGGTCGTCCGCCGCACCGATCTCAACACGCTCGTCGCCAGCGACCGCGACCTCGCGGTGCAGGTCGCCGGCCTGAGGGAGGCGATCAAGGTCACCGCCCAGCCCGACAACATGTTCGAGATCAGCGCGACCGCCAAGGTCTCGGGCTTCTCCAACCGCCAGAACGCCAAGCTCTCCGCCGCGATCGTCCAGGGGCTGCTCGACATCTTCGTCGAAAACAACCTCTCGGGCGACCGCGACGAGGCGAACCAGAGCCTCGCCTTCCTCGACCAGCAGCTGAAGGCGCGCGAGAAGGATCTCCAGGAGGCCGAGCAGCGCCGCGTCGAGTTCGAGCAGCGCTATCTCGGGCTTCTGCCCGGCGAAGGCTCGATCGCCTCGCGGATGGGCGCGGCGCGGACCGAGCTCGCCGGGATCGACCAGACCTTGATCCAGGCGCAGAGCTCACTCGCGGCGCTCCGCACCCAGCTCGCCGCCACCCCGCCCTCGATGCCGGCCTTCGGCGCCGACAGCGGCGGCGGCGGCGCCCGCGGCCAGATCGCGGCGCTCGAGGCCCGGCTCGCCCAAGCGACGGCTCAGGGCTGGACCGATTCGCATCCCGACGTCGTCGCCCTGAAGAACCAGATCGCCCGGCTGAAGCCGCTCGCCGCGCGCGAGCCTTCCGGCGCCGGGACCATGCCCAACCCCTCCTACGTCTCGCTCCGGGCGATGGTCGCGGAGAAGGAGGGGCAGGTGAATGCCGCCGCCAGCCGCAAGTCGCAGCTCGAATCGGATCTCGCCCAGCTCGGCACCCGCCAGGCCTCGGAGCCCGGAGCCGCCGCCGAGCAGGAAAGGCTCAACCGCGATTACGACGTGCTCAAGCGGCAATATGACAAATTGCTCGAGGACCGCGACCAAGTGCGGCTGACGAGCGACGTCCGCAGCCAGACCGACGCGGTCAAGTTCCGGGTGATCGATCCGCCGAGCCAGCCGACGGTCCCGCTCACCCCCAACCGGCCTTTGCTGCTAACCCTGATCCTCTTCGTCGGCCTCGGCGCCGGCGCCGGAGCGGCCTTCGTGCTGGGGCAGATCCAGACCACCTTCCCGACCCAGGCCCGGCTCGCCGACGCCACCGGGCTGCCGGTGCTCGGCTCGGTGAGCCAGGTCTTCACGCCGGAAGCGCGGTCGAAATATCGCCAGCGGCTCGTCTGGCTGGCCGGCGGGGCAGGGGCTCTGGGCGGAGCCTGGGCCCTCTTGCTGGCGGTCGAATTCTGGCAGCGGAGCACGGTGGCCTGAGATGAACAAGCACAGCCCACTCAGCCATTCCGGCTCGCTGATCGAGCGCGCGGCGGAGCTTTATGGCTTCGGTCCCACCCTCGCCGACCCAATGCCCATTGGGGCTGAGCCGCAGAGGGAAGAACCGGAGCCCCAACCGGAGCGCGCACCGGAGCCCAGGGTCCTCAACCGAAGCCTTGTTCCGGTCCCGGCCGGTGAACGGGCCGGTGTGGACCGGGAGAAGCTCCGGGAGGACGGCTTCATCGTCCCGGACACGCCCGCGGGCGCGCTCGCCGAGGAATTCCGGATCGTCAAGCGCCAGCTGCTGCTCGGAATGAACGCGGGAAGCAGCGTCGAGGCCGCCAAGCGGCGGACCCTGCTCGTCTGCTCGGCCCAGCCCGACGAGGGCAAGACCTTCTGCGCGGTCAACCTCGCGCTGTCGCTGGCCGGCGAGCGCGACATGGAGGTGCTTCTCGTCGACGCCGATTTCCCGAAGCCCGAAGTGCTCTCGATCCTCGGGATCGAGGCTCAGGGCGCGGGCTTCGTCGACGCGCTCGCCGATCCTTCGCTCGATCCCGAGCGGCTGGTCATCCAGACCGACATAAGCGGCCTCTCGGTGCTTCCGTCGGGCCGCTACGAGAATGACGTCCCCGAGCTGCTCGGCTCGGACCGGACCGCCAAGGTTCTGGCGCGCCTCACCGAGGCCCGGCCGGGGCGGATCCTGATCTTCGATTCCCCGCCGGCGCTGATGGCCTCGGCGGCGGCCGCGCTGGCCAGCCATGTCGGCCAGCTGGTGCTCGTCGTGCGTGCGGACCAAACCACCGAAGCGGACCTCAAGGAGGCTGCAAGCCTCCTCTCCGGCTGCGGCCAGATCAGCCTGCTGCTCAACGGCGCGGGCTTCGCCGCCACCGGTCGCCGATTCGGCGCTTATTATGGATACGGCCAATGAAAAGGTCTTTTTTCCAGAGGCTTGCGAGCCGAAGCTGGCGTCCCGTCATAGCGGCGGCGGGCATGACCCTGGTCGCGACCGGGGCAGTCCAGGGCGAGCCGCGAACCGTTGTCCACCCCTATCTCGAGGTCCAGCAGGTCGCGACCGCCGATTTCGACCGGGGCGAGGTGCTGACCTATACCGGAGTCGGCGGCGGGATCGACGCGTCGATCGCCACCCGCCGGGTGCAGGCGACGATCAGCTACAATTACCAGCATCGCATCGGCTGGAACGACCGAATCCAGGATCATGACGTCCATAGCGGCCTCGCTGCAGTCCACGTCGAGGCGGTTCCGGGGGTTCTTTCCCTCGACGCCGGAGCGATGGCGGCGCGCACCCACAGCGACATACGCTTCCCGGTGCCGACGGCGCGGACGATCGACAATCCCAACGTCGCCGAGATCTACAGCGCCTATGCCGGCCCGACCCTGACCACCCATGCCGGGCCGGTCGCGGTCAACGCCAGCTACCGCCTCGGCTACGTCAAGGTCGACGACCACAGCCTTGCCGGGGCTCCGGCCGGAGCGCCGCGCATCGACCGCTATTCGAGCTCCACCGTCCACAATGCCGCCGTGAGCCTGGGAATGTCGCCGGGCGAGCTGCCGTTCGGATGGACCGTCGGCGCCGGCTACGTCCGCGAGGACATGAACCGGCTCAACAGCAAGTTCGAGGGCGAATATGTCCGCGGCGACGTCGTCGTCCCGGTCTCGCCGACTCTCGCCGTCACCGGCGGGGTCGGCTACGAGAAGCTCCAGGGCTCGCAGCAGGACTTCCTCCGCGATCCCGCCACCGGACTTCCGGTTCTGACCCCCGGCGGAAACCTCGTCGCCGATCCCGCCGGCACCAGGCTCAAGACCGTCGACGAGGACGGGGTGATGTGGGACGTCGGAATCCTGTGGCGGCCGAGCCCGCGCACCGAGCTCCAGGCGCGGGGCGGATGGCGCTACGGCGGTAAGAGCTTCACCGCGTCGCTTCGCCATCAGATCGACAGCCGCAGCGCGCTGACCGCCTCAATCTATGACGGCGTGAGCAGCTTCGGACGGCTTTTAGTGGCTGATCTCAATGGTGTACCGCGCAAGTTTGAGATTCCGCGTAATGGCGTCGACGGCGGCTGCGTGTTCGGCACCGATCCCGGCACCGGCGCCTGCTTCGGCGACGCTTTGCAGTCGATCGACAATTTCAACTTCCGCAACCGCGGCGCCAACATCCTCTATTCGAGGAGCCGCGGCCCGTGGAGCCTCGGCCTGGGCGCGGGCTATGCCAACCGCCATTACCTGGCGCCCGACAGCACGGTCTTCGCCCTCCACGGGGTCACCGACCAGAGCTTCACTCTGCAGGGCAATCTCGGCCGGCGCCTCAGCCGCTCGTCGGGCATGGATTTCGACGCCTATGCGAACTGGTACGACAGCGGCCTCGCCGGCTCGGACGGAAGCTTCGCGGCGGGCCTCACCGGCCGCTACTACCAAAGCATCTTCGACCCGCGCCTGCAGGCGCAGATCGCCGCGGGCGTCTACACCACCCAGGCGGGGGATTTCGACGCCAATTACGGCTCGATCCTCGTCGGCCTGCGCTACACCTTCTGAAGGGCAGGAAAGATGTACACCGACTTTTACGGCCTCACCGACCGCCCCTTCCAGCTCACGCCGGACGCGCGCTTCTGGTTCGAGAGTCGGACCCACAAGAAGGCGATGGCCTATCTGGGCTACGGCCTCGCCCAGGGCGAGGGCTTCATCGTCATCACCGGCGAGATCGGCGCCGGCAAGTCGACCCTCGTCGCCCATCTCATGGCGACGATCGACCGCGAGCGCCTCAACGCGATCAGCCTGGTCTCGACGCAGGTCGAGGGCGACGACATGCTCCGCCTCGCCGCGCAAGGCCTCGGGCTCGAGACGGGCGGCGTCATGAAGGCGCAATTGCTCGACCGGATCGAGCAGCGCCTCCGCGAGGAAGCCAGCCGCGGCAAGCGCACTTTGCTGATCGTCGACGAGGCGCAGACCCTGCCCACCTCCGCGCTCGAAGAGCTGCGCATGCTCTCCAACTTCACCAGCCAGGGCCGGGCGCTGATCCAGATCTTCCTGCTCGGCCAGCCCGAATTCCGCGACCGGCTCGCCGGCGACGAGGGCCTCGAGCAGCTCAAGCAAAGGGTCATCGCCACCCATCATCTCGAGACGATGGATGGGAACGAGGTCGAGCCCTACATGGTCCACCGCCTCGCCGTCGCCGGCTGGCAGGGCCGCCCGACCTTCTCGCCCGACGCCTTCGCCGCGCTTTACCGCCATTCGAACGGCTTGCCGCGCCGCTTGAACCAGCTCGCCGCCCGTCTCTTCCTCTATGCCGGGGTCGAGCAGCTCGAGGGGATCGACGCCGGCGCGGTCGAGGCGGTCGCCGCCGACATGGCCGCCGACCGGCCCGAGCGAATCTCCAAGCGGGTGCTTCCGCTTCGCCGCCGGGCCGACATGCTCGAGGCCGGGTCCGATCCCTCGATCGAGCGCCGTCTCGCCGCGATCGAGGCGCGGATCGACGAGCAGGAAGCGGCGGTTCGCCGAGTCTTGACCGTCCTGCTCGACTGGGTCGAGAATGAGAGCCAGCCGCGGCGGAGCAATGCCGCCTGAGGGGCGGGAAGGGCCAGAAATGCTGAATGCCCTCTCCGTCGACGTCGAGGACTGGTTCCAGGTCGGCGCCTTCGAGACAGTGATAGACCGCGGCCAGTGGGACGGGCTCGAGCAGCGCGTCGAACGCAACGGCTCGGCCGTGCTCGACCTGTTCGACGAGGCCGGCGTGAAAGCGACCTTCTTCACCCTGGGCTGGGTCGCCGAGCGCCATCCCGGGCTGATCCGCCGCGCCGCCGAGGCGGGGCACGAGATCGCCAGCCACGGCTGGGACCATGCCCGGGTCTTCACCCTTGGGGAGGCGGCTTTCCGGGCCGATCTGAGGCGCGCCCATGCGGCGATCGCCGAGGCGGCGGGGGTCGAGCCGAAAGGCTATCGGGCGCCGAGCTTCTCGATCGACAAGCGCACGCCCTGGGCTCACCGGGTGCTCGCCGAGGAAGGCTATTCCTATTCGTCGAGCGTCGCGCCGGTCGTCCACGACCATTATGGCTGGCCCGAGGCGCCGCGCTTCGCCCACCGGCCGCTGCCCGATTCCGAGCTGATCGAGCTCCCCGTCACCACCGTCGAGCTCGCCGGGCGCCGGCTGGCCGCCGGGGGCGGGGGCTTCTTCCGGCTGCTGCCCTATCGTTTCTCGAGCTGGGCGATCTCGCGGGTCAACGCCCGCGAGGCGCGGCCCGCGGTCTTCTATTTCCACCCCTGGGAGATCGATCCCGGCCAGCCGCGGGTGAGCGGAGCCTCGCTCAAGTCGCGGCTTCGCCATTACAGCCGGCTCTCGGCAATGCGGCCCAAGCTTCTGAAACTGCTCAACGCCCATGAGTGGGGCCGGACCGACCACGTGGTCGAGCGCGAGCGGGAGCGGCTGTCGTGAACGCGCCGTTCGCCGCCGGCCTGACCCTGCGCTCCGCCGACCTTCGCGACCCCGGCGAGAGCGCCCGGATCGACGCCTATGTCGCCGGGCATCCCGACGCCGAGCCCTTCCACCGTCCGCAATGGAGCGCCGCGGTCGAAGAGGGATGCGGCCAGCGCGCGCATTATCTCGTCGCCGAGCGCGGCGGAGGCCTTGCCGGCTGCCTTCCGCTCACCGACGTCCGCTCGCGCCTTTTCGGCCGGGCCCTGGTCTCGGCGGGCTTCGGCACCGGCGGCGGGGTCATCGCCGACGACGCCGCCGCGGCCGACGCGCTCCTGCGAGCGGCCTGGGATCTGGCCGGCCGGCTCGGCTGCGCGAGCCTCGAGCTTCGCGGGGGGCCGCTTCCGGAGGAATGCGTCGTCCGCGACGACGTCTATGTCGGCTTCGCAATGCCTTTGCCGCAGGGCGAGGAAGCGATCCTCAAGGCGATCAAGCGCCGCCACCGGGGCGTGCGCCGGGCGAAAGCGCTCGGCCTCACCGCCCGGGTCGGGCGCGGGCCGCAGGAGCGGGAGGATTTTTTCCGGGTCTACGGCGAATCGATGCGCAATCTCGGCTCGCCGGTCTTCCCGCCCAGGCTCTTCGACTCGGTGCTCGACCGGTTCGGAGAGGATGCCGACATCCTCATCGTCTCCAAAGAGGGCGCCCCCGTCGCCGGCCTCCTCAACCTCTATTTCCGGGACACGATCCTGCCTTACTGGGGCGGCGGGACGAAAGCCGCGCGCGACTGTTTCGCCAACGAGTTCATGTATTTCGAGGCGATGGTTCAGGCCTCGCGGCGCGGCTTCACGCGCTTCGACTTCGGCCGCTCGAAGCTCGGCAGCGGCAACCATGCCTTCAAGTCCAACTGGGGGATCGCGCCCGAGCCGATGCGCTACGGCATCCGCACCGCCGAGGGCGCGGCGCCGCGGGACATCAACCCGCTCAGCCCGGCCAACCGGCTCAAGGTCGAGGTCTGGAAGGAGCTTCCGCTGTTCGTCTCGAACCGGCTCGGGCCGCTCCTCGCCAAAGGCCTCGGCTGATGGCGGAGACCCTGTTCCTCGCCCACCGGATCCCGTTCCCGCCCGACCGGGGCGACAAGATCCGCTCGTTCCACGAATTGAAGCATCTCGCCGGCCTCGGCCGCGTCCATCTCGCCTGCTTCGCCGACGACGAGGCCGACGCCGCCAATCTCGCCGGGCTTCGCGAGGCGATCGGGCCGGCGCTGGGGGAGGCGCATGTCGAGGTCCGGCGAGTCTCGAAGGCCGCGGCGGGCGCGCGGGCGCTGATCGAGGGCAAGCCGGTCTCGCTCACCTTGTTCGACAGCCCTCGCCTCCGCCGCTTCGTCGAGAGCCTGCTGGCGAGCCGCGACATCGGCACCGTCTTCGCTTTCTCGGGGCAGATGGGTCAGTTCGTCCCGGCGGGCTGCCGGGCGCGCTTCGTGATGGATTTCGGCGACGTCGATTCGGCCAAGTTCGAGGCTTATGGCACGCAGGGCGGAGCGATGGCCGCGATCCACCGCCGCGAGGGCATCAAGCTCGCCGAGTTTGAACGCGCCACAGCGGCGCGCGCCGACGTCAGCCTGTTCGTCAGCGAGGCTGAAGCGGATTTGTTCAGGCGGCGCAGCGGGCTGGCAGGGGCCGACATCAGGGCGCTGCAGAACGGCGTGGATTTGGATTATTTCGATCCGGCGGCCTTCGAATCCCTCTCCCGCCTTTCGCGGGAGAGGAGGGGCCCAACCGCGGAGCGGTTGGGAGGTGAGGGTCTTTTCTACGGAGTCGGTAAGACCCTCACCCCCCAAGCCTCCGGCTTGGGTCCCCCGTCTCCCGTAAAGACGGGAGAGGAGATTCCGTTGATCGTCTTCACCGGGCAGATGGATTACGCGCCCAATATCGACGCGGTGCGCTGGTTCGCGGGGAAGGTGATGCCGCTTCTTCCCGAGGCGCGCTTCGCCATCGTCGGGCGCAAGCCCGATTCGGCGGTGCGCTCGCTGGAGGGACCGCGGACGATCGTCACGGGCGCCGTTCCGGACGTCCGGACCTGGCTCGCGGCGGCGAACGTCGTCGCCGCGCCGCTGCGCATCGCCCGAGGCGTGCAGAACAAGGTGCTCGAGGCGATGGCGATGGCGCGGCCGGTCGTCGCCTCGCCCGCCGCCTTCGAGGGCATCGAGGCCGAGCCGGGTCGCGACTTGCTCGTCGCCGACGGCGCAGAGGGGCAGGCGGAAGCCATAGCCGGCCTGCTCGCCGACCCGGTCCGCGCCGCGGCGCTGGGGCGGGCCGGGCGGGCGCTGGTCGAGAAGAGCTACCGCTGGGAGGCGCGGCTCGCGCCGCTCGCCGGGATCGTCGGCGCCGGGCTGAGGGCGGCGGCATGACGGCAGCCCTTGCCATCGCCCGAGCACGCCCGGCCGAGGGCTGGCGGGTCCATCTTGCCGCGCTTGCGGCGGCCTGGGCCGCGATCCTCCTCCTCTTCGCCCGCGACGCCGCCGGGATGGCGACGATCTGGTGGACCAGCTCGACCTTCAACCATTGCCTGCTCATCGTGCCCATCCTCGCCTGGCTGGTCCGCCAGCGCCTGCCCGAGCTCGAGCAGCTCGCGCCTTCGGCGTGGGCGCCGGGCCTCGCGCTGGTCGCGGCGGGGGGCTTCGCCTGGCTGCTCGGGGACGCGGCCAGCATCGCCCTGTTCCGCCATGCCGGCCTCGTCGTCATGCTCCAGGGCGCCGCGATCGCCTGCCTGGGCAAGTCGGTCGCGCGCGGGCTCGCCTTCCCGATCTTCTACATGCTCTTCCTCGTCCCCGCCGGCGAGGAGCTGGTCGGGCCGATGCAGACGATCACCGCGAAGATGAGCATGGCGCTTCTGGCGCTGAGCGGAGTCCCCGCGCATCTCGACGGCATCTTCATCTCGACCCCGACCGGGCTGTTCCGGGTCGCCGAAGCCTGCTCGGGGGTGAAGTTCCTCGTCGCCATGGCCGCCTACGGGGCGCTGGTGGCGAACCTTTGCTTCCGCTCCTGGCCGAGGCGGATCGCCTTCCTCGCCGCGGCGCTCGTCATCCCGGTGCTCGCCAACGGGGTGCGCGCCTTCGGGACGATCTGGGTGGCGCACCTCACCGACAACCAGGTTGCGGTCGGCTTCGATCATATCGTCTACGGCTGGGTCTTCTTCGGCCTCGTCATCGCCATGATCATGGCGGTCGGCTGGCGCTTCTTCGACCGCGGGCCGAGCGAGCCCTTCTTCGATCCCGCTTCGCTTAGGAGCGAAGGGGGAAGCACTGCGCGGGCCGTCCAGATCGCCGCGGCCGCGATCGCTCTCGCGGCGATCCCCCCTCTATGGTCGACCGTCGTCGCGGCCGCCGGGACGGCTGAGGTTCCGGCCTCGGCGCTGCCCGAGGTCGCCGGCTGGACGCGGCTTCCGGCGGGGCGCGAGTGGCATCCACTCTATGCCGGCGCCGACCGGCTGCTCCAGGCCCGCTATCGCAACGCCGCCGGCCAGCAGGTCGATCTCGCCGTCGCCATCTTCGCCCGGCAGGGGGAGGGGCGCGAGCTGGTCGGCTACGGCCGCGGCGCCGCCGACGACGAGAGCGAATGGTCGTGGACGGGCGATACGGCCGCGCCGCCCGACGGCAAGGCGGAGCGCATCTCGGCTCACGAGAAGGTGCGCGAGGTGGTCAGCTTCTACCGGGTCGGCCGAGTCCTGACCGGAAGCGCGACCCGGGTGAAGCTGGAGACCGCGCGGGTGCGGCTGCTCGGCGGGCCGCAGCGGGCGGTGGCGGTTCTGGTCTCGGCCGCCGCGCCCGCGGACGGGATCAGCCCGCGCCCGGCGATCGACGCTTTCCTCCGCGACCTCGGGCCGATCGCCCCGCTTGCCGACCGGGCGGCGGGGATGGCAGGGGAAGACTGACATGTGCGGCATTGCCGGCCTCTTCCACCCCGACGTCCCCAAGCCCGTCGATCCCAAAAGGATCCGGGCGATGGCCGATTCGCTCGCCCATCGCGGGCCGGACGGGAGCGGGGTGTGGACCGCGCCGGGGGTCGGCCTCGGCCACCGCCGGCTCTCGATCATCGATCTCGCCACAGGCGACCAGCCGATGCGCTCGGCCGACGGCAAGCTGGCTCTGAGCTACAATGGCGAGATCTACAATTTCCGGGAGGTGAGGGGGCAGCTCGAGGCGCTCGGCCACAAATTCCGCACCGAGAGCGACACCGAGGTCGTGCTGGCCGGCTGGCGGCAATGGGGGCCGGACTGCCTGAGGCGGTTCAACGGCATGTTCGCCTTCGCCCTCTACGATGCCGGCGAGGACGTCCTCTTCCTCGCCCGCGACCGGCTCGGCGTGAAGCCGCTCTATCTCGCCACGCTTCCGGACGGCGCGCTCATCTTCGCCTCGGAGCTGAAGGGCCTGCTCGCCCATCCTTTGCTCCGCCGCCATCCCAGCCCGCAGGCGGTCGAGGATTATCTGACGCTCGGCTACGTTCCCGACGATGCCTGCATGGTCGAGGGGGTGGTCAAGCTCCCCGCCGGCCATTGCCTGCTAGTCCGCCGCGGCCATTCGATCCCGCCGCCGGTCAAATGGTGGGACGTCGACTTCTCCAGCCCCTCCCCGGCTTCGGCGGGGGCGCTCGAAGAGGAGCTTGTCGAGCGGCTTTGCGAGGCCGTGCGATCGCGGATGGTCGCCGACGTGCCCTTGGGCGCCTTCCTCTCCGGCGGGGTCGACAGCTCTGCGGTGGTCGCCCTGATGGCGGAGGCGAGCCGGGAAGCGGTGCGGACCTGCTCGATCGGCTTCACCGAGGCCGACCATGACGAGACGAAGTGGGCGGCCCTGGTCGCCGAGCGCTTCGCCACCAGCCACCGAAGCCGGACCGTCGCCGCCGACGATTTCGGCCTGATCGACACGCTCGCCGACGCCTTCGACGAGCCGTTCGCCGACGCCTCGGCGCTCGCCACCTACCGGGTCTCCGAGCTTGCCCGCGAAAGTGTCAAGGTCGCGCTCTCCGGCGACGGCGCCGACGAGGCCTTTGCCGGCTATCGCCGCTACCGCCTGTTTGCTGCCGAGGAGCGGGCGCGCGCCATGCTGCCCGGCCCGGCCCGCCGGCTGCTCGGGCTGGCCGGCAACCTCTATCCGAAGCTCGACTGGGCTCCCCGCTTCCTTCGCGCGCGGACCACTTTGCAGGCGCTGGGCCGGAGCGGCGGCGAAGCTTACGCCGATGCGGTCGGCGTGACCCCTTCCTCAATCCGGTCAAGGCTTTACACTAAGGACTTCGCAAAGCTTCTTGAGGGCCATCGCGGCGAGGATCGCTACGTCAGGGCGATGGCCGAAGCGCCCGCGAACGACGGCCTCTCCCGAGCCCAATATGCCGATCTCAAGATCTGGCTTCCGGGCGACATCCTCACCAAGGTCGACCGGACCAGCATGGCGGTGAGCCTCGAGGCGCGCGAGCCTCTGCTCGACCACCGCCTCGTCGAGTTCGCCGCGCGCCTGCCGGCCCGGATGCGGCTCCGCGGCGGCTCGGGCAAATGGCTGATGAAGCGGGCGCTCCGCCGCTATCTTCCGGACGAAGTGCTCGACCGGACCAAGATGGGCTTCGTCACTCCGGTCAGCGCCTGGTTCCGCGGCCCGCTCGCCGGAGAAGCCGCCGCCATCGCCCACAGCCCGTCGCTCGCTGAGCTCGGCTGGTTCGACTCCGCCGCCATCGCCCGCCTCGCCGCCGCCCACCGCTCGGGCCGCTCCGACCATGGCCGGCTGCTCTGGCAGCTCCTCATGCTCGACCGCTCGCTCCAGCGCCTGTTCGGGCTCGGCGTGCGCGAGGAGATGCGCAAGGCGAGCTGACCCGTCAGGGATAGACGGCCTCAACGAAATACAGCCCCTGCGGCGGCGCGTTCAGCCCAAGTGCGGCTCGATCCTTCGCCTCCAGCGCCCTTCGCAAATCCGCCGCGCTCCACTTGCCCCGCCCGACCAGCTGCAGGCAGCCGACCATCGAGCGGACCTGATGGTGGAGGAAGGAGCGCGCGTCCGCCTCGATCTCGATCCGCTCGCCGTCGCGCCTCACGTCGAGCCGGTCGAGCGTCTTGACCGGGCTCTCGGCCTGGCAATGGGCCGAGCGGAAGGTGGTGAAATCGTGGTGCCCGACGAGGCTCTGCGCCGCCTCGTTCATGGCCTCGGCGTCGAGCGGCACCGCCACCTGCCACGCGCGCCCGGCCTCGAGGGTCAGGGGCGCGCGGCGGTTGACGATCCGGTAGAGGTAGCGCCGGCCGATGCAGCTGAACCGGGCATGCCAGTCGGGAGCAACCGGCCGCGCCTCGAGGATCGCGACGGGGAGCGGCCGCAAGCGGGCATTGATCCCCTCGGCGAGCCGGAACGGCGCGATCTTGCGCTCGATATCGACATGCGCCGCCATCGCCAGCGCATGGACTCCGGCGTCGGTCCGCCCGGCGGCGTGGAGGACGACCGCCTCGCCGGTGATCGCCTCGATCGCCTCCTCGATCGCCTGCTGGACCGACGGGCCGTGCGCCTGGCGCTGCCAGCCCATGAACGGTCCCCCGTCATATTCGACGGTGAGGCGGAAGCGGGTCACCCGAGCGTCGTTCCCGGCGGGATGGCGAAGCCGCGCAGAAGCTCCGCGGCGGTCATCGGCGCCCGGCCGGCGCGCTGGACCAGGGTCGGAAGCAGGACGCCTTCGCCGCAGGCGATGGCGAGGTGGTCGTCGAGGACGCTTCCGGGCGAAGCGGGCTCCTCGAGAGCATAGGCTTCCGCCGCCAGAACCTTGATCCGCTCGCCCTCATGCTCGAACCAGGCGCCCGGCACCGGATTGAACGCCCGCACCTGGCGCTCGACCTGCTCGGCGGGCGCCGAGAAATCGAGCTTCGTCTCGGGCTTGGCGATCTTGGGCGCATAGGTCGCCTTGGCCTCGTCCTGCGCCCGCGGGCCAGTGCGGTGGAGATTTCCGAGCACGCCGACCATCTGGTTCGCGCCGAGCCGCGCAAGCTCCCCGGTCAGCTCTCCGGCGGTCTTGCGGTCGATCGGCGTGCCCATCGCCGCCAGCATCGGCCCGGTGTCGAGGCCGGCCTCCATCTGCATGATCGTCACCCCGGTCATGCGGTCGCCGGCGAGGATGGCGCGCTGGATCGGCGCGGCGCCCCGCCAGCGCGGGAGCAAGGAGGCGTGGACGTTGAAGCAGCCATAGCGCGGCGCCTTGAGGATCGGCGGCGGCAGGATCAGGCCGTAGGCGGCGACTACGGCCACATCGAGGTCGAGCGCCGCGAAGGCGGCCTGGACATCCGGATCGCGCAAGGAGACGGGCATTCGGACCTCGATCCCCGCCGCTTCGGCGCGTTTCTGGACGGAGGAGGGGCGCGGCGCCTTGCCGCGCCCGGCCGGCCTCGGCGGCTGGCAATAGACGGCGGCGACGTCGTGCCCGGCGGCGAGCAGGGCCTCGAGCGTCGGCACGGCGAATTCGGGCGTTCCCATGAAGGCGATGCGCATTCTTCGTCATTGCGAGGAGCGAAGCGACGAAGCAATCCGTCATTGCGAGCGAAGCGAAGCAATCCAGGCTGCGGCGTTGGAAACGGGTAGATTGCTTCGTCGCTTTGCTCCTCGCAATGACGGCGGCCGCTCGCTACCTACCCCCCATGGCTTCTCCCGAGATCGACGCGCTCACCCAGGCGCTGGCGCGGCTGCCCGGCCTGGGCCCGCGGTCGGCGCGGCGGGCGGTGCTTCACCTGATGAAGCGGCGCGAGGCGGCGCTGACGCCCTTGCTCCGGGCGCTCGAGCGGGTGAACGACAATCTCTCGCTCTGCTCGACCTGCGGCAATGTCGACACGATCGATCCATGCAGCGTCTGCGCCGATCCCCGCCGCGACGAGCGACTGCTCTGCGTCGTCGAGGAGGTGTCGGACCTGTGGGCGCTGGACCGCTCGCGCCTCTTCCCCGGCCGCTTCCACGTCCTCGGCGGGCGCTTGTCGGCGCTGGAGGGCGTGCGCCCCGAGGATCTCAGCATCGACAAATTGCTCGGCCGGGTCGCCAAAGGCGGGATAGACGAGGTCGTCCTCGCCATGAACGCGACGCTCGAGGGCCAGACCACGGCCCATTACCTGGCCGAGCGCCTGGAAACCTACCCCATCCGCCTCACCCAGCTCGCCCACGGCCTCCCCGTCGGCGGCGAGCTCGACTATCTCGACGAGGGGACCCTGGCGCAGGCGCTGAGGGCGAGGCGGCCGGTGGCGTAAATCACGATAATTACAAGTTTTTTTGCTTCGGCGGAAACCAAACATAGATTAGCTTCGTTGTCGCGGCATAGACGGGTTGTTCATCGGGTCCCGCCTCAGCCGAGTTCAAGACAAGAGTTTATGATGCGCGCTCTCATCATCGAGCCACAGATTTTCACATCCTTCATGATCGAGGACGCGCTTCGCGACGCCGGTTTCACGTCGATCGCCACGGCGGCGACGGAGGAGGAAGCGGTCGCCTGCGCCGAGGCCGAACCGCCCGACCTCGTCACTGCGGCGGTCGAGCTTCAGGCCGGCAGCGGCATAAGGGCGGTAGAGCGGATCCGCTCGAGACTGCGGGTGCCGGTGCTGTTCATCACAGAGCATATCGCCCGGGTGCGGGCCCGCGACCCGAATGCGCCCGTCGTCAAGAAGCCTTTCTCGGCCGCCCATCTTCCGCCGGCCATCGCCGCCGCGACGGCGGGAGGCTGACCCGCGAGCAAGATTTTTTCGAAACGCCGCCCGATCGCTTCCTCCGGGCGGCGAAGGGGCGCGGACTTCATCTCCCTAAGTCCGCGCCCCTGCTCCACCACGCAAAATCGGTGTCGGACGAATTTCTAGCGGTAGCTGACCACCTCATATTCGATGCCGTCCGGATCCAAGAAGTAGAAGCGGCGCCCCGGCTCGTAGTCGCCGTGCGAGAAGGGCGTCAGCCCGGCCGCGGCGACCCGCGCCTCCGTCGAGTCGAGCTCGTCGACTTCCACTCCGATATGGTTGAGCGGCCGGCCCTTGGCGAAATCCGAATCGGAATAGGCCATCGAAGGATCGGTGTAGAGGGCGACATAATGGTCCGCTGAGCCGACGTGGATCGTTTGCCCGCCATTCTGCGCCGCGCCCTGCCAGCGAATCCGCCAGCCGAACACCTTCTCCATCAGCTTCGCGGCCCGCTCGGGGTCGCTCACGGTCACGTTCACATGCTCGATCCTCGCTGAAGCCATCACTCATTCTCCTCTTGCCACGTCCTTCGGTTGCGAGTCGTACGACCTCAAGCTAAGTCGAGGTCAAGCTTCATTTCGGGATCTGCCATGAGCCCTCTTCTCACCATCGGCGAGCTTGCGCGGCGGACCGGCCTCTCGGTCTCGGCGATCCGCTTCTACGAGGCGCGCGGGCTGGTCGCCGCGATCCGCAGCGGCGGAAATCAAAGGCGCTTCATGCGCTCGGACATCCGCCGCCTGTCCTTCGCGCTGATCGCCCAGCGCTGCGGGCTGACCCTCGGCGAGATCGAGGCGGAGCTCGCCGGCCTTCCGCTCGGCCGGGCGCCGACCCGCGCCGACTGGCAGAAGATCAGCACGCGCCTTCGCTCGACCCTCGATGAGAAGATCGCCCTGCTCGAGCGGACCCGGGATCGGCTCGACGGCTGCATCGGCTGCGGCTGCCTGTCGCTGGAGACCTGCGCCCTCTACAATCCCGGCGACCGCGCCGCGGCGGCGGGGGCGGGGCCTCGGTATCTGCTTGGGGACTCACCGTCATTGCGAGCGTAGCGAAGCAATCCAGTTCGGTGCTCGTTGCAGGCGCCGAAGCTGGATTGCCGCGTCGCTTCGCTCCTCGCAATGACGACTAGACCTTCCGGCTCAGCGCCCGCATGGCGCCGTCCAGGCCCTCGAGCGTCAGCGGGTACATGCGCTCGCTCATCAGCTGGCGAAGGATCTGGGTCGACTGGCTGTAGCCCCAATATTGCTCGGGCACCGGGTTGAGCCAGACCGCGCTCGGATAGGTGTTGGCGAGGCGCTGCATCCAGACCGCGCCCGCTTCCTCATTGTAATGCTCGACCGAGCCGCCCGGATGGGTGACCTCGTAGGGGCTCATCGAGGCGTCGCCGACGAAGACCAATTTCCAGTCGTGGCCGAACTTGTGGAGGACGTCCCAGGTCGGCGTGCGCTCGGAGAAGCGGCGGCGATTGTCCTTCCACAGGCTCTCATAGGGGCAATTGTGGAAGTAGAAGAATTCGAGATTCTTGAACTCGCCGGTCGCCGCCGAGAACAGTTCCTCGCACAGCTTGATGTGCGGATCCATCGAGCCGCCGACGTCGAGGAAGAGGAGGAGCTTGACCGCATTGTGCCGCTCCGGGCGCATGTGGATGTCGAGCCAGCCCTTGCGCGCGGTCCCGTCGATCGTCTCGTCGAGGTCGAGCTCGTCGGCGGCGCCTTCGCGGGCGAAGCGCCTCAGGCGCCTCAGCGCGACCTTGATGTTGCGGGTGCCGAGCTCGACGTTGTTGTCGAGGTTCCTGAACTCGCGCTTGTCCCAGACCTTGATCGCCGAGCGGTTGCGGCCGCCCTCCTGGCCGATCCTGATCCCTTCCGGATTGTAGCCGTAGGCGCCGAAGGGCGAGGTGCCGGCGGTTCCGATCCATTTTGACCCGCCCTGGTGGCGTCCCTGCTGCTCCTCGAGCCGCTGCCTGAGCGCCTCCATGATCTCTTCCCACGAGCCGAGCGAGCGGATCTTCGCCATCTCCTCCTCGCTGAGATAGAGCTCTGCGACCTTCTTCAGCCATTCCTCGGGGATCGGGACGGCGTCGGTGCCGTAATCCGCCTCGAGGCCCTTGAAGACCTTGCCGAACACCTGGTCGAAGCGGTCGAGCAGCCCCTCGTCCTTCACGAACGTGGCCCGGGCGAGGAAGTAGAATTGCTCGGGCGAGGCCTGGATCACCTCGGCGTCGAGCGCTTCCAGGAGGACGAGATGCTCCTTCATCGAGGCGCTTATGCCCGCGGCGCGAAGCTCGTCGACGAAGGAGAAGAACATGGCGACCGTTTAGGTCCGGGAAAGGGTGGGCGCCAGTACCCGTCATTGCGAGCGCAGCGAAGCAATCCAGCGCGGAGTCGGCGGCACCCGCCGTGACTGGATTGCCGCGTCGCTTCGCTCCTCGCAATGACGGCGCATAGTTAACGCCCCTTCAACACTTTTCGCTTAGCCACGCATCCGTAACGAAACGGGGGCGGCGCGTGGCGAGTTCGGCGATCGAGGAAGCGGACGGCGACGCGATCAACATCGTCGCGCGCAATTGCGGGGCGCTCGCCATCGAGTGCAGCGACGTCTCGGGCTATGTCGCCGGAGTCTCGGACCGGATCTCCTCCAACCTTCGGACCCTCGATTCGCTCGAGGAGGTGACCAGCCGGCTTCTGCTCGACCAGGCGCGGGTGGCCGAATCGACCGACGAGGCGCGGATCCTCGCCGAGCAGGCGCGCGAGAAGCTCGCCGAAGGGCGCTCGGCGATCGAGGACACGCTCGCCATCTTCAGCGGTTTGACCGATCTCGTCGTCCAGCTCGGCGAGCGGATGACCGGCTTCGCCGAGGCGATGAGCCGGGTCCAGAACGTCTCCTCGTCGATCGAGCGGATCGCCTACCGGACCAACATGCTCGCCCTCAACGCGACGATCGAGGCCGCTCGCGCCGGCGAGGCGGGGCGCTCGTTCGCGGTCGTCGCCGCCGAGGTCAAGAAGCTCGCCCAGGAAACCCGAACCGCGACCAGCGAGATCACCGGCACGATCGCCTCGCTGACCCGCGAGGCCGAGGCGGTGACCTCCGAGATCGCCAACGGAGTCGACCGGAGCCGGGTCGCCAAGGGCGGCTTCGCCTCGATCACCGACACCGTCCGCCACGTCGCCGACATCGTCGCTTTGGTCGATCGCCAGACCGATGGAATCGCCCAGTCGACCGGCCACATCCAGCAGAGCGTCGATAGGGTGAAATCGGGCCTGACCAGCTTCGCCGCCGACGCCCGCGACAATGGCGGCCAGCTCCACCGGGCCCAGGAAAGGCTGGCCCAGCTCGAGCAGCTTTCGGGCGACATGCTCGACCGGCTGGCGAGCTGCGGCGTGCGGATCGACGACACGCTCTTCATCGAGCGCGCCCAGGCCCATAATCGCGAGGTCACCGAGCTGATCGAGGCCGCCATCGCCCGCGGCGAGATCGACTCGGACGCCGTGTTCGACACCAACTACGTCGCCATGCCCGGCACCGATCCGGTCCAGCACAGCACCCGCTTCTGCGACTTCGCCGATGCCCACATCCGGCCGATCCTCGATCGCCTCCAGAACAGCGATCCGCGCCACATCGGCTGCGTGATGAGCGACATCAACGGCTATCTTCCGACCCATATCACCGAGCGCTCGCAGCCGCAGAGCGCCGATCCCGCCTGGAACGCCAAATATTGCCGCAACCGGCGCAACTTCATCGACGACGCCACCCGCCGGGCGATCGCCAGCGAGAAGGAGGCGATGCTGGTCACCTACCGGATGAACCTCGGCGAGGGCCGCTATCTACCGGTCAAGAACGTCTTCGTCCCGCTGTGGATCGGGGGCCGCCGCTGGGGCAATTTCGAGCTCGCCTATCGCGACGAGGCGATGCGGATCTGATCCGTCGGCCATTGCGCGGCTCCAGCGCCGCCTTTTCACGCGAAGGCGCGAAGGCGCGAAGAGGCCAGAGCGGCTAAGCCGCTTCCACCTTTTTTCGAGCTTGGAATTTCAGGCGCTGCGCGCCGGCTCTCACCGTCCCCTTCGCGCCTTCGCGCCTTCGCGTGAAAAAAGCGGCCGCCGGGACCGCGCTTCGCTAGCCGCCGAAAATCCGGCCTTCGACGGCCGCACCGAGAGCTTCCGCGCGGCGCACGTCGTTTCCGGGCTGGCTCGCCACCACGAAGACCCCGAAGCCGCGGTCCCAGGCGGTCCAGTAATCGTGGCGGATTCCGTCGACGACATAGGCGCCGTGGAAGGTCTTGGCGCGGGGGTGGCCGGGCCAGGGGAAGAGGCCTTCCGACAGGATCGTCAGCTTGCGGCCGGCGCGTGCGGCATTGCGGCTCGATTCGCGCATCGCGCGCAGGTCCGGAGTCTTGCGCACCCGGCCGACCGACACCGAGACCCAGCGCTCATCGGGCCGCCCGCGTTCGGCGTAGATGGCGACGAAGGGATCGCCGCCCGGGGTCGACGTCGTCCGCGCCATTCCGGCGAGGCTCGCGGGAATCGCGATCCCCGTGGGGAGGTGGCGAAGACCATTGCCGGGGGCGGAGACGAAGCCGGGTCCGGGCGCCGCCGGCCGGGCCGGCAGGGCCGCGGCGGCGGCGAGCAGAAGAGCGGCGATCGCGCTCCGTACCATGCCTCCGGTCAGCTTCCCGGCCGGCGCGCCATGAAGGCGAGGCGCTCGAACAGCATCACGTCCTGCTCGTTCTTGAGCAATGCCCCATGCAGCGGCGGGATCGCCTTCGACGGATCGCGCGACTGAAGGACCTCGAGCGGCATGTCCTCGTGGAGGAGAAGCTTCAGCCAGTCGATCAGCTCGCTGGTCGACGGCTTCTTCTTGAGCCCCGGCACCTCGCGGACCTGGTAGAATATGTCCATCGCCTTCGAGACCAGCATCTTCTGGATGCCCGGGAAATGGACGTCGACGATCGCCTGCATCGTCTCGCGGTCGGGGAACTTGATGTAGTGAAAGAAGCAGCGGCGAAGGAAGGCGTCGGGAAGCTCCTTCTCGTTGTTCGAGGTGATGACGACGATCGGCCGCTCCTTGGCCGCAATCGTCTCCTTCGTCTCGTAGACGTGGAACTCCATCCGATCGAGCTCCTGGAGGAGATCGTTGGGGAATTCGATGTCGGCCTTGTCGATCTCGTCGATGAGGAGGACCGGAAGCTGGGGCGAGGTGAACGCCTCCCACAATTTGCCGCGGCGTATGTAGTTGGCGATGTCGTGGACCCTGGGGTCGCCGAGCTGGCCGTCGCGCAGCCGCGCCACGGCGTCATATTCGTAGAGGCCCTGATGCGCCTTGGTGGTCGACTTGACGTGCCACTCGATCAGCGGCGCGCCGAGCGCGGCAGCGATCTCGTGGGCGAGGATGGTCTTGCCCGTGCCCGGCTCGCCCTTGACGAGAAGCGGGCGGCGCAGAGTGACGGCGGCGTTGACCGCGACCTTGAGGTCCTCGGTCGCGACATAGCTCTCCGTGCCTTCGAAACGCATTGGCGCGGGATAGGGGAGGGGTGTGGGCTAGGCAACTGCCGTCATTGCGAGCGAAGTCGCTTCGCTCCTCGCAATGACGAGGTTAAGCGGTCCGCGCCTGTTGCCGGGCCTCGAGCAGGTCCCAAAGCCCGTGATGCTGGACGAGGATCTGCTGGGCGCCGAACAGCAAGGCGCGCTGGACGGCCGGCTCGCCCGCATAATGATCGGTGAGGCGCAGGACCGTCTCCGGCTCGGCCGCGGCATAAGCCGGAGCGTCGAGGCCGAAGCGGTCGGCGGCGGCGTCGAGGCACAGACGGATCGCCCTCCAGTCGAGCACCAGCGCCAAGGCGGCCCCGAGCGCGCAGCCCTTGCGCTCCGATTGGGCCAGGGTCTCCATGGCGTGGCGCTGGCCGAGGATGGCGGTATCCATGCCCGCCGCGCCCGGGGTCGAAGGGACCGGCCCGGCCGCAACCGCCAGCCGGGCGAGGTAGGCGCGCTCGCCGGCGAAGGCGTAGGTCGCCTGGGTGAGCCAGGCGCGCGGCTCGGGCTCGACCACCCGCGCCGCGGCATGATCGACCAAGCCCGGATAGCGGCCGTGGAGCACGCACAGATAATGGATGAGGTCGGCGAGGTCGCGCGAAGCGGTCGGCGCCTTGAGCAGCCGTGGGCTCCCCGAATAGGGATGGGCGCCGCTGCCATGCTCCGCGAGGCGCGCCAGCAGCAGCGTTCCCGCAAGGGGCCCGCCGGCGGTCTGGACCGATGCTGAAGCCACTTGCGGCCCTCCCAAATGCTGCGCTGCAGCCGCTGTAAGGCCTTTGACCTATATCAATGCCGTAAAAACCCGGTTTACGCGGCGTTAGGGGAGACGAAAGGATGAGGCGCTCGATCGAGCGCCCCTCCTCATCACGCCGCGATCGGAAGACGCTCCGCTTCGCCGTCATTGGCCTCCGTAAGGATGGCCGCTTCCGCCGGAGCGGTGGCGCGGGGGGTGGGGGCGATCCAGCGGGTGAAGACGACGAGGATGCCGAGCGCCGCATAGATGCCGAGCACCGCCACAGGATTCCACAGCACCGTCGCCGCGAGCGCGACTCGAAGCCAGTTCGGGTTGAAGCCGAGATCCTCGCCGAGCGCTTGGCAGACGCCGAACAGGGTGTCGTCGCGTGTGAAGATGTTGGAGCTGCTCATCGGTCGGTCCTTTTGCCCGGAAACTGTCATGCAGCCCCTTGAGCACGAGCCGTGCCAGAACGAGAAAGAACCTTTGTTTCAGTGGTTTAGCGAAAGGTACGGCGGAGAGGCCAGCCGGAAGGGCGCCAAATGTTGGGGAATCCCGCCTGGTTTCGGGGCGGCTATTGCCGCGCTCTCGCTCAGCCGGGCCACAGGCTCTTGCGAGTCAGGCGGGTGCGCAGATCCTCCATTCCGAGCCCGTCGATCGCCGCCGCCCGGTCGGGCGCGATGAGGATGTCGGCGATGTGCGCCAGTATCTGGTTGGCCATGTCGATGCCCTGGAGGGTCTGGAGGTGCCGGTGGACGACCGACGGATCGGAGACGAGCGCGTCGCCGATCGCCTCGACGTGGCGGCGGACATAGGCGATCTCCTCGGCGAGCCTGGCCATGATCTGGCGGTCGTCGGCATCGCCGAGCGCCTCGCGCTTCGGAATCGCCGGGCCGGGGCCGCCGCCTCTTATCTCGGCCTGGATCGAATCGACCCGGCGCTGGTCGCGGCGGCCGGTGCAATCGAGCGGCCGGGGCTTGCCGCCGGCCCACGCCTCGACCGCGATCGGGCCGTCGAAGTGGAGTCCGCGGCGGCTTCCGCTCGCCCAGACGATCTCTCCGGCGACGGCGAGCTCGCCTCGGGCGAGGGTGGCGTGGGCGCCGGTTCCGGGCAGTCCGTCGCCCTCGATCAGCGCGCCCGTCTCGGAGACGTTGCGGATCCGGACGGGCCTCGAGTCGAGCGTTGCGGCGAGGAACAGGTTGGTCCGCGTCGCCCGGCGATGCTCGCCGGCCGCTACCAACTCCGTCTCGCTCTGGGCGTCCAACCTCCGGCCCTCCCACGAAAAGCCCGCGCTAACGATAAGCTTAAGTGGTTAAACGAGAGTTGCCGGCTGCGTTTCGCGAGACCGACGCGATCCGCAACCTTGCCGGCCCCCGGCGATTGAGCGGGTTGAGCGCCTTTCTGGGAGACCCGCCAATGACCGCGCACAAGATCGCAATCCTCGTCGGCAGCCTCAGGCGGGAGAGCATCAACCGCAAGGTCGCGCGCTCGCTCTGCGCGCTCGCCGGCGACCGGCTCGACTGCGACATCGTCGAGATCGGCGATCTTGCCCTCTACAGCCAGGATTACGACTCCGCCGAGCCCGAGGCCTATGCCCGCTTTCGCCGCGAGGTCGCCGCCGCCGACGGCGTATTGTTCGTCACCCCCGAATATAATCGCGGAGTCCCGGGCGTCCTCAAGAACGCCGTCGACGTCGGCTCGAGGCCCTACGGGCAGAGCGTCTGGGACCGGAAGCCGGCGGCGATCGTCAGCGCCTCACCCGGCGCGATCGGCGGCTTCGGCGCCAACCACCAGCTCCGCCAGGCCTGCGTCTTCCTCAACATGCCGGTGATGCAGCAGCCCGAAGCCTATCTGGGCCACGTCAACGATTCCAGCTTCGATTCCGAAGGCTGCCTCAAGGAAGGCCCGCTCGCCGACCTCATCGCCCGGCTCGCCGCCGCCTTCGCCGACTGGGTCGACATAATCCACCGCTCCCGCCGCCTGCTCGCCGAGGATTCGGCGCACGCGGCGGCAGCTGCCAAGGGCTCGTGAGAAGATGGCGTTCGATCTGAGGGAGCGGTACCGGCGAAAGGATCCGGTGGCGGAGCGGCTCGAGGAGGTCTCGGCGGATCTTCCCTACGAGCTCCAGTCGAAGATGTTCGATCAGCTCGCCGGGGTCAGCATCGCCGGGGCGGGGCTCACGGTGACCCTGATCGGCAGCGTCTTGAAGGACGCGCCGGGGATCGTCTGGATCTCGGTGATCGAGTTCGCCCTCGCCGCCTTCGTCGCGACGACCGGAAACCTCAAGCTGATCGAGCGCCTGTTCGAGCGGAAGGAGACGATGAAGAGCAGCCGGATCGCCACCCTCGCCGCAATCGGCCTGATCGGCGCCGCGATCGGCTCGCTCGGGATGAGCGTCTATTATGACGGCAAGGGTCCGCATGGGGACCGTTCGCCGGCGGCGGAGGCTCCCGCGAAGCACTGAGGCCGCCCGGAACGCCCGCTGCCGCCGCCCGTTCTCGCCCGCGGCCCGGCCCGCAGCCGGCGAGAAACAGGAGAATCCATGAACACGAAGCTCAATCGCGCCCTCGCGGCCGTCGCCCTGCTCGCTCTGGCGTCGCCCGTTTATGCCAAGGGCGACGTCAGGAAGCGCGCCGAGGAGATTGCCGAGCAGGCGAACGACGTCCAGCAGCAGGCGGGCGAGCTCGCCAACGACGTCGCCAACGCCGAGGCGACCGACGACCGCGATTCCGCCACCCGCGCCGGCACGGTCGATAACCGGCAGGACCGGGACGATGACGACGGCGACGGCGGCAAATGGGGCCTTCTCGGCCTCCTCGGTCTCGCCGGTCTCCTCGGCCTCAGGCGCCGCGACGACCGGGTCCGCACGGACCCCAGGGTCGATCCGCGGCTCTAGCGTCAACGGGCGGCGCGGCGTCCGCCGCCGCGCCGCAGCCCGCCTCAGCTCCGCGAGGTCTTCCTCGCCTGAGCCTCGTATTTCGAGGCCATCAGGTCGAGCGTCTCCGCCACCGCGGGATCGCTGTCGAGGGCGAGCCGGCGGCAGCGTTCGGCCTGGACCCGGAGGAATTCGGGCCTTTTCTGCCCGGTGACGTCGAGCAGGAGGTTGACCGCGCCGGCGAGGTTGCCGGCCTCGTCGAACAAGGGCGTCGGATAGGGCTCGAAGCTCACCCGGCTGCCGTCGGGCCGCTCGGCGATCGCCTCGATCCCGCGCACCGGCCGCCGCTCGCGGATGGCGACCGCCATCGGGCATTCGTCGTGGGGGAGGAATTCGCCCTCGCTGGTGTAGAGCTTCCAGGTGACGCACCATTTGTCGCGGCCGAGCTCGGGCTCGCGGCCGGCGAGAGCGACACAGGCCGGGTTGTAATAGGTGATCACGCCGTCATTGTCGGCGACGTAGATGGCGGCCGGGATCTGGTCGAGCGCCTCGCCGAGGCGGCCCTGGCCGGCCCTCATCGCGCTTAGCGCATTGTCCACCATATGCTCGGCCGTCGCCGCGTTGATCGCCATTGCCCCGCCTTGAAAACCCAATCCAGATTAACCTTCCGGCGGGGGCTTTGTTCCTGCGGCATCGCGCAGCAGGCGGATTTCGTCCTCGGGCTTCATCCCGAGCGTGATTTCGGCGCAGGCCCGTCGGCCTTCCTCGCCGTTCATCCAGCGCCAGGTGTCGTCGACGGTTTCCTCGAGCGGGCGCTCGACCAGGCCCGTTGCGTGCGCGGCGCTGACATCGCCCCGGTAGAGCCCGGCATGGAGCGGCCCGGGCGGCAGCCACAAGGGAAGGTCTTCCCAGGCCGTCAGCCCCGATTCGAGAACCACGCCGGGATCGATCCACCGAAGCCGAGCGGCGGAGCCGGTCGCTTTCAGGCAGGCGGCCATGAGGGCGCCCATCGTCGTTCCGCCGATCGGGCCGACGGCGTTGAATATCCCCGTCGTCCCCGCATCGACGGCGCGAAGCAGCCAGTCGGCGAGGTCGCGGGCGTCGAGATATTGCAGGTCGACGTCGGGCGTGCCCGGAACCGGCACCTCCCCGCCGCTCGCCAGCCGGGCGAGCCACCAGGGGAGCCGGCCGGGATGCTCCCAGGGCCCGAGCAGGACCCCGGCCCGGGCGACGATCGAATCATCGGGGAAGGCCGCAAGCACGGCCTCCTCGCCGGCGCGCTTGCGCTGCGGGTAGCTCGGTTCCACGCCCGGAGCCGCGGCTCCGACCAGCGGCGCCGATTCGTCGGCCCCGTCCGGCGCCGGCCAGGCATAGACCGATCGGCTCGAGACGTAGACGTAGCGGTCGACCTTATCGCGAAGGAAGCCGGCACTCCGCCGAACGACCTGCGAATCGCCCGCCCAGGTGTCGACCACCGCGTCCCAGCGCCGTGAGGGCAGGGCGTCGAGGCCGTCCGGCGCCGTCCGGTCCGCGACGACGTCCTCGGCGACCCCCGCCGGCGCCGCGCGCGTGCCCTGATGGAGCATGGTGACTTGCCAACCCCGCCCGACGGCGGCTTCCACCACCGCCCGCCCGACGAACCGGGTCCCACCCAGCACAAGCAGCGACTTCGTCATGTTCCCCCCCGAGCGCTCAAATATTGGTCTGATCCGGCGGCACGTTCGCGGGCAGGGCGGCCGCCCCGGTCGCCTCGTCGCAGCGGCCTTCGCCGACGCCGACGCCGTAGCAGGTCATCGAGATCGATCCCAAGGCGTAGCCGCGCACCAGGGCCTCGGCCTTGCCTTCACCCGCGGCGGCGAGGCCGGCGGCGTAGAGGAGGGGGATGAAATGGTCGGGCGTCGGCACCGCCAGGGCGTAATCGGGATGCTCAGCCAGCTTGAGGACGTCGCCCGGCGCTTCGGCGAGCTGCGCCGCGGCCGAATCGTCGAACCGCTCAGCCCAGTCGAAGGCCGCGTCGGGCCGGTCCCAGCGGATCAGCCCCAAATTGTGGACGACGTTGCCGCTGGCGAGGATCATGATTCCGCGCTCGCGAAGCGGCGCCAGCCGGGCGGCCAGCTCGAGATGGTAATCGAGCGGCTTCAGCGCATTGATCGAAAGCTGGACAACCGGGACGTCGGCCTCCGGGTAGAGATGGGCAAGGACGCTCCAGGTGCCGTGATCGAGCCCCCACTGGTCGCGGTCGAGCCCGACCCAGTGCGGCTTGACGACCTCGGCGACTTCCTCGGCCAGCTCGGGCGACCCGGGCGCGGGATAGTCGAAGGCGAACAGCTCGGGCGGGAAGCCGTAGAAATCGTGGATCGTCCGCGGCCGAGCCATCGCCGTCACCGCCGTCGCGCCGAAATACCAGTGCGCCGAAACGACCAGGAGCGCCCGGGGCCGAGGCAGCCGCCGCCCGAGCGCTCGCCAGCCCTCGGTGAAGCCGTTGCGCTCGATCGTGTTCATCGGGCTGCCATGGCCGATGAAGAGGGTGGGCATTCGGGTCATGATAGGCTCCGAGGTTGTGGCTTTGGCCGTGACGGCCGCGAGGCCGCCGTTCCCTCCTTTTGGGTCACCGCCCGGGAAAAGGCCTCCCCCTGAAGCGCAAATAACGCGTCTGGAGCAGCCGCACGTGTTGCATATGCCCGGGTCGGCCGTTCTCCCGGGCGCAGATGTAGAATTCCCCGGACAGGCCGTCCACATCCCGGCCGCGATATTCGGCCGCGCCTGCCTCGTAGCGGCGGATCTCGGGCGGGACGTTCGGATCCTCGTCGCGCAGCGCCACGATCCGCCGGGTCCCGATCACCCAGATCCGCTGGACGCTCGATCCGTTCCACACCGAGAAGCGCCCATGCACCCACCGGCACTGCCCGGCACGCGGAGGCGGCCCGGCGGGCGCTGCGGCGGCGAGCAGGATGGCGAACAGGAAGGTCATTCGCGGTCCCTCACACGCGCTGCGAGCCGCCGGCGCTAGACGATCAGCATGCTGTCGCCGAACATGTCGAATTCGTAGCCGCCCATCGCGGCGATCTCGGCATAGCCGCGCATGACCAGATCCTTGCCGGCGAAGGCGGCGGTGAGGACGATGTGGCTCGAACGCGGACGGTGGAGGTTGGTGAGCAGGGCGTCGACCACGCCGAAGCGGAATCCGGGATAGATGTAGAGATCGGTCCATCCCGACCGCGCCTTCAGCGGCGCTTCCGGGGGAAGGCCGAGGGCGAGCGTCTCGAGCGTCCGGATGACCGTCGTTCCGACCGCGACGACCCGCCGCCCTTCCGCTTTCGCGCGGGATATCCGGGCGGCGGCCGTCTCGCCGACCTCGAAATATTCCGCCCTCATCCGGTGATCCTCGACGTCGTCCTTCTGGATGTGGCGGGCGGTGAAGACCTCCGAGGCTCCGACATGGAGGGTGACGAAGGCGGTTTCGACGCCCTTGCGGCCGATCGCCTCGAGCAGCCCGGTCGAGAAGTGAAGCCCGGCGGACGGGATCTCCAGCGAGCCCGGAGCCCTGGCGTAGACCGAGCAATAGCCGCTCTCCTCCGCCGGGAGCGGACCCGGCGCGATCGCGCCGTCGGCGCGGCGCCCGAACCGCTCCAGGGCCGGCACCAGCCGGCCGGCCGGAGAAAATTGCGCGCGCCACAGGCGGTCGGGTAGAGGCGCCAGCACGGTACAGCCGAGCTTGCCATCGTCGGCGGAGCTCAGCACCAGGCCCGGCGCCGCGCGGCGATTGGGCCTGATCTCGACGATGCTGGTGCCGTCCGGCTCGTGGCCGTGGACGGTGAGCTCGAACTTTTCGCCCCCGGCCCAGAACGACAGGGTGTCGGGAAGGATGTAGCTGTCGTTCAGGACCAGCAGGTCGCCGGGCCGCAGCTGGTCGAGGATGTCGGAAAACATGAGGTGCAAGACCGAGCCGGCGGCGCGATCGAGGACGACCAGCCGCCCGCTGTCGCGCTTCCTCCCGCGCCGCTCGGGCGGCTCGGCGGGGGTGGCGTTGGCGCCGATGGCGAACTCGAATTCGGACGTCTTCATGGCGAGGCCGCTCTAGCGCGCGCAGACCCCGTCGCTGGTCGCCGAGAGGCGGGTCAGCGAAGCGGAAAGCGAGGTTCGGATCTCGACGCCCTGCCGACAGCGGCGGAGCTGGAAGCGCACCTTGCGCGCCTTGAAATCCAGCGAGATCCGGCGGAACGTCTCGAGCAGGTCGGTTCCGAGCAGCAGGGCCGGCCGGTCGGAAAGGCCGAACACCTTGAACGGCGGGACGTCGGCGAAGGCCATCGGAACGTTGCGGAGCACGACCGAGCCGAGCCTGAGCTCGGCGACCTGGGCGAGCTGGAGATCGACGCTGGTGCCCGTCACCCCGGTCGCGGTTACCGTCTTGAACTGGGCGAAGCGGCGGTGGACGAGCTTGTTTCGAAGCGCCGAATTACCGATCGTTATCTGCGAGCCGGTATCGATCACCGCGTCGAGCTTGAGGCTGCCGGCCCTGACCTCGGTCAGGATCAGCTGGCCGCGGTGAAGCCGCGCCGTGATGACGATCTCGCCGGGCTGCGACCGGACCGGCTTCGTGGCATCCTCGACCCGGATGAGGTGCTTCTCGAAATCGAGCATCAGCCGCTGGCGGGCGAGCGCGTCGATCCCGATCATCCCGGCGCCGCCGAGATCCGCCTCGCGAAGCGCGGGCAGCTCGAGGTCGCGGATCGTGCTCGGGCCGACGCTGAGCTGGTCCACCCGCACCCGATCGACGATGTTGCGGTCGGTCATGTTGTTCAGGGTGACCGGCGTTCCGAGCGGAAGCTGGAGGTCGCGGGCGATCTTGAGGCCCACCACCGAGGTGTCGGCGCCGCTGTCGACGACGAATTGATAGGGCCCGCGGCCGTTGACGTGGACCTCGACGCTGAGCCTCGTCTCCACTTTGCGGGCGTCGATATCCTCGCCGCCGATCGCCAGGGTCTCGTCGATCGCCGCCGGCGGAAGCGGGGGCAGGGTCGAGGGCCCGGGCGGGGCGGGGCGCGGCTTGCCGATCTGCGGCGGCTCGGCCGAGGCGCCGCCGGCGAGGACGGACCAGGCTAGGGACCAGGCGAGGACGAGGCGGGCGCGGGGCAAGCTTTTCCTTCCGCTTGGAGTCAGCGCCTCAAGGGCTAAGCCCGGCCCCGCCGGCTGGCCATGCTTATTCGACCAAATGCCGCCGTTCCGACGCCGCGCGCGGCGAGGTGAAGTTCACGAAGTTCACGATCTTCCCAAGATCGGCCGCCTTTTTCGAAAACTTCGTCGAACCTGGCCGCCGGCGTCTTTTTCCGATCCCGTACCCTTTCGCCCACGTCCGTCATGATTGTCCTCCCGAACGTCGAACATAGCACGAACAAGGATTCCAAGCAAAGCGCTGCCGCTGGCGCATGCACGCTGGTCTGCTTCGCGGCTTAGCGGCTTTGCGTGAGGCCATTCTTCCGGCATCCTTGCTCGCACAAGCGGTCGAGATTGTCTCACGCAAAGCCGCTAAGCCGAAAAGGGGCCGAGCGGGTCGCCGGGTTCCCGGTGACTGTCCCGATCTGGAGAAATGCGCTAATCTGCGCCGGCGGACGAGAACCCTTCGAGGAGGCGGACGATGTCACTCAAGAAACTGGCCGTGGCTTTCAGCCTGATCGCCGCCGCCGCTTCGCCGGTCCTGGCGCAGCCGGCTGACCGGGATGCCATAGGGGCTCCGGCGGCGGGTCCGGGCGCTCGATATTGCATGAAGGTGGACCCCATCACCGGCAGCCTCATCGAGCGCGTCCAGTGCTGGACCCGGGAGCAATGGGCCGATCAGGGCGTCGACGTCGACAAGGAATGGGCCAAGCAAGGCGTCACCGTCATCGAGTGAACCTATGGGCGATGGCGCTCAGACCCCGGCGCCCTTCCATTCCAGCTCAATGCCCGGCTGTTTGGACATCCCGTTACGCGGGTGTTACGACCTCCCCTCATCGCGGCCCACCGGGGGGCGGCCGCGACGCCCGTCGCGGTGGCTCGCTTCACTCCCCGAAGGAAAGAGGAGCCCCGCATGGCCAGGCCCGCCAAATTCGCCCACGTCGTCTACATGACCCGCCGTTACGAGGCGATGATCGCCTGGTACAAGGACGTGTTCGAGGCCGAGATCGTCAATTACGACCCGGCGATCGCCTTCATGACCTATGACGACGAGCACCACCGCTTCGCCTTCGCCAACCTCGACCTGCTCAAGCCCGACGGCGGCGGCGCCGATGACCGCGGCGAGATCGGCGTCAACCACGTCGCCTACACCTACGCTAATGTCGCAGACCTCCTCCACACCTACGAACGCCTCAAGGCCGCCGGGATCAACCCCTATTGGCCGGTCCACCACGGGACCACCCTGTCGCTCTATTACGCCGACCCCGACGGCAACCGGATGGAGCTCCAGGTCGACGCCTGCAGCGCGGAGGAGGGGAGGGCCCTGCTCACGGCGACCGACAATCCGGTGGGGGTGATGTTCGACCCGGAGGCGCTGGTGGCGCGGTGGCGGGACGGGGAGACGGAGGCGGCGCTGCTGGTTCAGCCGGCGGGCGAGCCCTCGCCGATCCCGGCGGCGCATGGGATGACTTGAGGCCGCTCTAGCGCCGAGCGGAAGGGAGGCTTTGCGCAGCAAAAGGCGAGCTTCTGAGCAGAGACGCGTGCGGCCCGGCCGGCGGGGCGTGCGGCCCTCCGCCGCGCGAACCCGTCCGACGCGTCACGGATTCACTCCGTGCCGCCTCCCTCCCTCCTTTCGTCATCCCGGACCTCTAGAAGAGTAGAGCTGCGAGCAGCACTACTGCCCAGAACATGACAACGATGACCGCCGCGTCCTTCAATTCTCCCCAAAAACCTTTTGGGGCCAGCAGCAATGGGCTGTCCCTTGTGACGAGGCCGGGATCGATTCCGGTTTCATTGGTCAGCGCCTCCGCAAACTTTGGCCAGGTCTCCGGACTGGTCGCTGCGTCCGGGGGAAGGGCTTTCAGAAGCGAGGCAAAAACGTCTCCCGCCGTGTGCCATTGAGCAGCATCTCGATCATCAAGAGCGACTCCGAACACCTCTTCAACCTGCTCGAGGGCCGCGATCTCGTCGCCGTCGCCAGCCAGGCCGACGCTGCATGGAGGCACGGCTTCCATTACCGAAACATAGCGCGGCTCCCCCGGGCGTCAAAGGCTTCCCACGCTTGGTGCCTCGCTCCTGCCGAAGCCGCCTCAGACCGCGCCTGCAGCGCGGAGGAGGGGAGGACGCTGCTCGCCGCGACGGACAATCCCGTGGGGGTGATGTTCGACCCGGAGGCCTGGTGGCGCGGTGGCGTGGGGGCGAGGGCGAGGCGGCTCTGCCGGCGCAGCCGGCGGGCGAGTCTTCGCCGATCCCGGCGGCGCATGGGATGACTTGAGGGCTCGGATGCTCCGTGGCGATTCCCGCACGTGACGCTCACGAGGCGGCTTGCTCCCGCACCGGCACGCGCTAGGCTCGACCGTATGAAAGCCGCTCCTTTTCCGGCCGCCGCGGCGGCTCTCGTGCTCGCCGCCTGCTCGCCGCCCGCTCACGAGGAGAATCGCGCCGCGACTCCGGAGAACCTCGCCGCGGCGAGCGCCGCCGAGGCGAACGTCTCCGCGGCGGGCGCGGTGGAGGCGAACGGCGCCGCGGCGACGATGGAAAGCCCGGCGGGCGCGCCGCCGCTGTCGGGGCCTGACGCCGTATTAGGCGCGATCGCCGGCCCCTGCGGATCCGAGAAGGCTGCGGACTTCATGGGCCGGGCCTGGTCGCCGCAGACGGAAGCGGCACTCAAGGCCCGCACCGGCGCCGTCGCCGTGCTGATCCTGGACGAGGCCAACCTCGCCGCCCAACTCCCGGTAAACCCCCGCCGTGTCGACGTCCTGCTTAATAGCCGCAACCAGATCATCCACCTCGTCTGCGGGTGAGGGGACGCATGCGCCTTCTCTTCACCCTGCGCCTTGCCGCCGCCGCCGCGGTGGTGGCCGGCGCCAGCCCGGCCGCCGCGTGCATGACGGCGCCGGCGCCGGTCATGTTCGACTCGGGATCCGCGGAGCTCGGGCCCCAGGCCCGGGAGATCCTGGATGCGGCCGCTTCATCCTTTCTCGGGCAAGGCGGGTCGGCCCGGTACCGGCTCATCGGCCATTCCGACCGGGCGGGCAGCGCCGCCGCCAACCTCCGCCTCTCCCGCCGCCGCGCCGAGGCGGTCGGCGACTATCTCGCCGCCCACGGAGTCCCGCTCGCGATGATCGAGGTCGCGGCAGCCGGCGAGACGGGGCTGGCGGTCGACACCCCCGACGGCGCCGCCGAGCCGCGCAACCGCTTCGTCGAGTTCGTTCAGCTTTCCAGCGCCGAGGACCTCGCCCGCCGCGAGGCCGATATCCGCTCAGGCCGGCCGATTCCGGTCTGCTGAGGGCTGCGGCAAGCAACGGGGGAAACGGCAACCGGATTCATCCCCGATCCCGGCGCCGCCTGGGATGAGCTGAGGATAGTCCGGTGACAGTCACGCGGCTGCGGGCAACGGGCTGTCTCTATGACGTCAGCGATGGTAGCTCTGGACCCGTGGAGGGCGATCATGGGCGATGACGGTTCGGCACAGGGCGCGGTATGGCCGCTTCCGAAATTCTCTTTCGACGTGGATTTCGGCGACGGACGGCCGTTGGGATTTTCGGAGATCAGCGGGCTGGAGAGCGAGGTCACGCCGATCGAATACCGCCACGGCGACAGCCCGGTCTTCGAGCCGATCAAGATGCCCGGCCTGGGCCGGGTCGGCAATGCAACGCTGAAGAAAGGCGTTCTCTCGCGGGATTCGATTTTCTGGAACTGGTTCGCCGAACTGCAGGGCAACATCGTCAAGCGCCGGACCGTCACCATCCGCCTGCTCGACGGGACAGGGGCGCCGACGATGACCTGGACCCTGACCAATGCCTGGCCGACGAAGCTGACCGGCACCGACCTGAAATCGGAATCGAACGAGGTGGCGATCGAGACCCTGGAACTGGCCTATGAGACGCTGACGGTTAAGGCGCCCTGAGAAGCCCCAGCGACCCCGGCGGCAACCCTTGCCGTCATCCCAGACTAGAGCCGGGATCCACCTTTCTTTCTCCGCGGCCCTAAGGAAGGTGGATGCCGGATCAAGTCCGGCATGACGAAGAAGGTCGACGCCTGCAGCGCGGAGCAGCGCAGGGCCCTGCTCGCGGCGACGGACAATCCGGTGGGGTGCTGTTCGACCCGGAAGCTTTGGTGGCGCGGGAAGGCGGAAAGGTGCCAGGGGGAAACGGTGCCAGGCACGTAGCTGGTACGTGCCTGGCACGTAACTGGCACGGAGGAGAAGTTGCTGGCCCGGCAGGCGGGGGATCCTTCGCCGATCCCGGCGCCAGCGGTGCCAGAGACATGCCGGGCGTGCCGGCGACCAGCGCCCCTGCGATCAGGGCGCGGCCGGCGGCCGAGCGGGATAGAGCAGGCGGGCGTCGAGCTCGGCGACCGCTGGCGCCGCGACCTTGCAATATTTGGCGGACGTGGCGACGGCCTTGCGGATGCGCTTGCCGATCGTCTTCGAGTCGCCGCCCGAAGCCTTGCCGCCGATCTCGTAATAGTTCCAGGCGACGCTTGGGCAGCCGCGGAAGCCCGCCAGGATCCGGACATGCGCCTTGTCGCGCTCGACGCTGACGACGAGGTCGCCGGACGTGTAGCCGGCCTCGCAGCCGTCGGCGGCGCAGGGCGAGTCGCCCTGCCACAAATGCCGAGCGAACGCCCAGGCCCCGGGCGGAAGCGCGAACAGGTCCTCGGGAAGCTTCTCGGCGTCCCGGCTCCCCCCGGGCACCTTCTCAACCGACTGCGCCGCCAGCGGCGGCGCGAGCAGCAAGGCGAGCGCGAGGGCGCGGGTGCTCAGTCTCATGCCTTCGTCCTCGACCCGGGCCTGGATGCGCCCGGCGGGGACCGGACATCCGCGCTCCGCGAGGCAAATTCCATCGGGCGAAATCCCGACGGGGCGCGGGCGTTCACCGGGCCGGAACCGGGGGCGTCTCGGGGATCGCCGAACCGGCAGGGCGCGGCTTCCAGCTCGCCGCGGCCGCGCCTCGGCTGACCTTCGGACCGGCCTGTCGGGCTCCGGGGCGGAACTAGGTGTTTGCCCGGATGGAAGCCGGGAACTCTGGCAATAGGGCTTCGAGCGCCCCCTGAAGCAGGAGGCTGGACCGAAGTTTCCACCCCCCGAAAAAGAAGGATATGGAATGACCCCCCTCGCCTCGAACATCGCCGAACTGCAGGATCTCGCCGAGCGCATCCGGGAGGATGCCGAAGCCGTCAAGAGCGAAGCCCGGGAGAAGCTGGACGCCCGCCGCGACAAGATCCGCACCAATCTCACCGAGCGGATGGAGCGGCTCGAATCGAACCTGGAGAAGGCCGCCGACAAGGGCGGCCAGGATTTCGTCGCCTTCCGCGACAAGGTGAAAAGCGACCGCCAGCGGCTGAGGGACAAGCTCGGCGAGCGCCGGGCCGCCTACGGCGCCTTCTTCGCCGACGCGAACGAGGAGGACCGCCGCCTCGGCGCCGCCATCGCCCTCGATTATGCGATCGCGACCGTCCAGCAGGCCCGTCTCGCCGTGCTCGACGCCGTGTCCGACCGTGCCGAAGCCCGAAGCGGCACGGCCCAGCCCGCCGCCTGACCGCGCGGGTGACGGGATCGGGGCAGGCCTGGCGCCTGCCCCGATCGCGGGGAGGAGCGGTGCCTGGCACGTACCTGGCACGTACCTGGCATGGCACTGGCTGGCACCGGAACCCCCCAGTCTCGCGACTGCCGCCAAGGGACTGTCTCCATGACGCCAGCGGTGGTAGGTCCGGGCCCGCGGGAGGGCGATCATGGGCGACGACGGTTCGGCAAGAGGCGCGGTATGGCCGCTTCCGAAATTCTATTTCGACGTCGATTTCGGCGACGGACGGCCGCAGGGATTTTCGGAGATCGGCGGGCTGGAGAGCCCAGTCACGCCTTTCGAAAACCGCCACGGCAACAGCCCGGTCTTCCAGCCGATCAAGATGCCCGGCTTGGGCCGCGTCCACAATGCAACGCTGAAGAAGGGCCTTTTCTCGCGGGATTCGATTTTATGGGACTGGGTCGACGAAGTCCGGCGCAACATCGTCAATCGCCGGACCGTCACCATCCGCCTGCTCGACGAGACGGCAGCGCCGACGATGACCTGGACCCTGACCAATGCCTGGCCGACGAAGCTGACCGGCACCGACCTCAAATCGGATTCGAACGAGGTGGCGGTCGAGAGCCTGGAACTGGCCTATGAGACGCTGACGGTGAAGGCGGACTGAGAAGCGCCGGAGACCCCGGCGGTAACCGGGGGAGGCGGAATTGCTGGCCCAGCTGGCGGGAGTCTTCGCCGATTCCGACGGCGCATGGGATGGGTTGAGGCCGCTGGTCGCAATTCACGGAACTTTCTCCTACCCGGTCCGTCACAAGTGGGGCGGCGCCTCATCTTCATGACAATGCCTCGCGCCACGACGGGTCATCGGAGGGCTTTCAAATGGACAAAGACGATAATTTTTTCATCGAGCGTCGCGACGACGGCAAATACAAGGTGCTCAAGCCGGGAGCCGGTCGCGCGAGCGCGGTCGAGGACACTCAGCGTGAGGCCATCGACCGTGCCAAGGAGCTCAATCCTGACGCGACGCGACACATCGAACGTGTGCGCAACGTAGGCCCCGGTCGCGACAAGTGGCGCCACGAATAAGCGGTCCAGGCCAAAGGGTGTCAGCTACACCAACACGTAGCTGGCACCCCGCCATCCAGACCTCCCGTTTGTTACCCTCTGGGAGAAAATGGTGACGGGAGAAAATGGTGAGAGAAAATGGTGACAGTCTCCAATTTTCCCCGCGGTGCTTTACGCGCCCCGATCAACGCCGCCCCGCGCCCGGGGCGCCGCCCAGCCGGGCGTAGCAGGCGTTCATCGCCGCCTGGACCTTTTGGTTGACCGAGGCATCGCTCTCGCCCCAGCGCATCGGAGTCGCGGCGATCCTCGCCTCGGCGCAGCGGCACAGGCGGACGAGATGGCGGCGCATCGCCTCGTCCGGCGCATGGGCGCTCTCGCACTGCTTCCTGAAATCGTGCGCCACGGTCTCGGCCAGAGCCCGCCCGCGCGTGGTCTCGTCGCCGCAGGCGGCCGTCGGCACCGCCAGAAGGATGGCCAGGATGGGCGCGACGCTCGACCGCTTCATGGGCGGAAAGTGCAGCAGGCGGTCCCGCGAGTAAATCCCGCGCTGCCGCATCGCGAGCCCGCACATTGTGCACCGATCCCGACAGCCGCCCGGCCTCTTTGCGCCTTCGCGTGAAACCAAATCCCCGCATCAGCGCACGCACGACCACATGAAGGCTGTCTCACGCAAAGCCGCTAAGCCGCAAAGAGGTGACGCCCGATCGAGTCGGGCGCGGGCCGGCCCTAGTGCCCCGCGTCCTTGCGGAAATGGTCGGAGAGCTGCTGGCGCAGTTCGGCCTGGAGGGGCTGGAGGGCGGTCAGGACGCGGGTGATATAGGCCGTATTGGCCTCGGCGACATCGGGGTCGTTGAGCAGCTCGGCGGAGCGCTGGAAATATTTGGCGCCGGCCGGGGTCGCGACGAACGCGCGGATATGGATCAGCTCGTCGCGGGTGAACAGGCGCGCGTAGCCGCGTGCCATGGCCGAGAACAAGGGGGGCGCCGCTTCGGCGATCAGCGGTTCCGAGACACTTCTCGCGCGGCCGGCGAACCGATCGAGGATCGACTGCGCCCCGGCGTCCATCCGGCCCCCGCTCGAATCGGCGACGGCCGTGCGAGTCTGGCCCATCAGAGCATCCATGGTGCCCATGAAGATCGCCTGTCGCCGTTCGGGCGGATAGGCGAGGGCGATGATCTCATTGGCGAGGGCGAGCCGTTCCGGATCGACCGTCGCGGCCGCAGTGCCGGGAGCGGCCTGAGCGTAAGCGGGGGCAGCCCCGCACATCGCCAGCAGCAAAGCGGGTCCGAGAAGCCGAATCATTGGTCGAGGAACGACCGCATCTTCCGGCTGCGGCTCGGATGCTTCAGCTTCCGCAGCGCCTTGGCCTCGATTTGCCGGATACGCTCGCGTGTGACGCTGAATTGCTGCCCCACCTCCTCGAGCGTGTGATCGGTGTTCATCCCGATGCCGAAGCGCATGCGGAGGACGCGTTCTTCGCGAGGGGTCAGGCTGGCGAGGACGCGCGTCACCGTCTCCTTCAAATTCGCCTGGATCGCCGCGTCCACCGGGATGACCGCGTTCTTGTCCTCGATGAAGTCGCCGAGATGGCTGTCCTCCTCGTCGCCGATGGGCGTCTCCAGAGAGATCGGCTCCTTGGCGATCTTCATCACCTTGCGGACCTTCTCAAGCGGCATGGAGAGGCGCTCGGCGAGCTCCTCGGGGGTCGGCTCGCGGCCGATCTCGTGGAGGATCTGGCGGCTGGTGCGGACGAGCTTGTTGATCGTCTCGATCATGTGGACCGGGATTCGGATGGTGCGGGCCTGGTCGGCGATCGAGCGGGTGATCGCCTGGCGGATCCACCAGGTGGCGTAGGTCGAGAATTTGTAGCCGCGGCGATATTCGAATTTGTCCACGGCCTTCATTAGGCCGATATTACCTTCCTGAATAAGATCAAGGAATTGCAGGCCGCGGTTCGTATACTTTTTCGCGATCGAGATGACGAGGCGGAGATTGGCCTCGACCATCTCCTTCTTGGCGATCCGCGCCTCGCGCTCGCCCTTCTGGACCTGGTTCACGATCCGGCGGAACTCGGCGAGGCTCATGCCCGTCGCGCTGGCGATCTCGGCGATCTCGGCGCGGATGCGCTCGATCGCGGAGGATTCCTGGCTGCAGAAGGCGTTCCATTTCTTGTCGGTGTTGCAGACGCGCTCGGCCCAGCCCTCGTCGAGCTCGTGGCCGAGATAGGAATCGAGGAAGGCCCGGCGCGGCACCTTGTGGCGCTCGGCGAGACGGAGCATCTGGCCGGCCAGAGCGGTGAGGCGGCGGTTGTAGCTGTAGAGCTGGTCGACGAGATATTCGATCTTGGCGCCGTGGAACTGGACGCTCTCGACCTCGGCGGTGAGCTGCTCGCGAAGCTTCTGATACTTGTTCTCATCGCCCCGGGCAAATTCCTGGCCGGCGCTCATCGCCTCCATCCGGGCGTGCTGGGTCTTCGAGAATTTCTTGTAGAGGTCGGTGATCCGGGCGAAGCGCTCGAGCGCCTGCGGCTTCAGAGTCTCCTCCATCTGGGCGAGGCTGAGGGTGTTGTCCTCGTCATCCTCCTCGAACTGCGGGCGCGCGCGGCGCTCGACCATCGATTCCTCTTCGTCCTCCTCCTCGGCGGGGGCGGATTCGACTTCTTCCTCCTCCTTGTAGGAGGGGCCGGCGGTTTTCTCGCTGATCTCGTCCCCGCCCTCTTCCTCAGCGCTCTCGACCTGCTCGGGGGTCGGGCCCTTCGAGAGCATGGCGTCGAGGTCGAGGATCTCGCGAAGCTGCATCTCGCCGGCGTTGAGCGCGTTCGACCAGTGGATGATGGCGTTGAAGGTGATCGGCGATTCGCACAGGCCCCAGATCATCGTGTCGCGGCCGGCCTCGATCCTCTTGGCGATGGCGATCTCGCCCTCGCGGCTGAGAAGCTCGACCGCGCCCATCTCGCGAAGGTACATGCGTACCGGATCGTCGGTGCGGTCGACCGTCTCCTTCTTCTTCTCGATGATGAAGCGCTCGCCCTCGGCGCCGCTGTCCTCGTCGGCCGAAGTGTCGACTTCCGGCTCGGCCTCCTCCTCGTCCGCTTCCTCATTCTCGACGACGTTGACGCCCATCTCATTGAGCGCCGACATCACGTCCTCGATCTGCTCCGAGGCCATCTGGTCCTGGGGGAGGGCGTCGTTCAGTTCGTCATAGGTGATGTAGCCGCGCTTCTTGGCGCGGGCGATCAGCTTCTTGAGTGAGGCCTCGTTGAGGTCGATCAGCGGCGCATCGCCGCCGTCCTGCTTCTCATCCGTCTCGGCCGCCGTGTTCGTCTTCGCCATCTAAACGCCTTGCAATGTCTCTCGCCCCCGCGGCCAGTACTTTCCCTGATGCGCGCCGCAATCCGCGCGGTCCGCCAATGTGCCTCTATCCAGAACGAGATCGCAAGACTCACGTTCCGGGTCGGCAGCATGGCGGTTGAAGGAAAGGCCTGTCCGCGTCCAGGCGCAGCTCTGGTGGAGAAGCGCCGATTTGGGTCAATATGGTATGGAACGGCCGGGGATCAAGCGTGGAGTGGCTCGTTCCAGCCGGCACCGCGCTCGAGCAGCGCCAGCCGGGCCTCGCGAAGCTGCTGGCGCCGGGCTTCGATCGCCATGTAGGCGTCGCCGCCGGCGTCCGCCACCGCCTCGCGGTCGAGCTCGCCGAGAGCGCCTTCGACCGAGGCTTCCTCGGCGAGGAAAGCGATCATCGTCTCGAGCTGGCGGACGGCGAGATCGGGCGGGGTGGACTGGCGGGTGAAAGCGAAGCGGAGGTCCGAGCCGAGATCGCGTCGGATCGTCTCGGGGCGGAGATCGGCTTCGAGGATGGCCTCGATCCCGTCGCTCTCTATGTCGGCGTTGAGCGAGACCGCCTCGGCGATCGCATCGCGCCAGCGTCTCAGATCGGGATGGCTGAGCGGGATCGCGGTGACCTGGTCGAGATGCGCCGCGGCGACGGCGGGGAAGCGGGTCAGGCCGTAGAGCGCCGACCTCACGATCAGACGGGCGATGTCGGGCGCCACCCGCGGCGAGGTCCGCACCGCGGAGCGGAAGATGTCGTCGCGCTGCCTCTTCTTCCAGCCGAACTCGTCGAAGAAGAGGTCGCGGAAGGAGCGGGCGAATTCCTCGGCGACGAAGCGGTCGGCGCAGGAGCGGGCGAGCTCCTCGAGCCGGCTGCGAAGGGCGGCTCGCTGCTCGGGCCGGGACGGGTCGATCCGCTCCCGCTCGGCGGCGTAGAGGAAGGAGGCGAGGGGGAGGGCGCCGGCGAGCAGGCGCTCGAACGCCTCGCGCCCCTGCTGGCGGACGATGTCGTCGGGATCCTTGCCGCCGGGTAGAAGGGCGATGCGGAGCTGCTTGCCGGGCCGGAGCACGGGGATGGCGCGATGGGCGGCGCGTTCAGCGGCCTTTCGGCCGGCCGAATCGCCGTCGAAGCAGAGGATCGGCTCGTCGGCGAGGCGCCAGAGCAATTCGAGCTGGGCGTCGGTCAGCGCCGTGCCCATCGGCGCGACCGCTTCGCGGATCCCGGCTTCGTCGAGGGCGATGACGTCGAAATAGCCTTCGACGACGAGGATCCGCCCGCTCTGGCGGCTGGCGGGCCCCGCCCGGTCGAGGTTGAACAGGACCCGGCCCTTGTCGAACAGGAAGGTGTCGGGCGAGTTGAGATATTTGGGCTCGCCGGGACCGAGGATTCGGCCGCCGAAGGCGATCGTGCGTCCGCGGGGATCGCGGATCGGAACCATGATCCGGCCGCGGAAGCGGTCGTAGGGCTCCTTCTCCTCGACGCTGATCAGAAGCCCCGCGTCGATCAGCTGCTGCGCCGTGAACTGGGGCAGCGCCTTGGCCAGCCCGCCCCGCGAATCCGGAGCAAAGCCGAGACTGAACTCGGCGATCGCCTGTCCGCCGATCTCGCGTTTGGCGAGATAGTCGCGAGCCGCGGCACCCTCGATCCGCTGAAGCCCCGCCTGGAAATGGGCCGCCGCCGCTTCGAGCACTTCGTGCTGCCCGGCCGCGCGCTCCTGCCGCGCGATCTCCTCCGGCGCCGGCTTGGGCAGCTCGAGCCCGTTCTCCTCGGCGAGCTGGCGGACCGCGTCCATGAAGGCCATTCCGCGCGCGTCGGTCAGCCAGCGTATCGCGTCGCCGTGCGCGCCGCAGCCGAAGCAATGGTAGAAGCCCTTGAGGTCGTTCACCCAGAAGCTGGGCGTCTTCTCCTGATGGAAAGGGCAGCAGGCCTTATACTCGTTGCCGGCCTTCTTCAGCGGAACGGTCCGGCCGACGAGGGTCGAGAGGGTGGCGCGGGAGCGGAGCTCGTCGAGGAATTGCGGGCTCAGAAGCGCGAAGCCGCGCCGCCGCCCACCGGGTGAATCGTCGCGAGTCGCGGCCTGAGGTGCGCTCTGCTCCATCCTTCTATAAGCACGGATCGGCGGCGGGCAACGTCAAGCGGATAGCCGCGCCTTCACCAGCGCGCTCGCCTGTCCCATGTCCATCGCTCCGGCATGCTTCTCCTTCAGCGCCGCCATCACCCGGCCCATGTCCTTCAGCGACGAAGCGCCGGACTCGGCGACGATCGCCTCGATCGCCGCTCTGGCCTCCGCCTCGCTCATCTGCTGTGGAAGAAAGCCCTCGATCACCGCGACCTCGGCGGCTTCCGCATCGGCCAGCTCCTGCCGCCCGCCCTGCTCGTAGAGGGCGATCGATTCGCGGCGCTGCTTGACCATCTTCTGGAGCACCTCGCTCACCAGCGCATCGTCGTCCGCCGGGGCTCCGGAGCCGGTGCGAAGCTCGATGTCGCGATTCTTGATCGAGGACTGGACGAGTCGGAGGGTGGCGGTGCGCGGCTTGTCGCCGCTCTTCATGGCGGTGACTAGGGCAGCCTTGATGTCGTCGCGAATCATGTCTTTGGGGTCCAGGCGTGGGAAAGGCGGGAGGATAGCCGCGGCGGCGGGCTTTTAACAGATTGACGCTCGCGGGCCGCGCCTCTAGCGGTCGAGCCTTAGCGACATCGCCAGCTTCAACCGGAGTGCCCGCCCTCATGGCCGACGCCAGGACCTCGCCCGCGCGCGGCCTATGCTGTTCGGATCGGACCGCCGGAGCATGACTGCGTCACGCTCCGCCTACGATCCGAATGGGGCCACGGGCGTATTGGTCCTGGCCGACGGGTCGGCGATCTGGGGCCGGGGATTCGGCGCCGAAGGCGAGGCGGTCGGCGAGGTCTGCTTCAACACCGCGATGACCGGCTACCAGGAGGTGATGACCGATCCCTCCTACGCCGCCCAGATCGTCACCTTCACCTTCCCCCACATCGGCAATGTCGGCGCAAACTATGAGGACGTCGAGGCGGACAATCCCTGGACGCTCGGCTGCGTCGTTCGCCAGGACGTCACCGAGCCGAGCAACTTCCGGGCGATCCAGACTTTCGCGGATTGGATGCGCTCGAACGGCCGGATCGGCCTCAGCGGGGTCGACACAAGGGCGTTGACCCGGAGAATCCGGGAGCAGGGGGCGCCCAACGGGGTGATCGCCCACCGCGCAAACGGGAAGTTCGACCTCGATGCCCTGCTAGCCAGGGCGCGGGCCTGGCCGGGCCTCGAGGGAATGGATCTCGCCAAGGAGGTCTCCTGCAAGCAGATGTTCCGCTGGTCGGGCGGCGGCTGGCGCCTCGGCGAGGGGTATGGCGAGAGCGGGGAGGGCGAGGGCCGCCCCCACGTCGTCGCCATCGACTACGGCTCGAAGCGCAACATCTTCCGCAACCTTGCCGACGCCGGCGCCCGGGTCACCGTCCTCCCCGCGACGGCCACCTATGAGGAGGTAATGGCCCACGAGCCCGACGGCCTCTTCCTCTCCAACGGCCCCGGCGACCCCGCCGCGACCGGCGAATATGCGGTGCCGGTGATCCGCAAGCTGCTGGAGACCGGCAAGCCCCTGTTCGGCATCTGCCTCGGCCACCAGCTCCTCGGCCTCGCCGTCGGCGCCAGGACGGTGAAGATGCACCAGGGCCACCGAGGCGCCAACCACCCGGTCAAGCGCCTCGCCGACGGCCGGGTCGAGATCACCAGCATGAACCACGGCTTCGCGGTCGAGGCGGAGAGCCTGCCGGACAATGCGCGGGCGACGCATGTGTCGCTGTTCGACGGGAGTCTGGCCGGGCTGGAGCTGACCGACCGACGGGCGTTCAGCGTGCAGTACCATCCCGAGGCGAGCCCGGGGCCTCAGGACAGTACGTATCTGTTCGAGAAATTCGTCACGGCGCTGAGGGCGTGTCGTGAGTCTTAGTCAGGCGAAAATAGATTTGGCTGTGCTGTACAAGCTCCATCAACACGCCGAGGCTGGTGGAGGCGAGATCACGCCGGCCGATGTCATGCGCCTTTTCAATGTCAAGGTATCGCTACGGCGGGTGGAACTGGCCCTTGCGGAGCTCTACGCCAAGGGGGATATCGAGCGCGAGTACCATCCCTTTTACTCAGAGGAAGGGTTGTGGCAAATCTCTCGCGACGGCATGGCAAGGGTCGACAGAGCACTTAAAGTGCCGACATCCTTTATCGCGCGTCTTCATGCAAATCGGGACGCGTGGCTGGACAGCGAGGAGGCTAGCAAAGCCGTCCTAAAGAAGCTTAGCTCAGGGGAAACTGACTTTCCGCCAGAGCCAATACGCCCCGTGATCCTTCCCTCAAAGTCTCTACAGGCTGGAAGTAAGGCCGGAGGCCATGATTGGGGCAAGCATCAGGCATTGGCGGCATGGATGGCTGTGATAGTCGCTTTGCTAGGCATTCTAGTAACTTGGTTGGTGCAGGGTTAGAGATGCCCCGCCGCACCGACATTTCCTCCATCCTCATCATCGGCGCCGGCCCGATCGTTATCGGCCAGGCGGCGGAGTTCGATTATTCGGGGACTCAGGCGGCGAAGACGCTGAAGGCGGAGGGGTATCGGATCGTGCTGGTGAACAGCAATCCGGCGACGATCATGACCGATCCCGAGCTCGCCGACGCGACCTATGTCGAGCCGATCACGCCCGAATTCGTCCGGCTCATCATCGAGAAGGAGAGGCCCGACGCGGTGCTTCCGACGATGGGCGGCCAGACCGCGCTCAACACCGCTCTGGCGCTGTGGAAGGACGGCACGCTGGAGAAATATGGCGTCAGGATGATCGGCGCCGACGCCGAGGCGATCGAGAAGGCCGAGGATCGCCTCAAGTTCCGCGAGGCTATGAGCCGGATCGGGCTGGAGAGCCCGCGCTCGCAGATCGCCCACAGCCTTGAAGACGCCGTCAAGGCGCTCGACTTTGTCGGCCTGCCCGCGATCATCCGCCCCAGCTTCACCCTCGGCGGCACGGGCGGCGGAATCGCCTATAATCGCGAGGAGTTCGTCGCCATCGTCGAGGGCGGGCTCGACGCCTCGCCGACCACCGAAGTGCTGATCGAGGAATCGGTGCTGGGGTGGAAAGAGTTTGAGATGGAGGTCGTCCGCGACCGCAACGACAACGCCATCATCGTCTGCTCGATCGAGAATGTCGATCCGATGGGCGTCCACACCGGCGATTCGATCACCGTCGCCCCGGCGCTGACCCTGACCGACAAGGAATATCAGATCATGCGCAACGCAAGCATCGCTTGCCTGCGCGAAATCGGTGTCGAAACAGGGGGTTCGAACGTCCAGTTCGCGGTGAATCCCGAGAACGGCAGGCTGGTCGTCATCGAGATGAACCCGCGGGTCTCGCGCTCCTCGGCGCTCGCCTCCAAGGCGACCGGATTCCCGATCGCCAAGGTCGCGGCCAAGCTCGCCGTCGGCTACACGCTCGACGAGATCCAGAACGACATCACCGGAGTGACGCCGGCCAGCTTCGAGCCGACCATCGACTATGTCGTCACCAAGATCCCGCGCTTCGCGTTCGAGAAGTTCAAGGGCTCGGAGCCCCTGCTGTCGACGGCGATGAAGTCCGTCGGCGAGGTCATGGCGATCGGCCGCAGCTTCCACGAGAGCTTGCAGAAGGCGCTGAGGGGGCTCGAGACCGGCCTCATCGGCCTCGACGGGGTCAAGCCGCTCTACGGTGCGCCGAGGATCGAGATCGAGGCGGCGCTGGCCCGGCCGACTCCCGACCGGCTGCTCGTCGCTGCCCAGGCGCTTCGCGAGGGCTTCACCGTCGCCGAGATCCACGCCATCGCCAGATACGATCCCTGGTTCCTCGAGCGATTGAAGGAGATCGTCGACGCCGAAGAGGCGATCTGCCGGGACGGCCTGCCGCGCGAGGCCGCCGGAATGCGCCGATTGAAGGCGATGGGCTTTTGCGACCGCCGGCTCGCCGAGCTGGCGCTGAAGTCGGCGCACATCGCCGGAAGCGCGATCAAGACAAGGGCGCGAAGCCACGGCCTGCTCCATGACGTCACCAAGGCGATGATCGGCGCGACGACCGAGGAGGAGGTGAGGGCGCTTCGCCACAAGCTCGGCGTTCGCCCCGTCTTCAAGCGCATCGACACCTGCGCCGCCGAGTTCGACGCGAAGACGCCCTACATGTATTCGACCTACGAGGCGCCGAGCTTCGGCGAGCCCGAAGACGAGAGCCAGCCGTCGGACCGAAGGAAGGTCGTCATCCTCGGCGGCGGGCCGAACCGGATCGGGCAGGGGATCGAGTTCGATTATTGCTGCGTCCATGCCGCCTATGCGCTCGCCGAGGCCGGGTTCGAGACGATCATGATCAACTGCAACCCGGAGACGGTCTCGACCGATTACGATACTTCGGACCGTCTCTATTTCGAGCCGCTCACCGTCGAGGACGTGCTCGAGATCCTCCATGTCGAGAAAAAGAGGGGCGAGCTTGTAGGCGTGATCGTGCAGTTCGGCGGCCAGACGCCGCTCAAGCTCGCGGCGGCGCTGGAGCGGGAGGGCATCCCGATCCTCGGCACCTCGCCCGACGCGATCGATCTCGCCGAGGATCGCGAGCGCTTCGCGGCGCTCGTCAACCGCCTCGGCCTCCGGCAGCCGGAGCACGGCCTCGCCCGCTCGCGCGAGGAGGCGATCGCGGTCGCCGAGCGGATCGGCTATCCGGTTCTGACCCGGCCCTCCTACGTGCTTGGGGGACGGGCTATGGAGATCGTCGACGGCCCCGCCCAGCTCGACGATTATATCGTCACCGCGGTCCAGGTCTCCGGCGACAGCCCCGTCCTCATCGACAGATATCTGCGCGACGCGGTCGAGGTCGACGTCGATGCGAACTGCGACGGCAAGGACGTCGCCATCGCGGGCGTGATGCAGCATATCGAGGAGGCAGGGGTCCATTCGGGCGACAGCGCCTGCTCGCTTCCGCCCTACAGCCTCGATCGGGAGATCATCGCGGGAATCGAGCGCCAGACGCGCTCGCTCGCGCTGGCGCTCGGGGTCAAGGGGCTGATGAACGTCCAGTTCGCCGTCAAGGACGGCGAGATCTACCTCATCGAGGTCAATCCGCGCGCCAGCCGAACCGTCCCGTTCGTCGCCAAGGCGGTGGGAACGCCGATCGCCAAGATCGCGGCGCGGGTCATGGCGGGCGAGCCTTTGATGCCCTTCCTCCCGCTCGGCACCGACATCGCCCATATCGCGGTCAAGGAAGCGGTCTTCCCCTTCGCGCGCTTTCCGGGAGTCGATCCGGTCCTGTCACCGGAAATGAAGTCCACCGGCGAAGTCATGGGAATCGATGCGGATTTCGCCAAGGCTTTCCTCAAGTCGCAGCTCGGCGCGGGGCTCAACCTGCCGACCTCCGGAACCCTGTTCGTCTCGGTCAAGGACAGCGACAAGCCGCTGATCGTGCCAGCCATTCGCGCGCTGTGCGAGATGGGCTTTCGAGTCGTCGCCACCGGCGGCACCGCCGACTATCTCGCCGGCCAGGGGATCGCGGTCGAGACGGTGAACAAGGTCGCGCAGGGCCGGCCCCACATCGTCGACAAGATCAAGGACGGCGAGATCGACATCATCTTCAACACCACCGAGGGCTGGCAGAGCCACAAGGACAGCGCCTCGATCCGCGGCTCGGCGCTGATGGCGAAGGTGCCCTATTTCACCACCGCCGCCTCGAGCATCGCCGTCACCCGGGCGATCGCGGCCCAGCGAGAGGGCAGCCTTGAAGTTCGCTCCCTCCAGGACTATTATTCCGTCTCCAGAGCGTGATCCTCAACAATTGAACGCGACATGGCCGCCCCGCACACCGGAGGCGGCCGAAAGAAGTTTCGACGAAAGGCAAAGGTTATGGCGACGGTCGAGAAGATGCCGATGCTGGCCGAGGGCTATGAGAAGCTGCAGAGCGACGTGCGGCACCTCAAGACCGTCGAGCGACCGCAGATCATCGACGCGATCGAGGAAGCGCGCGGCCATGGCGACCTTTCCGAGAATGCCGAATATCACGCCGCGAAGGAGCGCCAGGGCCAGGTCGAGGCGCAGATCGCCGACATCGAGGACCGCCTCAGCCGCGCGATGGTGATCGACCCGACGACCCTGTCGGGCGACAAGGTGGTGTTCGGCGCG